>CAYMBJ010000038.1:0-39551 GCA_964388665.1 uncultured Pseudobdellovibrionaceae bacterium | reverse complement strand
AACCGCATCGGGAGGATCACAAGATCTTTTTAGTGTGGTTCAGTTCTCGCTTACGTCTTACTCGCCGATGGGTGCACCGAATTCTGGTGCTAGAGTTTTGGGACGCTAACATTTGCCCGCTGCAATCCCAATTTTGAGAGCTCGATTTTACTTTCTAAGTTGGCAAATCTTACGACCGGACGCGACCTGAAAAATTTTAAAAGTTCTGTGGTGAAGCCAGACCGAGAAGTCGATGTGTTCCCAAGACTATTCGACCATGATTCGGCTAGCGTCAACAGACTGGCTTGTAGAGCATCAGACTTCCACGAAAAACGAGCGTTAGCTGTTGGCCAGAGAAGTAGCTCTCATAGAATTTATCCATTAGAAACTGTGTTGAAACACGGTCTTCCGAAGCAAGCTCCAAAAAATTACTTCTCGTCATTAGATAGTTCACAAAATGATTCTTGTTCATCGGCACGTCGTGGTTGTAATCGAAAGTCTCAGCAAGTTGAAAACCAGCGGTCTGAAGATCACAATCATCCGGATAATTTTTATTTCGAGGCGGAGTTCTCATGAATTGCTTGTCGAATGACTTATATGCACCTAAGAGATGTTCGCTCTCTAAAGAGCGTCCGGTAAAGCCATAGTTATCGATCCCAAGATAGCCTTTTGCACTCAAGACCCTCTTTGCCTCTTTCAGAAACTTAGGTTGATCCAGCCACTGAAAGGCCATAGAGATATTCACATAGTCAAACGTTGAGTCATCAAAAGGCAGCTCCTCAGCCTTAGCCAGAATAAATTGAGCTTGAGATTTCTTGCGAGCTTCAAGCAGCATGCTCTCTGAAATGTCGCACCCAATGATAGAATCACTGATCTCTGCGAACGCGGCGGTCGAATGTCCGGTCCCGCAAGCCACGTCCAAAGCTTTGGGAATATTCCGCCCCCAAAACCCTCTTAAGTGCGCTACTGGTAAATGATGATAAAGCGGCCTATATGCCTCGTAGCGCTTAGCTTCTTCCTTTTCCACAAAAAGATTTTTTACATCAGCCATTCAGCTACAGTAACATTGACTCGATTGCAGGTTAGCAAATCAAATGATTAAAGTCAAATCTTGGTCAGTTAAACGCTGCAAACCTGGCCAGATCAAACACGAAAGAACTTAAAATCTCAAGACCTCGTCCGCACACAGAGAATTGCCAATCACCGAGTTGGGAGATTGGCAATTCTAGAATAGGAGAGCAAGAAGCTCGCTAGAAGGAATTTTTTCCGACATTGTCCAGTCAGAAAATCACCCGCAGTTCGATCAATTCATGAGATCGAGCTAAAAAAGATTTCGAGTTCTTTCCCCTTCGATAATGGGGTTTTGACAACGCTCATCTGTTTCCATCCCTGGAAATAGAAAAGGTTTGTACTTTGTCGTCTCAGATTGTCTGAATTGAACGATTCTTCGCTCGCTGTTACTTTCATTTGCCAGTACAAATGACACAGTGAGAACTTTTGGTTTCTTGGTGGAGGATTTGCCAGAGAGTGTCACTGAATAGGGCGACACAATGTTGATGTTGGAATGCAATTGATCCTTTTCCAAAATGCCTTGTGTGAGCTCTTGATTTCTTGTTCCTCTGATAGAGTAGTTAGCCTTCTCGATAGAGACCTCATCATCATCGCTTAATATTTTCACCTCTTGTAGGGGAAATTTCATAGTCTGTTCAGAGGCTGGTACAATTTGAATCTCAACATACGGAACAAATTCTCTGTCTTGATGACTGACTGGGATGATTGGAACGAGAAGAGGTCCCCAAAAAATTGTTTGAATATGCACTGGTGCTTTAACTAAAACCTGTGATCCCGAAATCGTCGAAAAAGCCGCACCGTCGGTGGCGTTCCAGACTGTGCAGATGCGTCTCCATGAACTCGTCTGGTCCGAAACGGAAGGCTCGTGGAGTACGTAATTTAACCGATGGTCAATGGAGGAACACCCTGCTAATTGCAAAAATAGAATTAATGAAACAGTTTTCATAAGCGAGTGACTATAACAGGTGCCATATCTTGTAAATCGATATTATAATAAAAAGGCTGTTCGTGCCGTCTTTCTGCTAGACTTTATCTTGAATATCCTCGCATTTTCAGAACTCGTTCGTCATTTGAATAAGTGCCAGTATCATTTTCGATTCTACAAGCTGGTTTTTGCTTTCTCGGCTGCCAAATACTCCGACCAGCCTCCACGCCAGCGTCTACGAGGTTCTATTAATGAAACTGTGACTCAAAAAATCCCGCACCCTTCTGATACCGATAGTGATTGTGTGATCGACACAGCGTACGCAGATTGTGGAGCTCGTTGGTACCGCCCGCAAAGATTGGAGTGATATGGTCGACCTCAGGTTGATATTTACTTCCGCAAATGCTCCCGTCGGGGTGTCTGTGCTGGCACTTGCCGTGATCTCGCCTAAAGACCTCTGCCCGCAGTCGCGGAGTGAGAGTCTTTGGAACTTTAGCCACCGTCACGGTGTCGCTTTGTGTTGAAGATGCCTTTGGCTTTTTGCGCAGCGGATCTCTTTGATTGAGCACATCTTCGCTCATGAGCTTAAATATCTCAAGCCAGTCGCCCGAGGCTTCCAGATGTGAGTAGACTTCCTGAACCCGTTCAAAACTAGCGACATACTCCTTTGGGATGTTGAGCGTGAGCTCAATGGATCCGTCGCTTTTGTGTTGCACGCGAAAGGGCTTCGTAAAAGAGGCCTCCTGAAAATGCTTGTGCAAGATCCTTTCGGTCTGGGCCCCGGTGCTATTTAAAATCTCAGAAAAAACCTCACGCTTGTGCTCGGTGGAGATCCGCTCTCCTGTCACTTTTTCTTCTTGGCGAACGGCAATATTAAATTTTAACACCTGACTTAGGTTCAAATCACCTGAGTGAATCTTGTCGCTGACTTCAGGCACTTCTAACAAAAGCTCGGCCGCCCGCAATCGAGTGTAGGCCGAGGTCTCAGAATATTTGAGTTCCTGAGTGAGATACTGAACCGGCCGAGCGTATCCCCACTCCACAAAGAGTTTTCGCCGAAGAACTTCGGCGAGGTGCCTGACGACTTCGGCAGTGATTGCGCGCTCTTTTTTGACAAGCTCGCCTATTTTATTTCTGAGAATTTCTGAAGACACAGACTTTAATTGCATACCTACCTCCAACAACAGAGGCAGGTATAACATAGGTATTTATTTCAATGTTTTTGCGGTTTTCTAAAATACCAAGTAAATTTGAGACGCTCAATGAAACCCTATCCATTAGCCTTAATCGCCCTTATACGCAGAAGAGAATCACCATATGACCCCGGCCGTGTTTTACCAGAAAGAATCACCCCTCGGGCACACTAAAAAGCTCCAAACCTTGTCAATCACTTTCGCGATAGCAAATTTTAAAAAAATCGCCTTCCATCGCTCGAGCAAATATATAGCTTTGGGAGGGGATTCTTTAGAAAATTTTGGATTTGATGGCAAATCTTCCGTAGAATTTGATATGGATCAGAACGGGCTTATCTCTGGAGTTGTCTAGTTAGGGCAGCTTGTCTGCGAACGCCATGGAAGGCTGTGCTAATTATCCATTGCTGTCAGGCAAGGCCTTGATTTCTTCGAGAGAATCACCCGGCGTTGGAACCATCATTCCACCTGAACTATCAAGAAATGGACCTCCAAGAGCAAGTTTTCCATCTTTAAACAGCTTCGAATAGTGTTGAACGTGCGCTTGCACTCCTACTTGATCATGGAAATCCACTCCTTGCTGCCAATTTAGGCCAGGCAGATTAGGATAGAGGGCGCAGACCACTCACTAAATATACCTGCGGAAGCAAAACCAAACGGGGATGCGCCGAGCATTTGAAAAAGCATTGCAATGGGCTCATATAAAGTGCGATGGAGAACCGCTTTAAATGACGGGCGTGCCGATTGGACTGCCCTTATAATACCGACCTTTGCCTAAAGTGTCATCAAAGTTTAAAGATCGGTCTAGTTGTGAGAATTGCCAACTGAGAAAGCAGAAGTCAGCACGCAGAATCGAAAATGTTAATGGCACTCCTTTCAAAGACAGGCGAGGCCTAGAGCTCTGGAGTTATTCTGCGATGAGTCTGGTCGGATTGTAATAGACAGACAGATAGATAGACAATCTATGCCCCTGCATTTTAATCTTCGAATATGCTCAAGACTATTGGACCGCTGTTTACATGTTGCTTATTCATTTTTGCATGCGCTCATAGAGCCAACAATCTAGACGCAGAAAGTATCCACGCGGAAATAACACTCAAACCAATGTCCAAAAATCAGTTCTTGTTGAAGTATAGATTTTCTGAACCCGTCGAAGCAATACGGTTCGAAGACGATTGGAATCCTTTTCGAATGTCCACGTGCACCTCGGATCGATTGGCGCCCAATGGCAAAAGAGTAACGATGCCGTGGAGGCAGTAACATTTAAAAATCCTTCGCGCGAGCTTGAGATCTATGTTGATCTCTACAATGGTGAAACCAAAAATTATTTCGATCCGTTCATCGTATTTGAGGATGATGGGCTGGCTATTCACATTGGTCACTTCAAAACATTCCTAGTAGATCCCACAGTAACCAAGAGCTTGAAGGTAGGAACGCCAAGTTCGAAAAAAATTGTTTACAGATTTTCGGTGGAGCCGGGATTCTTTAAAACCGCTGTTCATGAGGGAGTTGAACGTTCTTTGCCAATCGATCCTTCTGAGTTTCTCAATCAGGAAGATATCGATGCCTATGTGTATTTTGGCAACCTGCGCCCGACACTGGTAGGAACCGCATCTGTTTTGATGGATCGAAGGCTCCCGCAATGGGTGCAGAACTTAATTCTTTCTCAAATGAAAGTCGCCTTACACCTCTATACCCAAATCTTCCAATATCAACCTGAGGTGAAGCCCAACGTGATTTTGAATTGGAATCTAAACGGATACCGCGAAGGTATCCTAGGCACAACCTACGAAGGAATTGGCGCCCGCACGATGTTTTTTACTCTCATGAACAAGAAAGCTGAGCCAACGGATCGTACATTGGAGCTTAAGCTTCTGAAACTTGTATATCATGAGCTTGGCCATTTCTGGAATATTAACAAAGAAGGAGACTCTCTTAAGAGTGGATGGATGATTGAGGGCGGCAATGAAGCAGTGACCTGGAGAGCAATGAGAATTACGAAGGTTGTATCCGCCAAAGAATTTGAAGCGACTTACGAAGACTACTATCAAAAATGTAAAACAAAATATCGAACAGGAATGATTCTTTCCAGCCCTGGCAAGAGAGATGATTATAGCATTGCCTATTCTTGCGGGTTTCTTGTCGGCGAAGTAACAGAACGCTTGTTGTCGGACCACGATTTGATCGGATTTTGGCGCATGCTTCTTGATCAAAAGAGAAAGCGTGGTGACAAATATACCATTGATGAATATTTTGAGCTGCTTGCGAAAAAGTCTCGAGATCTAGACGGTGTCTTATCCTTAAGAAAATGGATTGAGCAACCACAACAAATACCTGCCAAGGAACTCGATCGACTACTAGCGCGGACAAAGGGAACTAAACTCTTCCACTGAAATTAGTCGTTTAAAATCACCCACAAGAACTGAGGGTCGAGTCTGTTGCAAGTATTTGCCATTCTCCCAACTTGGTGAATGGCAAGTTCGCGTCCCTAAGTTCTACATTTACGGTAGGTCTAAAAATGGGATCTAGCTACTTGGCGGCCGAAGACTTTAGGACATTTTGACCCTTGCGGGTCTCATCGATGGAAATGCTGAGGATACGCAGGGCTTCGCCCGGGGCATGAAATCCCATTGAGTTTTCAGCTTCGACAAAATCCAAATAAAATTGTGCTTTCCGCTGGTGTCGGTAGGCGATTTCTAACTTATCTGCCGGAATTTTTTCGCGCACGGTTTTAATATCATTGATGTAATCCACAAGTGCATCCATGGCGAGGCCACGCACTTCAAAGGTGCGCTCCTGAATCATTTCGATGCGGGCCTTGAGTTCGGCCTCGGGCCAGCGGTGGCAGGTGAGGCAGGCCTTTTGAATATTGAGCATTGGGCTGCGAACATAGTGGTCCGTCATTTTCGCAGCTCCTACCTTTTGGTAGGGCATATGGCAATCAACGCAGGCCACTCCGGAGCGTGCATGAATGCCTTGGCTCCACATTTCAAATTCAGGATGCTGAGCCTTTAGCACGGGAGCGCCAGTTTCCTTGTGCGTCCAATCTGAAAACTTCTCTGTTTCGTAGTGGGCGAAGATGTCATCAACCTTTAGGCCCTTATGCCAAGGAAAGGTGAGCGTTTTTTCTGGTCCTTTAAAGTAATACTCTACATGGCATTGGGCACAGACAAAGGTTTTCATTTCTTGCGGAGAAGCGTCCTGATTGACATTGAATTCGGCAATTCCCTGCATCGCTTTGAGAGTGCGAATCCCTTCGATAAATGCTGGGCGCGTAACTCGCAATGCCATGGTCTTTGGCGTGTGGCAGTCTATGCAGCTGACCGGATGACTCACCTGACTTCGGGCTTCAGCGTAGGGCATGCTGTTGAGCTTGTGAAATCCTTTTGTGATGTCGCCATCACCGAGCCTTTTCATGGTCACATAGGTGGAAGCGTGACAGTTGATGCAGGCTCCGGGCTGCTTGGCAAACTGCTGCCGTCCGGTCAATTCTTGATCCGTCAGCATATGCGCATGACCTCGCTCTTCACGAAAATCTTGCGAAAAGGCGTAACCGGCCCACATGATTTTGAGTCGTGGGTCCTCCTCTAGACGGGACTGCGACACAATGGATCTTGGATCTGCAGCCGTCGGAGTGCGCGGCACGGCTTCGCTGCCGCCAAATCGAGTGCGCACTTGATCCACTGTCTTTAGGTATCCAGCAAATTGATGTGGAAAGTTCATTCCCCACTCAGCAGGGTTGTCCGTGTCATCATCGATGGCATGAATTTTTGGATAGATCGTTTCTGTTTCTTGTTTTTTTTCGATGATATCGGTGAGAACCATAGCAATCACTCCCACAAGAGCGCTTGAAGCAATCACCGTGAACATAAAAAGTTTAAAGTATCTTTTTAACAAATTCATATAAACTACCTTCCGTGACCCACCTGAGAGTGGCATTTGGTGCAAGAGATTTGATCAGAAGCTAATAGAAGATGCGACGATTCTAAAAGCTCTTTGTGGCAATGTCTGCAGGATGTCTCAACGATTCGGCGATTGTGTGGCTTGATTTCGATCGGATCATTGTATTTTCCGGTGGTGAAGGCCCAAGAGTGCCAAAAGCCATTGGAAGCCTTTGATGTGTATTTGCCAATGAATCCCGCTGGCGTATGGCAATCATTGCAGGTGGCAATGGATTTGTGGCTCGATCTCAGCCAGTTGTCGTATTGTGACTTCATGATGTGGCAATTGATGCAGGCCTTTGGATCATTCGATAAATACGACAGTCCCTCCGCATAGTAGAAAGTGAAGCCACCCAGTCCAAGAGGAACTCCAGTCAAGACGCCAAAGAGAACAATGAAAGGTCCAATCTTAGGCATGCACAGCCATCTCCCAAAAGCAAAGCGTGGAGCAAACCAGAATTAACAAAAAACTAATCCACATTCTTAGGTCCTATGATCGAAAAGTTGTAAGCTTCGTTGGCGCCCGAATCACTCTGAAGGTGGACGCGAGACTTCATTGTGCCGGTCTGTTCAGTCAGTTTGGTGTCAAACTTTAGAAAAAAGTGCAAGCGTCGTGTTTCACCAGGAGCGATGATGGCCGGGTTTTCGGCCAAGACCAGCTCGATGGGGCTGTCTTTCTCAAGCGAGATCTGAATTTTTTGCACTATGGCCGATTGATTTTTAATATTGATTCTAAAGTGATTGAGAACTCTGTTGGCTTCGTTGGCGAGCCTTGTGTACGGGGTCTCACTGGCCCTCACGATGGTGGCATGAAAGGCTCCGCGGTAGAACACAGTGCGCCCAAAAGCAGCGATGCACACAAGCAAAAGCGTTGCATAGATGATGGGTCGAGGGCGCAGCCATCTGCGGATTCCATTTTGAATTTCGGCTTCAGACAAATAACGAATCAGACCTCTTTTTTTTCCCACCTTATCCATGATCGAGTCACAGGCATCCATGCAGGCAGTGCAGTTGATGCACTCCAATTGCAGTCCACGTCTGATGTCAATTCCCGTGGGACATACACTTACGCATTTGAAACAGTTCACACAGTCGCCCGTCTTGGAATCTAGGGCTGTCGCAGAACCTTTGCGTGGTTCACCGCGCCGGTGGTCATAGGTGACGGCCAGAGAGTCGCTGTCCATAAGAACAGACTGCAGGCGTCCGTAGGGGCAGACCAACACACAAAACTGCTCTCTGAACATGGCGAAATCAAACAGAATGGCCGAAGTCGCAATCACAATCACCATGAATGCGAGCCAATTTTGTTGCGGATCGCTCTGAATGATTTCAATCAATCTATCGGCGCCGACAAAGTAGGCGAGAAAACTGTGGCTCAAAATCAAACTGATGCCGACATAAAGGCTCCACTTGCAACTCTTTTTGAAAACAAAACCAAAATTTGCGGGTCCAGCATTGAGAGCTCTTCGCTGCAGGTGATTTCCTTCAATCAGGGCTTCAATGCGGCGAAAGACGCCTTCGATAAAAACGGTTTGAGGACAAGCCCAGCCGCACCAGACGCGTCCCCAGACTGCTGTTACCAAAGCCAGGCTCAGCACTGCTATCATGACGATCAAAAATAAAATGGGACCATCATGGGCCCAAAATGTCAGACCAAAGAGTGAGAGTTTCTGATTGAGAAAATCAAATAGCACAAGCTGCTCGCCATTGTGACTAATCCAGGGCAGACCAATGAACAGGGCGATAAGAATGTACTGAACAAATGTCCTTCGCACCCGCCAGCGCCCACTGGCGATTTCGGGATATAGAGCAATTCGCGATCCATCTTTGGCTACAGTTGCCAGATGTTCTTCGGGCAATTCTAGGCTGTTTTTGAGATGAGTTCTAGATTTTTTATCATGGCTCATTAACTTCAGTGCCTTCAGGAGCTTTAGGATTTGCTGGGTTGGAACCTTTTAGGCTAATGACATAGACGACGGCGGCGTCGATTTTGTCTCGTGAAAGCAGTGTGCCCCAGGCGGGCATGCCCTTGGCGAGGGAGCCCTCGAGAACTACCTTCTCAATGTCCAAAGCTTTGCCTCTTCCGTGAATCCAAAAGTTGTCTGTTAGATTCGGGCCAATGGAGCCTTCGCCCGCACGACCATGGCAGCTTGCGCAGTTGGTTTCAAATACTGATTTTCCAATTTGAATGGCATCGGCATTGCCAATGAGAGCTTCCAAATCCACGGCCGCTCCTGCACCACCAGAAGTCGCGGCGCCTTGTGCGCGGAGCTCTTGAATCTTTTGCATTTTGTCTGCGTACTCCTCGGCCTGAGTTCTCCCTCCTGCGATGGAGTAGTGAAGCCAGTAGTAGAATCCCCAAATCACTGTGACTGTAAAAATAATCAACCACCAGTTAGGCAGCTGATTGTCCAATTCTTCAATGCCGTCATAAACATGCCCAGTGAGGGCCTTGTCGTTATTTTTATCGCTCATTTGCTGACTCCTCATCAAGAGGTGCACTGGACATTTGCAAGTAAAAGCTCTGTCTGCCACTGCAAAATGTTCTGTACGCCAAAGCTAAAAAAACCAAAAAAAATAAAAAAAATCCAATCCACAGCAGATAGGAATCTGTAAAGTGCAGCAGTCCCTCTTGTTTCATTCTGCCTCCAGAGTCTTTTTTCCAAGAGATTGTATGTAGGCAATGAGCGCCACCAACTCAGTCTGTCGAAGTTTTCCGTTGTCCTTCACTCCCTGCTCTGTAAGAGTTGCAACAATCTTTGCTGCCTGCTGCTCGGCGAGCAGATCAGCGCTTCCCACTTCTTCAGCTGAGTACGGAACCCCCAAGAATTTCATCACCTGGAGCTTTTTTCTGAGTTCATAAAAATCCACCTTCTTGTTTAACAGCCAACTATAGGATGGCATAATGGACTGTTCGATCACATCTCTGGGATTGATGAAATGTCTGAAGTGCCATACATCTGGATATTTACCGCCCACCCTGGCGAGATCCGGGCCGATTCGTTTTGAACCCCATTGAAACGGGCGATCGTACATGGAGTCTTCGATTGTGGAGCGCTTTCCGTAGCGAAGGGTGTCGGCCGGAGTGGCGCGTATCATCTGCGAGTGACAGGTGTAGCATCCCTCTTTAACAAAAATATCTCGTCCCGCCAGCTCCAGAGGAGTGTAGGGTGTCACCTTGGCATTGGGACTTACGTATTTATGAATGGACAAAGTCGGAAAAATCTCAATCACAGAGCCAACCAGGATCGCAATCAGTGTGAGCACGCTAAATGTCGCTCCAGCCCCCTCCAGACCTCTGTGGCCCTCTTCTGCGGGCGCTGGCTGACTACGAAAAGAGACGGCCGTTATTTCTGGATCGACGATCTTTGGTGCTGATTGAACTGTCTTCCAGATATTATAAACAAACAGTATGAAACCGAGAATAAAGAGCGCGCCACCCGCAGATCTCACATGATACAAAGGAACAATCTTGACGACAGTTTCGACAAAATCAGAATACTCGAGCATCCCAGTCTTATCGATGGAGCGCCACATAATCCCTTGGGTAATGCCGGCGGTGACCATAGACACATAATACAAGATGATGCCAGAAAAACTGATCCAGAAATGGTTTGTTGCGAGGCGGGTGCTGTAAAGTTTTGTATGCCAGAGTCTGGGGACGAGATAATAGATCATGGCAAAGATGAGAAAGCTGTTCCAGCCCAAAGTTCCTCCGTGCACATGGCCCACAATCCAATCCGTGTAATGCCCGAGATCACTCACAGCTTTGACAGAAAGTAGCGGACCTTCGAAGGTCGCCATACCGTAAAAGGTGAGCGAAACCACAAAAAACTTGATGATGGGATCCGTGCGGAGTCTGTCCCAGGCTCCGCGAATGGTCAGGAGACCATTGATCATGCCGCCCCAGCTGGGCATCCACAGCATCACGCTAAACACGACGCCAAGAGTTTGCAACCAGTCGGGAAGAGCGGTGTAAAGCAGGTGATGCGGGCCTGCCCAGATATAAATAAATACCAGTGACCAAAAGTGAATGATCGAAAGACGATAGCTGTAGATGGGGCGATTGGTTGCCTTGGGCACAAAGTAATACATCAGCCCAAGAAAGGGGGTGGTTAAAAAAAACGCCACGGCATTGTGACCATACCACCACTGCACCAAAGCATCTTGAATGCCTGCATAAACCGGATAGCTCTGGAGAAAGCTCACCGGAATTTCGATAGAGTTAACAACATGAAGCACGGCCACGGTCAGAATGGTTGCAATGTAAAACCAAATGGCCACATACATATGACGAACTCTTCTTTTTGCGATTGTACCAAAAAAATTGACGGCAAAGATGACCCAGATCAGGGTGATGGCGATATCCAGTGGCCACTCCAGCTCCGCATATTCTTTAGACTGAGAAAACCCCAAAAACAGAGTGAGAGCGCCAAAGGCAATGATGAGCTGCCAACCCCAAAAATGAATTTTGCTCAGCACATCAGAATAGAGCCTCACCTTCAAAAGCCTTTGGGTCGAATAATAGATGCCAGCAAACACGGCATTTCCGGCAAAGGCAAAAATCGCAGCATTGGTGTGCACCGGTCGCAATCTGCCGAAGGTCAGCCACTCCATATTAAAATTAAAACCATAATGGGACAACTGAAGTGCAACGAGGAGTCCGCCCAAAAAAGCCACTCCTCCCCAAAAGATGGTGGCCAAAACAAAGTGCCTTACAATGGTGTCATCATACTTAAACGTTTCTTCTCTCATGCAAAATTTCCTTATACCAACTTCTATTTAAGTTTTTAAATTGCTACTGTTCAAGGTTGTCGTTGTTATTGTTGTTGTCATGTCATCTTCTAAAATGGCTTGGGCGGCGCCATCTAAATCATCAAATTGATCATTGTTGTTTGACCAAATGAATAGGCCTAAAAAAACAAAGGCGAGCAGAATGGAAACGGGGATCATCAAAAACAAAACATTCATGCGATGGCCTCTTCAGTCGAAGCAGTCTGTGGATCTGGTTGTGTTTCTGGCCGTGCTTCTGGTTGCGCTTCTGGCCGTGGGATTGGGCTCGTTTTTGAACTGTCGTTCGGGCGAGAGTTTAGTCGTGAAGCGTTTTTGCCCAATGATCTCATCCAGGCTGTTCCCCAGATGGTGAGGCCGACCACAATTACTGAGCTCAGGGGCATCAGCACGGCGGCAATCAGTGGCGAGATCCATCCTGTCAAAGCAGCGATGCCGCCGCAGAGATTGTAGGCGATTGAAAGTCCCAAGTTTCGTTTAATGATGGTCATGGCCTCTCTCGAAGCGCGCACGAGTTCAACAACTCCAAACACACCATCTTTGCCGATATAAACATCTGCTAGCTTTAGGCTGACTTCTAAACTTCCTTTGACGGCGGCACTCACTGAGCTTTCGGCAAGAGCTAAAAGGTCATTTGCGCCGTCGCCCACCATCATACTGTTGGGTTGTGATTTGATAAATTGCAATTTGCGCTCTGGCGAGGCTTCAGCACAGATTCTCTCTTTTGCAAAACCCATCTTGGTGCCAAATGGCAAAACGGAGCCCTGCTTATCTCCTGAAAGCAAAAAGCAGCGCAGGCCCAGTTGTTCAAGAGCGCTAACCGTCTTGAGGGCATCTCCTTTTGCAATGTCACCAAAAAAGGCCCCTGAAATCGGCTGCCCATTCTTCTTAAGGCCAATGCCAATTGTTCCTGGTTGGGAGTTGGTCAGAGCAGTTATTGAATATTCATCGCCATCGATTTTGCCAAAGACACCGCGGCCAATGACTTCGCAATAATTCTCAACTGCCAAACCACTGTTCTTTGCCTTTTGTGTAAGATCGCGAAGGGATTTTGCAACGGGATGATTTGATGATTTTTCCAGCGCAAACATGATCGACTGAATCTGCTGACTGGGTTCTTCTCCCACCCAGCCCAAAAACTGCAGTTTCCCCTCTGAGAGCGTTCCGGTCTTATCAAAAATGACGGTCTCAATTTTACTTAACTTCTCAATGGCCTCACCATTTTTAACAAAAATGCCGGCCCTTGCGAGTTTAGAAAGTACAATGGACTGACCAAGGGGGGTGGCAAAGGCAAGGGCACAGGGACATGCTAAAATCACCAAGGCCAGCACACGATTGAGAGCCTCGGCAAAATCTATATTCATATAATACAAAAAATAGATGGCGCCGATGGACAGCACGGCAGCGGTGAAGGCCTGTGCCAGTCTGTCGGCAAGAGAAGTTAGCGGAGTCTTGCTAAGGAGCTGCTCTTCGACCTTGGCGACCAACTTCCCGATTCGTGAATCCATGCTTGAGGACGTAGAAACAACAATGGCCTGTTCACTGAGGCAAGTGGTTCCTGCATAACACATTTCGCCTTGATGGACTTCCACGGGCATGGCTTCGCCAGTCAAAATGGATCCATCTATCCATACACTTTCAGATTCCAATTTTGCGTCCACAGGAAAAACTTCAGCATTTTTTACAAGCAGCCTCTCGCCTGGTGCAACTTCACTTGGGACGCATTCGAGGGTGCCATCAGCAAGTATTTTGGTCGCAACATCAATTTTGAAGTAGTCTTTGAGATAGGAGGGACTCAAAAGCTTTTTTTGATAATGACTCAAAATCGATCTCGAAGCCAAAATCAAAAAAGTCAGCGTGGCGAGTGAGTCAAAATAAACATCTCCCTTTTCTAAAAAAAGGTGATAGTAACTGATGCCTGAGCCAATGATAATGGATGCAACAATTGGCAAATCGATGGAAGCACTTTTGTTGCGGATTCCCGCCCAAGCTTTTTTATAAAGGGGTCTGCAGCAATAAAACAGGATCCCCAGAAAAAAGATTCCACTCATGAGGTCAAACAAATGGGTCCAGCGACCCTCAGTTCCAGCATAGTTTGCAAATGAAAACAGCATGATGTTTCCGGACAAGACACCGGCAATGGCGACCCGATTGAGATTCGCCTTGATCTCAGCTTTTTCCTCTTGTTGAGAGTCGGAAATTTTATCGATGGGTTTTGGTTCAAAGCCCAGTGCTCGCAGTTTTTCGGCAGCGGGTGCAAATTTTCCATTGGGTTCTATGCCTATGCGGACAGTTCGGCGCGACAAATTGACTGCGATGGATTTGGCAAGAGTCTCATTGGCAAAGGCCTTTTCAATTTTTGCAACACAATTGCCGCAAGAAATTCCCTCCACATAAAAATCCACTGCTGGCGATGCGCCGCTACCAATGTTGTATTTTTCTCGGACTTTCGGGAGATCCAACCTACTAAAGCTCATTCCAACTTCTCCGCGGGCATTAAACAAAAAATATATGCTGGATTTCTACAATGAGCTCCGGCATATTCTACAATAACTGCTGAGTTGGACATCTCTTTCAAAGCTCGTCCGCCGAAAACGATTGTGATTTAAAATGTCCAAGTGAAATCGATAGTATTTCCACCAAGGCAGATTGTTAAGAAGATTATAGATATACGCCCCTCTAGGGGCGTACAAGGAGGCCAGTGCCGGCATCAAAACCCTCTAAAAAGAAAGTTCATCCTTGTCCTGGATTTATTGCTCTACAAATCAGAAGTTGGCGGGCAAAAAGGGGATTGACCCAAAAGGAGGTTGCTGCTGAGGCGGAAATCAAATTTCGGCACTATCAGGAGATCGAATCGGGGCGGGTCGATATCAAACTGCGAACGCTGGGCCTCATTGCCAACACTTTGCAGGTCACTCCACATTTACTGCTAACGCCACTGGCGGAAAACCGAAAATCAATGTGCCTCGACTGCCAAAAAGCGCTCGCGAATTGAGGCCCCAACCGGAATCCGCTAAAAATGCACTGATAACTCTTCTTTACCCAAAGCAAAAGGCCACGCGGCTCAAATCCCGACGATGGCGAAGGCCTCTTCGCGTTCGAACATGCTAAATTTTTTCTCTATCATCTGTCTCAAGTTTTCGCGATCGGTGACGAACGCGTGCAACATGCGCAAGGCTTTAAGCTTTTCTTCCTTCCATGAAAACTCGCCAATCACCTCCCCCAACTGAACAGATGTCAAAGTTGGAACTTTCGACAGCCCAGCGTAGGAATTCAAAAAATCGTCAATAGATGCAAATTTATCATCGACGCCAACAGCGTGATCAATATTTTTAAGGAGCGTCTCAGCAGAAATAGGAATAAACCTTTTTGAAATGAGTTGGCCAACATTGTAGACTTCGATTTCTGCGGCCCTTGGAAGAAAGACTTGTAGCCGAACATAACAGCCGCCTTCAAGTTCAATGATTTGTCCATTTCGGATGCGGATTGAACATTGGTAGGTACCCTGACTTCGAATATTTACGGTGGCTCCCTGGACATAAGGAGAAACACTTCCCCAGGATGCAGACTTTTTCCAAACTTTGAAAATTCTCACGTAACCAGTGGCGGCTGGAACTTCATCTGAGTAAACAACCTCGGCATCATTTGTAAAACCAAAGGCATCTACTTTCACCGTATCGATACCTGAAGTTGAAAATTTAACATCTTCAATAGTGGGATGAAATTCAGTTGGCACATTCTCCCAGTTAATGCGATTGGACTGTGGCGCCGGTCCCCCTTCATTACCATTGCTACCAGAGTCGCCTCCACAAGCTGACAGGAAGACAAGCGGTACAAGCAAACTTAAAACCAAAACTTTATCACATTTCATTTGACACCTATTCAGTCAGTAACTTTAGCTACTGTTTTAATAGAGGAATTTCAAGAAGTGAAGTGAAGAGTTTATGGAAAGCGCTGCTGTCCTGGAGCAGCATGATCTGCGCAGCTTTGAACTTCACACAATCATACCATTGCAGAAGCTAGGACAAAAAATGAACAAATATCCCATTGCAGAGTACTTCAATCGAATTCCTGTTTTTGCAAGCGCAGCCCTTAGTGATGATGGCAGCACCTTAGCTTATGTGTCTTCGTTGACAGGTTCACCTCAAGTTTGGTTGGGCACCATCGCAGCGAACTCGGACTTGATGCTGTATCCAAAGCCTCTGACCTCCAACAAAGACAGCCAGCCCCACGTCATGACTGCGGGTCTAATGTGGGTGGGGCCAGATCGGTTGGCCTGTTTAATGGATAGCCACGGAGATGAGCAGACTTACATTGAAATCTGGAATTTAAAAGACTCTAGCACAGTTCGAGTTCCAAAAGAGTCTTCTGCGCGAGATTTTCTAGGTTTTGTAAGTTCAGACAAAAAAACACTCTACTTCACTTCCAACCGCAACAATCCCAAGTCACAGGGGTTGTACGCTTTTGATTTAAGATCTAAAAAAGTAAAACGCCTCTATCATCACGAAGATCAGAGCTCGAGTTGGATTGAAAATCAAACCCACAATGGCAATTTTCTATTCTATCGGGCTCACGCCGCGCAAAGCAATACCCTTCACGCCCTCAATCCCAAGACGGGAAAAGTTATCGATCTCTTTACAGAATTGAACACTCAAATTAGCCCCGTAGGAACGGACAAAAAGAACAATCTATTGGTGGTGAGCAATCACGGTCGTCAGTTCTTGAGTTTGGCAATTTTTGACATCGATAGTAAAAAACCAAAATATCTAGAGCCGGACAAATGGGATATCGAGCTTGCTGAAATTTCTCCTGATAAAAAGCATCTGCTCATAGTGCGAAACTGTGCTGGCAAGAGTGAAATGGAGCTTTACAGTCTACCACTAACGTCAAAAGGTTTGAAGAAACAAACAGTGAAATTTTCGCAACGAGGGGTGATCGAAAGCTTGAGTTTTTCCAAAAACAGTCAGTTTGCAGTATTTGCCTACAGCTCTCCCACTGAGCCCCGCAATTTTTATCGTCTCAATCTGCGCACGCGAGAGGCTCGGCAGCTCACTGACAATTGGACGGCGAGAATTCCAAAATCTGAATTTGTCTATCCCAAATTGATTACTTACAAGTCGCAGAATCGCAAGAACTACAGTTGGCTTTTTCTCCCAAAACGCGCAAAAAAGAACAAATCTTTGCCCGTTTTGGTCTGGCCCCACGGTGGACCACAGTGGCAAGAGAAGGCTCAATTTCGTCCGCTTTTTCAGTATTTCATAGGTCGCGGCTTTGTGATTTGGGCACCCAATCCGACGGGATCAACCGGTTTTGGAAGAGACTTTGCAAATGCCATATGTGGACAGTGGGGAACTGCGGATTTGCCAGATATGGAAAATGGCATCGAGTGGTTAAAGCAAAGCGGATGGATTGACCCTTCAAAAATTGGCATCATCGGCGGCTCCTACGGTGGCTATATGACCTTGAGATCCATCACAAAAATTTCTAACACCTTTAAAGCGGCGGTCGATATTTTTGGCGTCTCCAATCTCTTCACTTTTATTGAAAGTGTTCCCCCGGATTGGAGGCCATATATGAGTGAGGTCGTTGGCAATCCTGAAATAGACAAAGAAAAGCTGGAAGAGCAAAGCCCCGTCTTCGCGTTAGATAAAATTGAATGCCCCCTACTGGTGATCCAAGGTGCAAAGGACCCTCGTGTTGTGAAAGCAGAGTCGGATCAAGTGGTCGAAAGGCTAAAGGCCGCCAACAAAACTGTGGACTATTTGGTGTTTGATGACGAAGGCCACGGCTTCTTGAAACTCGAAAATGAACTGCGCGCCTACACCGCCGCCGCCAATTTTTTAGAGCGCTGGATGATGGAAACTTAAAGCCGCAGGACATTGCAGACTGACTGTCCAGGACAATGCTTTTAAAAGTAGAAATGCTCTACCATTAGATCCAGAAATGACTTTAGCTGGAGTTCGCAACTGCCATCAGCAGTACTTATGGATTTTGCAACCAAGGCAGGTTTTCGGTCTCCAGGAAATTAAAGAAAAACCTTTTCTTTTTGGGTTCATTGAGTTTTTCAAGTTCGACCAAGAGGGGGCGAAGTCGAACTAGCGACAAGTCAGCCAAAGAGTATTCAATCTGCTGGCCCACCAAATGTGCCAGGCGATCATTTTCGCACTGTTCGGTGTTCACGATCAGAGCCCGGCGGTCGCCGGCGCTGCTCTCTGTAAAGAGCAAGCACATTGATTTTTTTGAGATGGACTCATCCACATCAAAATCCGGAACTATTTTTACGACCTTTGTGTTTAGAGGAATCATTGGCGAGAGAACAAAATTCTTGCCACCCTTATACCAAAAAATGGGTGAGATTTCGCTTTGAAGATACTCCAAGCGATTTAGATTCTCCTCAGGTTCACTATCAGCGGTGGGATCACCAGCGTGCGAGGTGAGTTCAAAGTACCTTTGCGATTTGCTATCCCATTGCACTAGAGGCATAGGTTGGTCGTCAGCCATGGCTTTACGTAGAATTTCTTTTAAATTGGCGTCCTGTTCACAACCTGGATAGGAAAGGTCAATGCCCTTTTCGATTGCTGGCAAAGAGGCATCATTGCCAGCATTGTTGACGTTAAGCCTCACGGTCACAAGGCAATCGTTTGAACTCAGGTGCATGAAGGTGAGTCGTCCGCCAATTGTATTGGCTTGAGAAGAGAGCGCTGAAGCAAAAATTAAAGCGGGCGCTGCTAGCAAAATGATTTTCCATGCGTTGTTCATAGGACCTCCAATGCCTAATATTGTATTCTAACAAGCTGGAATTAGGCTCCGACAAATGCTGCTGAAAAAGAAAAACTAGACTGCCGTGAAGTGCTGTTCCAAAAAGTGGGCAAGCATTTGCACTGCTTGGCCACTGCCGCCCGTAGAGGACAGGGCTCCATCGGCCTTGTCATTCCAGGCATAAATATCAAGATGTGCCCACTTTTTGTTTTTCACAAATTTTTGCAAAAATAGCGCAGCGGTGATGGCTCCACCAAAGCCATCGCTGGCATTGGCCAGCTGAGCAAAGTGCGAATGAAGGTGCCCCAAGTATTTGTCATACAGAGGCATTCGCCAGGTGTAATCTCCTTTGCGCATGCCGGCCTCCTGCACAGAGTGTGCGAGGCGATCATCATTGGCAAAAAGTCCAGCAATTTGCGCCCCGAGAGCCACCTTGATGGCTCCGGTTAAGGTGGCCACATCAACAATGGTATGGACATTTTCCATTTCGGCGGCCAGGTCTAGGCAGTCCGCCAACACAAGTCTACCTTCAGCATCGGTGTTGTGAATTTCGATACTCAAGCCATTTCTTGCGGTAACAACGTCACCGGGGCGAAAGCTTTCGCTGCCTATGGAGTTTTCTGCCAAGCCCAAAATAAACACCAAGTCCACGTCGAGATCCAAATGGCTTGCGACCCAGGCCAAGCCCAAGAGCGAAGCCGCGCCGCCCATATCTTTTTTCATGAGGCGCATTCCATTGGCAGGCTTAATGTCCAGTCCACCAGAATCAAAGGTCACTCCTTTGCCAACAAACGCCAGCGTTTCCGTTTTCTGTGCCGTATTGGATTTTGTGCGATCCGCAGAATTTGTTTTGCTAGTAGGGCCGCGGCGACGAGTGGCTGCAGGAATTCTGATTTGGACCACTCTCGGTTTCGAGCCAGAGCCTGCGCCCACAGCCAAATGCAGATTCATGCGTTCCTTTTGCATGCGCAAGTGATCCCAGACTTCGACTTCCACATGCTTTGGCCAGTCCATGCCCTTTTCGACCAGATTTGAAAATCTGTCGGGATTTAAAAGATTGGGAGGCAGGTTCACCAGGTGGCGCGCCAAATTTACGCCTTGCCCAATCATCTGTGCAGAAACTCGCAGGCTTTCAAAGTCCAGTTTGCGCCCTGCTTGCCTGAGTCTCAGTTGCTCCTGGCGCGATAATTTTTTTGTTTTCTTGCTGTCTTTGGTGTTTTTTCCCTTGCCCCCAGCAGCTTCTGGCTGAGCGGAATGCCAATGGCATTGCACAAACTCTTTAGCATGCATGGAAAAAGAGTAAGACACCAAGTGAAAGCCCACCAAGCAACCCTGAACTGCGGAGTCGTCCAAGCCATAGTCGTAAACATGCAGCTGCGGAATTTTTAGAGCGCGCAGCAATGGCCATACGTGCGCTGTTTGATCACGAAAAAAACTATAGGAAGATTCTTCAAGTGGATTAAAATGCCTCAACACAGTGGGGTCGGGATCTGCGACATTTTTGCGAATGATCCACATGGGGCCCACTGAAGATTGAAAAAATAAAGTTTCTTTTTTCTTTTCAATCTGCCCGGCGAGCTGCTCGATCTGCCAATCGTGAAGGTGCGATTGAATCGCAGCAAGAACTTTGGTTTCGATATTTGAGTCTGGGAAAAGGAACAGATGCCCAGAGAGCTCTGGTGCGGGAGCTTGGTTGATGTCATGAGAAGAAAATTTAACGTGGCTCAAATCCACGAGGTGTCGTAAATTTAATAAATCACCTGGCTGCCCTGGACTGACTTTTGCCCCCTTTTTGCTGCTTTCCATAGCCTTTGAAGGCTTTTTTTGAGGCCGAGTTTTTTTTGCCATTGGTGATGCTCCTTTACTTTTTTGGGCGGATACTTCAAAATGGAATTGGTTCGCGTTGGTATTATTTCTAGCATTCAACACTTCCTAACGAAAGAAGATTTATAACTGTGAATTTGAAGTTTTGTTTGTGGAATGTTGAGAACCTGTTTCTTCTTTCGGATGAAAAGTTTAAAGCAGAGCATCTGAAAGTTGATGAGGCTCAATGGCAGAAGCTATCAGTGTCAGTTCATTCTAATAAATCGCTCAGAAAATGTCGCGAAATAGCCAAGGTCTTGCACGAAATAGATGCAGACATTGTGATGTTGTGCGAGGTCGGCGGCCAAGAATCCTTAACCAATTTCAATGAGCTCTTTCTCAAAGACCTTGACTATGCGGCCGCACTTATAGAGGGAAACTCCAATCGCAATATTGATATCGGTTATTTGGTGAAGAGAAGTCAGCAGTATTATTTTGATCTTGCCTCCAATAAAAATCGATCGATTGAGTTTCTCTACGCTAAAAATCGCCACCTTGGCATGGCCGCGAGCGAAAAATTTTCGCGTGATGTGGCGGAGTTGAAGCTCTTTGCCAAAGATCGCGAAGACCCCTTTCTCATTATTCTGTTGGCCCATCTCAAATCTCATCTGGACCCTGAAGGGATCGATCACGGTGGGGTCGAGCGGCGCACGGCGGAACTGAAGGCGTTGGTGGATATCCATTTGGAGCTACAAAAAAAATATCCGAAGGCTCCGCAAATTGTTGCCGGCGATTTCAATGGCAACGCCAGTCGCATCCATACAGAAAAAGAATTTTTAGATATTTATGATCGAACTCAGCTCGAAGACGTTCTGCACGTGGCCGGTGTGGAGCCTACAAAAAGAGTGACACACACTCAGATTCGAACCAACCAGAGAGCCGATAGCAAGCAGATCGATTTTTGTTTTTTAAGCTCCCCTTTACAGTGCCATATCAAAGAGAATACTGCCAAGGTGCGGCGATTTTGCGACGAGTTTGGTTTTGAGCTAGATCTTCCACAGACTCTTGATGCAAAGCTCAATTTGGCTTCTGACCATTATCCGATAATTTTTGAGCTTGAAAATTTGCTAATATGGTAAGAGAACTAAGCCATGTCTGTGCAAAAAGAAACTGCAGCCCAATTTGAAATCAAATCGACAGTTGTCTATGTTCCGACCGAATCGAAACCGGAAGAGAATATTTATTTTTTTGCCTACAGAATAACAATCAACAACACTGGGGAATCGCCTGCACAGCTGATGAGCCGTCATTGGATCATCACGGATCAGTATGGTCACTTTGAAGAGGTGAGGGGGCCAGGCGTCGTAGGATTGCAGCCGCGTATTATGCCTGGACAGAGTTTTGAATATGAGAGCGCTTGCCCGCTAAATGCCTCTTCTGGCTCCATGAAGGGCACCTACTTTTTTACTGGCGAAGATGGGCAGAGCTTTTCTGTCGAAATCCCGGAGTTTTTTTTAATAGCGCCTCAGGCGCTTCATTGACCCAGGCCTCAGGCGCTTCATTGTCCTAGGGCTCAGGCGTCACAAACGAGGTGCGGCGGCACGCGCCAGGTTTTTAGATCAGATAACCATATTAATTTCAATAGGTTAAACAAAAAATGACCCGCCTCAAGACTCACAGTTGACTTATTCTAAGTTTAGAACTATTCTAAATCTGTCATGTCTAAAACCACTGTTCCTATGGCGTCTGCCGCTCACTTTCAAAAGCCCTGCCTGTCTCGTCAAGAGATCGAGGAGCTTTTGATTTCAAAAGGACTTCAGCCCACCCTGCAACGGGTGGGGATTGCGCGTTATGTTTTGTGTGAAGCGAATCATCCCAGTGCAGAAGACATTCATCTTTGGTCAGGTCAGAATTTAGGCAAAATTAGCTTAGCAACGGTGTACAATACTCTCAATATTTTGATTGATGCTGATCTACTTAGGATGTTTAGATTCTCACACTCCGACAAAGTGGTCTATGACTGTAATACTGCGGATCACTTTCACTTCATTGATGAAAGCTCAGGAAAGGTTTTTGATCTTGCTCAAGATGAAGTGTCGATCGATATGAACATCCCGAAACGATTTCAGGTCAAAGGGGTGGAGTTGGTTCTGAGTGGCCACTTGCAAAATGTGGGAATGCAAGAGCATGGAAAATTAAAAAAGAAATCAAACAGCTCAAAGAGCTGAGTTTATTAACCAGAAATCTAACTAAAGGAGAAACAATGTTAGGAATCGGCGAAAAGTTTCCAGAGTTTAAAATGCAAGCGTGTGTGTCCAGAGAAAAGGGCAAAGAATTTACCGAAATTTCAAACAAAGATATGAAAGGCGCGTGGAGCGTTTTCTTTTTTTGGCCCTTGGACTTTACCTTTGTATGCCCAACTGAGATTGCTGAATTTAACAAAGAATTTAAGTCTTTTCAGCAGCGCGAGACGAAGCTTTTTGGCGTGAGTGCGGACAGCCACTTTGTACATTTGGCTTGGAGAAACAATCACGATGATCTTAAGGATCTGAACTTTCCAATGTTGGCAGACTACAAAAAAGAATTGAGTGGCACATTGGGCATTTTGCACAAAGAGGCGCAAGCGCCACTTCGCGCAACTTACATTGTTGATCCCGACGGCATCATTCGCTGGGCCAGCGTCAACGATCTCAGTGTTGGTCGTAACGTAAAGGAAGTCCTTCGCACAGTAGATGCTCTCCAGACTGATGAACTTTGCCCTTGTAACTGGGAAAAAGGTCAAAAGACATTGGGGTAAGCTCTCCGCTTATCTCTAGGTAAATGTTATAGCCGTAAGTATTTTTGAGCCAGATCTGAGCTAAATGATCTGGCTCAATTCTTCAGAAATCGAAATCGCCAAGGCATTGGTTTCTATTTTTGAGGAATTGAAAAACTCTTAGCGAAAGGATGCCTTTGTGAGCATAAATTTTGAGAATCAAGTGGATGCCTATTTGGAAAAAGAGTTCCCCAATTTAGAGACCAGCATTTTTCGTGACCTGGCTTTGAATTTCAAAAAGCTGATGACAGAGAGCACTTTGGAGCCAAGACAGAGATGGATGACAGCTCTAGCAGTGTCCACCTCCCTGGGCGATCAGTCCATGGCGCAACTGTCTGTGCAGTGCTTAAAAGAGCTGGATGTCGCGCAAGAGCAGATTTGCGAAAGCTCCCAAGTGGCTGCGATCATGGGTATGAACAATGTGTATTACAAATTTCGCCACTACTTGGCCGATGAGGCAAAAGACCTCTACCAGCGGGCAGGGCTTCGCATGCAATCGCTTGGCAAACCCATCACTGGCAAAGAGACCTTTGAAATGCTCTCGCTGGCCGTATCTGCGGTCAATGGTTGCCCGTCTTGCATCGCCAGTCACGAGAGAGCCTTGACTGCACTCAGTGTTGAAGCCGATAAGATTCATGACTCTGTCAGAATTGCCAGCGTATTAAAAGGTTTGCATAGCCTGTCATTCAGTGTGAAGTTTCTTAAGGTTTGAAATAGTATTTGTGCCAATTTCAAGTCACTGAGCCCTCAAAGGAGCCGAGCTGGATGCAAGAGCGAGTATACTTAAAAGACTATACGAGTCCCACCTTTTCTGTTGACGATGTCCATTTGAGTTTTCAGATTTTTGCTGAACACACCTTTTTAAGAAATCGTTTGAAGCTGAAGTCTCATGACCTGAGCGCAATCAGTTTTGATGGCCATGATTTTGAATTGTTAAATTGGAAGATAGATGGGCGAGAACCTGTTGCCGGTGAGTTCGAGTTTGTGCATGAGGGGCTCAAGCTCTTTCCGAAGGCCCATGAACTCGAAGTGGAATTTTATACAAAGCTGCTACCGAATCAAAACAAGTCCCTGGAGGGTCTATATGTATCTGGCGGATGCTTAGTGACCCAATGTGAGAGCCAGGGCTTTCGCCGACTCACCTATTATCCAGATCGTCCAGATGTAATGAGCTTTTTCACTGTTGATATTGAAGCCGATAAAGACCGCTACCCAGTTTTGCTAAGCAATGGCGATCGTCTGTCTAGCAAAGATATCGAGAACAATCGGCATCAGGTGCAGTGGCGGGATCCGTTTAAAAAGCCATCCTATCTGTTTGCCGTGGTGGCCTGTGATTTTGGCGTCCTTAGAGATGAGTTTGTTACCCATTCCGGAAAAAAAGTCGATCTTGAAATCTATTCCAGCCGGGGGCTTGAGTCGAAATGCACCTATGCCATGGCAGCGCTTAAAAAGGCCATGGCTTGGGATGAAAAACGTTTTGGCCTCGAGTACGATCTGAACACCTATATGATCGTGGCCATCGATGGGTTCAATGCTGGCGCGATGGAAAATAAAGGACTGAATATTTTTAACGTCAAATACATTTTGGCAGACAAAGAGTCGGCCACTGACGAAATGTTTCAACAGATTGATGCTGTCGTTGGGCATGAGTACTTTCACAATTACACAGGCAATCGAGTTACACTCAGAGATTGGTTTCAATTGACTCTCAAGGAGGGTTTGACAGTCTTTCGCGACCAGGAGTTTTCTGCGGATATCTACGATCGTGAAGTGGTACGGCTGTATGATGTGCAACGCTTGATGACGGAGCAGTTTCCAGAAGATGAGGGGCCCAATAGCCATCCCATTCGGCCGGAGTCCTACCTATCAGTAGATAATTTTTTTACCACAACAATATACGACAAGGGCAGCGAAGTGATTCGCATGGCCCAAACCTTACTGGGTCGAGAATCTTTTTCTCAGGCACTCAAATACTATCTGCAAAAACATGACGGTCAGGGTGTTACGGCAGAAGATTTTTTAACAGCCTTGAGTGAGTCCTCTCATTTTGATCTCAAAGATTTTGCATACTGGTATTCTGAAGCAGGCACTCCGCACCTCATTGTGCGCGAAGAGTATGACGCAAAATCGGCAATGCTCAACATCAGCATCGAACAAAAACGCCCAGGCTCACAACAAGCACTTGTGATGCCAATTAAGATCAAGGCCTACTTGGACGGCAAAGAGGTGTTGTTAGAGGCGCCAGAAATTCACGTGAACTCGGATCGTGAACGGATGGTGATTTTGCGACAAAATAAACAGCAGATGCGCCTTGGGCCCTTTGCTAAGCCGCCAACGATGACCTACCTGCATGGCCTGTCTGCGCCTGTGCGTCTTGAGGTGCAGCGCACTTCGAATCAATGGCTTGAGCAGGCTCTGATCGAATCAGATTCTTTTTTAAAGCAAAGCGCACTTAACGAATTGAGTTTTTCGTTTTGGAAAACTGAAGGCGACCTCGGATTAAAAAACCTGTTGTCCGCCTATGGCGGGGTGATTGACTCCGGCTTGAGCGATTATCAGAAAGCCATACACTTGTCCTTTCCTGAAGACGCTTTGCTCATTCAAAATCTTTCAAATCCTGATTTCGAGAGATTGGACACGATTCGCGCACGACTCGAAAAGATAGTTGGTCACCAGTTCAAGAATGCGTTTGACAAAATTGCGCGCACTCCTGTCAGTGATGATTTGGATGTGGCAGCGATGGGCCAGAGAGCCCTGACCTACCGGGCTCAGTACTACTTGGCCATGGCGGATTCAAAGGAGATCTTGCAATTGCTGCTTCAGCAGCTAAAAAGCCCGCGACAAATGACCGAAGAGATCATGAGCCTTCGGGCACTGTCAAAGATTTCAGATTCTAGCGAATTTGCTGAAGGCTTAGAAATTTTTGAAAAGCGATGGTCACAAAACCGTTTGGTGATGAACAACTGGTTGGCCATTCAAGCGCAGCAGCGCACTCCGAATCTGCTCGGAAAAATTCAGCAGCTCATGGGGTCACCCCAGTTTGATATCGAAAACCCCAACAATGTATACTCATTGCTTTTGCAGTTTGGAAAAAATTGGAGTGAGTTTTACCGCGAGCCAGAGCCGAATTTTTCGTATCTGATGGAGCAGATATTAAAGATTGATAAATTCAACCCCAGTGTAGCCGCTCGCCTGATGTCGGTATTTCAGTTTGTTGGTAAGCTTTCGGTTTCGCAACGGAACTTTACTGAGAGCCTCTTTGGCCGAGCGCTGAAAAAAGGGAATCTCTCCAAAAATGTTCAAGAGCTCTTAGAAAAGCATCACAAAGCGGTGGTAGCGAGTTTGGCCGTCTGAACCTGCGACAAGAATTCTGAGCGAGTTCCAAGGTTGTGTTTAAAATCCCCTCGCAAATCACAGGTCACGGTGGTGCTCTGTTGATCCTCAACGCCGCGAGCGATCATGCAGTAGTGTTTGGCCTGTATGGAAACGGCCACGTGGTCGGTCTCTAGAATCAGTGTTAAGCAGTCTGCAATTTGCTTGGTGAGCCTCTCCTGCACTTGTGGCCGCCTTGCAAAAAACTGAACAATTCTATTGATTTTAGAAAGCCCCACGATCTTTTTATTTGGAATGTAAGCCACGGTGGCAAATCCATCTATGGTTTGCAGGTGATGTTCGCATTGCGAGAGAACCACGATCGATTTGATAATGATCATCTGATCGTACTTCATTTTGTTTTCAATAGTGGTGATCTTCGGAAAGCTGGTGTCATCAAGGCCTGAAAAAATTTCTTTAACATACATTTTGGCCACTCGCTCCGGAGTCTTGTGGAGACTGTCATCCGTCAAATCCAGGCCCAGCACCTCCATAATTCTCTGGACATGGTGGGTGATTTTGGCAATCTTTTGCTCGGCAGATAGGGCGTTCTCGACGGTAGGAGTACGCACCACCTGGCTCAGGATCTTCTCGATGTTAGGATGACTGCTGGATCCATTAGTAGGAGAGCGGCTCAAAGACTTCTTCACCAGTGGCTTTTTTGGTTTTTTCATAGGATCGTTCAATACCAAGACCGCTTGCTAAGTCAACTCCTTTGCCTTAGGGTAATTTGTAAATGAGCGCCAATTCAGACAACCCGAGCACATCAAGCACCTCTTCACTTGCTATCGACTTTGGAACCAGCAACTCCCTGGTGGGCATATATCTCAATGGTGAAGTTCACACCTCACTTCCTATTGA
Source organism: uncultured Pseudobdellovibrionaceae bacterium (assembly GCA_964388665.1). Lineage (GTDB taxonomy): Bacteria > Bdellovibrionota > Bdellovibrionia > Bdellovibrionales > Bdellovibrionaceae > CALCCV01. Next base: position 12,044 of record CAYMBJ010000038.1, on the reverse strand, counting down.
CCCCTATGCTCAGGATCCTACCCTGCTACGGACGATTCTGTTTTTTCCAGATGAGTCGCAATGCTATTATGGGCAGGAGGCGATTCAGCAGTACATTGAGCATGATTTTGAAGGGCGATTGTTTCGATCTTTTAAGTCCCACCTCCCGAACACCAATTACTTGGGCACAGTCATAGATAATCGAATTCTTACGCTAGAAACACTTGTGGGTCTTTGTCTACTCGAGCTCAAAAAGCGCGCGGAAGCCCTTTCGGGTGAGAGCTTTGCTCGCGCAGTGATCGGCCGGCCGGCGCGCTACTCGATGGATGCGCTCCAAGACAACTTTGCTTTGCACCGCATGCGCAAGGCGGCCGAATTTGCAGGCTTCAGTGAGGTTCGTTTTGTCCCGGAGCCGTTGGCGGCCGCTTTTGACTATCGCAAATCTCTGCAATCCGAAAAGTTGGTTCTGATTGGCGACTTCGGCGGTGGTACCTCTGACTTCACATTGATCCGATTGCGCCCAGAGAGCTTTTCAAATCAAGATGTGCTCGCAATCGAAGGATGTCCGCTTGCGGGAGATGCCTTGGACAGCACCTTTATGTCAAACCGCTTGGCTCGGCATTTTGGTTCTGAAGCGGCCTATCAATTGCCGATGTCGTCTAATCGCTTGAAGATGCCGCCCGTGGTTTCTCAAAGACTCAATCTTCCAGCGCACATTGTTCATCTGGCAGAAAAAGAGACCTTTTCGTTTATTAAAGAAGTCAAAAAATGCGCTCTAACTCGCAAAGATGCTGACGACATCGAAAGACTCATGATTTTGATTGAGGACCAGCAGATCTTTTCTTTTTTTGAAGAGATAGAAATGTGCAAGCGCAAGCTCTCGGCGCAAAGAAGTTGTGAGTTCAAATTTGACTATCCCGGCATTGAGCTCCTGGAGAGTTTTGCTCGCGACGAGTTTGTGGAATGGGCCCACCCCATGGCTGATGAGATCTTTGCCGCCATGGAGCGATGTTTTGTGAAGGCAGGAATTGAAAAGAACCAAGTGGACCTGGTGTGTCTCACTGGCGGAACGGCGCAAGTGCCTTTTATTCGCGAACGTTTTAAGAAAATATTTGGTTCCGAAAAACTGCAAGCCCAACAGCACTTTCATTCTGTTCTTGGTGGGCTTGCTGAAGCCTGCCGAAACTTCGAAGAGCTGAGCTAGACCTGACGTCTAGAGCCAGAGCCGCTCTCAAAGTTGAAACGACTTCATCAGTTTGCTGGAAACGGGATTTTCGATTTTTCTAGAGGCGGTCACGAGGTGATACTCCTCAAAGACTCCGGGCAAACGACCAATCTCAAAGAGCTGACTTGTACCAGATGAGGATGATGATGTGGTGGTGGGCGCGCGATCCGTTAGCTTTGGTAGTGGCAGCAGCCCCAGTCCAGAAGCTCCTAGTAGATTTTGCAAGCTGGAGTCTTGGGTTTCTGCGACCACATGAACACTCAAATCGGCCGCACGAAAAAAGCTCTCTAAATCTTGGCGCAATTTGCTGTGCTGGGTGGGTAAAATGACGGGGGCTTTGTCCAGTGAGTGCGGAAAGTTTTTCTTCAGTCCCTTAAACTTGCTAGCGCCAAAGAGTGCTACAGGCGCCTTGCCCAGGCTTCGTGAATAGAAGCCGCGCCCCTCGTGCGGGCCAGGAAGATAATTGGAAATCATCAAATCAATTCGGTGCAGAGACAGCTCACGTATGAGCTCATCCCCTTTGCCCTCCAAAATAGAAACGGTACAAGGAGCGATATTGAGAGCGGCCTTTACAATTTCTTGCACATAAACTTTGGGTACGCTGTCCAGAGCGCCGATCTGCACATGAATCAGATTGGTGGCCATTTTGTCATGAAGCATTTCGAGCATTTCGTTGCCAAGGCGAAAGATTTCGTTGGCGTATTTTAGAGCGGCTCGCCCCTCTTCGGTGAGAGTGAGTTTCTTGTGTTGGCGTGCAAAGAGAGTGACGCCAATGGTCTCTTCGAACTGTTTGAGTTGCAGACTCAACGTCGGCTGACCCAAACGCAGCTTTTCAGCCGCTCGGGCAATGCTGCCTTCGGTAGCGATAACACGGAAATAATTGAGATGATGATAGTTGATCCAGGGATTCATCAGTTCAACGAATTTCGATGGACACGATCACGAATGTCTTTGAGCTCTTCCACCGTCACGTCATAAGGTTTGCCGCACATTTGACAGGTCACTGGGACGATCTCGCCTTCTTGAACCATCTCTGAAAGATCTCCGACGCCAAGAATCTCGATGGCTCGGAGCACCCGGTCCTTATCGCAGGGGCAGCTGTACTGTACAGGGTAGGGGTGATCCAAATCTGTAAACGGAATGCCTTTCAAAAGGGGCTCCAAAATTTCTAGCAAACTTCGTCCTTCTTTGAGCAATTGTGAGACATCGGAGCGAGCCTCTTGCTGATTTTTATAAACCAAATTGACGATCTCATCTTCCACTCCAGGCATGACTTCTAAGAGCAAGCCGCCGGCAGTCTCTACCTGACCCTGAGTATTGACAGAAACTCCCAGAGCCACCATGCTGCGCACCTGATGGGACTGCAATAGGTAGTGGGCCAAATCATCGCCCACTTCGCCACTGACTAAATCGACCGTTCCGGTATGGGGTTCTTTTTGAAAAGGCAAATGTCGTGTCACAGTCAACAGGCCATTGCCAATTGCCTTTTTAAGACTCAATCCCTCATCATAGTTGGGTGGTTGATACTGTGGATTGTGGGTAAAGCCGCGCACCTGGCCCTCAAAAGCGGACTCCGCATAGATTGTCCCCAGGGCGCCATTGCCGCGAATATGAACACCTACGCTCTGCCCAGATTTGAGCTGCGCTGCCATCAGCAGGGCTCCTGTCATCGCGCGCCCCACGGCCACGGTCGGTAAGGGATAGGATTTTTGCAGTTCTTGCATCGCTCGGACCACCTCCGTTGAGTCCACAATGGCAGCTCGTAGGGTGAGGTCTGTAGAAATGAACCTTTGAACGCAGTTTTCTTTTGGTTTTGTCGGTTTCGGTGCCGAGGCTTGTGGCTTTTCAGTCAAAAACACGCTCCTTAGGGTATTCAATTATGCATAATACCATGAGGGAAGCTGTGTCAATAAATGCAAATTGAGATTTTCATGATAAGAGTGATGGCTCTAGTGCAGAGGGAGCGAATAGGTTCGGGGATGGAAGTAATCTTATTGCGGCATGCAGAAAAGGCGCTCATCAGTGGGCCCAAAGGACCGGAGCTCACTCCAGGCGGTCATGCGCGGGCGCAGGTTTTTGCACACACCTGGTTGCCACAAGTGCAAACCTCGACCAATCTCCTTGTGGTTTCAGAAAAGATACGCACTCATCAATCTTTGGAGCCCTTGGCGCAAGCGCTAAAGGTTTCATTGAGTGCAGACGCTCGACTCAATGAGCACACCTCACGCGAAACCGAGTCCGAATTTTTTCAAAGAATCATTCAGGTGCAGCGTCACCTCGAAAGCCTGGCCTCGCAGTATCAAAACATATTTTTGTGTTCCCACTATGATGTATTGGATGGCTTTGTCGATGTATTGGCAGAGAGCTGTACAAATGTTTTTCCGAGACCTTACTGGCGGCCCTTGTCGCATGCACATTTTGTGTATGCCGACGAAAAGTGGCAGTGGCGGGCGAATCTAGAAATACCGGGAGCAACGCAAAGCTGATCAAGCAATTGCTGATCAATGAAAGAGACGGGCGGGCAATGAATATTTGGTGCGTAGGGCGAAATTACTCAGATCATGCAAGAGAGCTTGGTAATGCCGTGCCCGAGGAGCCCATTGTGTTTTTAAAATCGGGCGACAGCGTTCAAAATCACAATCAATATCTTTTTAAATCAAAGAGCGTGCTTTCACTGCATCACGAGTTGGAATTGGCCTTTGAGTTTGATGCAGACCTTCAACTGAGTTCATGGACTTTGGCTATTGATTTCACAGATCGTGTACGCCAAAACCAATTGAAGGAAAAAGTTTGGCCATGGACTTTGGCAAAGTCATTTCGTGGTGCCACTTACCTCAGTCCACAAAAGTTTCCTTTGGCCGATCACAAGAATTGGCCAGAGGTGCCCTTCTCTTTGGCCGTCAACGGTCAACTCCGCCAACAGGGCAGCGGCAGCAGTATGATCTTTGGCCTTGCGACCATGCGTGAGTATTTTTTGCGGCACTTTCCTGTTCAGCCCGGAGATTGGTTCTTGTCTGGAACTCCTGCGGGTGTGGGAGCGCTAGAACTAGAGGATGTAGTGGAGCTGCGCTTAGGCGACTTCCTCTGCCATAAATTGCAAGTCATAGAAATGCCGACGGAGAAAAAATAAAATGACGACAAATGTACATGCGGGCGAGAGTGCCCAACCAAATAAAAATCCGCAACCAAATCCGCAACCAAATTCGCAACCAAATGTGAAAGCAAATATGAAAACAGATGCAAAAACCGAGATGAATTCAAACATGAGCAATTGGAATGACGAAATCATCGCTCGCGGCGAGATGATTTTGAAAAAGATGGAAGAGCAAAAGGGCGCGTCTATCTTCAGCAAGGATTACTGGTACGGGGCCATAATGGATTGGAGTATGAAAAACGACACCTTCAAGACCAATATGTTTCGCTTTGTCGATGTTTTGCCGTCGCTCAACTCTGGCTCTGATGTTGCCAAACATCTTAAAGAGTACTTTTCGGGAAACAGTGATGAACTGCCCAGTGTTTTTAATTTTGGCCTCGGCTTGGGCGGTTTGGCCCCAGGACTCATGGCCGGTGCCATTCGTAAAAATGTCACGCAGATGGCGAAAATGTTTATTACCGGCGAGAGTGCGCAGGATGCCTTGCCCGTGTTAAAAAAAGCCCGCAAAAACAAGATCACCTTCACTGTGGATATTCTAGGCGAAGCGACCCTTAATGAAAAAGAGGCGATGGAGTATTATGATCGCTACCTAGAGCTGATTGAGTGGTTGGCTAAAGATGCCCAAAAATGGGATCAGGTGGATCTAATAGATCGCGATTCTCGTGGTGCCATTCCCAAGGTCAATGTCTCTGTTAAAATGACCGCGCTCTATTCGCAAATCAATGACAAAGCTTGGGAAGAGACTAAGCAAAAGGTCAAAGAACGTCTTCGCCCCATTTTGCGCACGGGCATGCAGAATCAGGTTTTTATAAATTTGGATATGGAACACTACGGAGTGAAAGATCTAACGCTCGAGATCTTTTCTGAACTTATGTTGGAAGAGGAGTTTCGCACCTATGGTTTCTTTGGCTGCGTGATTCAAGCTTACCTCAAAGACTCATTTGAAGATCTTGTGCGGCTCAAAACCATTGCTGAGCAGCGCGGAACTCCATTTACAATTCGTCTGGTCAAAGGCGCCTATTGGGATTCGGAATCCATCGATTCGCATCAGCGGGGATGGCCGATTCCTGTGTACATGAATAAGGCCGAGACCGACGCCAACTATGAGCGTTGCACTTTGTTTTTATTGCAGAGCTTTCCGCATCTGTATGCGGCTTTAGCATCGCACAATGTGCGCTCTTTGGCTGCGGCACTGGTGGCCGCAGAAAAGTTGGGTCTAAAATCTTCTGATTTTGAAATTCAAATGCTTTTTGGAATGGCAGACCCTATCAAAAAGGCCTTGGTGGAGATGAACTATCGTGTTCGTGAGTATGCTCCCATCGGTGATCTGTTGCCAGGAATGGCCTACTTGGTGCGACGACTTCTAGAGAACACCTCAAACGAGAGTTGGCTGCGCGGCAAGTTTGCTGAAGGTCGCGCGGCTCGCGAACTCTTGATGGATCCAACGAGTCGAGTGAGCACCTCTAAAACCTTTTCTTTTGCAGAGCCACCCTTTCGCAATGAGCCCTTTTTGGATTTTGCCATCAAAGCCAATCGTGAATTGGTTGCAAACTCGGTGAGTGCTGTTCGCAAAACACTTCCTGTTGTGGTCACGCCTATGGTTGCAGGCAAAAAAATGGCCACCACCGAAAACTTAAGCAGAGTCAATCCTTCGCTGCTTTCAGAGACTGTCGCAACTGTGCAGTTGGCAACAGTGGCACAGGCGGATGCCGCTATGAAGGTGGCCCATGAGTACTTTCCAATCTGGCGTAAACGGCCGGTGGAGGAGCGAGCGCAGCTGCTGGACGACTTAGCAAATAAGATGATCGCGAAAAAAGGAAATTTGATTGCCGTTCAGGTGTTGGAAGTGGGCAAGCCTTGGGCCGAAGCTGACGGCGATGTGGCTGAAGCGATTGATTTTCTAAAATACTATGCGAGCGAAATGCGAAAACTTGCCAAGCCCCTGGTGACAGGTCATCTGCCTGGTGAGGCCTCTCAGTATTACTATCACCCCAAGGGCCCGACTGTGGTGATCGCGCCATGGAATTTTCCGCTGGCTATTTTGACCGGCATGGTGGGCGCGGCCCTTGTTGCCGGCAATACGGTGGTGATGAAGCCCGCAGAGCAGAGCTCATTGGTGGCGCAGAGTCTCTATCAGTTGATGATCGAAGTGGGCTTTCCGCCAGAGTGCATTGGTTTTTTACCAGGTCTTGGTGAAACCGTGGGTGATGCTCTGGTGAAGCATCCTTACACGCACACCATCGCTTTTACTGGTTCACGCGCGGTGGGTCTGTCGATCTTGCGGAGCTCAGCCGACATCCAACCGGGCCAGCGCCATGTTAAAAAGTGCATTATCGAAATGGGCGGTAAGAATGCGATGATCATCGACTCCGACGCGGATCTCGATGAAGCGGTGGACGGGGCCTTGTACTCGGCCTTCGGCTTTTCGGGACAAAAATGTTCAGCACTCAGTCGGTTGATTGTCATTGAAGACATTTACGAAAAAGTTCGTGATCGCTTTGTGGAAAGCGCCAAAAATCTCTTGGTGGGAGCTGCGGATTCTGGCGAACCCTACACCGGGCCTGTTGTGGACAAAGAGGCCTATGAGCGCATTTTGAAAACGATCGAGACTGCAAAAACCAAACATAAGCTGGTGTTTTTGGGAGAGGTTCCTAAAGGTGGTCATTTTGTGCCGCTCACCATTTTTGAAAATGTACAGCCCACTGATTCCTTGGCCCAAGAGGAGGTCTTTGGTCCTGTGGTGGTGCTCCTGAAGGCAAAAAATTTGCAACACGCACTGGACATAGCTAACGACAATATGTACGCCCTCACGGGAGGTCTGTACTCACGCAGTCCAGAGAATATCAAAAAAGTACGCCAAGAGTTTATGGTGGGTAACCTTTACATCAATCGCGGCATCACGGGCGCCATGGTGGAGCGCCACCCTTTTGGCGGCTTTAAAATGTCTGGTCTTGGCAGTAAGACTGGTGGCATCGACTACCTCAAGCAATTTTTAGAACCCATGGCTGTTGCCGAAAACACCATGCGCCGGGGCTTTGTTCCCTTTGAAGAGACGGGTTTTTAATGAAGCGCAGAGTGAATGCAAAATCGAATTCCACTATGTCGGCAGCGCCTACAAATTGTTACTGCCAGACGGGAAACTTTACGATTCCTACAAAGACAAATCATCAGCCATTAAAGCCGCAAATGAGTTAATAAGCCTAAAATCCTGCACGAGAATAAAATTCAATTAAAGCTTCGTGAATAAGAAAATTTTGTCACCTTCCCGCTCGATCGTTTTGGTGAATTATTAATCCAGACTTCTTGAATTGGCGATTGGTCAGTTCTTCGTCGTTTGGATTTAAAATTTATTCAAAAATCTCTACGCCGTAAGATGAAAAGATAAGATCCCAAGTGGGTTCATAAACTGACTTTAGTGAATCTAACTGATGCCAATGTTCGAGAGCGGCTGATCGAACAAATTCCAAACATACCTAATGTTGGTGTCAACTGAGATGTAATTCGCAAATTTTGTCAGTTCTCTGACAATTCTGAAGTTGAAAATTGTAAACTCCTATATAGGTGATGGCAGGGAGCCCACCTGGCGAGATGGGTAAGGCCAATGAGTCCGTTAGGGTGGATGGACTTTGTTCAGTTGTATAGATGTGAGACAGATCCTATAATTTGCAGATCTTGGTATCTTGCTTGCACTGAATTCAGATGACTTATAGACGAATAGGTTAGATGAATAGGCGCGTATGGAAAATTTCTCGAGCCAGCAGATCAAGAAAATTGGCCACTTATCGCTTCGCTTTGGATTTAAGGCGGGGCTGTTTTGTATTGTCCTTGGATCAGATTTATCTGCTGCCAACTCTGCGATCAATGAACAAGCCAATTCCACAGCTCATTCCATTGCCGGTTCCAAAGATCATCAGGATCAAATCTCTCAACGCAGTGGCGTAGACATGGGAAGCTCCAAAGAGCTCTTGTTGGCCTTGGAGGGAATGTTTGGGGAGTTTCAAAAGGACTTTAGGATTTCAAGCGTTGGGAATTCTGAGCCTGAGGTGAAAATTGAAATTCAATTCTCCTCGCAACTGCCGAGTGATCAACTCAGCAGTTTGACCCCAATGTTCAATGAGGAAGGAGAGTTTGAGGTGCTCCTCAGGATGGATCATAGATATTCTAAGAACTCTGTCTTTCTTTTAGAGGAATTGGCACGTCTGAAAGGTATTTTCAATTTTGGAATTAACTGGAAAGTCGATCAGGATGGTCAGGTCTTGCCCTTAGACGAATTCATGGGTCTAGGTATTCATCAGTCTTCAATTGGTCTCTCTTGGGCTGAGCTTTGGCAAAGCGAATCTAAAGGGAGTCAATTGGCAGCTAGAGAGATGGGAGATCTAGAGCTTCGCTTACTTCGATACTCGCGCTACGCTCTGCGAAGCTTCAGATTGTTTAAAAAACTTAGTGAGCAACAATTGATTCGCGATGTTGGTAGTCTGGCGGCATGGCACAAGATCAAGATCTCCAATGGTGGAGATCTGGCAACCGTTTGGACACAGTATTACGATGGCCGGGAGAAGCAGTTGATTGACAATTCCAAGGGGCTCGCCAAACGAGTCCGGTTAGAGTTGTCACACAAAAAGAATCTATTGGCTGCTGATGCCGAAAAGGCAATTAACGATAGGCAGAATGCTCCATTTAATAATGATGTTGAATTTCTTTACTCAATGGTTGCCAGCAATGATCGTGAGGGTGTTGCTCGACTTTTAGAGACCTTCATGCCATGGCAAATGATGGAGCCTTTTGAATTTGGGATTTGGAAAGAGTGGGTCAGCGCAATTCGTTCACCAAATAGAGAAAATTCAATTCTTCTATTTCGAGGTGTTGATAGTAAAAATAAACTTGAAACCGCCGGAAAAGAAAAAGATGCCTTGGGATTTGAGAGTCATTCATTTTATTCTAATTTTCTGGGGCATGGCCGAGGAAGCTTAGTCGAACGGATTCAATCATACAAGAACATGAGGGAAGCCATTGGGTTGTTTCGAGATCAATCCATCACAAGAGTGATTCCTAAAATTTCTACAATAATGCGAAATCATGCGTCCAATGCTCATAGATCTCCCTTTATTTCATTCACTCTCGACCCCAAAGTCGCTGCGAGTTTTGTGACAGAGGGAGGTGGGTTCTTGGTTGCGCGTATTGACACTCGAAGGACCTTGCCAAATATCATGTCGGCGCTAAAGCATGAATTTGAGGTTTTCGTACCTCTGATCGTTTTTCCAGATGAGGTTGTTTCCTATAACCTTGAAGGGAGCTCTGTTCCCTTATCACTATTGGTATCGCAGTATTCTTCAAGCGAGACAAACTTGAATCAGGTGATACTTCATAAGGCTGCATTCCAGGTTTTTCATAATGCGCAAAATCATATAACGAGCAGACCCCAATCTTGCCGAGCTGTCCTTTCTCATCTAGGATCTCAGTAGGCCAGATCAAAAGACCAGATCAACAGGACAGATCAGCGCGGCTCGCAGTGCGATTCAGAACGCAGGTCTCAACGGGTTCCAGTTTTTTTAAAAATGGCGTCGCCGCCGACATGCCTTCCAGGAAAGGGAATTACATTGCCGTTTTCCGACCCATCTTGAGTATCGACATGCTTTGAAGGTGAAGAATCAATCCCTTCGACGGTTTTTAACAGGGCTTCAACAATTTCATGCACAGAGGCAGCTTGAGTTCGAAGGAGCTCGGCGGCATCTGCTGTCTCTTGTGTCGCAGTCGTATTCTGCTGATTCGCTTGATCCATTTGGTTCATGGCCTTGGTGACTTCGTTGATACCAACTGATTGCTCCTGTGAAGCGGAGGCAATTTGAGCGACCATGCTGTCAACCTCGGAGACGTTTTTAACAATTTGATTCAACATTTCCTTGCAGCGCTGGGCGGTCTGAACGCCAGACTGAACTTTTGCTTTTCCCTGCAAAACAAGGCGCCCAACTCCTGTTTGCATTTCTTTGGCAATGCTCTCAACATTTCGAATACTGCTTTCAAGCATGTCCGAAATTTCTTTGGCAGCATTTCCTGACATTTGTGCAAGATTTCCGACCTCTTCGGCAACTACGGCAAAGCCCTTCCCGTGCTCCCCTGCGCGGGCGGCCTCTACTGACGCATTAAAAGACAAAAGCTTCGTTTGAAAGACAATGTCATTGATCACATTTGTTTTAGTGCCAATTTCCTTGATGACTTTGACAATGTTGGCAATTTCCGAATTGCTAACTTCCACCTGTTTCATGATGTCGCCATTGGCATGATCGATTTCTTCAATGGCATGAAGCATTTCGGAAACGACCTCCTGCCCCTTTAGGACAGTATTTTGGCTGCCACGTGAACTTTCAAGAGAACGATTGGCATTGTCGCTATTTTTGCTAGCCATTGCGCTGATTTGATCAATTGAGGCAACCGTTTCTTGTAATGCTGCCGCCTGTTCCGTAGAGCTTGAAGACAATTCAGAACTCGATGCGGCCACTTTTCCCGCAACCTCGCTCACCTGCGTGGCGTTTTTTGCAAGGCCAGAAGCTAATATTGATAGATCCTTCGAGAGAGAACTGGAGAAAAACAAGCTGATACCTATAGACAGTAGAATGAGCGTACCAAAGACCAAATAAAAATTGAGTTGAATTTGATTCAATGAGGCTAGCATTTCCTTCTTGGATGTTCGCACGAGTATATTCCACTTGAGGTCTTCGGTAAATTTGCTTCCCATTACCGGAGTGTATCCCGTCATTTGCTCGATCTGTTTGCGCGCATGCAGGGAATAGTTAGTACCAACCTTTCCGGCCACAAGGTCCTTTGCGGCCGCGACCCCTTTTTCCGCGAGATTCAGTTTAAAGAGAGTTTCCAAGTTGTGTGGAACGGTCAAATCGCCATTGTTGCTAGATGGATCATAGTCCACAAAAACTTGGCCAGCATGATTTAGGAAGGTGATCTCTGTGCTACCAAAACCCTGAGCTTTGAGTTTGAGATAATAGTCAAGAAAGCAGCTTTCCAACCAACGGATTCCGGCTCGGTTTAAAATGACGCCGACGACCTGGCCGGACTGATCCTTAAGTTGAGCACTGAAACTGTTTTGAATCATCGGTTCGCCATAGACTTCGGTGCTCAGCGGGTCGACGGCAAAATCCTCAACAAATGTTCCTACAAATCCTTTTGCCTTGTCTTCGGTGAATTTACCTTGAATCGTATTCTTAAACCAAGCACTGTCAGCAACTGACTTGCCCACCAATTTTGCTGAATTGATCGGTTTTCCCGTCGGAGATTTGCTGGTCACCGCCACAATCCGGCCTTGGGTATCCGTTATTACAATCAGATCGTAGATTCCATACAAAGCAGAATAATTGTCAAGGAGTTCTGTCACTCGAGAAATTGGTCCCGCATAAAGTTCTGAATTCAGAGCGAATGCTTGAACGTCGCCATATCTTTCAAAATATTGGGCACCTATGGCGTCACTAATCGAACTGGCATGATTGCCATAGGACTCCAGAAGAGAGGATTCAATTTGTCCTATGAACTTTGCTGTGAACTGCCAAGACGCGAAAGAAAGAACAAAGGTCAAACTTAGAGTCATGGTAATCAATTTAAAGCGAAGCGATCTATTTTTCATAAGTTGCAGTAGTGTCATTACCAAGGGAAACTGTCGGTGTAATTACCAAGCGACTT
>CAYMBJ010000037.1:0-39631 GCA_964388665.1 uncultured Pseudobdellovibrionaceae bacterium | reverse complement strand
CAACATTTTGATTTAAAAATCAAAAAATTATGAGTTTTTCAGGAGCCTGTTAATGTAATTTTCCTCAGGTATTTGGAATTTATTACAGTCCCAATTGAATGTTGCACCCACTGCCGGTAAAAGGGGCTTAATTAGGGGGGTGCATGCTAAAATCAAATTGGTCGAATATATCGGTTGGGCTGCTATTGGCCGTCATCAGCATATCAGAAGTTTCTGAAGGACAAGAAGTATACACTGCAGATGGAATAAGGGCATACCTGCAGCGGTGTTCTGATGGCACAGTTTGTTTAACCAATTCATGTGGCGACACAATACACTTTTCAATTGATGATATGGAAATATTAAACAAGCTTGGTCTGGAAGGAGAAAGGCCAAGCTTTACAACCAGCAATCCATGTATGAGTAAAGCAGTAGATTCCCAGTGAGCTCGCCACCGAGTTATGAGTCCATGCTTTTTGGAAAGAGATTCCGTTTTGGAAGTGAGTCCAGATCAATCTCTGATTTTTTAGACATTCAGACTATCGCTAAGATTCAAGAGAAAGTTAAAATTGACAATGTACAGGAAATGTATCTTCTGTTGAGAGAGTTGATTCGATATCTTTATCTTGTATCTGTTTCAAATCACCAGCTTTTTTTTCCGGGTTGCAAAAAAATGGATGCGATATGGCATGCACTTATTCTTGAAACGGAAAAATACCAGAAATTTTGTGACCGGATAGCAAAGGGAAAGTTTTTTCATCACTCCGGTATCTTATACGTTGATTATATCAGCCAGCAATCTCGTTTGGAATGTCATGGCGAAAGATTGAACTGGATGACATCGTACATTTTCAATTTTGGGGCGATGGAGCCGGAATCATTAGAAGTTTTACCTAGAGCCAGTGAGCTGATGCAATCTGTCGGAGGTAATCTCAACAGATTGAATAGCTTTTTTTTCAATATGATTAAATGTAATTCAACTTTTTGCGCGGGCTCTGCAACTGAGGATCCGCTTGATTTTGATAGATTAATTTCAGAGTCGATCGCGCCAATGGCAACAGCGTTGGCTGAAGATTATGACCTACTAAAAGAGCAGATCCCTAAAGTGTTTTCGGCCTTAAGGGCGCGAAACCAAGGTGGCGTTCTATTGATGAGCAATGATGAATTAGAAGCGACTTTTTTTGCTTCGACAGCCCTTGCCTTTACAATCTGGCAGCACATGAATGCGGTGGATCGACTCCGGTATCATCAATCCTGGCAGCTTAGACGCAAAGAGGTTTGGAGTGCCATTGCCGGGGGCCATCAGTTTTGTGGACTTGCAACTACGCATCTGGCCAAACCAGGGGATAGACCTCTCCAATCAACAAAGGTTGATCAAGACTTTCTTTTGAATGGAGTTGTTGGCTGGGTTTCCGGATACAGAATCTTTGATTATTTGTTGTTGGGTTTCGCCAATGCTGATCAATATGTATTTGCCGTAATAGACTTTCCGGAAGAAAGTACTGATTTAGAGATTATTAAATACGACCTAGCCTCTGTGAATAGTACTTCATCCGTTCAGATATCTTTTCGTGATTTTAAAGTAATGGGTCATTCTGTAGTATATTCAAGACCCATTGATTCCGAATCGAATAATCCTTTAGTTAGGTTTGTCGCTCCTGATCTGGGAATTGGAAAGCGTGCGCTAAGCGAAATTGCAAGGGTCTTAGAAATTAAGGATCACCCGAGAAACTCATTGATAAAGGATAAAGAGATTAGTCTACGGAACGAATTAAGAGAAATTAAAGTCTCTAGATTCGATTCAAATCACTTAACAGATGTCCTACTAAAAAAAGATATATTTAATCGAAGATGCGTGAACCTATTATGTATAGCAAAAGGCGCCACTGGTCTTCAGCGGAATGATATTGCTGCTAGGTTGCAACTAGATATTCTTTTAACCGATGCGGTGATCCAATCACCTGATTTAATTAAGAAAAAAATTGAGGCCTTGTAAGTGGCTAGGTATTGTTTCTTTTTTTCTATCATGATTTTTGCGATGTTTGTGGAAAGGTTTACTCAAGCTAGGGGCGAATTAATGACATACAAATACTGTGTTCCAGTTAATAAAATCGACTTGAATCCATTTAGAGAAATTGTTGATGGTAAAGATTTAGCGTACCTACAACTACTGCGATCATATATTTCTACGGACTCAAAAACTGAAGGTCTATTAGAAAAGTTTGAGTTCTCTCCTGATGGATTGAGTTTTACTGGAAAGATTAATTCAAATATTAAATGGAATGATGGATCTGTTCTGAATTCCAGAGAGGCTGCCTACAGTATTGTGAAGGGGTTGCAGTTTCGTCCTCTTGGAGAGAGAGTTAAAATAAAGGGAGTGAATAGGAACATAAATTCTGGCGATTGGTACTCAAAATCGTATGAAGGTGTTTTGCTGATCGATGACTTGACCTTCAAGCTGACTTTCGAATCGAAAATTGATAATTTGAATGGGGTTTTTAGAGAAGCTTTGTCCTCAAATTCACGCCACAATCGCTTTTGGCCAGTGAAGCTATCTAGAGCAAACACTACAGAAAGTCCGGAGGTATTAGGTAAGAACCCAATTATCTGGATTCTTGGAACTCCTCACGTTCGAGTTGGTAATGAAAATATAGCCATTGTCAATGGAGAGGCCTGTACAAATGCTGAGTATGGGCTTTACTCAGAGTCACTGAATGCAAATATGGATCTCTATACATATGAAAGAACAACAAACAGCCAAGCTATCACAGTACAAACAAACACTACAAAGCTTTCGATTGAGGAAAGACGGGCATTGATTGCTTGGATACGATTGGCTTTCTCTCAATCAGATAAAGCAGAAATTGTAGCGGTGGATAGCTTTTTTTTAAAAGGTGAGGCTGGGTTTGAGTCCAAATTTGGTTGGCCGAAGGCTCCGATGCCTCTGTCCCTAAGGAAGAAGAAGTTTGTGCTTGCCTACGAGATTCCAATTTTTCGGCAGGTGCTGTCAAATTTTGCTAAAAAGAGTCAATTGTCAGTGAATTTTGTTCAGTTGCCGGCGGAACAAAGTAAATTTGATGCTCAGGTGCTGTCTTCAGGTATTCATAACGGCCGTCATGTAATTTTACAAGATCTGCTGAAATGGGCACATGTAACTTCTCTCATTAGTGGTGCGCCGAGGACACAGAGTATTTTGAGAAAGATTTCAAATAATTCGGCATCGACCATCCCGCCTGATGACTCGATATTACACAGTTTTGAGACTACGGCTTTGTCAGAATTTGCATTGGCTCCCGTTGCTAGACGGCAAATATGTGCATTTTCCAAAAAATCATTAAAAGTAAAATTAACCTGGGACGCAACTGGCGAAGTTAATTTTTCGCAAAGGAGTACTGTTTCTAAATGAAAATATCGGCAAACCTACTACTCTTTTTTATTGCAGTAGGATTGATTGGATCTGCTGTCCTTAGCATTTCCATTTCAAATCGATTGGCATCGGGTGTTTCAGATAAAGTTCAAGACAACATTGTAGATTTAGTTTTTGACTCGATAGAGTCGGGCCCGTTGACTTTCGCAAGGCTTCATTCAAGTAACATCGCCTCTCAGCAGCTTAAACAATTGATGGGGACTCCTGCGGTTTCTGAGCGAAATATCGTAGATGTTAAAATTTTTGGAGGTGCGGATAACTATTTATATGCGAGTTGGAGTTTAGACTCAGATATACCTACTAGGTGCATTGTAACTAAAGCGAAAGAGTATTCCTATCCTTCATCTCTCAACCCTTATGAGGTGCAAATATCTGTTGATAAGTGCCATCAGCTTCCAGAAAGAAAAGAAATCTTCTTGTTCGCAAGTCTTGCCAGTGGCGTTGCCGTATTGATTTCTGGCTTGCTGCTATTGGGGTCGGCTTGGCCGGTGATTGTATCTCTGCGAGTTGCGCACCAAATCATTTCATCAAAAAATCGTGACTCAAGACTCATGGGAAAGATTTCCTTTTTACCAGTTCGATCTCTTGCTGATTTAGCCATTCGAAGTATAGATGCGGAAAGAACAGAGGCTCTCAACAGGATGTTTCGCCAGGTCGCCCATGACATTCGATCGCCATTGTCTGCAATTAACCTAATTAGCTCCAATTTGAATGAAGTATCAAAGGATAAACGTGATCTTTTGAGGAATGCAACTACCAGAGTATCAGAGATTGCTGACTCACTTTTAAAACGAAGCTATATACAAAATTCTGATGAACAGAGAAAGTTGGATAGCGAAAATTTTGTCAATGACTATATTGTGAAATTCAATCTTGTTTCACTTGCGAAACAGATTGTCAATGAAAAGCGAGCGCTGCTCAATACGAAAACGACAATTACTCTAATTGATCTATCGAGTGTGCCGCTCGAGATAGTGATATCCAAAAGGGATTTCCAGGCAATGCTATCTAATCTCATAGATAACGCTGTGGAATCGTATCAGTCATTTGAGAAATCTGTGAATATTGAATTATCAAATTCGGCAACAGCAGCGATAGTAAAGGTTATTGATCAAGGATCTGGTATACCAGATGAGATTAAGGATAGAATCGGACAATATGGATTTACTTTCGGCAAAGCGGAGCAAAGTTCTGGATCTGGATCTGAATCTGGATCTGGGCTGGGGCTCTATCATGCACGAAAAACAGTGGAAGGTCTGAATGGTAAACTTGATATCGTTACTAAGATCGGCAAAGGAACTAGCATCATTATTTCGCTGCCTCTTGCGAACGTGAAGAACCAAGTAGTTCTTACGAGAGAATATTTGGAAGAAGTGGAGCTAAAAGGGCGACAACGACTTATTTTAATTGGTTTTGACTCTAACTCTATTGAGACATTAAAAACCAATGTGGGGTTTGAGCAGATACGATCAGAAAGTGTGTCGGTCATAGGGCTTTCTCAAGCAGAAGCTAAAATCGATTGGATTTCTGAATCGGATATTGTAATTTATGATTTTGACGCTATTCGCGCTACCGGTAATTTCACGATGATTAACTGTGAAGCGAGGGTTAGCCGACCTATTTTGTGTTCTGATACAATAGACAACTCTGATTTAATTCATATATGCCGCAAATATTCATTGCAGATTTTACCAAAAATGCTGTTGCCAACCATTCCAATTCGGCTTTCATAATCTGCTATAGATTTAACAGTTAATGTGCGTTCCGGGATTGAGCACTATCAGAATTGAAGATCAGATTGATTTCTAGGTTAGCGCTAGGCCTCACTTGGGAGATGCCATTTACCGATTTCGCTAATTGACTAGTCTCGATTGGCTGTGAATTACGCAAGATAGACTCGATCGCAATGAGTTTGGGGTTATTGCCGGTTGCTTTCAAGTAATGATTGGATTTCAATATCATTTAGATTGCGCAGCTTCAGCCGCAGCCGCAGCCACAGATTTAGCCTCGGGTTTGCGGAGAGTGAGTAGGTTTTGGAAGATGAAGAAGTCTTTGAAGAGCTGGAAGGAGATGAGGCGCAGGAGGCGACCGATGCCTTTCTTGGCGCCGGTATGGTCGGTCTTGACGATTTCGAGATCGGTTTCGGCAAAGAGGGATCGGCAGGATTTTTTTGTAAAGAACCGGATGTGGGTGGAGTCGAGGAGGCCTTCTTGGGTGTATCTCCAGTCAGAAAGGAAAAGCAGTGGGATGAGAACGCTGTAGTGGCGAACATTGGGAATACTTACAACTAGGTGACCGCCAGGCTTTAACAATTTATAAAGCTTTTCGACGGTGCTCCAGGGGTCGATCAGGTGCTCGAGGATATCGAGAGTGAGGATTACGTCGAAAGTGTTTTCTTCAAAGGGAAAGTCAATGGACTCGATATCGCCTTCGAGGACTTGGTCAAGCTTTTGACGAGCGGCAATGGCGGCGTCGGGATCACCTTCGACCCCGCAGACCCATTTAAAGCGGCCGGTGGATTTAAGGTAGCCTGAGGTTTCGCCGGATCCGCAGCCGATGTCCATGACTTTGCCGGCCGGTCCTTCTGGCAAAAGGGGGACAATCTCTTCGCGAAATTCCACAAAATACTTTTGTGCCTTTGGAGTTCTGTGGGTGGCGCCATCATAATTGCCCATGCGTGAGAGCAGGCCGTCAAAAGTTCCCGAAATTGTGGCCTTTACCTTTTTCCAGCGATCCTTTTCTACTAATAGAATTTTAACGAGATCTTTGATTGCGAAAATCTGATCCTGAATGATCCAGCGCCCGAACTGACGTCGATAGAGCACCAGCCGATTGCGGGCGCGATAATAGCGTCGCACTGGAAGGTAATTGTGTGAAAAAAAGAAGAAAGGACCAAAGCGATGCTTTCGCACTTCGCCTAGGGAATGCGCCATATGGGCGTCCTTGACGATGATAATCTCGAGATTCATTTTGCGTGCGCGCAAACAAAAGTCATGATCAACATATTCGATAAACAAATCATCGTCATAGAAGCCCACTTTTTCAAATGTGTGCCGAGGGATCAGGTTGCCGGAGGACATCACAATTTCGCGAGGAGTGTATGGACCCTGAAGACCACGAACGCCGCGGCTCTGATAGCCGGTCAACTTGTCGTAGTGGATTGGCGC
Source organism: uncultured Pseudobdellovibrionaceae bacterium (assembly GCA_964388665.1). Classification (GTDB taxonomy): domain Bacteria; phylum Bdellovibrionota; class Bdellovibrionia; order Bdellovibrionales; family Bdellovibrionaceae; genus CALCCV01. The sequence goes on along the minus strand of CAYMBJ010000037.1, from coordinate 33,058 downwards.
AAGTATTCCGATGCTTTCTTTATCGGTATGGCTGTCGTAGGCGGCAAATAGTTTTCGCAAGGAATCTTCAAACAAAAACGTGTCTTGATCGAGAGTTAAAATCCACTCAGCTCCACGATCAAGCGCAGACTTGACTCCCATATTCAATGCGGTGGCAATTCCCAAATTAAAATCATTTCTCAATATTCGTACATTTTTCAGCCAGGAGACAGATTCCAATATCTCTTTGCCTGAGCGTGAGTGGTTGTCGACAATAATGACTTCAGTGCACAGTTCCGCCAAATTGAGGATGCTGTTTTCTAGCTCATCGTTTGGATTGAAGGTGACAACGATTGCGTATAGATTTCGGTTCTTCATCCAAAAATCTCCTTAATACAGAGAAGTGCCCAGACTCGCGATTCACGCCGATCGGGTATCGATTTAATAAATTGAAAAAGTAGAGATAGGATTTTTGGTTGCACAAAAATTTTTAGGGCAGTTGCGATCTGGTTTGAATCTATCTTCAAACCCTCTAGGCCCGGGCCACTTTCGCTCGCATTTTCAATGCGGGGGGCAACCAAAGAGTTAGGTTCTGAGTGTCGAGAAATCAAATCCTGAGCAAGGCGACGCCGGTTCAGCTGCGCTGTCTGGGCCTTTGTGGTGATGGACCCAAGTGCAGCAAGTGTGCGCTTAGCGCGCCAAATAACATCCGACCGACTGGCACCCACAACATTGCCTTTATGTTGGCGATACATGATCAGTGGCTGCGGAATTTCAAAAATTTCACCGATGGTCAGGGAGACACCGGCCAACCATTGGTCATGCAAGTACTCGGAGGTGACGCCTTTTGGAAATGGCAGGGCCATGGTGCGAGCGGCCTGTGAGAACAGGCAAGCACAGCCCGTCACTCTATTTTGCAATACCAACGAGCGCAGCTCCTGCTTTTTAGAAAAAGTTCGACCCTCTTGACGCCAGCAAGAGTTGGCAAGAACTCGCTCCTCTTCGTCACACAATATCAGGTCACTGTGAACGAGGCTTCTTTTCGAGTTTTCGTTCAGGCATTGCAATTGCTTCTCTAATTTTTCTGGCAACCACAGGTCATCTTGATCGCAAAAGGCGTAGGCGATGCAGGTATTGGGAAGGTGTTTGAGAGCGTTTTCAAAATTGTAAAATGCTCCGCGATTAGCGCCATCGTTTTGGTAGTATTGAATTCGCGGATCACGCGTAGTGAATTCCTGGATGTACTCCCGTACGCGAATGTTGGGAGAGTCGTCAGAGATACAGCAGATCCAATCTGAGTGAGTTTGATCAATTAAGGATTGAATCTGCTTTTCAAAAAAACGAGGAGTAGGGTTGAAAGTGGCCAAGGCGATGCCGATCGTCTTTTCCAACTAAGCACTCCAAATCTTGGCAAGATACCGAGAAGATTCTTTTTTAAATTTGAAACTTTTTCTGGATAGACCAATTCGATCGGCCAGCTTGTTTTCAGTGCCTTTTTCTCGGTGCAAGATCTGAATACTGGGCGCCCACTGTATGGCTAGATTTTTGCGTTGGAGTTGTTCCGCAATAAAGAGCTCTTCGCCGTAAAGTTTTACTGGATAGTTGAGGCTGCCACCATGACTAAAAAAAGTGGGCGTAAATATTATAAAACATCCGTGAGATGCATAAAAACTCAATGCTTCGCCACCACCTGTGCCAGGCGTTTTGCTTGATGTTTTTTCTGGCGCTTTGCCTAGTACTTTGCCCAATACTTTGTTTGGCGCTTTGTCTTTCACTTCGGCCCTCTTTGTGGCGCCGAAAAGTGTATTTTTGAAAAGTGTATTTTTTAAAAAACTGAGAGTGTGATAGAGCCAGGCCAATGGATACACTCGATACACAAAACTCAAGAACTTCATTTTTTGTCGAGATGGTCGCAACGAATACAGTGGATTGCTTTCGCACCCGGTGAGGGTGGAGCGAATGGAGGGAGCAATCAATGCGCAGTTTTCATTTGGATTAATATCTAAAAGCTTTCTATAAAAATCATTGTCACAATATCGAATGTCCGTGTTCGAGAGCAGCAAAAATTTCAATTCTCTCGGCCACGCATCACCCAGAGTCTCCTCCTGAGGTGAAGTTTGTTTTAAAAAATACTCATAGGCACAATGTGCGGCTCCCAAGTAACCTGGATTTTTGGGGAGTGAAATCACCTCCACCTGAGGATGACCTTGCCATTGACTAAGCCGATTATCGACGCTCACTCCTTCCGCCGAGTTGTCACACAAAGCAATTTTTACACAATCGGCCGAACCTTGCGCGAGGCAATCTTTAACAAATTGATTGCTCTCATCGTAGTTCCCATAATTGACGCAAATATGCAAAATCTCGGGGTATTTCATAAGAATTCTTTTCGCTTTACCAGACCGTTCGCGTAGAATAGAAACCAATCATTATGAAAGTCAAAGTGTAATAGTTTTGAAATTGCTCAAAAGTCAAACAGCTCGCAACACTGTTATTAATCTCCTTGGACAAGTGGTCCCGGTTTTTTTTGGTCTCATCACCATTCCCAAAATCATTGAACTGATTGGACTTGAGCGCTTTGGTATTCTGACTCTCGTCTGGGCGATGGTCGGGTATTTTTCTTTCTTTGATTTTGGCCTTTCTCGAGTCATGACCATTAAGGTGGCCGGCTTTCGCGATAAAATGGACGCTCCCGAGATTCAATCAATTTTCTGGTCAATTCAGCGGATAATACTCGTCTTTTCGGTGTTTGGATCCATCGTGCTGCTTGTGCTTTCGAGCATGCCAGAATTGATGAAGGCAGTTACTGCGCATGTCTCAGATGAGTTAGTAGATGAAGGCATTCTGTCTATGCGAGTGATTGCATTCACTTTGCCGGCCATCACCGCGACGGCAGGTGCCAAGGGTCTGCTTGAGGCGGACTTCAGATTTAAAGAGTTGAATCTTCTGCAGGTACAAATGGGCGCACTTAATTTTATTTTGCCCTTGGCCATTGCACTTGCATCTCCTAATTTGGCGGGCCTGGTTTTGGGACTATGCTTATTGCGGCTTGTATATTTGTGGCAGCATTTGCGCCTTTGCCTTCGATTTTTTCCGCAAATCAAATCGATTAAGCTTGTATCTTTGAGTGAGTCCATTGTTTTTCTGAAAGCGGGAGGTTGGTTATCAGTTAGCAATGTTGTTGGGCCAATAATGAATTATTTTGATAGGTTTTTTTTAGCAACTGCCGTGCCGGCCGCATCATTGGCCTTTTACACGACACCTTCCGAAATAACGAATCGATTGATGGTGATTCCTGCTTCGCTCAGTCGAGCACTCTTCCCTGCGTTTGTGCGCCATGAGCAGGGAGCGGGTTCGAGTCGGCTTTTAATGAGGGGGACGCTGATACTAGCGGTGGTGATGTTTGTTATTATTGTTTCTGGAGTTCTATTTGGGCGCTGGGCACTGTCAGTTTGGATTGATCCGAATTTTGCTGAAAAATCTTATCCAATATTTGTCATTCTGCTGATTGGCTTCGGAATTAATGCAATCGCCTGGCTCCCCTTTGCGATGATTCAAGGAGTTGGCAGATCAGATTTGACAGCCAAGTCCCATTTGCTGGAACTTCCTGTTTATTTGATTGCTCTTTATTTTGCGGTACACAGATATGGGTTAATTGGTGCAGCCTCAGTATGGAGCTTAAGATGCTTGCTTGATACTATCATTTTGTGGCTCATTGCCAGACGCTTTTTAGGTGCCAAAGGCAGAATTGTTTGAAAATGTAGAAGTGGTCAGACCACGAAGAATTGGGTGCATGCATCTAGCTGCGTGACTGAATTCTCGTTCGCCTAAAGTAGGTGGTTGCAAATGCATAAAAATACCACTGCAAATAAGCTGGGAGCCACTTTAGGACCTTAAATCGGCTTTCTCCCTTTTTTCGTTGAAACCACTGAACAGGCACCTCTGTGATTGCTCGGCCCATTCTGTGCGCCTTGACCAGGAGTTCAATGCTATAAGTGAATCCCTCATTCGACTCAAACTGCACTTCTTCTATCAAGCTTTTTGAGAACATACGCAAACCATTGCTTGCGTCTCTTGTTGGAATTCGCCCTAGATGGAATAAACTCCATCCAGCCATGCGCACCAAAAGGCTCTTGAGCCAAGGGCACTCTTTCATGCTGCCACCACGGGCAAAGCGGCTGGCGCAAACAATGTCATAGCCTTCCCGCGAGAGAGCAATCATTTTGTCGATCTGTGGAGCATTGTAATCGTCATCAGCCGGATAAACCAAAATTGCAGGTGCCTGGCTAGCCTTGAATCCTGCCAGCACAGCCGCATGAGGGCCGCGCACAGGATTGCGAACAAAAACAAAATCATTATCATTAAAATGAGGCCAGCTCTTTACAGCGGCAAGAGTATTGTCTCCTTCAAAATCATAGCAAATCAAAACGCGATAGCGATTTCGAATGTGGCTCCGAAAAGACTCAAGCACTGGCGTGATATTGTCACCCTCATTGAAAACAGGGATGACTATATCAAGCGCTACGTGACTCTCCTCTGAAGTCTCTTGTTTCTTCATGCGATCGGGTGTGTTTGTATTCAATCAACAATCCGAACTTTTGGAAGTGGCACAATGAATTTTCCTCTAAATCCCTTAGCGCGAATCTTTGGCATGAGTTCGTCCGCAATGTGCCATGAAAGCAGCATGACATACTCGGGTTGATCTGCATAGAGGTGTGCCTCTTCGCGCACAGGTATTAGTGTGCCGGGCATGTACTTGTCGAGCTTCAATGAACCTTTTATTTCGCAAACCATATCGATGCTGTTTTCATCCAGGCCCACATAGTTGATGAGGGTTGAGCTGCGCGATGGCGCTCCGATGCCATAGATTCTCTTTCCCGCAGTTTTGATTTCATAGAGGGCAGAGTTGATTTCAAGTTTAGATAGAAACACTCGGTGGGCAAATTCCCTAAGCGCCTGTTCGGATGTGCAAGTGCGCTCTTCGCTTGCAAGCAATTGACGAACAGAGTCTCGTACTGGGTACAGGCCTTTCTTAGCCGAGTAAACGCGTACGGAACCACCATGAGTTGGAATCTTTTGGACATGAAAAATTTCAAGACCATGAGGCTCAAGAAGATGCGTTAGGCTAGTGACAGAATAGTAGCGAAGGTGCTCATGATAAATCGTATCGTACTGCAGAGTCTCTACCAACGAACCCAAATAGTGATTCTCAGAGCAAAAAACTCCCTTGTCATCGAGTAACGTGATTATGCCCCTTACAATGTCGTGAACGTTATCAATATGGGCAAAAACATTGGTGGCCGTTACGAAACGGGCTGAGCCAAAACTTTTTTGAACTTTCAAGGCCACGTCAGGAGAAAAAAAGGCATTCTCGGTGGGGATTCCTTTTTCAATAGCAAGCTTATAAACGCCAGTGGGCTCGATTCCTTGGACGGTGAGACCACCCGCCTTGAACTTACTTAGTAAAGTCCCATCATTTGAGCCAATATCAATCATTCGCGAGTTCTCGCTGTAGTTGACGATTGTCTTAGATTGCTCGTAAAGATCTTGAAAATTATCATGGAGATTTTTTGTCATGCCTGACGTGTAGGGATACTCAGGCGGGAATAGCACTCCCTGATTCACCGCAGTTCCCAACTGCACCAATTTGCATTTTGGACAAAACATTGTTTGAGTCGGAAATGCCGGCCTCTCTTCAATGGGCGCGCCGACGGGAACCATTTCATTGACCGGTGGCAAATACCCCAAAAACAGAACTGATTTTAGATCGTGATTGTCGCAAATTTGACATTTTGTGATGGCTTTACTGCATTGTGCGCGTGATTCCATTATTTAACTTCTCCTATGTCAGTGTTTGGCTCGCTCTTTTTTAAACCATCGAGGTTTCGATTTTCGTCATACCATTTGATTACTTTAGGAATCGATTGCTCCAAAGTCCACTTCGGTTTGTATCCTAACTTTTGCAATTTCGTAATATCGGGACATCTGCGCGAAGTGGCGCCCTTGGCTTCAGGTCCAGGAGCCAATTCAATCTCTCGTTTGTAGTATTTTCCAACAAGCTGCGCGACCTCTGCCATGGTTTTCTCTTCTGTGGTGCCAATGTTGTAAATGTTCATATGTTCGCCATGATCCACCATACACATCAGGCCCTGAACAAAATCATCAATATAAACAAAAGCGCGTTGCTCCTTGCCGCTACCTTGAATTGGAAAACGAATCACGCCAGAATTCTTTTGAACCAACTCTCCCATGCGAAGTGCAAATTGTGGGATGACATGCTCCCAACCCATGTCTTCACCAAACACATTGTGCGGCCTAAATATCATCACGCGGTCAAAAAACTTCGCACCATAGTGCAAGGTCATCATTTCGCTAATGATTTTACCAGATCCATAAGAGTATCTTGGATTCATAGGGTCTGGGACCACCAAGGGAACATCTTCAGGAGTGGGAATCACCGGCGGCGTTTGGTAAACTTCAGAACTCGATGCCAAAATCAATTCTCGAACATTGTGGTGGCGACATGCATCCAATACATTGACCATGCCCTTTACACCCACATCTAATACAACTTCGGGTTTAGAATAGAAAAACTCTGTGCCATTTACATAGGCCAAATGCATAACAGTGTCCACGCCTTCAGTCGCCTTCATCACATCTTGCAGATTTCGAATGTCTCCATGGACCATGTGAATCTGTTTTAACTCGGACTCAAGTCTGCGGCTGCGACCCCGAGAGTTGTCGTCCAAAATGGTGACCTTGTGGCCAGCGCCAAGCAAGGACTTCACGACTCCAGAGCCGATAAAACCAGTGCCGCCTGTTACCAAATAATGTTTTTTCATTCTACTCCTCTATATAGTGACCAACCAAACCAAACCAAACCAAATAAATAAATAACTAACCGTCTATTTATCTTTATAAAAAATCACCACTCACGGCCAGCCAAGTTTGCGCCTGGTGAGACTGCAATGCGGACTCAATGAGTAGCTGCACTCGGCAAGCCTCCCGCCAACCCGGGGGCGGTGGGCCTTTTCCCCCTTCGCTTAGATCTGTTTCGAACCACTGATCCAATAACGAGTGCACCGCAAAGATACGCCCATCTTTAAAGTCATTGGGCAAATTGGCGCCGTCATCAAGAACTTTGTAGTCCTGGCCTCTGGGCGCTGATTTTAAACCAAAGCCCATCATATAGTCCTGCGTGCAATTGAGAAGCTGCAAGCAGCCATCATCGCCAAGAATCTCTATGCTATGCTGTGTGGACTGCGAAAAACTTGTATCAATCTGCACAGAGCCTTCGGCACCATTAGCAAAACGGCATTGGATTTCAACACGGGTGTCAGTTTCGCGGGAGTCTTGTGGATCACGCGAGAGGACGGCGTTGAGTTCTGCGATCGGGCCCATAAAAACCTCTAGGTAGTAAAAAACGTGAGAACCAAAAGCAGACAGGGCGCCACCACCTTTGGTCGTAGAGGTCTTCCACGAATCGAGATGATGTCGATTCGCATAGGTCATCATTTTCCAAACCACGTCTATCTTTTGCGGATTTCCAATTTTTCTATCTCGCATCATTTGATAGGCTCTGCGCCAAGTCGGGAGTTGCAGAAATTCAAAATCAATAAAGAATTTTGGATTTATATCTGTAAAAATAGTGTCGAGCTTTAGAATCTGCGCAAGTCGCGTGCCCAAGGGCTTTTCGGCAAAAATGCGAAGCCCCTTTTTTTGCAATGCTGCTTGTAGTATTTCGATCTGAAGATCTGGCAGGGTTGCGATACTCAAAATATCTAGATGGGCATTGCGGAGCATTTCTTGCCACGAGCCATAGACCTCAGGCAGTTCATACTTTTGCGCCAGCATTTTTGTTTTCTCAGAACTCGAGGCCTGTAGGGCGACAACATCGCAATTGGCTAGAAGTCGAAAAGCGGGCAGATGCACATTTTGTCCGAAGCCAGCTCCGACAATCCCCACTCTCAATTTTGTGTTGGCGATATTGCTGTTCATCAATGTTGTGCTTCTGGCTTTTTACCGCCGGTCAAAACAAACGCTCGGAACCGCTGTAGCATTGCCGGAGAAAACAAAAACGAATCAATCCAGTTATAGATTGGCAAAATTTTTCTCATGGTCGGGCTGGCCACATATCTATACTGTAGGTCAGAAAGGAAACCCGTTTGAACTTCGAATCCCTGATTTAGAAAGTGTGTCGCTAGTTTTTTGGCTAATACGGGACGCTCATTCTCAGTGACACCTTTGTTGCTATAAAAGGGCGATGATTTGTCACGGTACAAAAACATAAATGGATTCACTCGATTGGGGTCAAAAGCTGTAAATCGCCCACCGGGCTTTAAGATGCGCCAGACTTCAGCTACACATTTTGAAGGATCAGGCAAATGATGTAAGAGTCCACTTAGCATGACAGCATCAAAGCTGCCGTCTTCAAAGGGCAGCTTTTCAACATCACCCACCACAAATTGACAATTGGGATAGGACTTCTGAGCGAGCTCGACCATACCAGGACTCAAATCAACTCCGGTTGCATCAAACCCCAGTGTTGCAAGCACATCGCTAAAAACGCCCGACCCACAGCCTAGGTCTGCAATTTTACCTGGGGCCTTTATTCCAGCTAGATTAAGGCATTCACGCACGATTCTTAAGTTCGTCTCATCAGAAAAAACATTGTATTCAGAACCCAACGCATGTTTGTCAAAAAAACGAATCTCTTTTTCTTTGTCCTGCAAATCCACCTGCTCTGTTCCCGGCGATATAGCCATTCAATCGTATAAAGTTAAAATAAAACAAAAATGCCTTAGACGCTTGGAAAAAAGTTCCAAACGTCAACAACGACCTTCTCTTTGATATTTAAGGTTTTATATATTTTGTGAGGCGCGCAGAGGATCAAAATATCGCTTTTTTGCAAAACCTCTTCCACTGGGAGCAATGAGCTGTCATCCGTTACATAAGGATCCGTAGTCAAAACTTGCTTTGCTTGGGTCGAAAGCACTTTTTTAAGTTTATAACTTAAAGAGGATCTTCGATCATCACACTCAGCCTTAAAGGCCATGCCCAATAGGCCTACGGTTTTTTCTCGCAAGTCATGACTCATTTGCAAATGCTTGATCAAAAACAAGGGCAGACCCTCATTGATTTGGACCGCATCCATACCAAAGCTAAATTGATTTTGATAAAATGCCGAAAGCTGCATTGTATCTTTAAACAGGCAGGGCCCAGCTGCAAATCCCGCACGAGGAACATCTCGCATCCTCGGATAATTGTGTTTCATTGCGTGCATAACTCGGTAGTAATCCACCCCAGAGTCCTTACAGATCATATAAAATTGATTGGTCACTGCAAATTGGATATAACGAAAGGCGTTGCTAAACAGTTTCGTTAACTCGGCTTCTTTAGGCTTAACTCGAACAATTTCTGGGGCAATGCTTGCAAATAATTTGGCTGCGCGCTCCTCTCCACGCTCAGAGAACCCACTCACCACTTGCGGTAAAGAAGAGAGTTCCTCCAAGGCATGACCCTGCACAATTCTTTCAGGACAAAACGAAACATCGCAGTTAAGGCCGTTTTCGCTAAAATATCGAACCACCCATTCTGTAACTCCCGGATAAACCGTTGAGCGCAATATAACGAGTTGCTCATCCCTCATATACGGACGCATCTGCTGAAAGCACTCCGTCATCAATCTAACGGTAGGGTTTAAAAACTCATCTACCGGCGTTCCAATTGTGACCACCAAAGATTCCGCTTCGCCGACATCTTGGATTTTTGCTGATAGGTGCAAATTTCCTTTTTTAAGGACTTTTGGCAAAAGTTCTTTTGCGCCAATTTCATCAAAGGGCATGTGCCCCGAGGAAATTTTCTCTAGAGCTGTTTTATTTATGTCATACACAAGAACTCTGAGGTCCTTTTCCGCAAAGGCAAGGGCCAAGGGCAATCCCACATGACCTGCGCCGCCAATGATGCAGACGTCGTATTTAAAACTCATATTAAGTGTGCCTTTCTCTATTGCAAATGGGGCAAAAATCAGAAGCGGGCAGCATATTAAGAACGGCACCCAAAATGAAGCTATAAAATCTCAACATCATGCGTAAAGGTGCTATTGATTGACTAACCGGGCGCTGAATCCAGTATTAACAAAATGAAAATCTACCGGTCAATAATGCTGAATAAATCTCGTTGGGTTTCCGTGCTGTGTGCGGCTGTTTGGCTTGCCGGCCTAATGGTGCTTGTTTCCCCTATATGCAAGACACCAGAAGAAGGCCTCGATCCCTCTTGGGCCTGGGCGATGAATCATCTGATCCACCTGCCGATTAATTTTGATGATCGAATTATTTTTACTTTTGGACCTTTGGGATATTTGTACACTCCCTATTTTTCGCCTGAACTCTACGGTCAAAAGCTTATTTTTCGAGTGTTGATGTATGGACTGATTTCTGCGCTAACGTGGTTGACACTGGTGAGAAGTGGGCGATCTCTAGTGGTGGCCACTGGTCTGGCTTTGGCAATTCAGTTGCTACCAAACTTATATCAGTACGATACCGCGGTTCCCATTTTGGCAGCATTGTACATTTTGACGGTGTTTCAACAAAATGCACTAAGCTCAATAGTGAATGGGCAGAAGTTAGATGTTAGTCAGAGATTCGTCAGAAGGTCATCTCAGGCTTTGTTAAATATCTCAGCAGCATTCTTTGCCGTTTTAGTGATGGTTAAAGGTACTTTTTTAATAATCTGCGGAATAGTCATTTTTGTCGACCTTTGGCAAAATTGGACAAATGGAAAAAAACTGCCTTTTAATTTTTTTATTTTCTTATCTGTTTTTTTTGCTTTGTGGTTTCTCCGAGACCAAGATTTTGCGGCGTTGATTCCCTATTTTATAAATCAGCTAGAATTGATTTCGAATTACTCTGAAGCCATGTCTTCAGGGGGAATTGCACAGTGGGATGATTGCTTGTGGTTTATTTTATATTGCGTATTTTTGCATTTGACCTGGGCAAGGACAGCGCATTTAATGCCGAAATCAAAATCTGGCAGATGGTTCTTCCAGTTATCATTTGCCGCCTTGCATTTTTTAGTTTTTAAAGCAAGCTTTGTACGGCACGACGCTCATGCGATTATTGGATTTAATTACATAGCCTTTGTTGTTCTTTTGACTGTTTTATTGAGGAGACCTCATTTTGCGAATTCCGTAGCAAAATACCTCTATGTTTTGATGGTTCTTTGGGCGGTCAATTTGACTTACAATGGGCAAGTCAAACACATTGGGCACCCCGCATATGAGCACTGGCGGCAACATTGGCAGAATTTGCGCGGCTGGACCGAGCCCACTGAAACTTATAAACGATTGGTGATTGAATATGATATGGCAGTTGCGCAAATTCGGCAGTCCTCCCAATTTCAAAACGTCCAAGGATCGGTAGACCTGTATCCCTTTTCGACGGCCCTTTTGTTAGCTAACGAGTTTCAATGGAAACCGCGGCCCACAATACAAAGTTACGTGGCTTATTCGCAGCGCCTTCTCAAATTAAATGCTGATTTTCTAGCACATCAGGGAACTGATAATATTTTTTTCCGCATTGATACGATAGATAATCGATTACCAATGCTGGACGACAGCTTGTCCTGGCTCGAATTAGCAAAGCACTACCAATATCAGAGTACGGAGGGGCAGTATTTGCTTTTTAAAAGAAAAGTAGATGCCACTGCTGGAGCAAATTTTTCTCCTATTGCCAATGTGCCGAAATTTATTAGATTCAATGAGCCTTTAGTTTTTCCCAGCCGCCAGAGTGCTATTTGGCTCAAGCTACACATAGAAAAATCTTGGATTGGCAAAATTGTAAAAACCTTGTTTAAATTGCCTGAACTTATTGTGGAAATCGATATTGAAGAAAAGGGGCTCAAAACCTTTCGCATAATTCCTGGAATGAGCTCTGCGGGATTTATGATCTCACCATTTATTGATACCAAAGAGGGCTTTTTATCTTTGCTCCAGCGCGAAGTAACGTCGCAGCCAAAAGTAAGGAGTATCGTTGTAAAAACCAAAGGTATTCAATCGTGGTTTTATAAAGATGTCATTCCAGTGTCAGTTGAAAGTCTCACTTGGTCGGAGGTAAAGTAGAGGGGGGCGTTTTCGGCTGCGCGGCACACGCTTTCGCCACTATTCTGAGGCCTAGAAAAAGGCTACTGTTTCCTGTCAACTAATAGAAAAATAGAACAATAGAAAGAAAATCAAGTGCGGAGTTTTTTAAGCAAGTACCAGAACTCAATATTCAGGACTTTGGCATGGTCGCTCCCGCCGGCGCTGATTATTTTTTTGCAGGCAATGTACACAGTGCCATTTTATCAATGGGACGAGTGGGACTCGTTTGCCCCCTTTGTCACTGATGGATGGCATTTCAACGAAGCTTTGGATTATTTATGGCGGCCACACAACGCCCATCGCATCCCCCTGGCAAAGGGTTTGTATTGGCTTGTTTCTAATTTCACATTGTCAACGCAGCCCCTAATGTATCTGTCGACGGCATTGACGGTCGGAGCTTTTTTATTATTGATTCGCGCGCTTTCTCGGCATCAAGCCCTGCCCACACTTCATTTATTTTTATTATCTTCTCTGTTTTTTTCACTCAACTATGCCGCCAATTTTTTTACAGGAATCAATGTTGTGTGGCAGGTGATACAGTTTTCACTTGTCATCTTTTGCATTGGTCTCGCCGAGACCAGATATCTTTGGATGCTTTTTGGGGGCGTCCTGGCGTTTTTATCGCTTGGGGTGTGGCCAGTCTTTATCCTCTTATATGGCGTTTCTGTTCTTTGGCGATGGCGAATGCACTCCCTATGGGGGCACAAGCTTCCGAAGAAAGCAGAATTGCTTGCTGCCGCGTCCGTGATCGCCCTATTTGTATTGACATTTTTGATGGCCAATCCTCAGTTACACGAGACCTCCCCTCTGGGCAGCAGTTTTGATTTTATCCGTATTTGCCAATACTTTGTATTGATATTAGGCTTGCCCTTTCGCTCTTTGGACCCTTGGTTTCAATATTTAGCCGGTGGCTTATTTATTATTGCATCCGGCTCTGCAATATATCTCGCCAATCGCGAAAGGCGACCAATCTTCATTTACCTTATTTTGAGTGCCGCTCTCACAGCGCTTCTGATTTCCGTTGGGCGCGCCAATGCGATATCGGGTCTGCCGCATGAGCGATACACAGGTCCCCTCATGCCAGCATGGGTGGCCTTGTTTTGCTTTCTGTTGCAATGGGATTGGCACCAGCGATTCAGGTGGGTAAAGTATGTTGTTTTCTCGCTACTGTGGGCGCATCTCATTTTCAGCATTGAGAGGCCAATTCGTATGCAAAGATCTTTCTACCATCGACACTATGCTGCGCAGAGGTGCATTAAACAGGTCCTCTCTAGGCAAAAGTCTTTCGATGAGAACCAAGACTGCATCGATGTCACCTATCCAGACGCTAGCTTTTTGGATCGAGCGCGCGCAATTCTAGAAGAAGCTTCCGTGGAATAGCTTAATACCATTGCTAGTTGTATTCTTGGATAGTGTTACCTTTTTGGGGAAATCGGCAAGACGCCTCCATGTGGCAGCTACAAGCTATAAATACAGTTTTTGATGAGCCAATTATTTTAAAATTCTTTCCATAATTGGAGCTAGCCCCTGGCCATCAGCAAGTGCTATTATTTTTTTTGAAAATGACAATGGGATTCCACGCCTATGTAAACAAAGCGCATAGTAGTCCAATTTAAAATTCTGAAAATTCGATGTATAATTGCAGACCTGTTTAGCAAACACAGGTTAAATTCTGATTTGCCGAAGTCAACCATAGGCAATGTATTACAGGCTAAGCGAAAAAACATCAACAACGTCAGTTTTTCACCTGTGAAGATTCGTTTAACATCTTTGAAACAAAATACTGAGCGAAAGGCTTGGAGCAGGTAAAAGCGGGAGATATTGCGTTCAAAACGTGAAAATTGTTGCCGGCTCCTTCTATACAGAAATCCATTACCAGCTTTTTTTGTTTAGTATCAAAAAGCTGGGCTCTGATTCCTGGTTGCCCCCACTTGATATAGTGTTGAGGGTGGATTGCGGTAGCTAACTCAGCGCTTTCTCGCAGCAGTACCCGACGGGAGTATTTCTTTATCTCCTCCAAAGCCAGCCTTCTGAAATCAAAATCAGATTTGAAAAATAAACTCATTTCATCTCCCATTATCTGAAGAAACTCTTTCAGCTGAAACCTTTCGAATCCTTTGTATTGCTCTCTCCAGAAGGCAGGTATGGCTGTTGGCCCAATTTTTGAGTATCCGTCAACGGTTTGCGTATGGTGCACGCCCAGAAAGGGATTATTTAGATTTGGTACTGGATATATATGTCGCCGAAAAATAGGAGCATCTTTGCTAGCATAGAGATAGAGGCCTTTGAATGGCAAGACTCTTAGGTCTTTTGCAAACCCAAAATTTTTGGCCACAACATCAGCATAAAGTCCAGCAGTGTTGATCAGCATTTCAAATTGAAAAGTGCCCCTAGTGGTCTGAATTTGGTTATGAGAAGCCTTATTAACAAATTTCGTGTCCCAATAAGTCTCTACATTTGCTTTTGCCAACTCTTTGAGTAGGGAGTGGGTGATGGCCACGGGGTCGACAGTTGACGTTTTTGGCGACCAAAGACAGTCAAACTTCGAGTTTAGGCGTGGTTCGAGCTTCAGAGCTTCAGACAGGCTCACTCGATTCAGCGCAACCCCATTGCTTTTTGCACGTGAAAGCAATATTTTAAATTGCTGGACTTCATTTTCATTTCTGGCGACGACAAGTTTTCCACATGGATTTATTGGCAATCCCATGGTCTTGCAATAGTCTGTGTAAAAGTGATTCCCTTCAGCCGTGAACTTGGCCTTTAGAGTGTCTGCCGTATAATAGAAGCCGGCATGCAAAACCCCACTGTTTCGGCCCGTAGAGTGAAATGCTGGTACCTTTTCTTTCTCAATGATTGAAATTTTTGATCGTGGGAACCTTTTTCTAAGGTCTGCGGCTATATTGATACCAATTATGCCACAACCGATGATTATGAAATCTGTTTTGAATTTTGGGCCACTAATTGAGGCGTCTTTGTTTTGCATAGTAGAATATCATTTTGTCGGAGTTGCGCTGTCAATGTTTCGAGAGTGGGTGCCAAATTCGGATCGGAGCGTTATCCTCAAATTTCAAAGAGAGAGCGGGCCTTAGAGAGTCTTTGTCATTTGTTGGTTCGGCTGCTAGAGATAATTTATTCTACGAGCATGGGGCCTCGCGATAGAATTGCAGAGGAATCGAGAGGGCCATGTCATTGGCCGAGAAAGTGTGGGGTTTTAACGTGGTGAATAAGTGCAATGTCCAGGATTATTTTCGGACTTTGACAATCATAGGCGTCCTAGCAGTATTGTCTCTCAACTATTTTTTGATCTTTTACCTTACTCCTGTCGAAGTAGACTTAGATTCCGGTTACTCTTGGGCATTTAGCCATCAGTCGGCTTTTTCGGATGAATGGAAATCCATTTTTACATTTGGTCCTCTGGGCTTTGTGGTCGGTCGATTTTTTGGATTTCCTCATCAGTTAGCAGTAAAGCTTTTGTATCAGTTCTTTATAGCTGCGATAGGGACGTATGCCTCCTACGAGGTGGGGAGAGTGATTGCTACGAAATTCCTATTTAGACTCGCCATTAGCATTCTGGTATTAGCGTCAATTGCTTCTGCCGGAGAGTACGTTTTACTAATGGCAGTTTTGTATTTAGGGATGCTCGAAGTGTTGGAGCTTCGGAGGCTGTCTTCACTGGACGTTTTGCTATTTTCGGTGGCTGGTGCAATGGCTTTTTTTATCAAACTTCCCCAAGGAATTAGTGTCTTCGGCACCTTGATTCTTGCGCTACTCTTACGCAAAGGCCCCCTTAGGTCAAAGATGAGAATAACAGTGGCTTCGGTGAGTCTGTTCTTGGTGGCTGCAGGTGGTATTTGGGGAGCGTTTCATCTGTCGTTCTCGGACCTACTACGATATTTCTCGACATCTTTAGAGACAATTTCTGGGTACTCAAAGTCAATGACCAACTATTGGGGATCAATTCGGGGAAATGATTATATTCAAAGTTACGGTCAATGGAAAGATCTAGTTTTTCGAATGCTAGGATCAATATTTTTATTTTGGTTAGGCTTGGTTTTCGCCTTCAAAAAAAAATGGCGAGTTTATGTTTTGCTTTTCTTTCCATTTGCACTAGTTTTTAAACATTCGATGACAAGGATAGGAGTGGTGCATGTGAACCATCTTCCGATTTTTCTCAAATCTTTAACTGTTTTCTTGGTGCCCCTTATTCTTTTTAAAATCTCAGGCCGCCTTTCGTTAAAGCTGGCAGGAGCGGCCTTTTTTTGCGCAGGTCTAGGGGCACTTTATTTTGTAGAAGGGCATGTTCGATCTATACTTGCAGATTCGATGGGCAAGCTAGTTAATCTGCCTGTCGACTTACGTTTTATAGAAAGTCTTCGTCGGGCATCCAACATAGAAGAGCATTTGCGAAATCGTCAAAGACAGGAAGCCGTGAATCGAGAGACAGCAAAATTTCCTGAAGAATTTCTGAATCAGATTGGTTCATCGGCGGTTGATTTCTACCCATGGAGTCTCTTTTTGGCACCTCTATATGATTTAAATTACAGACCTCGCCCAGCTCCAGTGTCGTTTCAAGGCTACACTCGTCGTCTGGACGTTTTAAATAAAGAACATCTATTGAGTAGTAACGCTCCCGACTATATGGTTTTTCGTAACGACTTGCTATCGCTTGATGAAATATACGTGGCTTGGTCTGAACCCGAGACCTTTCGAGTGATTCTCGATCGCTATCATTTTGGTTCAGAATTGGCCACCTATCAGTTGGGTTACCTTCAGAATCAGTCGACCTTTGCTGAATCTCGAATGGTTCATCAAGAGCAAGTCCCTTGGAATGAGTGGATTCCGGTGCCATATACAAATTATTGGCTATTCGTAGAAGTTGGCATTCATCCTCATTTGCCTATTCGCATAAGAAATACGTTGCTTCGATCTGAGCCTGTGACCATTGAGGTGAAGTGTGAGGATGGTACATTGACGGAGCTAAGATTTTTGCCGGCTAATTCAGGGGGGGGATTGTTAATTACTCCTTTTGCCAGATCATCAGAAGAAATTTCTCTTCTAATGCAAAAAAAACTGAAGGTTCGTCCCGTGGAAATCCGCTTTCTTTCAAAAGCATATGGGCCTAGAGATGATCTCATTGAATTGCGTTGGCTGGAATTCCAGGCGAGGAACTAAGATATGGAGACATTTATATCCTTTGATGGAACTTTGTCCTTAAAGGAATCGCGTGTGCCCGCAAGCGACGCCGTTTACAAAGGGCCCAGGGTCCCCATTGCTCGTGGCGCGGGTTTGAGTTACAGCCCTGTTTCGAGCTCGGCCGAAGGCGTCATTGTCGATTATTCTCATAGAGACAGATTAATCGCTTATGATGAAGAGTCACAAGAGCTGCTAGTGGAAGCGGGAGCCGCTTTAGGCCAGGTGCTCGAGTTATTGGTTTCAAAAGGGCGATGGTTTCCTGTGTTACCAGGATATCCAAAAGTTTCAGTAGGTGGCTCAATTGGCTGCAATGTGCATGGCAAGAGTCAATATCATGAGGGGCTCTTTTCTGACTGGGTTTCAGGTATTGAGCTTTTTCACCCTTCCATGGGCGTTGCGCACTGTAGTCCAAGTGAATCTTCTCATATCTTTGACTTGACCATGGGTGGATTTGGTTTGACGGGGCATATACGTAAAGTCCATTTGAAAACATGTGCTTTAAAGGGCGCCTTGATCAAGCAGCGAAGGTTGCCCGTGCGAGACTTTTTTGAGGCCAAAGATGCTTTGATGGAAAACTGTGATCGAAGCGACAGTCTATACTCTTGGCATCAGTTTAGCCCATTGACGGGTTCTCCAGGGAGTGGGTACATTTTTTGTGAATCTTGGATTGGAAACCCGCTGGGAGTTACATATGCCTATCCAGAAAAGGCCAATTTCAATAGGGACAACTGGATTTCTTTTCTACAAGGAGGACTTGCCTGGGCTTTGTCCCCCGGATTTTCGTTGTTACAGCAGTTCAACGCTTCTTCTTCCGTTAAAGAATTGAAAGATGTGGCTTTTCCTATTATAGGAAAAGAGATTTATTTTGATATTTTGAGACGGCGTGGTTTTCGTGAGTATCAAGTGATCATACCATTTGAGAAGTGGGAACATTTTGTTCAGGGCCTTTTACGCTTAAAGAAATCATATAGGTTACTTCCGGCCACGCTTTGCTCCTTGAAAATATTCAGAGGAAGTCGCAAATACTTAAGTTTTGTGCAAGATGGAGTCTGCTTTTCAATTGATATACCGAATTGGCGAGCCAGTGTTGATTTTTTGAAAGAGCTTGAAGCAATGGCTGTGAGCTTAGATGGTTTACCAAGTCTATATAAAGATAGCCGCTTTGACCCAGCGGCCATTCGTATTGCTTATGGTACAGAACTGCAAAGATTTCAGAAGGACTTGTTGGCCTTCGAGGGTTCAAATCGAGTCAACTCTTGGCTCAGAGAGAGGTTGGGATTTTGATATTCGGTTGTGAAAAAAAAGCTTTGGTAGTCGGCGCGACAGCGGGTTTGGGAAAGGCAATAGCTAATGAATTAGCCGGGCAAGGCTGGAGTTTGGTGTTGATCTCGCGGGGCGAAGGCGAGCTTGAAACCCTTCAGCAGCAGCTGTTGCTAGTCGGCGCGCCATCTGTAGAGTCATTTGTTCTGGATTTGCACAACCAAGTGTCGTGGGGTGATTTCTATTCAAAGCTTTCATCGGCCCCTAAAAATATATTTTATGTGGCGGGATCCGCACTTGAGGGGGATCCCCACGGGTTATCTCCCCAGGATATTCAGAAAACAATGAATCTCAATTTCTTCAATCTTGCTAGCCTAGTCTCTTTTTTGCTAGATGACCAATGGGAAGGCGGGGGGCATTTGACGTTTATATCTTCAATAGCAAGCAAAGCACCTCGAGGTAAGAACTTATATTATGCTTGTGCTAAACTAGCAGCAGAAAGCTTCATTGCTGGCAATCTGCGGATGTTTGTGCAGAGGAGCATCAGTACTCACATCGTCGTTTCTGGGTATTTATCGACTCGTCAAACCCATGGAAAAAAGTTGTTTCCAAAGCCAGCGCCTATAGAGCCGCTTGCGCGGAAAATAGTTCAATCAATCGATCGAGGTAACATCTCGAGTTATTTTCCGTGGTACTGGGGCGTCATTTCTTTCCTGTTGGCAATTCTCCCGAGTCGAATCTTGCAGAGATTAGGAGTTTAGATTAGCATCTGCTGACTAATGGATTCCGGTGGGGGTTGAGGGTGGGGGAATGCCACTAATAGACATCATTATACCTGTTCACAATGAAGAAAAGGTTATCTCAATTTTCTATGAAAGACTTTGCCAGTGTCTCGGTGGTATTGTTGGAGTTCAATTTCGCATTTGTTTTTCAAACAATGGCTCTAGTGATTCCTCTTTGGAAGTGATCCGAAAACTGGCAAGGGTGGACGATCGCATAGAGGTTCTTTCTCTATCTCGCAATTTTGGATATCAAATCAGCTTGATGGCATCTCTATCTCAGGCTCGTGGTGATGCAAGCGTTATCATTGATGTTGATGGCGAGGATCCACCAGAGATGATTCCTCAATTTATTGATCAATGGCTTGCAGGAAATGACCTAGTTTACGGTGAAAGATCGGCACGACCAGAATCACCAATAATAGTCATGGCTCGAAAATTATTCTATAGAATTACTCATCAGATTGCCGATTCGGATTTTATTGTGGACATGGCGGAGTTTTCTTTATTTTCAAGAGAAGTTCGGGAGGTGATTTTGAAGAACAAGAGCACCCACCCATTTGTTCGTAATGAAATAGCATTTGCAGGATTTAGTCGAAAAGCGATTCCCTATGCCCGACAAGAACGAATTGCAGGCAAGACACACTATAATTTTTCAAGAATGGCGCAGTTTGCGTTGGCGGGAATTTTGACCTCGTCAACGTTCCCATTAAGAGCAATGGCCTACGTAGGTGTGCCGTTTGGGTTGATTTTCCTGGTAATTGCAGGTGTGAGATTGATAGATGGAGCGTGGCTCGCTGTATTTGACGCTCTTTATAATATGTTTTTGATTTATTCGATGGTTGTTGTGGGACTGTATTTGGCGAGAATCTATAAGGATGGCATTGGTCGACCATTATACGTTGTAGATTGGAAGTCTTCGCTAATAAAATATCCAAGGGGGTGTGATGAAAGTGGTAATACTAGCCGGTGGCCTAGGGACCAGAATATCTGAAGAATCAGGGGTGCGCCCCAAGCCAATGGTAGAAATTGGGGGTATGCCGATACTTTGGCATATCATGAAGATTTACTCGTCTTTCAACATCAACGAGTTTGTTATTTGTCTAGGCTATAAGGGTTACGTGATAAAGGAGTACTTTGCCAACTATTTCCTGCACATGTCAGACGTTACGATTGATCTCAAAAACAATCAATTTGAATATAGTAAATCAAATGCGGAACCTTGGAAAATAACCTTGGTGGATACAGGTGAAAAATCAATGACCGGCGGGCGACTTTTGAGAGTTCGCCAATATGTTGGCGACTCAACATTTATGCTCACATATGGTGATGGTTTGGCAAAGGTAAACATTGAAAGTCTTCTAAGCTTCCATCGGAATCACGGAAAGTTGGCTTCTGTCACCGCTGTTCGACCTCCAGGGCGGTTCGGATCTCTTGCCATGGAGGGAGATTTCACCGTGAAACGATTTGAGGAGAAGCCACTTGGCGACGGCGGTTGGATAAACGGTGGGTTCTTTGTTTTTGAACCAGGTGTTTTTTCTTACTTGAGGGATGATTCCACGGTGCTTGAGCAAGAGCCTTTGCGTGGCCTAGCATCTGAAGATCAACTCCGCGCATTTAAGTTGACAGATTTTTGGCAGCCGGTCGATACCCTTCGAGACAAGAACTACTTGAATTCATTGTGGGAGAAGGGGGACACCCCTTGGCGAGTTTGGAGATAAGGTGAATATTTTAATTGTTGGAAATATGGGTTATGTAGGTAGTGGCTTTTCAACTTTCTTGCGATCGAGGTATCCCAGCGCGAAGCTTGCCGGATATGACAAAGGGCTATTTGGCAGCTGTCTAACTGGGAATGCTCCTTTGCCAGAATCTGCTTTGGATGTGCAATACTACGGCGACGTACGAGACGAACAGACCATAGAGCTAAGTACGTTTGAGGCCGTCATTTACCTTGCCGCGATTTCAAATGATCCGATGGGAAAAGCTTTCGAGCGCCCCACTTTTGATATCAATCAAAACTCAGCGACCCATTGGGCGAACCGCGCGAAAGCGTCTGGGGTTAAGCGGTTTGTCTTCGCATCAAGTTGCAGTGTTTATGGTGCTGGCGGAAATGAGGCGCGGACTGAAAATAGTCCCGTGAATCCTTTGACAGCCTATGCGCATTCAAAAGTAAATGCCGAAAGAGATCTAGAGCCTTTGGCAGATTCAAACTTTTCGATTCGGTGTTTGCGTTTTGCCACAGCTTGTGGATTCAGCCCGCGCCTTCGTTTGGATCTGGTTCTCAATGATTTTGTTGCCACAGCGCTAGCAACCAAGAGAATTCAGATATTGAGCGATGGTAGTCCTTGGCGGCCGTTGATTCATGTGCAAGACATGCATCGAGCTTTGGATTGGGCAGCAGGTTATGAAGGAGAACCCTATCTAAAGTTGAATGTTGGATCTGAAGAGTGGAACTATCAGATAAAAGACTTGGCTGAGGAGGTTTCTAAATGTCTTCATGGTGTTGATGTGAGTTTTAATAAGGATGCTTCGCCTGATAATCGATCATACCGAGTGGATTTTTCACTCTACAGGAAACTTGCTTCTCAGAATCAACCTATTGTCAGCCTAAAAGGTGCTATTCAAGGACTGTACCAAGGCCTTACTGAATTTCAATTCAACGATGTGAACTTCCGAGAAAGCTCTCCTTTGATTCGACTAAAGTATCTCACCCAATTGATTGAGTCTGGTCGACTATCAACAGATATTCACTGGGCCGTGCATGGAGCTTCTTAAGACTCCAATTGCTGGATGTATAATCATTCAGCATCAAAAAAGAGAAGATTCACGTGGTTTTTTTTATCGACTTTTTTGCCCCGAAGTTTTGGCTGTACTAGAGTTCGGACAAATCCTTCAAGTTAATCACTCTGCCACTACTTCTCTTGGGGCCGTCAGAGGGATGCACTATCAGTCCATTCCTTCTCTCGAAAAGAAAATAGTCCATTGTGTTTCTGGTGCTATATTTGATGTGGTGGTGGACTTGAGAAGGGGCTCGGAGACTTATCTTCAGTGGTTTGGAGCGGAGCTGACAAAGGATAATGCTAGAAGTTTGTTTATTCCTGAGGGGTGTGCACATGGTTTCCAGGCACTACATAGTTCAGTTCAAATGATTTATTTGCATTCTGAATTGTATAGACCGGAGCACGAGGGGTCAGTGAATTTAATGGATCCTCGTGTGGGAATCAAGTGGCCACTTCCATTTGGCGTAGTTTCGGAAAAAGATAAAGGGGTACCATTTTTGAACGAAACCTTTAAAGGGTTGAAAGTATAGGAGAGTGGCAATGAAATGTCGATTTGATGGCACAGAAATGTCAGCTGTTTTCGTGGATTTGGGCTTCAGCCCACCTTCAAATAGTTATTTGAGGGCGGAACAACTTATGGAGCCGGAAATTCACTATCCATTAAAGTTATATGTGAATGAGCGAACATTTTACGTTCAGATAGAGGAAGTTAAGAAAGCCTCTGAGATTTTTTCGTCTGACTATGCGTATTTTTCGTCATTCTCTTCATCGTGGCTTGAACATGCGAAGAAATATGTAGATATGATTAGCTCCCGCTTGAATTTGACGAACGAGTCATTTGTTGTTGAGATTGCCTCGAACGATGGATACCTTCTGAAAAACTTTCTGCCAAAGCAAATTCCTATGCTGGGTGTGGAGCCCTCTATGAGTGTTGCAGCTGCGAGCCGTGAGCTTAAGATCCCAACGATTACTGAGTTTTTCACAGAGAGTCTTGCCAAGAATTTGGCGGCTGATGGAAAAAAAGCAGACCTAATTATTGGCAACAATGTCTTTGCTCATGTGCCTGATGTGAATGATTTTGTCGGTGGCCTGAAGCAACTGCTGAAACCTACAGGCACAGTGACGCTAGAGTTTCCTCACTTACTGAGGCTCATTGAAGAGAATCAGTATGATACAATATATCATGAACACTATTCATATTTTTCATTGCATACATCTCAAGTCATTTTTAAAGCCCACGGACTTGAAATTTACGATGTTGATCAACTGAGAACGCATGGCGGCTCGCTAAGAGTATATCTTAGGCATTCAGGAAACTCCGATCTTCAAATTTCATCTAATGTTTTATCAGTGCTAGACGCCGAAAAGGCTGCAGGCTTGGTTAGCCTAGATCGCTACATAGAGTTTGGTGAGAAGGTGAAGGCTCACAAACTCCATTTTCTAAATAAGATTATTGGTTTGAAAGAAAGAGGATGTTCAATTGCTGCATATGGAGCTGCGGCAAAAGGTAATACGTTGTTGAACTATGCTGGAGTTGGGAGTGATCTGATAGATTTCGTTGTCGATCGATCTCCGCATAAACAGGGGTTGTTTATGCCAGGATCTCATATTCCGATTGTCGATGAAGGTCGGTTGAAGAGTGAAAAACCAGATTATGTCCTCATCTTGCCTTGGAACTTGAAGGAGGAAATCACGTCGCAACTTTCTTATATTCGAGAGTGGGGCGGTAGGTTTATTATTCCTATTCCAAATATAGAGATTTGCTAATGCCTCTAGTGTTGATGACGGGGGTCAGTTCGTTTACGGGGTTTTGGTTTGCTTCAGAATTAGCAAAGGCGGGATTTGAAGTTGTGGCCACTTTGACTGATTGCATATCATCTTATACTGGCAATAAGGCCGATCGGCTTAAGAGTTTAAGAAGTCAGATTCGTTTTGTTGAAAGGACAGACTTTGGTTCACCTTCCTTTCTCAAAGAGGCCAAGCAGGCAGATTTGATTGCTCACCACGGAGCAAGGGTGGCGGATTATAAAAGCGCAGACTTTGACGTAGTGGAAGCTCTCAAAAAGAATACTCATTGTTTGGATAAAGTGATTGCTTTGGAGAAGCCGCTGGTTTTGACGGGCTCATATTTTGAGTTTTCTCAAGGAGAGAGCAATAGAACTCCTGCGGCGTCTGCATATGGCCTATCAAAGGGTCTCACGACAGAGGTGTTTAGGTACAAATACTATAGGGCAACGTTACCCTTCGGTCACTTTGTGATTCCGAATCCTTTTGGTCCGCGTGAAGAGTTTCGCTTGACGAGTTCATTGGCTAATTCATGGTTAAAAAGGGAATGTCCTATAGTTCGACATGGACATCTTATTCGAGATAATATTTTTGTCAGTCTATTGGCAAAAGAGTACCTGAGTTTTATTAGAGAGAGATTGGGATCTTCAGATCCTGATTTGTGGCGAGCGCCTAGCCAGTTTGTAATGCCGATGCGAGATTTCGTGTGTCTCTTTGCCAAGGAAATGCAGTCACGACTGAATGTGGAGTGTAGCGCCGAGTTTCTGGAAGAGCCCTCTTCGGAGCCAGAAATTCGGCACAATCACCACAAAACTTCATATCATGACCAAAATTTTTGGGATAAACTAGCAAATTTTTATCTTGAAACGTATCCCCTTGTGTGATGGTGAGATGCAGCCAGTTTTTAGATCATTGTTAATTGAGGGTATTTATTATTGAGCTCGCGGGCCAAACATAGGCCGATTACACCGGTACCCAAAATCAATATGTCGCACTTCACATTACCTCCAAATTGAAGAGAAAGTGCAGTCTTTCCAGTGTCATAAAAATCTTTCCAAAATTGGAAACATTCCCTTCTTGTTTGCAAACGCTACAACTTTCTTTGAAAATGACAATGGGATGCCAAGCCTATGTAAACAAAGCGCATAGTAGTCCAATTTGGACACCATTTTCTTCAGTCGGCTTTTGGGAATCCTATAAGAAAGTCGCCTAATTTTTCGACCCTGATCGGTTGCGAATAAGGTTGAAATCATCCGTTCAAAAATAAACGGAATGTAGTTGGCATCAATCTTATCGTCGGCTCTGGCCAGTAATTTAATTCGCAGTTCATCGTCGAGAGCATTTTTTTGCAAAAGCTCGAACATTGGCCTTATGAATTCAATATACTGACTCCAAAACTTTTTACTGCCCACCCAATAATTACAGAACAAAAAATCGATTGGATTCATTTTTTCATCGAGTAGTTTTGTATTATAATTTGCCTTTGAGAACAGTGCTCGGGTCAATTGCAACAGATGCGGATGGTGGTGGTCGCCTTGGTACCAAACATTTTTAAAACTTGTTTGCGCCGGAAATGGATTTAAATAGTAGACATCATAGCCTGGATTGCTGCCAATAAAATCTGAAAACTCTCTGCCGCTGATGTGAGCCTTTTGAGTAAACTTCCATGATACAAACCCGTAATGGGAATTCTTTGAAAAATCCAAGTTTTCATACTCTCGTATAAAAACACTGAATTCATATCGATCATCATCTTGTGCCTTACTATTATCGTAGGGCGTAAAGTCTGGATCAAGATTCCCAATTTGTTTGGGATCATAGAATATTTGAAATATTTCATGGCTCACGGATGGCTTTCGACCTTTTCTTTCAAAAGTGCGGTGTGGTTAAGTTCAATTTGAGAATCCCGACGCTTCTTTTCTGCATAAACTTTTGCATGTTTTTTGTAATTCAATAATGAATCGAACCTATTTAAAAGCTTATGAAAGCTTGGTTTAAATCTTTGGGGAACAAAGTTAAAAATTGCCAATTCAATTGCTAAGGATGGTCTAAAATATCCAAGTCTAATTTCAGAAATGACCTCGCGCCATCTCATGTGGCCAGCCTTTATCATCAATCTAACTTCTTTGAACCACAGATCTCCATTTGGGTTTCCAGAAAATACCCAGGGTTGGGTGTTCATATCTGTATAGTGGATATTTGCTGTATGATTATCAAAATGTTCAATACTATTCCACTCGAAGGGTAGCGTTTGTGAAATCTTTTGGTCTGGGACAAGACATAGTTCAAACATTAGGTCAGCATATGAGTATTTATTTGAGTTTAAATCATCAATAATATTTTTAATATCCCAATTAGATGCGGCTTCACAATCAATCATCATAACAGCACATTGTCGAATTCTCTGCTTAGGTGCACCAGGTTTATTGGGAGCGCTTTGCGCGGGGGTCAAATCCTTTTGGATAATAATGGTACTGCCATTGAACGGCAAATTCCAAATTTCCGATATATCTTTGAAGACCAGCATATCGGCATCCATATAGATCGCTCGCCCAGTCCTTCCCGCTAAATCTGGAATCATAAAGCGGGCATATGAAAAGCCAGTTCGAGGGGTGTTTTTGACGTCGGTAATCACTGGCAGTGGCAAATCTAACATAGGAAACACCTCAACTGGGTGTTTGGTATGACGGCGAATTGAATACTCCAATACTTTTACGGCAAGAAGCTGGGATCTATCAACACCGACAAAAACTCTTATTTTTTCCAACTAACCCTCCCTTTTGAATCGCGAAAAATGTGCTTGCATATATCGATAGCCGCATTTGTCCTAGTAACTAGCATCTTATTAATAAACTCGTCATTCTTCTTTATATTCAACTTACCAGCCTCTACGGAGGATAAATAAGCACTCCATTCTTTCCATGAAGTCAGTTGCGGTAGTGGCTCATAAAACGAAGTGACGAGATCACCCTTAACCACAGCCACCGGCTTGTTCATCATTGCGGAATCTAGTGAAATGGTAGAGGGTGTTGTAATGACTGCATCGCTAATTGAAATGTATGATGGGCCAGTGAATTTTTCAAATTGTGTTTGCGTTGGATCCGCAAGAATAAAATTTTTGAGCCTTCGGTCGCGAATTTCACTTTTCGTGCTGGCCCAGCGCCCTGCATGGTGTGGTTTTAGAACAAAATTTATGTTTGGAAAACTTTCAACTGCACTTAATAAACAGGCTTCAAACTCGGAAATATAATTCGAACTGTACCTTTCCCAATGAAGGTTTTCAAAGATCGACACAACTGGATTTCTGTTTGGAAAAAGGTTTTTTGGTCCATCACTCGAAAACAATTTAGGACATCCGATGGGCACAATTTTCCTTTTTGTATCTGCAGATATCTGAGGATGTAACAATTGTTCAGGACTCCATAGAAATATCTTGTCAGAAGCAAAACTAATATCTTCGTGATTGTAAATAGAATCGAAATAAGTCAGCCCAATATTCTCAAGACCATGTTGCATAGTGTATGTGTTTAGACCGAGCTCTTTGCTAAAAAGAGTCGCCTTATGGCCGACAATGTGAGGGCCAGCTGTTGATTCAACCGCCGTCATAAAGGCGCTGCATTTGCTCAATATTTCGTGCAGTTCTTCGACTCCCTTATCTTTTCTCAAGTCGAATACGGAGAATTCCAAATTGGACTTTTTAATATGTTCAATGACTCTCGGTGAATTCTTTTGAAGGTTTCTCGTTACCAAACAGTGCACGTCTAGACCAATTTTTTTTGCCGCTGCAGCAATTGGAATCAAAAGATCAGTGTCCTGAATCATGTAAAATAATAGGCTAAGACCACCTCTGACTTTTGGCTTTCCTAGAAATGCTTTTCGAAATGTATTCTCCAAGCTATCTCTAAAAAATCTTGCCCCTTTAAAGAATTTATTCTGAAATTTTCTCAAGTGAAAAATTTTTCCATCTCTATACATCGACTAAACTAATCTACTTGCAGACCATTGGTTTAAGATAAAAGAATAATCAGTAAATTCCTAGCGTCGTGCAATTAAAGTGAATCTTGGGCCATTACGTTCCTGTCGATCACTAGTGATTTCAATCTTTGTGAAACCATTATTCTCCAATAGTCGAGTAATATCGTCCAACTTGATCCATTTAGCGTGATCCTTCATGCCAGAAAAGAAATCTTTATATCCACCTTCATTATAGTGGTGGTACGCAAATGACTCATCTCCAACTCTATAGGTCTTATTTGCCATTTCTTGAGTAGCATAATGACTATCCAAAAGGAGAGTGTCCTCGATTAAAGGACAAATTTCAAGCAAGTGCTTTACCGGATCACTTAGATGATACAAAACCCCCACGTGGTGCCATACCTCAGCTCTAAGTAGATTAAGATGAGATTCGGTCAACTGCTCCAAATCTGCCTTGAGCACCTTGGGCGTAAAGCCCAGGAGTTGGGTGCGAACCATCGTCTTTACAACATTGCCAACTCTACTATCGATCGCTGTTACTGAGGCACCGTAGTGGCACAAACTGGCTGTGTGCACTCCTTCAAAGCATCCAACTTCTACGGCCGTTCTACCGCTCAATCCGATTTTTTCATTCAAAAATGTTGATCTGCTATCAGGATACACCTGAGGATCGCGGCGCTTGTTTGCCCCGGCAGCATTTCCGAATCTGCGTCCGCTCGCGTCAACGATAAAACACTTCCAATCTAACATTTCGTTTAACTCTTGCAGGTCAGAATCAGACAATAGCTGCACCAGCGGGAGGTCATTTCTGCACTTCTCAAATCCGCTAAATGCCAGATCGTCAATCTTTTCAAAATGTTGGTCAACCTTATTGATATCCACTCGCCCGTTACCAGCACTTCCCGGCTCTTTTTTCAACCTAATGGTATGCGGCACGCCTTTTCTCGCATGTCTTTTGCTAATCAAATCACGTAGTATGCTCATCAAATCCCTCGATAAATTAGTAAGATGCCTTGCCTCAGCCTTGACAAGCAGATTAGGCATTTCGCCCATTTCCACTAGGTCAAGACATTGCCTAAGGGTACTTACTACGCGCTGCCGCTAAATATCAAGCGCCATCGCCAAAAGGTCTGGACATGCGCGCAATTGGCTAACGGTGACGCGTCCAATTCTCGGTTTAGATTCTTTTTTCCTTCAAAATAGTATCTTGTTGCTTACTTGCCTGAATCGTTCAGCGTGACTTCATGGTGGGATTAATCTAAGGGCTTTTGCTGATAATCTAAATTATGGAGCACCTTATAAAGAAAACATTAAGAGTCACCGCTTCAGAAGAGGTTCGATGCCTAATCGCCTTTCTGACGGCCCGTTTGGAGTGCTCTCCAAGTTTGTTGACTCTCTAAGAATTGATGATGCACAAGCATCTGTTGTTCAGAATTGTGATGCAGTCCAATATGCCGAGTAAATTTATCGATACTGATGCTACAAGTTCAACAGTAATATTATTTATTCAGAAAAAAAAAGTTTTGGAAAGCGTCGTATGCTAAATTTCATCAAAGAAAATAAATTTAAGATGGCGAGAAATCGCCGCAGGGAAATTTCGTAAATTAACATGAGTGACGAGAACGAGATTAAGCTATTAAAGTTAGCGGATAGAGGTATATTAATTAAATTGAATACCTCTGACGTAAATATTGCCTCTCAGAGAATTCGGGGAGTCTATCCATTTCTTACCTTACTTGGTAAGGGCGTTAATGTGAAATTTTTTTCGGGTGATCAGCCTGTCAGTTTTTTGGACCGGCCACATGCAATCATATTTATTAAAGCATTTAAGTCATATGATATCAAACTTGCTCGGATAGCAAAGCGCCGGGGCATGGTCGTATATTTTGATCTATGCGATAATTTATTTGAAAAAGAAGGTGATGCGGCCTTGTGGGGTCGGAATATTACTAAAATGTGCGGACTTGCTGATTATATTGTTGTTCCGAGTGAGGACTTAAAGCTTGAGCTGACAAATGTTTTAGGACCAAGTTTTGAGTTAAAGTTTAAAATTATTGAAGATAGTATTGATGTAGATGATTTCAATAATGAATTGGCCAATTTTAATTGGTGGCAGTTGCGGCATTGGATGTTGGATAACGGCAAAGTATGGTTTTTATATTTTGGAATTCCAAAAATTTTTGCAATTGAAAGTGCGAAAACGCGTAAAGCTATTAGTGCAGTTTATAAAACGTTAAAACGGCCATTCGTATTGCCATTTAGAGGCATTTCAAATCTGACTAAGCGAGTTTTTCGATATTTGATATTTCAAGTTTTACTCGATAGTAAATCACGATCGACCTTTATTGAAATTTCAAATGCATTGAAAAAAGGGCAGGAATTGGATTTGAATACTCAGGCTACTACCGAGTTCAATAAACAAACCAATTTACCTACGTTGACGGGCAGGGCATTGCCAATAGTTACTTGGTTTGGCAATGCTGGTACTCCGGGGCTTTTTGGGCTGACTGATTTGCTGTTAATCGGTTCTGAACTAAAGAAATTATTTAGCGAAATACCCTTTATTTTGAGAGTGATCTCTAATGACTATAGTTTGTATAGGCAAGTTATAACTAAATTGGGTCTCCCAAATACCGAATTCATTTCTTGGGACAAAAATAGATTTAGCGAATCTTTTGACCACTCCAGCGTCTGCATAATCCCAAATGGACGCAATAAATTTAGCAGATGCAAGTCTTCAAATCGGGCAGTGTTGGCTCTGTATCATGGGGTGCCAGTTGTCGCGACCAAAACCGGAGCGCTTGTTGAGTTCAATGAGTGTATTCTTTTTGATAATTTTTATGAGTCTTTGAAGGCATATTTGTCCGATGAGGAGTTACGGATGCGCCATCTTGAAGTTGGCAGGAAGTTTGTCGAATTGCGTTTTCATCCCAAAAAAATTGCAAATGGATGGCTTACGTTGATATCTGGAAATATTCAATAGCTGCGCTTTGTTTAAATACATGTGTAAATCTGACATGGGAAAAAACAATATGTGGCGTCGCCTTGCGATTTTCCCAAGATTTTGTGAGGCAGAGATCCTGAACCAGGTCGCTTTAACTTGCTAGCATCGTTTCTCGAACTTTTGCAAATTGAATCGGCGACTTCATTTCCAATGCTGAATGTGGATTGAAATTGTAGTGATCCAATGGCAATAATCAAATTTTTTTCAAGTGTCGAGTCGATAAGACTGAAAAAAACATGTTCATTCAAGCACTCATCTCGGTCTCGAGAGTTATAGTGCTCAATAATCTGGTCATCGCAAAATCTAATTTATTTTTAGTTTTTTCTTTTCCCAAGAGATTGCGCTCTCACAAATTACATCAATTGAGTCAAATTGTGGCCTCCAACCCAAAACCTTTTTTACTTTTCTGGAGTCGGCCACCAAATATGCTGGATCGCCAATCCTACGCGCAGAAATTTCATATGTAATTTTCTTGCACAGTGATTTTTCAAATGCTCTCAAAACTTCCAAAACGGATAGCCCTTGACCATAGCCGCAATTGAAAATTTGATTTTTTCTTTCTTCACAAAGGTATTCGACCGCCAGGGAGTGGATGTCTGCTAGATCCTCAACATGTATATAATCTCGAACACAAGTGCCATCTTGAGTTGCATAGTCATTTCCATAAACCAGCAACCGATCGCGCTGACCTGTGGATATTTCCGCCAGAATATTTATCAAATGAGTGGCGTTTTTCATTCGTTGTCCATTTTGCAAGTTAATGGCGGCTCCAGCGACATTAAAATATCTCAAGATTGAATATTTAACCTGGTGTACCGAACTGCAATCTTTCAAAATATATTCACAGAAAAGTTTGGATCTCCCGTATGGATTGATAGGATCAGTCGGTGCTGTTTCGGCTATGGGCTCAAATTGCGTTAGTTCTCCGTAGACCGCAGCTGAAGAAGAGAATAGTACATTTTTAACTCCGTGGTCGACACAGGATCTCAGGATGTTTATAAATCCACTTGTATTGACTTCATAGTAATCGAGAGGATGTTGGCTGGACTCTGCGACGGTCAATTTTCCAGCAAAATGGATTACCGCATCGAAGGCAGATTTAGAAAAGACTCGATCAAGGGCTTGACGATTCAAGATGCTGCCATTTATAAAATCACAGGCCTGCGGTACTGCTTCCATTTTACCTGTGCTGAGATCGTCTAGGACAACGACTTCGTGACCTCGGTTCAAAAGATCCTGAGCTGTATGGGAGCCGATATAGCCGGCGCCACCAGTAATTAAAATTTTCATTTTCCTCTCGAGAGCTGAGTGATACTAACTACTAGCGCATCAAAGGAAATTCCCGCAAGTATTTGTTTTTACAAATTTTGCTGCTTTGCGAGTTGGATTGACGCTGGCACACGTATAATCTACAAACTTTAATAATTTTCATGGAAAGCCCAATTGATTATGCTAGAACTTTCAATAGTAGTTCCCTGCTTTAACGAAGAGGCTTCCCTACGGGCGACCCACGCGCGAATACTCACATCTTGTAAGTCGCAGAATATTATAAATTTTGAAATTATATACATTAATGATGGTTCTACAGACAGCACATGGCAAATTATTACTTCTTATGCTAATGGCGATCCACGCATTCGTGGAATCAATTTATCCAGAAATTTTGGTCATCAAATGGCCTTAACTGCGGGACTGATGAGCTGCAAAGGACAGCAGATTTTGATTGTTGATGCAGATCTGCAAGACCCACCTGAGCTGCTTGGAAAAATGCGCGATGAGATGAAGATGGGGCATGATATTGTATATGGCGTGAGAAAGAAGAGAAGTGGCGAATCTTTTTTTAAAAAAATCTCTGCAAATTTATTTTATAGATTGCTTGCCTTAATGACGGATGTGCCGATTCCAGTAGACACTGGCGATTTCCGTTTGGTCTCCAAAAGAGCTCTGGATTCATTTTTATCTATGCCGGAAAGTCATCGATTTATACGCGGCATGATGGCATGGATTGGTTATTCGCAAAAACCTATTTACTATGATCGCGATGTTAGGTTTGCTGGTCAAACACACTACTCACTCAAAAAAATGTTGCAGTTTGCTTTGGTTGCAATGACTAGCAGGCTCCTGAAAAACTCATAATTTTTTGATTTTTAAATCAAAATGTTGT
>CAYMBJ010000036.1:0-39643 GCA_964388665.1 uncultured Pseudobdellovibrionaceae bacterium | reverse complement strand
AAGTTGAAAACCGAAAAAATCAAAAAAATATGAGTTTTTCAGGAGCCTGTTAGTAGAAACCTTGGCGATCAAGTTGTCCTAAAAAAGGACTATGAGGAAGCTCGATCCATTTCTTCGGGTCTGTTCGCCCTTTTGAACTCTCTTATTAAAAATTACTATGCCACCAAGGTTCTTAGATGTTCACAGGCAGCCTCTGCCAGAGGTTGTTCGAAGAATTCAGAACCTCATCAAACCACAAGGCGTGTGGCTCAATATGGGGCCCCTGATGTTAAAAGTGAATCAAAGGGCTTTTTTGTATCCATTTGAAGAAGTCCGGGCCATCAC
Organism: uncultured Pseudobdellovibrionaceae bacterium; assembly: GCA_964388665.1. Classification (GTDB taxonomy): domain Bacteria; phylum Bdellovibrionota; class Bdellovibrionia; order Bdellovibrionales; family Bdellovibrionaceae; genus CALCCV01. The sequence continues at coordinate 39,319 of CAYMBJ010000036.1, read as the reverse complement.
CGAAAAAATGGGTTTTACAGTTGAGCAGTCGGCACATGAGGTTTTGCCCTATCTCCAAAGTCAGTTGGAATCTTCATTGCGTTCGGTGTTGGTTCATTGTTGGGCCGCTATCAATTCCGAAATTAAAGATTTCGATGGCCTTCAGCAAGACGACGAAATCCTACCAGATTTTCTTATTGATTCAAGCTTGCCGGTTCACTTTGCTTTTGATACGGCCCCCATCATTTCCTCCCACCAACTTGTGGCCGAGCTCTATCAGTTGGCACAGCAGGGGCTGAGTCTTCAGCAAATGACCCAGCAACTCTCAATAAACAGAGACTCAAAAGAGGTTGAGGTTTTTTTGCGACAGGTTTTGCTCCATCTGTTCCGCTCCAACCGCACGGAATTTCTATAGATAGACAATCCACCATGCCATCGCAATGACAATTTTTTGTACATTCATGAATTATTTTTAGCTACCTCATTGCAGCTATGTCTAACAACAGGACCATGCTATGACCCCATCTTAGCTGAACTTCTTTTTAATCTTAAAAGAATCAGATCATTGCGATCGGGGGAATGAGTATGAGAATAAAAACGTCACGTTTTTTATCTGAATGGAGTATGGCAACAACTGCAGCCTTGTTGATTGTATTGCAACTGAGTGGTTGCGGCCCCAGCGGGGGATCAGGCGATTCCGATCGGGAAAAGGCACAAGCATTGCTGCCCGGAAACTGGATGACCGTGCTTGGCGAAGACGCAATCGACGCCTATTATTCTGTGATTCGCATCGATTCTTCTCTCAACGTAGTGTACGAAGGCTTCGACGAAACAAAAAATGGAGCAGAAGAGTCGTTCTACACTGTTCCTGGCGGCAAAGTCTCCTTTGATCAGCAAAATATTGGAACTCTCCCTTGCGAACAGGTATGCCTCAACTACTTGAAAGACAGAGGCGTCTCCGATGAAGGTCTTGAGAGCGCCAGTAAAGGAACTCGGTTTCAACTCTCGCTAGACGAGCCACTTAAATTGCATCGCGTCTCTGAAAATAGCGAAGTCAACAAAGCAGTTCCCTTGGTCAAAGTGACAGAGCAAGAGATTGCTATCCGCAAGGAAAAGTACATCCATTCGCTGCGCCTTAAACAAACGGAAATCGTCGAAATCGAGAAGATGCTGATCAATAAGTCATTGGTTCTGGAAAAAAAAGTATATACATTCTTTAGTCAAAATGACGAAAACCAAAGTTCCACAGTTGAGGAGGCTAGCTCTCTCAGTGATGAAGCAACGAGCACGAATGCATCTGGCGAAACAACTTCGCACCCAATTGCGAAGCGATTGCGTTTCCTCGCGAACAAGCAGGTTCTTGTGAATGACAAACTAGAATGTACACTTTCGTACACCAAGCCAACGCCAGAATCCCCCACAGAAGTACAAATACTGTGTCCAAATGGCGATCATCAATTTCAGGTCGCCGAAGGAGTTGTTACAGAAGGGAATGGAAAAATTATTTTTACCAGTGTTTACAAATACACTGACCAAACATCTGGCGATTCTCGAAAAACAAAAACAGAAATGCACTATTTCATTAAATAAGTTTCGTCACAGGGGAACATGGTCGCAAAGTCACAAGAAGTGATGTACGCAATCACAACTGGACATCGCTGATCACACAGCTATGCGAGCTCCACCAGCTCCTGAGCCAGCTTTTGAATGCCAGTGAACACCTGCGAAGGTCTGGCTTCATACATATAAGCAGGAGTGGTGAGAATGCGGTGATCCCTGTCTGAAATGAAATCCGTCACCGGGCAGTCTTCTGTTTTGGCGCCTGTCTTGCGAATCTCGGCATGGGTCTCCTGATCATTGCCAACTGTGACCAATATGCCGTGAGCACCTAGGACCTTCGCGAGGACAACAGGGGCAATGCAACAGGCAGCAATGGGTTTTTGTGACTTATAGAAATCTTGCACAGCCTTTTCCACATCCGGTTGCACTTGGCAGTTCGCTCCCTTTTCCGCCCAATTACAAAGGACCTTTGCAGCGCCGTATCCACCTGGAAAAACCAGAGCATCATAACTTTTGGCTTGTAATTTTGTTCGATCCTGAATTTTAGAGCGGCAAATTCTTGCCGCTTCATGAAGCGAAGAAGTGCTCACACCTGCAACTTTGTCGGTCTGAAGATGATCAACCCGTTGGACTTGAACATCAGGGGCAAAAAAATCCACCGAGGCGCCCAGCTGATCCAAGGAGATCCATAAACTCACTGCTTCGGTGATCTCCGTACCATCAAGATATCCCGCACCACTCAAAATCATAGCTATCTTTTTCATATATACCTCCACTCAAGGCAGAGCTACTGCAGAATTTCAACGGAGGCAAGATGAGAAATTCTCACCAATTTTTTTGAGAGTACAGACCACAGGATCATCGCTCTTCTGTCGGAGGTGCGCCCCATCGAGTGTCACGAAGCTTCTCGCAGCTCTCAAAAGGATACTTTTGCTTATTGATTTCAGTTAAGCCTGAAACACAAAAGGAGGTGAGTCGTCCCAAAAATGGCGCAGCCTGTGCAAGGGAAATATTGTATTTGTATTTGATTCGCTCCACCTGTCCAGACTCATCAGGCACCTCGGCAAGAAAATCAAAACTCACTCTGTGAACCTGCCATAAGCAATCAGGAAATCCCTCGCACTTGGTGGTTTTTTGCATTTCAATGGGTAGTGGTTCCATCACAGCTTCCGCCTTTAGATTGAAGCACTTTACCGAGAACTTGTAGTACTTTTGATCGCAAGCCATGCGCAAGGAGAGCCAGCTAAAGTAGCCCATTTTCCAGTTGGGACTGTCTTCTTCGAGGGGGTGATAGTCTTTACCTAGCGGCTGTATCACAAAGGCTTCGAGAGCCATTGCCGATGCACCTTGCGAAGACTCATCGCTACCAAAACTGATCTCGGACTGCACCGGGGGATAGTCTTTCGCCTGACCGTTTTCGTCGTATTCACGACGCAAATGAGCCAGAATCGCCTTCTTTGCATCCCTCTCCAGCACCGTCATGGCATGCTCGCTGGTGATTCGCGAACTCAATGAAGAAATCTTTACCGTCTTCATATAGGTAGCAAATTCACCTTTTGCTAAAATCGAATCAAAATCCTCGCTACCCCATGCCTGCACAAGCTGCTGATCGATGTCGGCCAGCGAGGCCTGTTCGCCATCGTTGTTGGAGAGATCGGGTTTTTTTACCAAACACGAGACCAGTCCTGCGCTGATAGCTATCAATACGAATTTGGTCAAAACCGAAACCAGCAGATTGTTTGAACTTTTGCGCAGTTGTGATTTCAAATGGAATCCCATCCCCACATCCAAAAGCCTAGTGGTAAAAGCTTTTCAAGATTGTAGACAGTCGCTTCATCAAAAACATTGAGATCTTTAAATGAAATGGGCCCAAACAAAAGCCTCAGCAAATTCTCTTCGCCACGAATGGTGATGAGATTTTTACTCGTTCCAAACAAAAAGTGATCCCCTTGCTTTTCTAGAACCATGTCCAAAATGCCGAGGCCACGAAAGGCTCGCTTTATTTTTGCAAACAGCTGGTCTGGTGCCGTCAATTTGATCATACCCAAAAAGCCCTCATTATAGACTAGCCGTTGGGATTTGAGCTGAGCAATTAGGTTTTGCGAGTGACGAGGCACCATCAGCGTAAACTCATTTCGCTGAGACTGAATGTAATTCAGAAGCGCCATGACTTCGCGAAGGCCACCGCCCCACTCGTGAATATAGCCGCCAAGATCCATGCCCTTGCCCTCGATGGCATAGGCCACCAGATTTTGATTCGCATCCCAGGCGGTGTAAATTTCTGTTTTGGGAATATTCAAATATTTGCGAATATCCTCCACCGAGCGATGCACCGCCACCGTGTGCTGATTGTAGAGTCGCATCAGCGCCTCTGGCGAGACCTTATCGGTGCGCATAAATTTTATGCCATCGTTAGAGACGACAATGGGGCGATCGATAACGAAAGAAATTTCGTAGCCAGCCAACTCAAAACCCAGCTTGCGATAAAAATCAAATTTGTCCGTCCAAAGAATCGCCACATCGCAATTTTGCGAGCGGGCATTTTCAACACAGTCTTCGAGGATTTGCTGAGCATACCCTTGATTTCGTGCATCCGGCGCCGTGACCACTGAGCCAATGGCACCCACCTTGTAAACAATGTAGGGTGTTCTCACAATCAGGGTCTTTAGAACTGCGTGAGACTGGATCTGCCCCTTCTCCTCTTCACAAATGATTCGCATATTGTGAATATTTGAGGGGGTCAGGGCCGTGGGGTACTCTTGCTGAATGGACCAATCCTCCTGCGGGCGCAGACTTTCATTTAAAAAAGTCATCACTTGGGGGAATTCAGTCGTCTGGGGAGCTCTTGGTAAGGCCATGGTTCCTCCGATATTTTCATTTTAGCCACTTATGCTTGACCTGCTCATCCAGTTTTGAGTACCAATGGGCAAAATGAGACTGTGGTCGGTGCCAAAATCGACCTATGGCCATGACTTCTTGAGCTAAAAAGGCAAACTTGATAGGTCACTAAATGTAAAAAGTGTGATAGGCTAGCCGCCAAATGGGAGCAGCGTCGGTCAAGTGAGCTCCGACCAAATAGGAGAGTAGAATTATGGCAGATATCTCAACAAAATGGAAAGACAACAAACCTGGGAAAATGTTTGTCGATCAGTCCTGCATTGCCTGTGATGCCTGCGTGCTCTCAGCGCCCGCTAATTTTGCAATGCATGAGGAAGATGGCCACGCCTATGTCAAAAAACAGCCTGAAGGTCCAGAGGAAGAAGCCGCCTGCAAAGAAGCTATGGACGGCTGCCCGGTCGAAGCCATTGGCGACTTCAATACAGAAGAGGAAGCCGCAGAAGAGGCCTAATCAGGCGCTGACAGCGATTCAAACGCTCAACCTATTAAAACGACACTACCCCGATGCGCACTGCGCTCTCAACTACTCAAACGCCTTTGAACTGTTGGTGGCCACCATTCTCTCTGCTCAATGTACGGATGTGAGAGTGAATATGGTAACTCCACATGTGTTTGCTCGGTATCCCTCGCCCGCCGAGCTGGCTAGGGCCTCACAGGAGGAGCTGGAAGAGATCATTCGCTCCACGGGATTTTATAAAAATAAAGCCAAAAGCCTAATTGGTGCGGCCATGAAGATTGTCGATCACTTTCATGGCGAAGTTCCAAAGCGTCTAGAGGACCTTGTGTCCCTTCCTGGAGTGGGGCGAAAGACTGCCAATGTGGTGCTAGGAAATGCCTTCGGCATTAGCTCAGGAGTGGTCGTGGACACTCACGTCACGCGACTGACAAACCGGTTCGGCTGGGTTCAATCAAAAGATGCCGTTAAGATTGAAGTGAGTTTACAAAAGCTCTTTCCAAAATCAGAATGGATCATGCTCTCACACTATTTAATTTCTCATGGGCGCGCCACTTGCAAAGCGCCCACGCCAAAATGCGAAGCCTGCTTCTTGGTTGACCATTGCCCACAGATCGGTGTGAAATAGCCCTCAATGTTGTATGCATTTTTAGAATCTGTAAAATATGTTGGCCATTTGATTCCCATTTCTTTTTTGAGAATATTTCTTGGTTATTCTTATCTGGAAATGGCCCTGCAAAAGATTCAAGGAGATTTTCTATATAAGCCAATTATCGCTGAGATGATTGGGGAATGGCTACCCAACTCTAGAGCTCCGCATTGGTACAAAGTGCTATTCGGCACTTACCTTTTGCCGCACTGGCAAGGATTGGCATTTGCTTTGGTAGGGATTGAGTTAGCCATCGGTATCTCCTATCTGCTGGGCTATGTCGTAAGACCAATGGCTCTCTTGGCGGTGATCTTGAGTTTTAATCAGCTCTACTTGGCCAGTCCCGACTCAGAATCCTATTTTAAATTGATTCTTTCGGTGCATTTTATATTGGCTTGGTTGGGCGCCGGTCGGTGTCTTGGCTTTGATTATTATTTTTACAAACGCCAGCGCGGCATTTGGTGGTAATGTGAAGCATTTTATTGGATTTCTATCTGTTATTTTTTTAGGACTCTTGCTCTATTTTTTAAAGAGTGAACATGTGGCTTCCGTTAAAGTCACGGCACAAAAACCAATATTGACAGTCCTCACCTACAATTCTTTTGCTGCCGAGTGGGGCCCCGGTCCCTTGCTGAAGAGTGAATTTGAAAAGAGTTGTGATTGTGAGTTGAAGATTCTAGAAGTCGCAGATTCTGGCCTGATGTTGCAAAGGCTCGATCTGGATGGAGACAAAGCGGCCATTGATATGGTGATTGGCTTTGATCAATTTGATCTGGCCAAAGCCCAGAATAAATTAAAATGGCGGGAGATCTCGCTTCCTCCCATCAATTGGCACCCAGAAGTTTTGCAAGCCACAAAACTCAAAGTCTTTGTGCCCTTTGACTGGGGATATCTGGCTTTCAATACACGCAAGAATGAATTGGAATTCACTCCCACCTCTCTCCAAGATCTGCTCAACCCGAACTTGAAAGGCAAAATTGGTTTAATGGATCCGCGCACCAGTTCGCCGGGTATGCAGCTTCTTTCGTGGGTTATGACTGCAATGGGCACAGAGAAAGGCGAAACCTTTTTGCGCGAGTTGAGTCCTCAAGTGCACTCCTATGCCAATAGCTGGTCTTTGGCTTATGGATTGTTTCAAAAAAAGCAGGTTTCACTGGTTTTCTCCTATGTCACTTCACCCATCTATCATTTGCTAGAAGAAAAAAAAGAAAATTTTATTTCTCTTGAGTTCCAAGAGGGTCATCCGATGCAAGTGGAGTTCTTTGCGATCCCGGATGTCTGCCGCAACTGTGACTTGGCCGAAAACTTTGCCAACTTCCTACTGAGTGAGACGGCACAAAAAATCATAATGTCTAAAAACTTTATGCTTCCTGTGGTCCAAGGTTATACGGCAGGCACCCCATTTGAAAATATCGCTCCCTATCGCAAGCTCAAATCATTTGATATTCCGAGCGAAGATCAACAAAAGATATGGGTCGACCTTTGGTCACGCTCGCGCTTTCAATAGCCCTGGCACTCATTTACATTTTCTTGCCAGGAATCGTCCTGTTTGGCTCCGAAATTTCGCCAGCACTCTCTCTCACTCCAGATATCCAATGGGCTTTGCAAAACGCCTTCACCCAAGCCCTCTTGTCATCGCTTTTTGGCGTGATGACGGGCGCCCTCGGTGCACTGGCACTTTTATCACTCTCTACCTACCCTCGAACAAGACGGGCGATGGATCTGTTGTTGCTGCTGCCCAGCTTTTTGCCACCACTTTTTTTGGTGCTAAGCTTGTTGGCTCTGATCGAACCCTTTCCCATGGGCAATTTGGGGGTCACACTTGCTCACATCTTTGCATTTTCGGGCTTTGTGAGTGTGCTCCTTGCTCGCCACACTCTCAGTGAACTCTCGCAACAGATGGAGGTCGCTTATTTGCTCGGAGCTTCCAGTTTTTTGACTTTCTATCGGGTGCTCTTGCCGCAGTGGCGGCCACTTCTGCTCAATTTTCTTTTTCTTATTTTTGTGACTGCATTCACAAGCTTTAGCGTCCCCTTGGCACTTGGCGGCGGCAAAGGCACCAATCTTGAAGTGCTGATTTATGAAAAGATTCGTATCGAAAACAATTGGCAGGCGGCTTTTGCAATTGGTGCGGTACAATCTCTGTTTTTGTTTTTATTCTTTTGGAATCCGCAGCATGCACCACAGACAATGAAACAGTCGCTGTGGCAAAAAACTGTGCCGTATCAACGATGGCTTTGGTTGAGCCTTTTTTGCCTACCAAGCTTGCTCTTGAGTTTGGCCTATGCTCAGCAGATTGCGGTGTCTTTGCAATGGACTCATGAGTTTCCCGTATCAATAGAAACAATAGTGCAGTTGAGTGCGCACACTCTGTGGGTGAGCCTATTGACAGGCGCCCTGACGCTGATGGCCTTGGTGGGCTTGATCTATTGCTTCTTTATTTTAAAACAACACACAGACATTTGGCGGCGATTGGTTTCTCCATCACAAGCTTTTGTCGCCGTTGCCATGATTGCGCTTTTTTCTGCGCGTGAGTTTTGGTCGTTTTCTTGGGCCGTGGCTGTGGCCTGCACTTACTGTGCTTTGCCATTTTTACTAAAACTCAATTTCATCCCTGCCTTAAAGGACCTACAGAGCCAATTTACTGAGAGTGCACGCATGGGCGCCAGCAGCTGGCAAAGCCTGACAGGTGTGATCTTGCCGCAGATCTGGCCCAATCTCTGTTTCTTGAGTGGCCTGAGTGCCGTGTGGGCAAGTGGTGACTTTGCCATTTCCTCAGTGATCGGACTTCAAAGTATGACCCTGGCTATGAAGATTGACTCGCTACTGGGAAGCTATCGAATTTTTCCGGCAACGCAATTGAGCCTACTGTGGCTATTCTTGGCAAGTCTGGTATTGTATTTTTTTATGGGAGTATTTAATGTCTTTGGTCAAAAATTTATTCAAAGACTATGGCGACTTCAGTCTCCATATCGATGAGTTCGAGATTCGAGACACTGGAGTCACGGCCTTGATCGGCCCCAGTGGCTCCGGCAAGAGTTCGTGCCTGCGTGTTTTGCTCGGCACCGATTCGTGCCCCAGTCTGGAGTGGATCCATGGCAAGTTGAAAATGCACGAGCTGGTCCCGCCCTATCGGCACATCGGCATGGTGTTTCAATCCTACGAAATTTTTCCTCATCTCACGGGTTTTGAAAATATCGAGTTTGCCGCTCGCGCACGTAAAATGGAAAAAACAGAATTCCGCGAACGGCTGCAGACCTTCGAAGAAACTCTTAATCTCTCTGGATTTGCTCATCGCAAAGGTCATTTGCTATCTGGTGGCGAAAAGCAGCGAATTGCTCTGGCGCGCGCGCTCATCACTCGGCCACGATTTTTATTTTTAGATGAACCCTTTGCCAGCCTCGACATCGAATATCGCACCAGCGCCCGGGAGCTGGTTAAAAATATAGTGGCCAAAGAAAGTATTCCCACGCTGCTCGTGACCCATGACCAAGAAGATCTCAAGGCTCTTGCCGATCACAAGGTGCGAATCAACAAGGGACGTCTCGTCGATTCCGCGGCCCATTGATGATGGCGGCGACGCTAAAGTTGTCACCTGTAAATACTATTGACAGTTGTATTGCAACTTTGACGCCCTCACTATGGCACATATTGTGCTCTCCTCACGAGGTACGGACAATTGCCACTTGAGGCACGTTTTTTCTCAATACTATGGAGTGCTAAAATATGCGAAAAGAATCTGCTGGTCTTGCCTTCTTTAGTTTTGCATTTTGTTTTTCTGTTGTGGCAGTTTTTGCAACTGCGGATACCTCCCAGGCTCAAGAACTTAATTATAATAATAATCTGCCCACCTTCAACTTAGATACATTCGGAATTGACGTAATTGATGGACTTGAGGAAGCAGGAGCGCGTTCAAAAAGCCAAATTGGCGAGGCTTTGGTAATTTCAGAAGTGATACCCGCTTCAGATGAAAACATTTCCGTTTCAGAAGAAGTTAAGGAGAATTCCAGTTTCAGCGGAGGGCGAGCTGCTTCTGATCGTAGAGATTTAGTTGGGACCACTACGGGCGCGGCCTCGCGCAATGCGAGTTTGCCTCCAGTGAGTCAAGGCCTATTGACAGACTTAAAAAATAGCAACACTGCGGACAGTTTGGCCGCTTTCTCTGAAGATGAACTGAAGTGCGAAATTTTTGAAAAAAGCCCTTACATTGCATTTGAAAACACTTTGAATGAAATTCGCACTTCTTTGGAGCTTAAGGATTGTCACGCTCAAGAGGCACCTGAGAACGACCTAGGAAAGAAATTTGGTGAAATTGAAAAAGCCTATGCCGAAATCAAATTATTTAAAGAGTCGACGGCTGGCCTAGATATCCCTAATAAGGATGAGTTGGCCAAGCTCCAGGAGCATGTAAATACGGTGATCAGTGGTGGCCTTGACCTTGCCGAGGCTTTTGGTGAGGGAGGATCTGTGCGTGCTCGCTGTGGGCAGCCCACGGACTCCTCACTTTCAATGGCACAGAATGTGGTAAAGCTTGTAGACGGACTTTTGCCGATTGCAAATATGGCCGCCTCGTTTGGCGTTGCGACGCCATATATAAAAGCCATTGTTGTGGGCGGCAAAGCGACCACGCAGGCCATTTCGACGGTACTCAATTATATGCAGTCGGGAGAGGTTGATATGTCAAAGCCTGAGACTCGCAAGGCATTGGTTACCGGCGTTTGCCAATTGGTAAAGGTTGATACCAAAATGAAATATTTGGTGGATGTGCGAACTCGAGAAATTTTTATGAACTCAGTGGCCGCTAAGTTCGAACCTGCGATGAAGTTTATCAGGCGGACTCTCAATGCAAATGATCCAAGTGCGATCAAGGCAAAACAATATTATGACACGATTCAAAGATTCAAAGACTACCGGCAAAAGTTCGTCAAGTCCTTTGAGATTTTGGGAGCTGCAAAAGGAGATGAAGTTGAGCTGTGCCGTCGCGGAAAACGCTTTGTAAGTCGCGATGAAGGCGGAGCAGAAACGCTTTTGTCGCAATTTGTAAAAGATCTGGAGATTCTGGGAGACAAATTTGAAACTGACCTAGGAGATGGAACCTTGCGTAGACTGGTTGTTCCAAAATTGAAAGAGGTCACTGCTCCTATAGGGATGGTTATTTTTCCTATCCCTGGATTCGAAAATGACGCCAGCTTCACGCAATGCCTCAGTCAAACAAGAGAATTGGAATCCACAATTAAATCCACTTTTAACTATCTTACTGGAATGCTCGAATCCTACAGCAAGGACCTTCAGGAACTTGCCAAAAGCTTCCCTCCACTAGCAGAGGTCTTGCGACGCTCAGATGTCGTTTCTCAAGGCAGTCAGGCGAGCTTGGAATTCGGCAAGGCCTTGGATGTTCTGCTAAATGATGATTCCGGCTTTGATGAGTCTTATGATGATGGAGTCTTTGCCAGATCCGAAAGCGGAGTTGAGAAACTAAATGACCTCCGCTATCAAATTTTCCATGGCAATGGTGTGAATGCTGTAAAAAGGGTTACAAACAAAATTTGGGGGTTTACTCATCCTTTGCAACGCCTGGAAAAGAACAGGTCTGCGCCCAACTCTCCTCTTTTTGCATGGTTTGGATATCATATGAAACGTGCGGAAGAAGAACGAGATATTTTTAAAAGTCAATTGAAGGAACTTTATGATCGAGTTATGCGGGAAACGATTTTTTCTGGTGGCAAACCCGCCTCAAACTTCCATATCAATGGTACTCAGGAAGATAAGGATGACTTTATGCTGGCTCTTGGAACCAATGTACTGCCCTTGGCAGCTAGCGATAAGTTCGCTCAAAAATTGAAAGATTTCAAAGTGACTGCTGCGGCGAGCGGCGAGACGTGCTCTGTTCTCACAGGTTTATTGAGATACTATATGTCGGCATTTGATCACTTTTCTGCCGTACGATCTATGTGTAAAATGATACGACCGATGTTTGAACGATTGAACGAAGAGGACTTTACGGTGATCAACCACTGCTACGGAGAGAAGAGACTTAGCGATGGCGTAGTGGAGAAAGAGCCTCTTTATTCAAGAAGAATGAAAGATCTTATCGATGGCGATGGTATTTATGCCAATGCCATTGCAGAAAAAATGTCTGAACTGAGGTGTTTTGACACCATTGGATACAATTCAATTAAAAGATAAAATCGTCGTGACCATTGAATAGCCGACCTAGGGCGTGTTTGCAATTTTACTCATTAAGTTGAATTGCAAACACGCCCTAATTTTTAAATCGCGCAAGGGCGTCGTCTAAAAAAATCAGCTTTTCTTTTGAAGCCATCAACAACTCTCGGTCAGCTGCAACCACATCTTCATCTGCATTGGCGATGAATTTTTCGTTGTTGAGCTTTGCTGACAAAAGATTCACATCTTTGTTTAGCTTTTCGATGGCCTTCTGTATGCGTTTGATCTCTTCATTAAAATCCACCAGCCCCTCAAGTGGAATGATCACCTGTATGGTGGCCTCCTTGACAGTAACGGGCATCAAAGCGCATTTTTTTGCTTCCCAAGCATCGCCAATTTCGACTGTGGCTGCACGAGCTAAATTCATCAGCGTGGTGCGATGGCGATCCAGCACCTTTTGAGTGGCCGCATCGGTTGCCAAACGCAGGGCCACTTTTTCTGAAGGGCTGATGCGATTTTCGCCACGAATGTTGCGAACCGCAGCGATGACCTCTTTTAAAAGATCCACTTCAAAGGCTGACTGGGCGGAGCCCAAGGACAAAAACTCCTTGTCGTTTTCTACTGAAGGATAGGTGTCGACCGAGCAGCTCTTATTTTTGAGCGGCAGCTTTTGATAGAGCTCTTCAGTGACAAAGGGGCAAAAGGGGTGGAGCATCTTTAAAACGCGGTTGAGTACATGAACCATCACATACTGAGTGGCCGCACGACCTTCGGCTTCACTAGCCTGGGCGGCAAAGACCGGCTTAGAAAACTCAATGGACCAATCACAGAATTCGTACCAAACAAACTGATAAATGGCATTCGCTGCATCTGAAAATCTCTCAGACTCCATGGAATCGCGCACCTTGAGTTCAAGATCCTCTAATTTTTTGACGATCCACTGGTCAAATACAGAGGTCGTTACTTCGCTGCTCGGCTGTAAATAAAACTGCGGCTCCATGCGATCTTGAATATGACTCAAGATAAATCGGGTCGCATTCCATATCTTATTCATAAAATTGCGGTGCCCTTCGAGGCGCTGCTCGCTGAACTTGGTGTCTTTGCCAGAATGCAGATGACTTAAGAGCGAAAAGCGCAATGCATCGGCTCCGTATTTGTCGATCATTTCAACCGGGTCCACAACATTGCCCACGCTCTTGGACATCTTTCGGCCCTGAGAGTCGCGTACGAGTCCATGCACATACACTGTACGAAACGGTACATCCTTCTTAAACTCAAGCCCCATCATGATCATTCGCGAAACCCAAAAGAAAATGATGTCATGCCCAGTCACCAAGTAGCTGGTGGGGTAAAAGGTCTTTTGCAGCTCCGTGTCTTGCGGCCAGCCCATCGTCGAAAAGGGCCAAAGTGCCGAACTGAACCAAGTGTCGAGCACATCTTCATCTTGACGAACCTCTTTTGAATTGCACTTTTCGCACTCTTTCACGGATTCCTCAGCCACTGTAATGTGCTGGCAGGCCTGACAGTGCCACGCTGGGATGCGATGTCCCCACCACAATTGGCGTGAAATGCACCAGTCTTCAATGATGCTCATCCAATGCAAATATACCTTAGTCCAAGATTCCGGTTCAAAGCGAATAGTGCCCGACTCCACCACTCGGCGAGCAGGAACTGCGAGTTGATCCGTTTTTACAAACCACTGATCCGACAAAAACGGCTCCACCACGGCTCCCGAGCGCGAGCAGTGACCGACCGAGTGAATATGCGGCTCTTCTTTTTCAAAAAGACCGAGTGCCGTTAGGTCTTCAAGTACTTTTTTACGTGCCTCAGTGACTTTAAGACCTGCATAGGCTCCCGCATTTTCATTGAGCAAACCTTGCTTGGTCAAAATATTGATAAATTCCAAATTGTGGGTGACGCCCACCTTGTAATCGTTGAAGTCATGCGCCGGAGTGATCTTAACCACCCCCGAACCAAATTCGCGATCAACAAAGGAGTCGCCAATGATACGGATCTTGCGTTTAGTGAGGGGCAGTAGCACATTTTTGCCTATGAGACTTTTGTAACGTTCATCTTCCGGGTGAACAGCAACAGCCGAATCGCCCAAAAGAGTTTCGGGCCGGGTGGTGGCCACCACCAAAACTTGATCAGAACCTTCCACCGGATAGCGAATGTGATACAGCGATCCTTTGACCTGCTTGTGCTCCACCTCAAGATCTGAGATTGCAGTCTCTAGAGGCGCACTCCAATTCACGAGACGACGACCGCGATAGATCCAGCCCTTTTTGTGAAGAGCAACAAACACGCGCTTTACTGATTGCGAAACATTTTCATCAAGCGTAAAAACCGCACGGTCCCAATCCACCGAGTCCCCGAGGCGGCGCATCTGTTGACAAATTCGGTCTCCGTACTGATGCTTCCAATCCCAAACCTTTTCGACAAATGCCTCACGCCCCAGCTGAGTGCGACTGGTTCCCTGCTTTTTGAGCTCTCGCTCCACCACTGTCTGGGTGGCGATGCCTGCGTGATCCGTTCCAGGCAACCACAAAACATTAAATCCTAACATTCGCTTCCAGCGAACCAGCAGATCCTGAATCGAGTGATCCAGGGCATGACCCATATGCAGCTGCCCGGTCACATTGGGCGGAGGTAAAATAATTGAAAAGGGTGGCTTCGTGCTCTTGTCCTGCGCTTTAAAAAAGCCGCTCTCCTCCCACCACTTGTAGAGGCGGGCCTCCACCTCTTCGGGTTGGTAGCGGTCAGTCAGCGAGGTCGCAGGAGTGCCAGATTTTTCTTCTTCTTGATTCTCCATATTCGCCCCTCATCTATTTCCACTGAAAACTTTGAACAACGGCATTGCATTGACTCAAAGTCTGTACAAAGGTTTCTCTTCTATCCGAACAAGTGAAAACAGCCAAACGTTGACCGTCACGCATCAAAACTTGGCGCAGCTGTATGCCTTTGGTTTTTTGATAAAAATCGACCACGATGGCTTTTTGCCCTTTGACCGTAGCCTCTTTAGTTTGCAACCACTGGAAACCGAGAATGGGGTATTCGCGGATCCATTTTTTTGTGAGTGCATTGAGATCTTGCTTCGGCTTGATCTCTTCGATTCTCAGAGAAAGTTTTGAGTTCTTTCGCTGCATTTTGGGGTCCATCAAGAGACTTAGGTTGAATTCCTTTTCGTTCACTTGCGTCGAATTGGACATCATCCATGGAGAATCTTTTAAATCCAAAGCAAAGCCATGCTTTTGCCAAGACAATTGCTTTTCTGGATCCATGAGTGCAGAGCTACCCGCCCCAGGATAGGGAGCCGCAAATACTATGGGACAGATCCACAAAATTGCGAAGGACCCAACGATCCAGCTGAGGAGCTTTGCTGACGACATGATGATCTCCTTAGAAGTGCCGCAAAAGTTAGGTCGGCCTTCTTCGAAAATGTTATCATTGAAGTCAGATGAAACAAAGACATCTACTTAAAATTGACGCCTTTGACAGCGGTTTCCTGACATGTTGCAAGATCTGCCGATACGGTGGCTAGAAAAACCTGCGTTTCGTCACGAACTTTGCGCTCGTAGGTCAGCATCACTTGTGAGTCCTTGGAGACCGCACTGCCAAACTGCACTTGGTCAATAAGGCTCAACAACGAAACAGCACATTTGTTTTCAAGGTTGGCCGACACGATTAGACTTTGATCGGGGTCCTGAGCTTTGAATCCGAAAATGATATTTTTGCCCTCATTGACAAGGCTCATGCGTTCCACCTTACCGGCAAAATCAATCAGCTTGCGCTTGACCTTTGTTATTGGTCCCGTTTTTTCCAGTTTCATTCGATAAAGACTTTGCTCTTTGAGATCTCCAGTCTCTTCGATCCAATAGAGAAACTCCCCGATAGAATCCAATGCAACATAGCGGGCCTTGGTAGAAGAGAGCACCACCTTGGGAGTGTTGATATTTTTGCCATCATTAACAAATGACACGATCTGCGATTGCCCCTCGTGCCAGCGAATCGCAAAGCGCAACTGAAAAGCATTTTTGCCTGGATCATAAGCGCCATCGAAACCAGCATTTTCAGTCAGACGTTCAATTTCACGACCTCGATCATCACTCAGATAGATCTCTGTTCGAGGCAAACCCGCCGCAGGCACAACTGTGTCACTGAGCTCTTTGTCTTCATCCGTTGTCGACAAATAGGCGATCTGGTCACCCAAGAGAATTTGTGGCTCTGCAAGCGTTCCCGTTTGAAAAGTGATCCGTCGCTCTTTTTTTGTTATAAGGTCCACGCGGTAGATCTCTTGATGAAAGTGGGCGTGTCGCTTTTCGCTCACAAAGACAACCGCTTCAAAATTGGTCGACAATGAAGATTGACTGTTGCGCCCTTGAAAAGTGATCTGCTTGATGTCTTTGAGCAATGCTTGAATTTTGCTGTCATCTGCCTTTAGTAAAAAGCCGAGTGAGGTTATCCAAAACGCCGCCCATTTAACAAGAGTCACCGCACTCAGTCCGGATCTTTTCCTCGCAACAAGAACTGGCGCCGCGAGTTGGCTGATCTCAGCTGGCTCGAAAAGCTCTTTGAGCCCGGTGAGCTCTGTGACCTCAGTGAGCTCGGTGAATTTGGGAAATTCGGTGAGCTCCGTATTCTCGTTTAGCTCAGTGAGCCTGCAGATTTTGAATTCTTCGTATTCTGCCATTTCGTCAATACTTTCTGTAACAGGGATGAAGGGTTGACCCTTTGAATATTTTGAAAGGGAATCCACTGGATTGATAAGTCCTGTTTCCACTTTTCTTTGAGAACCTGCACATAAATTTGGTGATGTGTGATTGAATGCTTCACAAAATAGTTCTGAGGCATCGACTCGACCTTCGCCGCCCGACCCGGAAAAATCAATTTGCCTCTTAAAAAAGGTGCATAGGCATTTTCAACCAGACCAAAGCGATTGTTTTTTTCAACGATATGCACTGACCAGTTCCAAATTTCGACATTGCGTTTGGGTTTTGCGAGCGGGAACTCCTGTGTCTTTCGCTTGGCGTGAGCCGCGCAGCCCTTGCGCAGAGGACAGAGCAGGCAAGTGGGATTGATGGGTCTACAGATGGCCGCGCCCAATTCCATGATCGCTTGATTCAGCAGTGCCGAAGAAACGCCGCACACCCATGCATCCATCACCGTCTGCAATTGTGCACGTTCATTTGACTTCCAAGCTTGCACCGGCCAAGCATAAAAGCGCGACAAAACTCGAATCACATTACCATCAACCACGCCACTGGCTTCGTCAAATGCCAAGCTCGCCACACTTCTTGCTGTGTAATGACCAAATCCAGGCAATCTCAACAGCTCCTCACTGGTGCGCGGAAATCCGTGCTGTGCCATCTCCTTGGCCGCTGCATGGAGGTTGCGTGCACGCGAATAGTATCCCAAGCCCGCCCACATTTCGTACACGGACTCAATCGATGCGTCCGCCAGTTTTTCCACAGTTGGAAAACGCTGCAGAAACTTTGTATAAAATCCACGGACAGCCGCAGATGTTGTCTGCTGCAGCATCACTTCTGAAATCCAAATTGCATAAGGGTCTCGCGTTTTTCGCCAAGGCAAATCACGATGTGCAGCTGCGTACCAATTCAACAATTCGCTCCGTAGCTCCCCATTCTTTTTCACTGAAAAAAAGTTTTCAGGAATTCTTTTTTCAATATTCATATTTCTATGACACATACTAGATGTGAGCCGCGCAATCACTCTAAATATTACTATTGTTTTCGTGGCCATTCCAGGTAGGCTCTTTGGAAGCTTACCTAGATTCTGCTGAAAGAGGTGAAAATGGACTACCAACCCCTGAGCGGTCGCGAATTCCCAAGATTTTCTGGAATCAAAACCTTTTTCCGTCTTCCCGTGGTTGCTGTGGATGCAGACTACGAAGTGGGTGTGTTCGGCGTACCCTTTGATGGAGGCGCTTCTTATCGACCTGGCTCGCGCTTTGCGCCCACCTTAGTGAGAGATTTCTCCAGCCTTGGGCGGAGCTACAATTGGGCAAGAGGGGAATCTCTTTTCGATTCAAAAAAAATCGCCGACATCGGAGATTGTCCGACGGTGCCTATTTCAAGAGAGAAAACCTACGACAAAATTCAACTCTATGTGACGGAACTCATGAAACTCAATAAACAATTTTTGGCTGTGGGGGGCGACCACTCCATCACTTTGCCGATTCTGCGAGCCGCCGCAAAAAAACACGGCCCCATAGGCGTGGTGCACTTTGATGCCCATCTCGACACCTATCCGGCGGCCTGGGGAGAAGAATTTCACCACGGTAGTTTTTTTCGCCACGCCATTGAAGAGGGCATTGTGGATCCCAAGCGATCACTGCAAATTGGACTGCGCGGTCCCTTGGCCTCTGGCGCCGACTTGGATTTTGTTAAAAAAAACGCTGTCAAACATTTCACGATTGATCAGATTCGTGACTGCACAATCAGTGAGTTCTGCAACCAATTGCCTGCAATGAAGGGACCGACTTATATCAGCTACGACATCGATTGCCTGGATCCCGCGTATGCACCCGGCACCGGAACCCCAGTTCCTGGTGGACTTTCCACCTATGAAGCACAAAGGATCTTGCGTGCCCTTAAGATTTCTAAATTGATCGGCGCCGACATTGTCGAAATATCTCCTCCTTATGATCATGCAGGGCTCACCGCTCTGGCTGGCGTCGATGCCGCATTTGAAATACTCTGTCTGATGAACTGAAAAGCGATACAGTATGCATAAATGGGCGCTTGTCCTTGCTTTAGGTTCCACTTTGTCTTTTTCACTGGCCAGTGTCCTGTTTACAGAATTTTCACGGCGCCGATCGGTGCTGTGGATGAATGGATTCAAGGCTGTCGTGGCCTTCTTGTGTTTTCTCCCGACGGTTTTTGTTTTGCGGGCCGCTTGGCCTGAAGAACCCTGGATCTATGTCTATCTATTATTAAGCGGCGTCATGGGGCTGATGATTGGTGATCTGTTTTTATTTCATGCCTACATACGAATCGGCACAGCGCGAACGCTCATGATTTTTGGTTTTTCGCCCATCTTCCTTGGGTTTGCATCGAGCATTGTCTTTGGCGAAGTCTTTCCTCTTGTTAAGCTCTTGGCGGTCATCAGTCTTATGATCTGCCTATTTATATTCAGCTTCGAAAAATTTCGCAAATCCGGCCACTGGGAAATGCGTGGTCTGGCCGCCGGTTTTTGCGGAGTGATGCTGGACGCCTGCGGTCTGATGCTCACCAAAGCCTCCTACGTACAGGCAGCCGCCAGTGGATTTGAGCTCCACCCCGCGATGGTGAATACAATTCGCTGCATAGGCGCACTTTGCATTTTTCCTTTTCTGAGCTGGGGATTTCCTCTCAAGCTGCCATTGGTTAATGGATTTCTGGATCTCAATAAACTTGATCGCCAACTCGTTGTTCTCGCCAGCTTTTTAGGAACTTTCTTGGCGCTCTTTTTGTATCTGACAGCCATCAAGTATGGGCACATTGCCACCGTGTCTGCGATCGTCATGATGAGCCCCATTGTTGCGGCGCTTTTTGAATGTCTCAGGCAAAAGACCTGGCCCAATCGCTATCTGCTTTTGGGCCTTGTTTTCTTTTTGATTGGTCTTGCCATATTGTTTTTTTCATAGCATGCACAGCGTCCCCCAGACATATGTCCATGAAGCCAGAGGCCAACCCGACATGAGGGAATGTCAAATGGGAGGGATTTTCACTTTCTCCAGCAATCGCTAAACTTTTTTTGCCAATCTGACGAAACAGCTCTTGAAGGGAATCATATATATGTCAGCTTCGTCACAAACAGCTTACTACGTCTCCCATGAGAGCAAGTATCTAGGACCATTCAACCTCGAAGAGATTCGCAAGATGCTTTCCAATCAGGATCTCAATCTCAATGACAAAGCCTTTCTTGAAGGCCCCCAGGACTGGGTGCCCATTCACACGTTGCCAGGGCTCAAAGGTTTTGTAAAAAAAGATGAAGCCGCAAATGCACTCGCTCCCAAACAAGAAAAAAGCTCCAGCAGTGCCAACGACAATCCCTCCAAAGGTTTGCAGATGAAGGCACCCGAGGTCAAATTTCGAAATCAGAATCAGAATCAGAATCAGAATCTAAGTTTAAGTCAACAGACTCAGATCGAACCGATGGTGCCGGTGTCTGAATCAGAAAATGAAATGAATCTCGCTCCTTTGCCCAATATCAAATCCAGCCAGACTGAGCCCAAAGCGCTTGCGCAGCCATTGCCGGAAAAACCGAAGAACGCACCTCCGACGGGACCCGTTGGCCTGATTCTAATCTCAGAAGATGCCAAAGAGGCTGATGACGAAAGGCCTGCCGAGATCACAGATCCCCACATAGATTACCCCCTGCCATCTGCTTCTGAAAAGAACGATGAAGTTGTGCAGATGCCTCGCGCCGCCACCTCTTTTTCTATAGGCGAGCAAAAAATTGAATTGAAAAACGGCAAGGCAGAACTGACCTTGGCCGATTTAAAAATCTCTGGTGATTTTATCATCGAGCTCGAAAATGGTGAGTTGACCGAAAAAACGGCTCATGCCGCCATCGCTGTTCAACCCAACCAGGTGAGTGAATTAGAAATTGCAGTGGCGGACAAGGTCTCCGTCGGCGATCAAGCCATTCTGCAAGTCCTGGCCAAAGACCAGTTTGGCAATATCGCCACACAGTGCGATGCCAGTTTTGAATTGAAATCCACTGGCCAAGCTCAGTTTACCGGAAACATGAAGCTCCAGCGAGGCATTGCCCAAGTTCAAATCCGCAGCACCTTGGTTGAAACCATAGAAATCTCATTGCAAAACATAGATCACGAAAAACCTGTGAATTGCTCTCCAAAAAAAGTTCAATTTGTCGCTGGCCCAGCAGTGAGACTTGTGGTGGTGACGCCGCAATCCGCAGTCGCCGGAGAAAAGGTCAACGTTGAAGTCAAGGCCCTCGATCAATTTGGCAATCTCTCAGAGGGCTTTTCATCGTCAGTCAATATGAAGATTCTAAAAAAATCTGGATAGACTTATAATCCGAATAGACTCTAAAAAAACATCACCATTCAATTCGCAATATTGAATGGTGCGTGTTTTTATAGTCCGAGAACTCCTAGCTTATCAAGACTCAATCGATAGACTCGCCCTTGGCTTTTGGCCTTGGCTTTGCCAGTCAACAGCGCTGACTGTATTGCAGAGTTGTGGTTCAAGAACACCTCCAGAGAGGTCGCATCCACCATGGCTTCTGCAATGACTTGAGTACTTGCCTTTGACGAAGCGGCGGGCTCACCAACAGCAGCAATTGGTGCAGTTTGCGCTGGCAAAGCCAATTCTGCCATCGCCGAATCCAACCAATCTTTGGCCGCAACAAAATTCGAATAGACTGAAAACTGCGAGCAATCGTCCTTCTCGTCCAAGTACCCGCGGGAAGTCACACCAAAGAGCAACTGTTTACCGTTAACGGTCGCAAACGCTGGGCCGCCAGAATCTCCATGACAAGCGCCTGTTCCCTTGCGCTGATCCAAAAGAACTTCAAACTGGCCAAAGTTAGGACTCTCAATACTCACCTTGGTTTTGTGCAAAAGATTGTCATTTTCATGGGTCACACCATTGTTGATGCCAAAGCCAGCAAGAACAACTTCATCGCCCATTCGAAATTCATGATATCTGTTCAAAACTTCCGCTGGGGCATAACCTGCAGGCAGACCGCCAGTGAACTTTAAGACCAACATATCGCCATGATCGGCGCGGCCCACGACTGCAGTGATTTCTTCACTGGTGACCATTTCGCCCGCTTCAATTCGATCTTGCAGGGCTTTGATATCTGCATTGAGCTTCAGGTAATTTGGATGCATGGCCGAAGCTGAGGCCGCTCGTAAAAACGGACGAACCGCATTCACTTGGGCTTGATTGTCGCCACTCAACGCCGAAAATACCTTACCAAGATCTGGCATAAACACGAGGAGTAACTTTCCAGAACCCAAGCAGTGGGCTGCCGTCATCACCATGTCATCAGCGATTATAGAGCCTGTGCACAAAGAACCTTGTTTCAAATCCAAAATTCCCACTGTGGTTTTTGCAATTGGGTCCGCATCAGCAACGACATCGCCGTTGATGATCCCAGACTGATCAGCAGCATGGGTTCGCAAATCTGCTGAATTGAGCTTTGGGGCATGTGGCTTTTGGCATCCGACGGAAACAACTAAAAGTGCGGCAGCTGCCATTGACGTCAAAATATCAGAAGACCTTGAAAAATAATTTTTTGCGGCAGATGGAAACTTAGAAATGATCAATCCCTCTAAAGTTGCCGCATCTGAAGATGAGTTGTGGTTAGCTTCCTGGCTTTTGTTTTTTGCGATATTTTTCATGTGAACAGATCCTCCCCTGTTATGGATTCTTCTAAGGGAAAGGCCCCACAAGGCACAAGGAATATGTTACGATCGATACCATAAGGATTCCTTATGGAAGAGCTGGCAAATTGCTCGCATTTGCGCAGAATTCCTGCAAAAAATGCAGGCTTGTCACCACTACTGACAGTGGAACTCGCATATCTGATTGAAATTCGAACCCTTTTTGGAACCACTCAACAGAATGCGATAACTTCCGCTTATGGCATATTTTTAAGCAAATCCCACTCGGCAATGGCCACAGTGAGCCCATCACCGTGTTGAGAAACAAAATTTTTTTTCAAATTTTATGCGCCACGATAGGCTTTTTGCCTTGCGCAGACCTCTCTCCGCCGATTTT
This sequence comes from uncultured Pseudobdellovibrionaceae bacterium, assembly GCA_964388665.1. GTDB lineage: Bacteria > Bdellovibrionota > Bdellovibrionia > Bdellovibrionales > Bdellovibrionaceae > CALCCV01. Next base: position 16,860 of record CAYMBJ010000036.1, on the reverse strand, counting down.
CTAGACAAATCGCTAGGGCTTGAAAGCCGCAATCACCTTGAATTCCACGTGGATTGGGGTGGGCAGTGCGCCAACCTCAACGGTGGTTCGAGTCGCGCCAATGGAAGTGAAGTGACGAGCATAGACCTTGTTGAAATCTGCAAAATCGCGCTTCATATTTGTGAGAAAAACCTGCACATCAATGACCTGCTCCAATGAGCTTCCGGCCGCCTCAAGGATAATTTTGACGTTGTTGATGACCGATTCTGTTTCCACTTCGATGTCGTAACTGAGCACCTCACCCAAGGCCGTTTTGTGAACGCCAGGAATATCACTCGTACCCGGCTGTCGCGGGCCCACTCCAGAAAGAAATAGCAGATCTCCATGGCGGCGGGCATGCGGGTAGGCCCCCACGGGCTCTGGCGCTTTTTCTGCATTGATTTTCATAGTGATTTCTCCTCTGATTTCCCATCGGACTCTGTGATCGGAAAGTACCATCGGTCGTGATCAGGATCCCACTCGTCCCAAGTGGCAATCTGACCGAGTCGCTCCACTTTGTCGGGAGGCACAATCCCGGGGACCAAAAAGGCCTTCTGGCGGCGCAGCGGATAGGGATTGCGCAATTCAAAACCCAAGACTCCCAAGATTCCGCGGGCGATGTACCAGGTGGCTTGTGGATTCCACCCTGAAGCGATTTTGATCACCACTCCCAAGCCTTCGGGGTATTCTGGCAACTCAATGGCCATGCCCAAAAGACCATCGGCACCTTCTTTGGCGATCACTTGGCCGCGACAGGATTTCATAATGGTGGTGTCCAATCGATTGAAGCCCCCCACCAAATCAGGATAACGAATCATCGACTCCCAAATCCAATCTTCATTTTTGTGAGAGGCCAGACCCGCATAGCACTGGGCCAACTCTTTGACCGTCATCGCCACGGTGGGCAGACCATCGCCATCGCGAGCCACTCGTCTGGGTTGCCAGGTTTCGCCCAAATATTGGCGAATCACTTTCATATATTCTTGAAAGAGCGGATGAGTGGGAAGGGTGTAGCCCGCACGCGGCCATCCTTTGAGTCGGCATCCGCGCAAAATCGCGGCGTGATGACCAGAGGAATTATTGAACCAGCGACGTGGTCGACGAACCTGTCGTCCGAACTGCACCAAAGGAAGATCCAAGGGCGTTTGCATCAGGCCCCATTCGCCCTCAGTCAGGAGGGACTGCGCGGCTTCAACATGTTCAGCCGCGCCATTGTGACTGGCCACACTGATCGCTTTTTGTCGCCAGTCAGTGGTTGTCGCCAGTTCATCGACAAAGACCTTCATATAAAGCAGCTTCATCATGGAGCGACCATAGCAAAGTACATTGCCACCAAATGAGTGAATCAATTTTTGCCCGGAGCACCAAGCGACAGCACCGTGGATGGTATTTTCGCTCACGCCATTGCGCCGATAATCCACCAATGGCTCCCACTCCACCTCGCGCCCCGACGGAATTCCTGGAATCTCTTCACCAAAAGGCGACGAAGGATAATTTTCTTTAAAGCTCAAACGTCCTCCCCAGAAAACGAACCACCCTCTGCGACTCCATGCGACTGCGAACTGAAATCCGCGCGGGCTTCGGCACTTGGGGCCAAAACATTGCGCTCACCCACATAAAAATCTGGACTGTCTTCGTCAAATTCCAAATCACGCGCGGCCACCGGCGCAGGAATCAATTCGATCACCGCCGAACCTGTGCCATACACAGGCGCATAGGCAAGCACCTCACCACTGTAGCGATTGTGTGTGCCCATGACACTGGACAACCACCAGAAGGGTTTAAAGTTACCGACCTTTTTCACGCGCGCTTCGCGGTGCACCTGCCGTGAGAGTTGCGAAACGTCTTCCAAACGGCCTTGAGATAAAAACTCCAGAACCTTTTGATTCCACTCTTCGTCTTTGAGAGAGTGAATCTTGTCTTCCTTTGGCTCAATGAACTCACTGTGCAAGCGATTAGACAGAGTGGAAATGATCACCACGGCGGCCTTGCGCCCTGTCTTTTCGACGGCTTCGCGTGCGGCCCGACCCAGCACCACCGTTTCGGCGCGATCTGCATAGATGTTGCTCGAAACAATCACCGCAGGAATGCGATTGGTTGGATTGATAAGTTTGAGCGCCACCACCGAACCGGTGTCGATAGGAAATCCCTTATAGGCGACAGTGCGCGCATGCAAACCTTTTTCTAAGGCAATTTTGCAGTACTCCTTGGCAAATTCACTGTCGATCCTGAATTTGTACGGAATGGATCCCAAGTCATGAAACTCTTCATCCACATGCACCCATTCAGGCTCGGGCAGTGCCTGAATTTGATGCCCAATCACCGAGGGCCACATCGTCGAATACATAATTATGAGATCGGCATCTGAGGCTTCGATCTTTTCGCGCACGCGATCAAAGGCGCCGCGCAGCTCTGCATATCCCGAATGAGCATTGGGCGTGAGCAGGGGCTGAGGCAATCCTGGCAATACATAACCTGCTACTACAGACACGCTTCACCTCCCTTAGCAGAAGCACTCGCGCTCAAGGGCCACTCCACCACGGCATTGCCAGTGCCAATCACAGTGCCATAGCCGTGAACCTTGGCCTTGATTTTTGGTATACCCATGCTGTGCAAAAGCCAGGTCAAGGCGCCAGAGTCGGTTTCGGCAGTCGCCTGCTCAGTAAAATCTGGCAGAATGTCCAAAATCTCTTGGCTCTTTCCGGCGCGCATAAGCTCGAGCATTTTCATATCCCAAAGATACTGGCCATGATGGTAGATGTGCTCGCGACTCATATCCTCTGGCAGAGGCGATTCTGAAGTGAAGTGCCGATGCGAAAGGGAGTGGCTAGCAATCAGTGCCACGCGCTTTCCGGAGGCCAAAACAGTTTCGCGAGTCACTTGCCCCAAAGCCTTCATATGGGATTGCATCACATCAAAATTGAAATAAGCGCTGACGGCATTGCTCGACATGGCCACAACCGGAATGTCCCACTGCGGGCGACACATGTGACAAGAAACAATTGTTCCATAGTCGACGCGAAAATCTGGATTGGTCATGAGCTTTGCTGCCAGATTCTTTTCTGTCATGTTTTCGCAAAGCTGCCGGGCCAAATCCACATCGACTTTCATATCGTACTGATAACGAAATAAATTTGGAAAGATCGGATCCACAGACAATCCCTTGAAATGTGGCAGGCCCAAAATGTGCGTGCCCACATAGGTGCGCCAGTGTGGCGACATCACGACCAAAACCTCCGGCTTGTGCTTTTCAATTGAATCGCGCAGTCCATCATAGGCCCAGCGCAAAGTTTCCCAGCCGCACTCCGCACGCGGTTCATTTTGCGGTGGGTTTTCTGCATAGACGAGGTGAGGAGGGTGGGGAGCTATGGCTCCCAATACGATCTCTCCCGCACCGGCTCGCTTAGCCTTGCTTGGTTGGGGAGTTTTTTTATCTTGAGTCATGTGTTTTTCCTCTCATGTTAAGCTCACACAAATGGTGGTCGGCTCCGTGAAAAACTCATAGGAGTGCCGTCCGCCTTCGCTGCCAATTCCAGACTGCTTTTGTCCACCAAACGGCATGCGCAGATCCCGCAACATCCAGGTATTGACCCACACCGTGCCCACATGAAGACTCTGTGCAACTGTGTGCGCCATGCCCAGATTCTGTGTCCACAGACTCGCACTCAAACCATAGGAACTTTGGTTGGTCAGATCGATGGCTTCGGCCACCGTATCAAAGTAAGTGATTGTCACCACTGGGCCAAAAATCTCTTCCTGAAAGAGCCGTGAAGTCGGTGGTACGTTGTCTATGATGGTGGGCCTAAGATAGTACCCTGAGGCCAACTCCGGTGAAAGGTCTAAGGCCTCGTCTCCAGCCAAAAATGATAGCTTGTCTGTTTTTGCCAGTTGAATAAAGGAGCGGACCTTTTGCAAATGCTCGTGGCTGGCCAAGGGACCAAGAAAGTTCTTTTCATCTCTTGGATCGCCCACGCGCAATTTTTTTGTTTTGGCCACAAAACTTTCTATAAATTTTTCAGAACCAGCTCTCTGCACAAGAAGACGCGATCCACACAAACAGATTTCACCCTGGTTTAAAAAGCTAGAGCGCAAGCTACCTTCCACTGCCTTCTCAAGATGAGCGTCAGAAAAAACAATGTTGGCATTTTTCCCGCCCAACTCAAGACTGAGTTTTTTAATATGAGTGGCAGCACCTCGCGCTAAGTTTTTTCCGGTGGCCGTGCCGCCGGTGAACGAAATCAAAGGCACCCGTGGATGCTGCACCAGAGCCTCTCCCGCTTCGGCGCCCAAACCATGAACGACATTCACCACTCCCTTGGGAAATTGAATGTCGACCAAAATTTTACTCAACAAAAAGGCCGTCATTGGTGTCAACTCAGAGGGTTTGCACACCACTGTGTTTCCAGCTGCAAGCGCAGGCGCCATTTTCCAAGTCAGCAAATATAGAGGCAAATTCCAAGGCGAGATCAGCCCGGCCACGCCTACGGGTCGTCGAATCACGTAATTCACAGCCGTTTGATGAATGAGCGAGCTTTCTGAAACTACCTGAGTGATCTCAGAAGCAAAAAATCGAAAGTTGAGCGCCGCTCGCGGAACGTCCATCTGCCTGGCCAACCACACGGGCTTTCCTTGGTCACGACTCTCGGCCTCGGCCAATGTCTGCAGATTCTTGTCAATGGCATCAGCTATGCGGTAAAGCCACTGAGCTCGCTCTTGTGGAGCCGTTTGACTCCATCCTACAAAGGCACGTTCGGCGGCCGCCACAGCTCGCTGCACATCATCCGTCTTTGAACGAGCAATTTTCGCGTACTTTTCGCCTGTGGCCGGGCAATGATTGTCCAGCCAGCTTCGGTCTTGAGTCGCGACAAATTCGCCATCAATGTAATTTAAAATTTCCAATTCACTTTGCGTTTCTGACATCCGTCGCTCCTTGAGTGGGTGCCGCTTGAGGCGTCGCGCGTTGGCTGAGCGACGCCTGAGGAGCCGCTCCTTGGCTGAGCGGCAATTGGGGCGCCACCTCTTCCATAAATAGCTGCATGGATTTTATTACGGCCGCATTGTCATGATTATTAAAATCAAACCAAAGCATGAGGCGATCCTCTGGGTGATACTTCTCTTGAATGGCCGCCGCCACCTCAGCACTGTTGCCGGCAATCGCATTGTTGACCGCCGTTTCGACTTTGCGAGGATCCAAAGTTTTTTCCATGGCTACCCAATAGTTGCGCCAAGCTTTCTCTGCAGCGTCCTTAGCACGCCGAGAGTCTTTGTCTAAAAACAGCAGCACTGTTCGCGGCATATAGTGGCGCCTCCAGGGACCGCCACTGGTGTGATAGGCTGTGCGCATGCGTTCATGAGTGGCTTCGATCACAGGAGGCGGAGTGATGGACAGATTAAAAACACCCGTCGGCAAATACTCATTGGCCATGACCTGGGTCAGCGGATCATGACTACCGATGGTCAACCGCAATTTATCCAGCGGGGCCTCAAAGGGAATGACTCCCACCTCGTCAAATTCAAAAAAACTCTTGAGTGTGACATTTTCGCCTGAAACATCAAGAACCGTTGCTGGTCTATCTTGGTTCGACCACTGCTTTGCCAGTGGCGACGAAACTGTGAGCGGTGACACGGACTTTGAAGAAAATCGCTCGCCTTTTAAAAACCTCAAGAAGATCTCGGTGGCCTGGTGAAAAACTTTGCCCTTGAGCTCATTCCAAACCTCTGCCTCAAATTGATTTCGTGCGCGAATTCCATAGGCCACATTGGAAAATGGAAATCGTCCCGCTGCAAATCCCAGCTCCAAAATACGATCCGAGCACGGCTGCAGAGCATGCAAGGTCAAAAAGGTCCGCACGGCCTCAGCATGGGCCATAGGTCCGCCATTGCAGAGTATGTTACGAATCGCACTGCCGACATTTATTCTTTTTGTCTGTGCCATCACCAGATGGGCCAGTTGCAAAATGTCAGTGTTAAGTCCAATTTCACCACGAAAATGCGGAATCACCGCATCCGCATTTTTCTTTTGTGTCTGGCACGAGAGATGCGTTTCAGCAACCCATGCAGTTTCGTATCCTAAAGAGTCTGCCCATCTGACCTGGTCAAAAAAGTTTTCAAACATGACTCTTTCTGTCGGGGTGTACCCATCCACTTCGGTCTGACAAATTGAAAGAAAAATATCGAACTTCATAAAACCGGCAACCTTCCTCCATCAACTGGCAAGCTCACTCCCGAAACAAATCCACCCATAGCTGAAACCAAAAACAAAGCTGCGCAGGCAGTCTCGCGAGGCTCCGCAAATCTCCGCAGTGGCGTCACGGCTCGCCAATCCTCTTTGACAGCCTCAGCATCTCGATGATTTTTGGCGGCGTTCGCAGTGGCCAGATTGTCGAGACGCTCGGTGGCCGTATAGCCCGGCAAAATATTATTCACAGTGATATTGTAGGGCCCGAGTTCATTGGCCAGAGTCTTTGACCAGCTGGCCATGGCACCGCGGATGGTGTTGCTGACTCCCAGATTGGCAATCGGCGCCCGCACCGACGTGGAGATCACGTTAACGATGCGCCCAAAGTGCTGCGATTTCATGTGCGGGGTCAAGAGCGTGGCAAGAGTCTGCGCCGCCAATATGTGCTGTGCAAAGGCCCTCTCAAACTCCAAAAGATCCGCACTCATGAGCTCCCCGCCTTTGGGGCCGCCCGAGTTATTGATCAGTATGTCCACTCCGCGATTTTTGATGAGGGGCACAAGTCCCTCCTGAAGCTTAGCAAGATTCTCCAGATCCACTGGCAAAATGTCACAGCGGTCTTTGCCCCAACTCTCTTGAAGCTCTGCCAGACGGGCGGCATTGCGAGCCACCAAAATCAGGTCGGCGCCAGCCTCAATAAAAAGCTCAGCAATGGCACGGCCAATCCCTTGTGAGGCGCCGCACACTAAGGCTCTTTTTCCTTTTAGGGAAATCATTTCCGACAAATCTGCAGAATCGTTCGGTGCCTGGTGATTTGTTTTAGAAGCGGGGTTTGCGGTGGAGGCATTTTGTTTTTGCATATACAGAAGTATTACCCGCCGGAATCATTTTCCGTCAACCTCAGTCGCAATTTTTGGGCTCGCTGCCGTGCAAGCCGCGTGCCTCGTACCAATTTCAAGTCAAGTTTAGACCGAGGCGGCAAGGCCTGAGGTGCCGAGGCGTGCTCCTCGCACGTCGCAGGCACCGAGGGTCGCAGCCAACGATGGTATAAACTTGAATCGAAATTGGTACTATTCGGTGCAAGCGCACGCCATATCCTTGGTCTGCATCTGCGAGCAGCGAAAGGATTTAGATGCCGTTTCAATTTCCAATTGGCTGAATTTGCCATTTTTTGTGACGTAGGTCACCTCTTGCCCATCTTTAAAATACGCGCGCCCACCTAGATCTTGCGAAATGATTTTTCCTTCTGCTTTGTAAGAATCCAAAATTCCATCTGTGGGCGATTCTGCGTGCTCTTTTGGGATATCAATCGCAATTTCTGGATTATCGCCTCGCTGCGAGTAGACTTTGAGCTTTTTGATCGGTGGATAGCCAAAGTCATAGTCTGTTTCGATTTTCAGGCGGCGGCGACTGCCATCGGGCATTTCCTGTTCAAAGCCCGCCCAGTCTTCTGAGTTGGCTGCGTAACCGCCCCACTGAGTCAACAGGGTCGATTCAAGATCAGACAGACTGGGCTCGAGTTTGTCATCGACAACGGTTTGTACGCCAATGCATTTGCTCATTTCTGCCAAGGCCCACTGAAATCTCTCTTTTTGTGACTTTTCGTTGTCTTCGGCAGAAGGCTTTAGCTTGGCCTCAAGAGCCTCTGTAACAGCCGCGTTCTGCTGGCCTTCTCTGTCTTGGAGATTCGCTTCGCCGGCACCCTTGTCCGCGGTTGCCGCATCTGTACTGTCACCGTCCATTTCGCCATCGGAGTCAGAGGACAAGTCTCCATTATATTTTTCTTGATTAAAAGAATCGCGGGCGGAGTGTTCAGGAGGAGAAAGCAGAGCTTTCAAACCCAATCCAAGCGCAATGAAAAGCAATATGATGCCAAGTTTTCTAAATAGAGAATTCATTTTCTCATTTGATTAAACCAATCTCCTTTAGTCTTTGCATTAAAAAAGCTCCCGCCGTGATTTCAGGAAATTTTGCACCACCATTTTCACAGGACTTTAAGCACTTCAAAGACACTTCAGAACGAGGGTGCATAAAGAAAGGCATGGAGTAGCGGCTACCGTTGCTGCCATCCTGTGGGTTGATTACTCGATGCGTCGTGGATGGGATCACTTCGTTGGTCAAACGCGACAGCATGTCTCCAGAATCCACAATCAGATCCCCAGGATCGCCACCCACATCTAACCACTGACCATCACGATCTTTGAGCTGGAGGCCCGAAGTGGTGGCGGCTGGCAACAGAGTGATCAAATTGATGTCTTCGTGGGCAGCAGCTCGCAAACAGCGTGGATCAACGCCCTCTGGAATGGGTGGATAGTGGAGCAATCTCAAGATGGAGTTGCCATTGAAAACCATTTTATGAAAAAAGTCCTTTTCTAAGCCTAGAGGCTGAGTCAAAGCCTCCAACATCACCACTCCTGCCTGCTCGAGCTTTTGAAAGATTTCCAAAAAAAGTGGCTGAAACCCAGGAATCTGACTGGGCCAAATGTTAGGTGGATAAATCTCGGCCATTTCATGACCAGGAAAGGTTTCTCGACCCACATGCCAAAATTCTTTCAAATCCATAACTGGGGAATCTTTGGCATGTTCTGAGCCAAATGCGGTGTAGCCGCGCTGGCCGCCACCCAAGGGAGAAATGTATTGAGTTTTCGTTTCGCTTGGCAGAGCAAACAATTCGCCCAACAGCTGATAGGCCTGCTGCAAAACCTGTGGCTCGAGGGCATGCTCTTTGAGAATCACGAAGCCATATTCGACTAAACCTTCATAGAGACTATTGGCAAACTCGGTTCGATCTGCCGCAGATCCCATTTGATAGCTGCGGAGACTCAGTTCTGGAACTTTGCGAAGCTCAGCGGAATTTTTGATTGTGGCCTGCGTGTCCGTGTTCATGAATACTCCCTCTGCGCGCTGTTCAGTCTACGATTAAGTCGAATTGGTATTAGCGAGAATTCACCCCTAAGACAATTCTGGATTGTGCAATTCATTATTTATTTTTTGTATCTTAATCACTTGCGCGAGGTCGGCGCTTTCAAAGCGAAAGGTAATATCTAAGTCATGCAGCCGAAACACATGGTCTTCGCGATATTTCGACTCTTTGCCTTCGGAGCCTTTGTAAAGATTGGGGCGGGGATCCAACGCCACAAGACTGGAGATCAGCTCTCGCGTCTTGTCCGCACCTGCACCGCCAATCACGGCTTCGAGCTCTTGCTTCGCGGCTTCCGCAAATTCCACCTTTACGTCAGGCAAATTCACACTCTTTAACCAACCACTCTTTGCAAAGGGGCGACTTTCCACCTCTGGAAGATAGGGCTTGATGTCCAATATTGGTGTTCCCTCGATAAAGTCCACACCCGATACAAAGACCTCATTGCCTTCGATCTTCTCTAGCTTGACCAACGACAACCCAATGGGATTGGGCCGATGGGGCGAGCGAGTCGCAAAAAGACCTTGGCTCTCACCACCCATGCGCGGCGGATGCACCTTTGCGTGAAAGCGCTCGTTGGAGTTTTTATGGAAGTGGTAAATGATCCACACATAAGAAAACTCGTCGAGACCCTGCAAGGAAATCTCTGGCTGCACTTGAGGAGCCAACGTGATAATGGCATCAGCATTGGTGATAAGTGATTGGCGAGGCACTCCGAATTTTTGCTTAAAACAAGAAGAGACTGTACCAATGACCGAAAGTTCTATCTTTTCCTTCAAAAATGTCCCCTATGTCGCCTTAGGTTTGTAGACAAGAAAGCTTCCGCCAGTTCACGTGCCCCTCTTCATATTGCCTATTCGTGAAATTGTCAATTTTTACAGCGCCAGAATATCCAGCAAGCACTCCTAAGAAATTTTTGCATAGAGCTTGATAATGAGCGGCCCTGCGGCTAGCTTGCAGCCGGTATCAACTGTCTGAAATTTCGAGCTTTTCCTTTGGGAGAAAAATAATGCAAAAGAAAATTTCTAGATTCACTTCTGCTTTCACCTTTCGGCTAGATTTTCTGCCTTTACTTCTCGTCAGCTGCCTAACGATTGCCGTTAGCGTTTCGATGGCCGCGTTGGCAAAATCAGCGCAAGCCAACCCTTTCAAAGTCGCATTGGTTTTGGATAAGGGTGGAAAAGACGACAAGTCTTTCAATGCTGCCGCTTATGATGGCGCCACTAAGGCCGAAAAAGATTTAAAAATTGATCTCAAGTATGTTGAAGCCACAGATAACAACGCCATTGAAAACTTACATCGATCTTTTGCAAAGAAGAAATACGATCTGATCATCGGCGTGGGTTTCGCACAGACCGAGGCCGTAAAGAAAATCGCAGCACAGTTTCCTGATGTGAATTTTGCGATTGTGGACGGTGATGTCACAGCTCCTAATGTTAAGGCCTTGCTGTTTGAAGAGCACGAGGGCTCATTTTTAATGGGAGCCATCGCCGCACTCAAATCAAAATCGCAAAAAGTGGGTTTTATTGGTGGCATGGACATTCCATTGATTCGTCGATTTGCCATGGGGTATGCGGCGGGCGCGAAACACGTCGCCCCCAAAGTGACAGTCACAGAAAACTACATTGGTGTCACCAATGATGCTTGGAACAACCCTACAAAGGCCAAAGAGCTGGCCCTGAGCCAATTTGGTGCGGGAGTGGATGTGATTTTTGTTGCTGCAGGCGCTTCAGGCACGGGTGCCTTCGATGCCACTGAAGAAAAAAAGCGCTTCGCAATTGGTGTCGACAGCAACCAAAATTGGATGAAGCCAGGCTTTATCCTTACGAGCATGTTAAAGCGCGTTGACCTGGCTGTTTACGACACGATCAAAGAGGCGCAAAAAGGCAATTTCCAATCCGGAGTGCATCGCTTTGGCTTAAAAGACCAAGGAATTGATTACGCCTTTGATGAGCACAACAAGCAGATTTTGGATGCTGGCATCCGTGAAAAAGTGAATGAGATAAAGAGACAAATCGTCAGCGGTAAAATTACGGTTCCTGATTTTTATAAAAAACAATAACAACTCTTCAAGCAAAAACACATGAGTATTTTGTCTTTCCAAAATATCACGAAGTCATTCGGCAATGTTTTCGCCTGCGAAGATGTGACCTTTGACGTGCAGGCAGGAAGCATTCACGCTCTGGTTGGCGAAAACGGTGCTGGTAAATCCACAACCATGAAAATTCTCTTTGGCTTGCAGCCCGCCGATCAAGGAAAGATCCTTTGGCAAGGGCACCCGGTAAAATTTCGCTCCAGTCGCGACGCCATTGCTGCTGGAATTGGTATGGTTCACCAGCATTTCATGCTTGCAGAAAATCTCTCGGCCTTGGACAACATCATCTTGCAAAAGCGCGACAAGCGCGGAGCTCTCCAATTAATAAATCACAAAAAAGAACAAGCACTCATCGCTGAGCTTGCGAGTCACTATGGCATGGAGTTGCCACTGCTTCGTCCAATTAAAGATTTGAGTGTGGGCGAGCAGCAGCGGGTGGAGATTTTGAAATCGCTGCTTCATTCGCCAAAGCTGCTCATTTTGGATGAACCCACAGCCGTCTTGACACCGCAAGAGATTCAGGCATTTTTTGTGCAGCTCAAAAAACTCAAAGCCAGCGGAACAACCATCATCATCATCACCCACAAACTCAAAGAGGTGATGGCGCTGGCTGATCAGGTCACTGTTTTAAGAAAGGGCCGCACTGTTTTCAACGCTGACGTGAAGAGCACTTCGATCGAAGAGCTTGCCGTCGCTATGACCGGTCACCAAGTGCAAACCTCAAGTCGTGGCGACAGCGCCATCAACCGCAGTCGGCGCCAGATGGATGGCCAGGGTCGCAAAAACTTGGTTGAGATAAAGAACCTCTCGGCAGAACTGGGTGAGCAAAAGATTACCAAGCTCAACCTGGAGCTATTTCCTGGTGAGATCGTCGGTGTGGCCGGAGTGGAAGGCAACGGCCAAGATCTCTTGCTTCGCGCACTGCTGGATCCGCGCGATCTGATCCGTATCGACGGGGAGATCAGTATTTTGGATCGCATCATTTTTGGCAAAGTTTCTTGGTCAGCACAAAGGATTCGCGAACTGGGAATCCGCGCACTACCGGAGGATCGCTTGCGCTGGGGAGTGGTTCCCGAAATGAGCTTGCAAGAAAACTGGCTGCTCACGCACTCCTTTTTCAGGCCAATTCAAAAATTTGGTTTTTTGCAAAAACAAAAAATTGCCATCTTGACTGATAAAATCGTCGAGGACTTTAAAGTCTCTCCCGCTCAGTCGCAATTGCCTATCTGCAATTTTTCAGGTGGCAATCAACAGAAGTTCGTGGTGGGACGAGAGATTTCTGATCGACCTCAAGTTCTGGTTGCCGCTCATCCCACCCGGGGTGTGGACATTGGCGCAATCTTCGAAATTCATCAAAGCCTGTTGCAATTGAGTGAGACCGGCTCAGCCATTTTGCTGGTTTCTTCTGAGCTTGACGAAATCTTGGCTCTTTCAGATCGTATTTTTGTTTTGCACCAAGGGCAGTGGACAGGGCAGTTTCAGCGCAAAAATGGAATTTTTGATGAGAGACAGATTGGCCTCGCGATGGTGGGAAAGGGGATCGAGTGAAATCGACACTTGGCCTCCTTTGTGGACTTCTCTTGTCTGGCCTGTTGGTCGCACTGATGGGCGAGAGCCCCGTGCTTGTTTTCAAGGTTTTGTTTTTAAGCTCAACCGCCACCAAATATGATCTGGGTCTCACTCTCTTTTATATGACGCCTCTACTTCTCACAGGCCTGGCTGTGGCCCTGCCGTATCGGGCGGGAATTTTTAATATTGGTGGCGAAGGCCAGATGCTGGTGGGTTGTATGGCTGCGGCCGTGTGCGGAATCCTCTTGCCACAGTTGCCAAGTCCCTTTTCGTGGATCTTTGCAGCGCTGGTGGCCGCCGCGGCAGGCGCCTTTTGGGCTTGGATCAGTGCCTATCTCAAAGTCAAACGGGATGCGCACGAAGTTGTTATCACCATCATGTTGAACTTTATCGCTGCTGCGTTGACTTCGTATTTCGCCGTCAATGTCTTTCCCAATCCCAATTCACAAAATCCGGAAACTCTCAAGATCGGCGCCAGCTACCAGTTTGCAACCTGGGATCCTCTCACTTCTTACTTTGATGGCTCACCGATCAATATTACCTTTGTTGTCGCCATCCTGCTCTGCTATACCTTGCATCTGTTTATCGAAAAATCGGCCATTGGTTTTCGCATTCGCGCCTCCGGAATGAATTCGGATGCGGCAAAGCGCTCGGGAATCTCGGTAGATCGAGCACAAATCGCGGCCTTTTGTTTGGGTGGAGCTTGCGCAGGCTTAGTGGCAATGAATGAAGTCCTCGGCAGTGCTGGGCAATATAAATTGGGTTTTTCTCCTGATTATGGATTTATGGGAATCGCAGTGGCCCTGCTGGCGCGAAAGCGAATTTGGAGTTGCATTCCCTCTGCCCTGTTATTTGCAGTCTTGCACAAGGGCGCCATGGATCTTGATATCGAAACCGAATCCATCACCCGAGATTTTTCGAAAGTGATTCAGGGCTGCGTGCTGCTTTCTGTGATCGCCTTTGATGGGCAAATCATGCATGGTCTAAGGCAGTATTGGACGAAAATGCGCCAAGCACGAAAGGGGAGCGCAGCATGACCTCTGATATTTTCGTTATTGGATTTCTTTTGTCGGCAATTCGCTTAGCCACTCCACTGGTCTTTACGAGCTTTGGTGGACTGTATTCAGAACGGGCAGGGGTTATCAACATCGCTCTCGAAGGCCTCATGCTCTGTGGTGCCTTTTCGAGCGCAGCCATTGCCTATACCTTTCACTCCACCACGTTGGGATGGATCGCAGCTTTTGTAGTCGGCGCACTCGCAGCGCTCTTTTATGGAATTTTTACCGTGTGGAATCGTTCAGATCAGATTGTCAGCGGTATGGCCTTTAACATTTTGGTGATGGGCCTGATTCCTCTTTTGAACAAAGGCTTTTATGGTTCGACGGGGTCCACACCGAATATTGATATTGAACTGCGCCCCGGAATGTGGCCCTACTTCTTGGCACTGCTCTTGGTGCCGGCGACTCATTTCTTTCTACAAAATACGCGCGGTGGACTCAATCTGCGTATGGCGGGGGAAAGTCCCTTGTCGCTCACCACAAGTGGCGTTTCTCTCACCAAAGTGCGCATGCTTTCGCTGCTGATGTGCGGTGGCCTGGCGGGCTGGGGCGGCGCGACCCTGGCCATTGTTCTGGGCTCAAGCTACTCGCCCCTGATGAGCGGCGGTCGCGGCTTCATGTCACTCGCAGCATTGATCTTTGGCAAATGGCGTCCCATTCCTACTTGCATTGCCTGTCTGTTTTTTGGAGCAGCCGAAGCCTTACAAATTCGATTGCAAGGTGTGGCTCTGGGCGGCGTCGTGGTTCCTGTTCAGCTTTTGCAAGCCCTTCCCTACATAATTACAATTTGTGCTTTGGCAGGTTTTGTGGGTAAGAGTACGCCACCAAAGGCACTCGGAAACGTGGATCTGGGGCACTGAAGCAAACAAAATAGAGGGGGAAAAAATGAATCGCATTTCGATGGTATCTGTTCGTAAGCTAGGTTCGACACGAAAATCGGTTTTGGCCATGTTGAGTTTTGTCAGCATTCTTTTTGGCGGTTCACTGAGCGCACAGGCTTGGGGCGGGCGCGGTCATTACACGATTTGCGATGCGGCCACGCACTTGGTTAAAGATGAAAACTTAAAAATTTTCTTAAAGACCCGAAATTTTATGATTGGTCACCTTTGCAATGTTCCTGATACGTCTTGGCGAGATCTGAGCCCCGAGATCGTCGCTATCAACGCACCCACCCACTATATCAATCCCGAGGTGATAGGACTTTCTCTCGACAAAGTTCCGCTTGATTACAAAGAGATCATTCGCCTCTTTACCGGTAAGGGCAACGAATTCAAACCCGGAGAGACGATTCAATCGATCCCTAATGATCTGGGCTCCGTCTGGTGGCGCGTCGATCAGTTCATGCGCGAAATTCAAAAGATCAAACCAATTTTTGCAACAAAGAAGCCCAAAGAAAGCCCTCTTGCTCCAACTGGTACCGCACCCTTGAGTGCACCAGTTCCTGATCCCACTGCACTGGCCATCTATCAGATGATGAACTTTATGGGCGAGATGGGCCATTTCGTCGGCGATGTTAGCCAACCTATGCACAACACCGCAGACTATGATGGTTACGGAGTCGGCCACGGCGGTCTGCATGGCTATTACGAGACGGGTGTTGTTGCCGAATTTTCCGAAAGCTTGATTGTAGCGATTGTAGCCAAAGCAAAGACACTCCATGCACCGGAGTTGTTTGAAAAAGGCACAGCTGTCGAAAGAATGCGCCAAATGAGCGTTGTGGCCATCAGCGAACTGCCTCTGCTCTACAAATTGGACCCTATCATTGAGCCCTCTTCAACAAAGGACGAGAACGGCCTGACCCTAAAAACTCCCGCCAAGCGCCAGTCTACAAAGGTCGGTCTTGATGTTTATTCAGATCTCATCACTCTAGAAATGGCCCGCTCGGCAAAGCTCCTGGCAATCTTATGGGACGAAGCCTATGCCTCTCTCGGTTCCCTCGACCTAAGCAAATACAGACTCTATACTTTTCCCTTCACACCTGATTTCGTGATCCCCGACTATTATCCAGTAACTGCTACAGAAAATAAATAGGCGAATCAGTTCAGATCACCTTGTTCTGAACTGATTCTCAACACCCTTTAAAAACCTAGTCTCAAGATGAGTCCAAAATTTTCCGAATCACTCATCGACTAGGTTTACGGAGGTTCACTATGCGTTCACAAGCAAAGAGTTTGTCTTCAATTATGTTGGCATTTTCAATCATCTTTCTAAGCTCTGAACTGCTTCTGGCAAAAAAACCCACAGTGCGCCAAGCAAGTGCACAAGCAGGCGCGAAGGCAAGCACAAAAGTAAATTCGAAAAACGCCACGACCGCGCAGACCAAAAAACCACGCTTCAATCACTTCGCCCACTACCCGCGACTGATGCACCTACCAAAATCTTTGGTCAGGGAGTATTTCAAATTTAACCTCCACTTCGCCGCCGAATTGGAAACCAAACTCAAGAAAAGCAGATCCACCTCATCGCTTGATTTACTTTTTCCAAAGGCCTGGGCGGATGAGAATGACGCAACCATGTTGTCTTGCGTGAATAACTTAGAGACTTATCTCTGTCCATCAAACGACCCTAGCACGTGGGACAAAGAGCCAGATATATCGTATTTGACTCCAGAACTTCAGCAGAAAATCAAAGATCGGTGCTGGACAGAAGGTAAAAAGTTTTGCGCACTAACCGGTGCGGGGTTAGATCGAGATGGCAACCCATTCTGCGCAAGAAATAGCGGAAAGGCCTGTGTGGACGCATCTGAAGCTGGAATTGAGTGGCAAACCAGAGTATGGGAGCAATGTCGTGACAGCAGCGATGACACGTCTGCGTTGTTAAATGAGGCAACAACTATTGGGTGCTCGGCCTATTTTACTAAACAAAGCGAGCAAGCTGCAGCCATGATTGATTTCTGCGATCAACCTTGGGTCGCACATTGGAAAACATGCTTAGCGGCAAAACCTCGTTATGAGCAGTTACAACATATGGGAGAAATTTCATTTTTAGTTGAAAGTCGGCAAGAGAGCCGGTTGATTTAGCT
>CAYMBJ010000035.1:0-40770 GCA_964388665.1 uncultured Pseudobdellovibrionaceae bacterium | reverse complement strand
CCCAAACCCCAAACCCCAAACCCCTAAATTATCTAATTATTTAATGATTCTAAAATTGGAATCACTCCAAATTTATTTTAATAATGAAAATTTTTTATGACTTTCCGATAAAAATCAGCGCATGTTACTTTGATTTTTAACCAAACAAAGAATAGAGCAAAT
Organism: uncultured Pseudobdellovibrionaceae bacterium; assembly: GCA_964388665.1. Taxonomy (GTDB): domain Bacteria; phylum Bdellovibrionota; class Bdellovibrionia; order Bdellovibrionales; family Bdellovibrionaceae; genus CALCCV01. The sequence goes on along the minus strand of CAYMBJ010000035.1, from coordinate 40,608 downwards.
TTCCCGCCAATAGAAATAAACCCCAATCAAATCAAATCCGAAAGAAAAATAAAAATTCATTAAAAATTTTCAATTACTTAATTCAAAAAAATAATACACAGAGCATCAAAGAGTAAATTTTGCGTCTAAGGCAAAAATTATTCCATTCATTCTGATTACAGCCTAAGTTCCGAAGATGTGTTGAGTGTTATTGAAGAATAATACTCCTTAGAGCGAATGACTGAAGAAATTAATTCTCGTCAATACTCAAATGTTTTTAGACCCTTTTAAGAGAATTCATAATCCTGTCAAGATTGAAGTGTTTCCACACCGAAAATATATCTTCCAATCGATTCGTCGATCCATCAAGTGCCTGCTGATGATTTTTCCAAATTTTTATTTTGATCCAAGGATGATTTGGATCAGAAATTGGAGGAAATTAAAAATATGCCAAACCCTACGAATCTGTTCTTAAAGTAAAAATATTAAATAAATAATCGCTCATTAATCATTCAAAATTATATAAATTTATGTTTGTGGTATGATAATAACAAATAAACCCCGGCCCCTACAAAAAACAACAACCGTACAAAAAAAAAGCGACCAGGCTGGGGGGAGGAAACCTGGCCGCCAAGGGGGGGTGACATATGCTATTGCAACCGAAGGGCCAGGTCCGCAGGTCAAACAATTTGGTCCCATATCACCGAGACTGCACCCCAAGTCGCATATATCGATTGCGGCCCCCATCTATACGCAGCCAGCGCCTCAAAGCAGTACTTTGATCCTGTGAATCTTTTTGACAGCGACGACATTTGCCGCTCAAACTGGTCCCTTCTTACGTGAAACCGATTTATGGATCGGAAAGTATGTTACCTATCACAACCTGTTTCCATTACCATTAAACGCAGACACTCATTTTCGTGAAACACTCAAGTGGACCAGTTTGTTTGCGGCGCCTCTGTATGGCACAGCATTTGCTTTAAACTGAGTAGATCCAGTAGCAAACCCACCATGTAATCGAGGCCACAGATATGTATAAATCATTAAGAGATATTCGCGACAAATCAAAATCATTGATCATCTGTCAAACAATTTGCGCCTTAATGCTCGTAGTAGGATTAGCACAAGTTCCAATCTCAATTTCGAAAGCTGAAGATTGGGCCAACGCCCAAGAAATGTGTCGATCCTCGCACAAAGAGAGGTATTCTGTAGCACCGGATGTTGAGAGTCTGCAGGCGGAATTCTTGTTTCTTAAATACTACTTTGATGTGCATTTCCCCTCTGAAGCCAATGATGATTCTCCGAGCACTGCACAATATGAAAGAGCTATTGAAAACCTCAGACATAAGTGGGGATCACTTGCGGAGGCCCAGAGAAGATTAGAGCAACAGATAAAATCAAATGAACAGAATAAAACGATCCTTAATGAGCTAATTGGCGATCTGGAGATAAAGAAAAAATTGAGCGAAATGGACTCTGAAACTCTAAGGCCTCTATTAGAATCGCGCATTCGCGAGAGCAATATTAATGGGCTTTCTGAAATTTTGCGCAAAACTTTTTTTTCAAAAGGCCATGCCCCCCTGAAAGTGGCATTGTCTAATGCAAATTCAAATTGGATTAGCAAAAATACACTTTGGCAAAAGAGAAAGTCCACAAATGACAAGTGCGATCTACCCAGTTATTCTGATAGTAGGGATCTCGATATCACATCTACAGAAAAACCCTCTTCAAATCCTGACTGTCAGGCTTTGAGAGAGGCGTATGCTCAGCTTCTCGAAGCTCAAACGAAGTCTAATGTTTTTAAGATGGCCATGAGTAATGGCGACTTTAGCAAAGTCGCGGATATAGATTTGACCTCTAGCCTGGAGAGCTTCGTGAATACGGCAATGCCAGCGCAGCAAAAAATAGACATTGAGGAAGCGTTAGTTGAGAAAACTGTCGATGAAATTAAGACCCTCGAAGCTAAGATTTCTACAAATGCGAAAGCTCTGAAAACATATGAAGTACTTACTCAAATCATGCCAATGGATTTAGCTTACCTGGAGAGTCGAATAAATTCTATGTCTTCGGCAATCTTCGACCGGGATACAACCATCGGAGAGCCACTTTGTGATATGTCTTTCGCGCAACACTTGGCAATCAAATGGTACTCTCGAATAGGTTATCGTGTTGTCAATGGCTACCTAAGAACTCCGACCGAGAAGAAAACCGTTAGGCCAGAAATTGACGCCTGGGTGAACGTTATGAACTCAGGATTTAACAAACTTCAACCCTACTCAGGGCAAGTGCGAAGAGGTACAAATTTGCCTGAATTCGTCAGAAATTCTTACTTAGTGGGCAAAAGCATTAGCGACTTTGCCTTCACAAGCACCTCTCGGAAGTCTGGCTTCGGAGGGCAGGTTCATCAATTGACCTACACTTTGACTGGCCATTCATGCTTTTGGATAGCCCCTATCGCCCGCGAAGAACAAGAAGATGAGGTTCTCTGTCGAAACAGTACCGTTTTTAGAGTGGAGAAAGCCAATGGCACTCGATTCGAGTTGCTGGAAGAGAGACCGTAGAAAAAGGGCGAATGAGTTTCAATAATTAAACAAAATCGTCTTCAGCTAGATCCTTACAAGAGATCAAGTTTCAAATTTGTGGTGGAGCCAATTTCCCGAATTTACCAACGAATACGAGGAGTTCACTAGGGGCCCGTCGAATTTATCAACAGATCCATGGAAACCAGCGAGATGGAACTTGGGTTACAGACCAGGTCGATTGCTGTCGAATTTTTCTACATGAGAAAACATAGACTCACAAATGAAACGCCTTTTCAATGAGACAAACCTATAAGAGGCATCGCTTTATAATTGTGAAACCCGTTCGCTTACAGACAGATCGCTCAGTGTACCTGGAGTTTATGCCTTTGAGTATTTTTATCATGGAAAGGCACAAAATATGATTAAAGACGTACCAGCTATTGACCCAATTCATGCAAAAGTCTTCTATTTGGGAGAATCTTACAGAATGATGCTGAATAAAATAAAAGAAAAAATCGAGGCTGAGGACTTGCAATCAGTTTACTTAAAGGAATGCCTCTAGGAGCCTTACAAATCTTTAGTAACCCCGCCACACCCTAGCCTCAACTCGACAATAAATTTTGAGGCTAGTTGTCACTTTGAAGTGACATTAGGGAAAAGTGTATAGGAGATGCGGCGGGGAAATCGTTGTCGATTCGATTTCACTTAAATTTCTAGTTGCCATTTACCAATCTAAAGAGCTGGCTCATTTCGCGCACGATTTCAAACTGCTGTTCCCATTTGTTCTTTTGATCTTCAAGAACCAGCACGCCATCGCTCACAAAATCTGGCAACTGCTCAGTCATCAGTTTCGACTTTAACTGTCGCTGCCTTTCCAGGCCTTTCAATTGTGCTTCCGACAGATTGTCTCTTCCGATATTAGCGAGCTCTGTCAGCGACATGCTATTCAATATTTGCTCAATCTGCTCGGGCAATTTTCCCTCGGCCCCCAATTTCTGGCGCAAAACCTTTTCGCCGAGACCTACTAAGATCTGCCGAGTCTCGGCAAGAGTCACGAGCTCTGCGAGCTGTGAGCTCGCAGTCGGCGTGAGATTTTCGGAGATTGCAACCTGCATGGTGACCATAAATGGAATTCGCTTGAGTATGGCCAGCTGATTGGCCTTACGTTCTGCAACCGCAGCAAGAATTTCTGCCACCTCCCCTTTATTGGCTCCGGCAGAGATCTGCCTCGATAGCAATTTGGCCAAGCTGTATCTTTCGAAACTACCTAGCGTGACCATCTTTTCAGAATAGTAGGCCGCAGCGCTAGGCGCAGTGCTGGCGTCGATTCCGATCGCCACCATCATCGGCACCATCTGCTGAGCCAAGTCCTTGAGCTGAATTTGCAGCCTCTCTGCAGAGGGGGAAATTTTGGCCGCGGCAATGTTGGCCACACTCGCAGTGATCATTTCAGAATCTAGACCCAAGGCTACCAACTCATGAATGGTTGCATCCGCCAAATCAAAGGCAGTTTGCAAACTGCTTGAAACTGTTGGGTTGAGATCAAAGAACAATCGCTGCATGAAAAGATCTTGAATGATCGGATTGGTAAGACCGGCACCATCCGTAATAAAGTAATGTGGAACATTGGGCGAACCCATGCGCTCTTTGAGCGAGTTGACAAAGGCTTCGCCTTGCGTGTGCGAGCCATTTAAGCTGCTACCCACACGAAACAGAAAAGAGTTCACTCCACTGATACCGTCAATACCGTTGGGCGCGAGCCCTATGATCGCCACCGACTTGGCAAGATCCGTCATCAGTCGCGTCACTGTGCTCGTGAAACGATCCGTGCCCAATGAAACTCGCCCCAAAATAGGATCCATTTGCAAGGCCTGAACATCATCCTTGAGTACATCGGCAAGTGTCTGCACGATGATCGAATTCTCTGCCACTGGCCCGCCCCGCAATAAGGCTTCCATTTCCATATAAGAAACTGGCAGCGACTCTTGGGCTCCGCCGATGGCTGAGCGATCCGTCAACAGCAACATCGCAATGGCTTTGTCAAAACCCACTCCGCGAGTCAGAATTTGATCTTCGCGTACATTGGGTATGATGTCATAAGTGCTCTTAGCCTCCACCACAGTCAGCGCATGCAGACCTTTGAACTGTGGCGTATTTAGATTTAACAAACGCCCCTCAGCCGCCAGCATTTCGTTTTCGCTGCGGTAGTCTTGCAACTCCTGCTGGTAGGTCTCTTCTGGTTTAGGTCGCCCTTGCCCATCCAGTTTTCCTGGCTCTGGCCTTGGCAACGGAATGACCTGAAGTCGTTTGAGATCATAGACATCACGATTGGAATCAGCCGTGCGCACCACCGCAGTGAGATGCTGCATGCCCTCGTAACTTGCTATCGCATATTCGATCAACTCAGGTTCAGAAATATCTCTGCGAATCAGATGTATAAATAGCCCGTCCAAATAACTTCGAATCGCACCCATCTTGAGAAAAAGTCTCGATATATAGGAGCCCAACCCCGCTTGACCAAAAGACTCTTTGTCCTTTGCGCTGTTGGATACATAGTAAGAGACGTCGCGATCAGCAATCATGTTCTTGACGATTTCACTCGGGGTCGCACCAAAATCGAATTGTGCACAAAGTGGATCATCGCCAACGTCGCGGTCATTGCAGTAACGGAAGGCCTGAAATCCAGCCTTTTTAATTTCAAGATTTGATTTTGTACGAATGTCGAGCCAGTGATCGAGCTTCAGCTGCTTTTTGGCATCTGCAACACTTGCGAGGCTCCCGTCCGCTTTTTGCAAAATGCCCGCGTACATGGCTCGAATAGCGAAAACATCATAGTTGCCTAGCCCCTTGTAGGCGTACAGGGACTCATCTGTGTAGTCCATTACGGACGCATAGTCTTTATCACCAAAATTCTCTGGATCAGCGCTCGAGATAAAATTGTGCGTAAGACCAAACACATGTCCCAATTCGTGCGCGAGAGTCTGCTTGTAGGAGTTGACAAAGAGCGAGTCCAACTCAGTAAAGAAGCTCCCTTCGGGCAACTGCTGTGGGGTCCAGCAGGCTGGCGAAGAGGAAAGCATATTTTCTCGCAAGCTGAGCATGGATCGCTTTTTTGCAAGAGTCTGAGTCAGACTTTTCTTATCCTGAGGCGAAAGTTTGCTCTCTGGGTCTGCCAAAATTGCTTCGACACTCAAGGCCTCCAGTTTCAGCGAATCTGACCAAGCATCTTGATCTTTGATATTTTCCATTAGTCTAGTCAAGATGTGCCCGTATCCTTTAGCCGCGATTTTCTTGTATAACTTTTCTTTTTTCACCTTGTCGCCAAGTGCAAGGTGCGCAAGATCATCACTCGATCGTGCCAGTTTCTTTAATGAAGCGGCACTCAAGCTCTCCTGCCAATTGAGGCTGAGAACTTCAGAACTTGCCAATGGCGGGACCTCTAGCCGTTGACCATCAGCCTGATCTTTCTGATCTGTTTGCATTTTTGCGGCGGCAGCGACGCCAGCAGTGGGAGCTCCAGGTGCAGACAACTGAATTGCCAAAACAGTTTCTGCCGCTCGCAAGCGCTGCGTCTCTAGGGCAATGGCCTGTCTGTGCATTTTCTTGGCGTCTGCTCTTGCCTGGGCCACTCGTTGAAAATGCCCCAATTGATTTTCAAAACCACCACCGTACATCACCACATTGGCAGCGATGTCCACACCTGACTTCGGGTGCGGCGCCATCTGTGCCACACCCAAAAGACCCGCGTCAAAGGCTCTCTCCACATACCAGATGTAGTTGCGATCCAAATCGCCAAGATTGCCCATTTCGATGTCGTCACCATCCACCAAAATTTCCACATAGTCAGAGCTGCGCTCCAACGGGGTGCCAGCAAAGGCTTCGCGAAAAGCACGATTCCAGTCTGCAAAAACCTCTTTAGTGGACTCTATGATCTGCGCTCGGCGTGGGTTGTGATCCGACAGACCTCCCAACACATAGACCATTTTGCGCCCTTCACGAAAATCATTGAGTACCATACGCGACTCTGTGGTGTCCTTGCTGCCATAATTGAGAAATTGATCGTAGCGCTTGTTGGCAATTGTGAAAGCACCAAAGCCCAAGGCTTTTTGTGCATAGTAGGGCAGATCGTTGATGGGCTCGAGGAGCCCCTTTCGCAAGGGGCGATTTTCTTTTTCTGGATTGGCTGATTCTACCAAAAGCAGCGAAATGCGCTCGCGAATGTTGTGAACTGTTTGCACCAAATCATCGATAGCATAGCCATTGAGAGCTGAGCTATTGGTCAAACATTCCATCGCCTTTACGCTGACACTCATCTCCTGTGTAAAGCCCAAAAATCCACGCTCGCTCAACTCATCTCGCAGAGACTCGGCCGACATCTCTTTTTTAACTACATCAAAGCACTGGCCGTAGCCCAACTGATCCAATGGAGAATTGGAAATTGGCAACGAGTTCTTTAACCAGTGAATCTTTACAACTTCGGCTTGCTGTGGCTGTACGGCGATCAGTCGTGGCACCGGCAAGATACTGCCGTCGGCATCGCGCTTCTTCAAAATGTAATAACTGGCCGCCAGGCTCATAAGCTCTTCCTGGTCAACGCTCTGATTAATACCAGCCGCCAGCAGATTGTCCACGCGACGAACCACCATCGAGCCAGATTTTGGAATCAGTTCAACTATATTGGTTGGGCCCGAAAATCCAAGTGGGATCACAAAATTATTAGACACGTCCTCAACCACTCGGCGCATGGCAAACTTATGACCAATGATCGCAGTCATCGGCGTAAGACCACGAAATAGCGAATCATCTGAAGGCTTCACCGCAGCCCCGGAGCTGAGCTTTACCAATTCAGATTTTTCGCCGGCACGGACTGCACGAAAACTGAATTCTGATTTCTCATCTTCCTTTGAGTCTGTAGGACTAAAATAAGGCTCGACAAACGTGACCTCCACCTCTCCTCGCAGGGCAAGAATGCAGTTGGCACTATCACCTTGAATCTCCTTAGTGCATTCCTGCAGATCTGGATGATTTTTTCCAATTTCAATGGCACGTTTTTCTTCGGCGCTCAGGTACTTGGATTTTTTATCAGTTATCAAAAAGAAATGCAGACCCTCGCTGTCTAACTTCACTAAAAACTTTGCTTCAGGATCTTCGACAGAAAGAAGCGTCACATCCAGATTGTACACATCTTTCATAGTTTTGAGTGTGAGAATCTGTCCATTCAGCTTACTTGCCACCAAAATGTTGTCTTTCTCTGTCTCTGGACTGGGCGCCAAACGCACCACCTCAACATCAGCTGCGCGTATACTCAAAGCCACATGATCGGCCTGATCAAAACTCGCCACCTCTTGAATGATTAACTTATTTGTCGTGTGGCCATCATCGTCTTTTTCGCGAACCAGGCGACCCCACTTGACAACAGGAATTTTAAAGATCGGCACGGCCAGAACGTTGCCGCGAATGGTTCTGGCCAGTTGCCGTTCCAGAGCCGAAACTTTTTGCGGATCGGATATGACCTTATAGCCAGTCACTTTGTCCTGTGTGACCTCAAAAACGACTTTAACTTCTAAATCTTGCCCCAAAAGTTGTACTTTCTTGAACATGAACTTATAAGGAGAAGGAACAGTGGCGTCATTAACAACCGAAAGCCCTTTTTCCTGTTGGGCGGCAAGCTGCGCCTTTTCTTTTGAAGCCAAATCTTGCGTTTGTTTTTGTGATTCACTTTGCGATTCATTTTCGACTGGAGCGGCGGCCAGCACTAGCTCTTGCGCCAACAGATCCGCTATTGCAAAGGCCGCTGTCTGATTTTTTGGGTCAATATCGTCGGCCAACTTGGTGTCGCGCGACTTCGTGCACGCCACGCTCAACAAAAGCGAAGCTCCAACAAAGACTTTTAAGCTGACTTGGAAGCTTCCACGCAAACCAGACCACAAGCCAGACCGCGAATACTCATGCAAACCAAAATTCGAAGCCATTTTTGTCTCTGGCAGACTCCGCAGCTCCCCCACTTCCATCCCCTTTTTTTTCATAGTCTCTCTCCCCCGAAAATTGTTCAAAATCTCTTTGTCAAAGCAAATACAATGTAAAAACAAATTGAAATCAAAGTGAAATGGCCGCTCCTACATAGAGCCGCGAACTGGTTTCATCAACGATCTGTAAATTCGACGAAATCCCATCGGCCAAAAATGGACTTGCCGAATTGGTGTGCCCCAGCAACGCCGACCACTGAGTTGAGAGGTTGTAAGAGACCTCCTCTGTGATTTCAAAAATCTGTTTGTAGTCCCCGGAAAATGTCGAAGCATAAGAGTAACCGCCCACCAAATTCACACTCCACAAACCAAATCTTTTACTGACGTCGATGCTCATAGCAGCCGACTGGGAGATGGTGCTCGCTCCACTAACATCGGTGTCATAAACAAAAAAGTTTTTTGTTAAAACAGCGCCGAGGCTCAGACTCCAATCGGGCTGCAAGGCTCTTTCACTATCCAAGCTCAGCACCGAAGCAATACTGAGACTGCCGTTGTAGTTGCCCTCCTCTCGATCCGCCTGCTTGACCGGAATGGCATAGCGAACACTGGGTGCCAATTTCCAAAAGGGTTGCAGCTCTACTGCGCGGTACCCCAGTGACAATCTTGCCAAGTTGATTTCTGACTTTGAGCGATTCTTGAGATCCTCGCCATACTCTGTTCGAAGAGACACCGTGTAGTCTTGATTGATTTTGTACGAGGGCAAAAACAAAAGTTCCAAATCGTTTTGAGGTTCTATTCCCTCCTCCTGATAAGCAGGAGTCGAAAACGACAGCTGAGAACTCAGTGACCAGGGGGAATCCCCCGCCACTGCGCTGGCGGCATTGTCACAAAGACCGTGGCTCACGCTCAAACTCACCCCAGCGAAGACTGCAATTAATACCTTCGCTTTTGTCAGAGCCTTTGTCTGTCGATTAAAAAATACTCTTTGCTTTTTCTTTACCAAAGCCAGCCCCTCCCTAGATGAATGTCTAAGCAAGGAGCCTGCCAGATCTTCTGGAATCCTTATGGCTCTAGGCTTTCGCATTGATCAGCAATAAGAAATGCTAATGGCAAAAAGCAAACGTCCAGGTCATAAAGACAAGGTTCAGAAAATAAATTAAAATCAATTTATATGCACAAAGTTATGAGGACCATAAGATTTATTTTAAGAAGGCAACTGACCTCACAGGTTTTGCTCGTCCTTTCATTCGTATCTGCATTTATTGCTACTGCATTTATCTCCACTGCCTTTGCCGCTGCTCCCGCCGAATTTCACGTGGTGATTGATCCTGGACATGGCGGCGCGGATCTGGGTGCGCGCTATGGCGGGATCTTCGAAAAAGATTTGGTACAGCAGATTTCAAAGCAGCTAAAGCAGGAGTTGTCCGAAACCGCCGGCATTGTGATTACCATGACCAGAGATGAGGACACGACCCTCTCTCTTGAAGAGAGGGTGCAGCTGAGCCACGACTCTGTCCCCAATCTGTTTTTGAGCATTCATGCCAATGCCTCCGAAAGCTCAAAACGAAAGGGCGCGGAGTTTTATATACGCAATTTTGTTCAGCTCCCCAACTCTGAAGAAAGCGCAAAAGAAACAGAGCTCGAAACCATTCTCAAGGAGCTACATACCAACGGGCAACTGCTACAGACCTACCGCTTTTCGCAAAATCTAAAAAATCTGTGGCCAATAACTCCGCGCAAGAACAGCATTCGGCAGGCACCCTTTTATGTGCTCACCAAAAATCAAGGCACACCCTCGATCTTGATTGAAATTGGCTATCTGAGCCATCCGGCCGAGCGCAAACGCCTAAAAGACGCTCAGGTGCAAAAGCAGATCGTAGCCGCCATCAAGCAGACACTCTTGAATCTGAAAGATAAAATTCAAAATCGAAGCGTATCGCCTCCTTGATTTTCTGCTAGCCAGAGTCTATTGTCGAGTTGAGGCTAGTGCTCTTTCTATTCAATCGATAATTCAGGAGGCCGCCTTTGGCACAATGGCAACGATCTGACAATCGCGATTTTTCGCAAACCCGCCCCATTGCAATTGAAACTCAAGTTGCAGAACACGCAGAAGGCTCGGCGCTGGTGACCTATGGCAAAACCAAGGTTCTGTGTGCGGCGACTTATGAACCTAAACCTCCTTCCTGGCTATCAGGAACGCAAAGAGGCTGGGTGACAGCAGAGTATGGCATGCTCCCACGCTCCACTCATCAGCGCATCAAGCGGGACAAGGCTCTCAACAGTGGCCGCACTCAAGAGATCTCGCGCCTGATTGGGCGCAGTCTGCGAGCAGCTGTAGATCTACAAAAGATGCCTGAAAAGCAGATCATTATCGATTGTGATGTCTTGCACGCAGATGGCGGCACCCGCACTGCGGCCATCACCGGTGGATTTGTAGCTCTGGCTCTCACCCTCAACAAGCTCTATGAGCTTGGCGAAATCAAGGCACTGCCTCTCACTCGCTATGTGAGCGCGATTTCCGTGGGCCTGCACAAAGAGAATTTGCTGCTGGATCTCAACTACGAAGAAGATTCGGCCATTAGCACCGATATGAACTTTGTCATGACTCACGAGGGCCACTTTGTGGAACTCCAGGGCACCGCCGAGACGGAGCCCTTTCGCAAGGATCAGCTTTTGGGCATGATGGACTTGGCAGAAAAGGCCTGCCGTCAAATATTTGCCGTTCAAGAATCTTGCATTGGCAGTTTTTTTCCACTGCCCAAAGGATAGCTTTATGGAAGTGTGGCTCGCCTCCGACAATGTTGGCAAACTTGAAGAAATCAAAATGCTCCTAAAGCCCCTCAGCAATCTGCCAGGCGGGGCACCGCAGGTGCATCTGCAAAAAGAAATCCCAGGATTTTCGACCCGCCCCGAAACCGGCAAAACTTTTTTGGAGAACGCCCAAATCAAAGCCAGGACCTTGGCTGCCGTCAAAAAGCAAGTGTGGGTGCTGGGCGAGGACTCCGGCCTCAGCGTGGCCGGCTTGGGCGACCTGCCCGGGATCCATAGCGCCAGATATGCGGGCGAAAAGGCCTCCGCCACCGAAAATTATACGAAACTTTTGAAAATGATGAGCCTAAGGAATGTCCAAGATCGCTCTGCTAAATTTATTTGTTCGCTAGTGGTCATCACTCCCAGTGGTGAAGAGTGGTCCTTTCAGGGTGAGTGGAATGGCAGCATAGCCAAGGTTCCCAAAGGGCAGCATGGCTTTGGCTACGATCCTGTCTTTATTCCCGCAAATTCAACGCAAGCAAATGCTTCGCCCGCTTCTGATGGACAAAAAACCATCGCTGAGCTGGGACCTGGTTACAAGCAAATGCACTCACACCGAAGCCTCGCCGTGCGCGCGTGGTTAGAAAAAATGGCGCAGTCAGGATCATAGGTTTGTTATTGGTTTGTTCGTGACAAATGCCACGAGCATTTGTTAGGTCTTCAGGTGATTTGGTAAATTTTTATTCGCGGTTTCACATGTCGTTGAATTCGCCTTAATGATTGCCACAGAAGGAGGCCGATAGTGGATGGGATGAAGATTTTTGCTGGTAACTCCAATCCCTTGTTGGCAAAAAAAGTGGCCGAGGCGCTCGGCACGGAACTGGGTCACTCGCAAGTCAGTCGTTTTGCCGATGGCGAAATCCAATGTGAGATTCAGGAGAGCGTCCGCGGACACCATGTTTTCCTAATTCAAAGCACCTGCCCCCCAGTGAACGAAAATTATATGGAATTTTTTATCATGCTCGACGCTCTCAAAAGAGCCTCCGCGGAGCATGTCACCGCTGTCATTCCTTATTATGGCTATGCCCGCCAGGATCGCAAAGTGGCCCCGCGGGCCCCGATCTCCGCAAAGTGTGTTGCTGACCTATTGACCACTGCTGGCGCTGACCGTGTGGTGGCTGTGGACCTGCATGCAGCTCAGATTCAGGGTTTTTTTAATGTTCCGGTGGATCACCTCTTTGCCATTCCTACTTTTGCGCGCAGTTGGCGCGAGAATATGGGCTTTGGCCAAGAATATGTGGTCGTCAGCCCCGATGCCGGTGGCGTCGAAAGGTGCCGCGCCTTTGCTAAGCGTATCGATGCGAGCATTGCCATTATCGATAAGCGCCGCTCAGGTCCAAATGAGGCCAAGGCCCTCCATCTGATTGGCGATGTGAAGGACAGAGTCGCCGTAATATTGGACGATATGATTGACACAGCAGGTACACTCACTCAGGGAGTTGACAGCTTGATAAAAAATGGAGCAAAAAAGGTGTTTGCTGTTGCGACTCACCCTGTGTTATCAGGACCTGCTTTGGGACGCATCTGCGAGAGTAAGCTCGAAAAGTTGTGGGTGAGCGACACGATCCCTCTGTCTGAAGAAGCCAAAAAGACGGGCAAAATTGAGGTGGTATCAATGGCTCCGGTTTTGGCTGAAGCCATTAAGAGAATTTTTGGCAATGACTCTGTTAGCAGCCTGTTCGACTAGGACCGGCAAAGACGAGACAGAAAAGGTATGAAGCGAATCCTAAAAGTGCTTTTTGAAAAATAGATACGTTGCTGAGAGACTGTTAACGAGAAATTGGAAATCAGCTAAGTGATGCTAAGTAATTAAGCTAAGTAACTATACTAAGTTTTAGAATTGAATTAGAAAATTGAACTTGAGAGGACAACGACAATGAAACAACGAGTTGAACTGACCGTAGAAGATCGAATGACTGGTAAACACACAAGCCGCGCTCTTCGCCGAGAAAAAAAGATTCCCGCAGTTATTTACGGATCTCTGGATCCTATGAATGTATTTATACACGAAAATGAAGTGGTTAAGTACAACACCCGCGCCTATGAGAATGCCCTTTTTGACTTAAAGAGCTCCACATCAAAAGCGCAAGGCAAAGTTGTCTTGATGAAGTCAGTTGATGTGCACCCTCTCACTCGGCGCCCAGTTCATGTTGATTTTTTCGCCTTGGATCTGACCAGAACCGTTCGCGTAGAAGTTGAGATTCGCCTTGAGGGCAAACCCGTTGGTTTGGCCGAGGGTGGCCTACTCAATCAGGTCAATCGTGAGATCGAAATTGAATGTTTGCCAACTGAAATTCCTGAGTTCTTTACTGCTGATGTTTCGCAAATGGGCCTAGGGACGGCTCTACACGTTTCAGATTTGCAAATTCCTAAGACCGTAAAAGTGATTTCGCCAGCGGCCTTGACCATTGCTGTTGTGAATAAGCAAGAGGACGAAGTGGTTGCAGCTCCTGTGGCTGCTGCTGCTACAGCTGCCGCGCCTGTTGCTGGAGCTCCTGCTGCCGGCGCTAAAGCGGACGACAAAAAGGCTGCTGCTCCAGCAAAAGATGCAAAAAAGTAATTCTCTTTTAATAGAGTCCCGCCTTTGCTGTGGGGCTCAATAGCCCCATGTGGATGGTGGTAGGCCTGGGAAATCCAGGCAGAGAGTATGCAAAGACCCGTCACAACATCGGTTTTATGGTGTTGGACCACTGGGTCCAAGCCGGATCTTCCTTAGTCGGCTCAGGCCAATGGCAATCGCAGTTCAAGGCCGAAGTGATCAAGACTCGGCTCGAGCGCCAAGATCTTCTTTTATTAAAGCCACAAACCTTTATGAATCTGAGCGGCGAATCTGTGGTCGCAGCCCGCGGTTTTTATAAGGTCGAGCCACAAAATATCATTGTCGTTCATGACGAAGTGGACCTCCCCTTTTCGCAAATGCGAATTCAATTTGAGCGCGGCCATGGTGGGCACAATGGAATCCGCAGTATTCATGGTCTCTTAGGTACCAACGCCTACTACCGTGTGCGCATGGGGATTGGCAAACCGCCACAACCAGGCCCGCCTATGGTGGATCACGTATTGGGAGCCTTCAGCAAAGAAGAGTTTGCCGAACTGCCAGAGTTTTTGAGCCGAGCTATAGAGGGAATCTCCACCTTGATTCAAGAGGGCTATCCTAAGGCCTCCTCACTTTTCAATAAATAGATTCACCTGATAAAGGCGACTGACGAAGCCAGATTTGGCGCCGAGAACGAAGCAGATTTTCCTTTTCCAGAAACCTGTTAGGTGGAATTGGTTAAACAATGACAAATGCTCACATAACCCTTAGAATCTTCGCTATCATCTGCACAATTGTAATTTAAACCTGAGGAGAGTTTTCCATGGCCCTGCAAGTCGGAATCGTTGGCCTACCAAATGTTGGCAAAAGCACTTTGTTCAATGCTCTCACCTCGGCCAAGGCGGAGGCGGCCAACTACCCTTTCTGCACCATTGATCCCAATGTTGGTGTGGTGACTGTGCCCGATGAGCGCCTCGAAAAGATCACACAATTTATCAAGCCTCAAAGCGTGATCCCCACGACCATGGAGTTTGTCGACATTGCCGGAATTGTCAAAGGCGCCAGCCAAGGCGAAGGCTTGGGCAATCAATTTTTAAGTCACATTCGCCAGACCGATGCCATCGTTCATGTGGTGCGCTGTTTTGCTGACGACAATGTAATACACGTTTCTGGAAGCGTTGACCCTTTGCGCGACATGGAAGTTATCAATACTGAATTGATGTTGGCAGATTTAGATTCGGTAGAGAAGAAACTCAAACGAATCGAAAAGGTCGCCAAATCCACCAGTGATAAGAAACTCAAAATGGAGTATGACGTCACCAAAAAGGTCTACTATGCCCTTGCTGCCGGACTTCCGGCAAGAAGTGTTGCTCTCGACGAATTGGAAGCACCCTTTGCAAAAGAGCTGCACTTGCTGACTTCAAAACCAGTTCTGTATGCCTGCAATGTATCGGATGCCGACTTTACAGCTGGTGGCAACGATTGGACCAAAAGCGTGTTCACACGCGCCAAAGAAGAGGGAAACTCGGCACTGTTGATCTGTTCAGCGATGGAGGCCGAGATTGCGCAACTGGAGCCACAAGATCGCAAAGAGTTTTTAGATTCACTGGGGGTAACAGAGCCTGGCCTCAATCGATTGATTCGCGAGGCCTACTCGCTCCTTGGTCTACAAACCTATTTCACCGCCGGCGAAAAAGAAGTGCGAGCGTGGACCATTCGTGCCGGCACCAAAGCGCCACAAGCCGCAGGAGTTATTCATACGGATTTTGAAAAGGGTTTCATTCGCGCCGAGACCTACCACTGCCAAGATCTTTTTAACTTTAAAACTGAAGCGGCCGTCAAGGAGGCCGGAAAATATCGACTCGAAGGCAAAGAGTATGTTGTCAAAGATGGCGATGTTTTGTTTTTTAGATTCAATGTTTAAATCGCGAGCGCTTGCTTCAGTATGTTGATACATCAACTGTCAATCAAGGAGATCGTGGCTGCCATTGCTGAAATGAAGCTGTCTGCTTTGGAAGTTTGTGACCATTTCGTTGACCGACTCGAGAGAATCAATCCTGATCTCAACGCCATTTGCGAAGAGAATTTCGAAGCCGCTCGCGCTCAGGCCAAAATGTATACAGAAAATTTTAATGCCTACGATAAATCAAAACATCCATTGCTGGGCCTGCCCTTTACTCTAAAGGAAATGCTCGCGTACAGAGGCAAGCGACGCACTGGCGGCAACATTCATTACCGCAATGACATCAGTGTCACCACAGCTAGTGCAGCGGCAAGGCTTGAAAATGCCGGCGGCATTTTACTTGCTACCTCAAATGTTCCGGAACTGGGGTTTTGGTTTGAAACCTTCAATAAAATTTATGGTATCACCAATAATCCTTTTGATTTGCAGCGCACACCAGGTGGGAGCTCCGGAGGTGAGGCCGCCCTCATCGGAGCGGGACTGAGCCCGCTGGGATTGGGCAGTGACATTGGCGGGAGCCTGCGCCTGCCGGCTTTTTTTTGCGGCATTGCTGCCCATGCTCCCACACGCGGTCTTGTACCCATGACAGGACATTTTCCTCATCAAAATCAAAACTTGAAGCACTACCCAGAAACGCAGCGGCCCTTGGCCGTGGTGGGGCCACTGGCAAAGAGGGCCTCAGATCTGCATTTGATCATGAAAATAATCTCTGGCCCAGATGACCTAGATCCCGTTTGCAACTTGAACTATCCCGGTCCCGGGCCCGGGACCGGAACCGGTCCTGGCCGCGGGGCTGAGTATGGACATGGGACTGGAACAATAGCCAAATCGGAATCAAAAATCGACCCGCGCCAACTTCGAGTGTTGACTCTGGCAGACCCTGCTATCCACTTGGCCACAAGGACGAGCCACGAAATCTCCGCAGAAGTGACTAGCGTCGCCCAACTCCTTCAGAGCCAGGGAGCACAGGTCGAGGAGCTACCACAGAAAATTTTTGTAGATGCGGTGGCCTTGTGGATGGAACTTCTCAATGCGAATAAAAGTTCTTCTTTTGCTGAAAACATGATGCAAATGGAAGATATGAATCCACGTAAAATGCGAACTCTCCTTTTAAAGAATCTAGCGCTGTTGCCGTTAAAAATGAATCATTACACTTTGCCCGCCCTTGCGACGGCCTTGTTAGAGACCATCACCAGCGCCGAGCACGAAGCTCCTGATTCTGGCGCCGCCAGTTCAAAGCAGACAGAATGTCTTTTGGAATTGCAACGGCTCAAAATAAAAATGCGAGATCTCCTTGGGAACAACGGAATTTTGCTATTGCCCACGCACCCGCGCACGGCGCCCCCTCACTTTAAATCGCTCTTGTATCCGTTTGATTTTATTTATTCAGGCATCATGATTGCCCTTCAGCTCCCCGCCACTCAACTGCCAACGCGTCTCAATGAAGCCGGTCTCCCCCTCGGAGTTCAGGTGGTCGCTAATTATCACCGCGATGATTTGGCAATTTCCGCCGCTGCGTATCTGGAAACTTTTTTCCCGCCCTTTTGGCCAAATTGAGACAAGGGCCCGTCGCATAAGCTTCATACAAGAATACTCACACTCTGTAATAGACAGATTCTCAATTTGAGAATTAGAAGGCTCCTGAATTAGGAAAGTCTGTTGCGTTCTCGGTGCCAAATTTCTTAGGAAACCTCCTAAATTATTTTTTTTATCTGTAGCCAAGTCCAGGCTCCGCCGAAAAGCAAATAGGATGGTAAGGATTCTTTGCAGTACGTTTGTTAAACAAAAAGCGCCAATGTTGCTCAGTCTTTTTTGGTTGGCTGCTTTTGCTCTTTGCGGTTGCGGTGGCGACGCCGACAAAGGTGCCGCGGACCTAAAGGGCGACAGCACCTCTTCAAATTGGAAGACCAAAATTTCTACGGCCAACACAGTTATCAGTCTCAACGAGGGTGGAGCACTCAGCATATTAGTTCTTCTCGGCGAGGCAGCTCGCACAGATACAAAATTCAAATGGAGTGTGAGTCCAAAGGAGAATCGCTTCACTGAAAATTCTGGAGAAGGCGCCTTACCGGCGGGTCAGCAGAGCTTTGTGTTTACCACACAGTCCATCAACGATTTGGTTTACCAAGGCCCGAAAACCTACACTCTGCGGATTGAAGGAGAAAACTTTTTAAATGCTGTGGAAGTGTCCATCGCTCTCATTGATGATGAAACAAACATTGAGTTGGCGATGCTGCCCGTGACGGTGAATGAGGGTGAAGGGCCCGCAACTCTGACTTTTACTTTGAGTGCACCCTATAAAAAAGACGTTATGTTCACCTACAACACCACACAAGACACGGCACTTGATGCACTTGATTTTATGCCAGCAGCCGGCATAGCTGTTATTCCCGCCGGACAGGTGCAGGTTACCAAAACTCTAGACATTGTAGCTGATACTCTCTTTGAAAACACCGAATCACTGACCGTCACCATCGCCAATGCTACAGATAAGATCAATGTCACCAATCCCACTGGCATTGTTACCATTGTTGATGATGATGTCGCGCCATCGCTTTCAATCAATGATATCAACCCAAGCGAAAACGCCGGAACTGCCGACTTTACGGTGAGCCTTTCAGAGGTGTCCGGAAAAGATGCCTCAGTGAGCTACGTAGCGACCAGTGGCACGGCACTCGTGGGAGTTGATTTCACCTATACTCTCGGTGTCGTGACCATCCCTGCCGGTCAACTTTCCGGAGTGATTTCAGTGCCGCTTCTTGACGATGCCATTTATGAAGGAAATGAAAATTTTAGCGTTGATCTCACTTCACCTTTAGATGCGACAGTGAGTGATGCTCAGGGTATTGCCACAATAATCGAAGACGAAAACCTTCCCGTACTGAGCATCGCAGCCAATGCCGTAAATGAAGATTCCAGCCCCTTGGTAATGACGGTTTCAAAGACCGGGGCAAGCATATTTGCTTTGACGGTAGATTATACCACTAGCGACGGAACCGCAGTTGCAGGCACTGACTACACAGCAACATCAGGCACCTTGACCATTCCTGCTGGTTCGGCATTTGGAACAATCGCAATTCCCATCGCTGCTGACTCCTCCTACGAAAACAACGAATCTCTCGCTCTGACTCTTAGCAACCCCACCGGAGCAACATTGTCTACGGCATCGGCCATCGGCACTATTACCAATGACGACCCTTTGCCCCTCCTCACTATTGCCGATGCCGCCGCAAATGAAGACGCGGGATCCATTGTATTCACAGTCACCAAAACAGGAGCCACGGATTTACCTCTTTCCGTCACTTACACCACCTCTGCTGTAACCGCCTCCGCGGGCAGTGACTACACCACTGCCTCCGGCACACTGACCATTCTTGCTGGAGCCACTACCGGAATCATTACAGTTCCCATCGCAACTGATGCCATTACAGAAAGTGATGAGACTTTTACCGTGGCGCTTTCCAATCCGACTGGAACGACCATTGTGACTGCGATTGCCATCGGTACCATCGCTAACGATGATGCCCCTACTATTTCTGGCGTTGTCCCCGCCACCGGCAGCAATATTGGCGGGACAACAATTACAATTTCTGGTACTGGCTTTTTGTCCGGAGCCACCGCCAGCGTGGGCGGTGTCGCTTGCACAAGTCCAAATGTTGTCAGCGGCATTTCTTTCACCTGCGTGACGCCCGCAGGTGCCGTAGGTGCTGCAGATGTGGTACTGACAAACTCCGTTGGCTCTCAAGCCTCAGGCACTCGCAACGTCACCTCTTCTGGGGCCTTCACCTACATTGCCGACGGTTGGAACTTTGGTACCACGGGCCACTTCGCCTATCCCGGCTCACACTTTACAACTTCTGAGATCAATAACAGAGCGACACTGAGCCCGCTGGATCTGACTTCAAACTCCACAAGCGAATTTAACGAAGGCGTATATTCAGGAACGACCACTTCTGCAAACAAATTGCTATTGAACGCTTCGGACAAAAATCAAATGAAACTCAATTTAGACTGGATGCCCAAGCGAGCCAATCTTTTTGCTTATTGGGGACTCGACAACTCTGGAGTTGAACCAATCTCTGGTCTTGATATGACTCAGCTAGGAACTTACACCTATTCCACATCTGAGCGGGTGGTTGGGTCGCATGGTTTGGATTTCACCAGTGGCTCTGGTTACGTTTCCAACAGTGCACTCTTTGACAATCTCAATAAATTTTCTATGGCTTTTTGGACCAAGCAAATCAACAACGATGTTTGGGCCACGATCTATATTAAATCTGACAATTGGTTTTTTGACCGCTCGATGCAATTCTATTTTGGTGATGAAGCCGCTCCTGCCGATAGGACCCTGCGCGCCGATGTTTACACGACAGGCGGCACTGCCTGGATGGGCTGGTATGCTCAAGCTTTTCCTACGAATGAATGGATTCATCTGGCTGTTGTGCATACAGGAACGAGCCAGCACCTTTATGTTAATGGGATACAGGTGGATTCGGGCAACCAAGTGGGCAATATTCTGTATTACTCAGATGCGATGAACCGTCCTTACTTCGGCAATACGTCTTCTTATACTGACAACGACAAGTTTGATGAAATCGGCATGTGGAACGCGGATCTCACGGCAGCAGAGGTGCTACAGATCTATGAAGCACAGAAAGCAAAGTACGCCGGCACCTACACCTCAAAAATTTATGATGTGACCTCGGCAAATAGTTGGCTTGATCTGGATCCAATAACAAGCTTGCCCTTTGGCAAAGAACTTCCTGGGGACACTGATTCCGATGGGACGGCCAATGCAGAACTGCCAGCGGAGTACTCAGCAATCACGGCTTCTAGTGAAGATCTCAGTAACGGACTTGTCGGTTTATGGCACTTCAATGAAGACTCTTGGAGTGGTGCTCCACTTGAGGTAAAGGACAATTCAGGAAAAAGTTTCGATGGTGCTGCTTTTGGCGGTGCCAACACCACCACGACTGGAGTCTTTAATGGTGCCGCGAGCATTGGGGCCAGCCAGGGTATAGATTTTGGCAATTCTGTCTTTAATTATCCGTCGACTCAAGCCTTCTCGGGCTGCACTTGGCTAAACGCCTCTAGCCTTGCAACCACTGGCGCTCTCTTTTCTAGGATGAAGAACTCCAGCCCGTTCACTGGATGGCTGGTGGAAACACACTTAAGTGGTAAGATTTCATTTGAATTGGTTGCCACCGCTGTCACCGATCAGATCCGCGTGATTTCGCAAAACGACCTACTCAAAATAAACACCTGGCAGCAATTTTGCTTTACCTACGATGGCTCAAGTTCAGCCGCTGGAGTCGTATTGTACCTAAACGCAATGGCCGTGCCGACGACGACGACCTACGACAATCTCGTCAATCCGATTACCATAGCCGGCGTACCATTCAACATTGGGGCTTTTCAAAGTGTTGAATCCTTTCGAGGGAAACTCGACGAGGCCGCAATCTGGAATCGCGTGCTCACTGCAGCGGAAATTGTGCAATTCTATCGACGTGGTGCCAACAAAATCCAGTATCAAGTGCGCAGTTGCGATGACGTCAATTGCACAGGCGAAGCTTGGCAAGGTCCCACCAATGACTTAACAAAGTGGTTCAGCGAAGCACAGAGCTATGCCACCATCAATGCCTCGGGCCAGGGCACAGGCCACATCAAGTTAGTAAATCCTCTTTTTACTTTTGTAGATTATCTGAGTGCCGGACTCAGTGTGATCAAGAATCAGTACTTCCAATATCGGGTGATGATGAGTTCCACCGATGAAAATGATGTCTGCACTGGTGCCACCCCATGCTTGCCAGGATTGGATGCCATCACTATGACCCCGGCCTTTGAGCTTGCCACGACGGAGGGGCGCCCCTTCACTACTGCCCTCACGCATCTGAATCTCACACTCGGCGGAGACTGTGGAACCGCTGGCAATATCAAGCTTCAGGTGTCCCCTGACGACGGCATCACCTACTATTTTTGGAATGGTTCCTCCTGGACAGTGGTCACCACAGCTGGTGTCTATGCGCAGGCTGCTTCGCTGGTGACGACAAATGCCAATCTCAGCTCTTTGGCAACAAGTGGAATATTTAGATTTAAGGCCCTCGTTCCCAGTCAGTATGGCAAAACATGCGAGCTATCAAATCCTTCAATTCAATAAAAAAAAATCACGACCCTTCGGTCGTGATTTTTTAGGTTCCCAAGCTACCTATTACTACCTGTAGCTATTTCATTTGAAACTTCAGTACAGTTGAATTACCAGAAAACAACTTCATCCAAACCATTGGCAGGTTTGTACCAACACCTTGGTCGAGCAGAGATTTCACCATCAGCGCAAACGCCCATATTGGGATCTTTGTCGTCCACATCACTGCTTACGGCTACAGTACAAGAAGAACCGTTGAAGTAGGTGTCCATGCGGCACTGAGTGGCTGGATGACGGTCATTAGTTTTATTCACGACATTCTTATCAGGTGTATCGAACTTGGGTTCAGTTGTTTCTTTACGAAGATCTTGGAACAAATAAGAAACAGATGCTCCGGCCATACCACCACGCATACAAATCGCTGCCTCTTCTGCATCCGCAAACATATCATTGCATCGAGTTGCTACCGTCTGATCAATCGCCATATTTGCAATGACCTCTTGATTGTTATCTTCAGCAAAGTAATTTCGCAAACATTTTAGATTAGCAAAATAATCTGACTGCCCTTCATTAGATGCCCAACTGTTGAAGCCACCGTATTTAGGTGCTCCACCAATGTGGTGACCAAGTTCGTGACAAGCCACCAATGCCATCGCATCAATCGTGATCGCTTGGTGACGAGCCAAACCACCATACATATTGATATTGTAGGTTCCACCATTGCGCTCAGCAGAAGCATTTACAGTTGGATCTGTCCATTTTCGTTTTACTTTTAGTACGCCGCCCTTAGTAGCAACGATCGGCGTGTAAATCTTTTCTATACGATCCATAACAAAATTGAATTCATCTTCAGTGATCCCGCCCATGTAAGGAATGGCCACTCGCGCCTGGTAGTACTGTCCAACGGGAATGCGCAGATCATTTTCAGGTACAAAGCCTGCACAGGTGTGCTGGTCAACTGTTGTGAAGCTAGCAATCGCTTCTTTTTGCAACAGATCACCCTGGTTGGCGAAAAAAAGTCCTAATCCTGCAATCAGTCCAAGTAGTTTTGTCATGGATTCCCCTCCTTGAAATTCTCATCACTAGCGAATTTGCCCAAGAGAACCCCCTTCTCTTAAATCACAAATTCTGAAACCAGATCGAGATGCAATCGGCGAGCGAGCCCGCCCTTTGCAATAACAATTAATTTGTTATCTCAAGCAGTCTAGCAATTCGTCTGTCCAGGTCAAAGAGAAAGATCTGAAATCTTCTTTCAAATATCTTCCCAATTATTTCCAGAAGGACTTCGATTTTCTGGGGAGTAAGGCAGCGGGTCAGCCAAATAGGAAATTTTGTCACCGCTCTTGTCATAGAGTGTTCGATAAATATAGGTGTTGCTGATCACTTTTTTAACGTAGTTGCGGGTTTCCGTGAATGGAATGTGGTCGATAAACTCATCTGTTTCCAGACGACCAAAAAGTCCCAACCAGTTGCTCACTCGGTGTGGTCCTGCGTTATAGCCGGCCGCGACCAAAGGATAGAGATTGTCAAAACGCTCCAGCAATCTTTTTAAATAGCGTGATCCATAACGAACCGAAGTCGGTGGCTGCAAAAGATCCTCTGGCTGAAATTTTTTGTCCTCCATTACCTCAGCCACCTTCAGCCCCGTCATTGGCATCACCTGCATAAGGCCCATTGCACCCACTGAAGAAATGGCTTCGGGTTTGAACTGGCTCTCTGCGCGCATGATGCCCCAGACCAGATCCCTCGGCACGCCAAACTGCTCTGTGTATTTGGTCACCTCTGCTTCATAGGCCTTCGGATATGCCAGCTCCCAATAGAGGCGACTGACTTCGAGCGGTTGCTGCACTCGTGGAGAAGTAAAATGAATTTGCGCAATGTATGAAGACCGATTGTAACTCTTCATCTGTTGATAAAGTGCCATCAAGCCTTTGAGAATTTCTTTGTCGCGTGTCTTTTTTTCGACCTCGTAGAGGTCCCACTTGGCCCAATCAAAAAGCCCCTGCTCGGCCAAAAGCTTGGCCCGCTCCAAGCGCAGCTGATAATCCGGCTTAATATTTAAACCTTCTTGAAACTCGGCTATAGAATCCAATGTCTCCACCTCGCCACTATCAGAGATAGGGCCAATCGCATCTTCTGAATCCGTTGAGCGATCTATTCCTGCCAGCTGGATCTGCAAAAGGTCCAGCTCGGACATCTCTGGAGATGTGGACTCTTCGATCATTAGATAGTAGGGGCTCGAAAAACTTCCAATCAAAGAAGGCGGCGTTGGTGATACGGCTTTGGACTGGACCTTTAATGGCAATATGGGTAGTTTATTCAGTCGTGCTTTTGCAGCAATGGAATAGTAGCCCAAAGTTGGATCTTTTGCCAAAAGCTGAAAAATGGCCTTCGCATCGTGCAAATGCCCTCGCCGAAAATAGCTCATGGCCAACCAATAGGCGGTGCGATCACGCACGCCAGTTCTGCCTTTCTTTCGATTCTGGTCAGAAAGCAAATCATAAAAGGCCTGAGTCGAGCCATCATAATCACCGCGAAGATAACGGATCCAGCCAATGAACCAATCCGCATCTTGCCCTTGGCGTGATTTTGGAAACTTTTCGGCCAACTCTTGGTACTTGCGATAGGCGCCATCGTAATCTTGGCCGATATAACTCAGATATGCGGCC
The DNA here is from genome assembly GCA_964388665.1 of uncultured Pseudobdellovibrionaceae bacterium. Taxonomy (GTDB): domain Bacteria; phylum Bdellovibrionota; class Bdellovibrionia; order Bdellovibrionales; family Bdellovibrionaceae; genus CALCCV01. Next base: position 16,020 of record CAYMBJ010000035.1, on the reverse strand, counting down.
TGCCCCAATGCCGAGATTCCCGTGCTTGAATTGGGCGTCAATTTATTGATTCGCAAATAGCTGGCAATCGAAGTCTGAAAATCCAATGCACGAGCGGCAATCATCGCATAATTTGATAAAAAATCCACATCAGATTTGCGATTCTTTAGGTGCGGCTTGACCAACTCAAGAGCCATTTCCGGTTCATTTTCCATCACATGAAACTGCGCCGAAAGAACGTCGGCCATGACCGCGTCGTCTTTTTTTATTCTTTCGCGAACGACTTCGAGTTCGCTTTTGGCTTTCTCGTGTTGGCCGGCCCAAACCAAATATCGCAGTCGGGTTTTGAAATCATCAAATTCAAATTTACAAGAGGTTTGCCGACCAGCAAAGTTATCTTTATCAAGATCAGGGCCCCAAGCCGCTACCTTTTCAAAATTAGGAAATTTAGTGTACAGCTTTAGCAGGTGCCCGCACATTGCCGGCCGTCGATTGGCAGCGCGCTCCACTTCAGCCAACTCCCAGAGCACTTTGGGGTACAAATCCGTACCACGATAGCGCCGCTCTGGCTTAGACAGATAGGCTCGCGCCTTTTTTAAATTGCCAAATCCAAGTTCAATTTGCCCGAGCGAAAAATAAACTTCCATTTGCAGGCGGTGATTGGGTTTTTTTGTAAGAACTTTGTTAAAATTGCCAGAGGCCTCTTTGAATTTTCGCTGCTCTTGCTGTGAGCGCGCCAAAAAGAAGACTTTATAGTCGTCCATTGCTGAAGATTTTTTCAGTGATTCTGCAAATCTCTCTTCCGCAAGGCCAAAATTTCCTTCATTATACGCCGCCCACCCCTGCGCAAAGGCATCGTCCGCTGCCTGTGCAGAGTTGACCAAGAAGCAGAGAATAAAAACGCTCAGAAGACAATGGAATGCTTGCAACTTTCCCCCTCAAAGGACAATCTCCGGTCCGAGCCACATATATTTCGATAATGTGCACCAACTCTATTGTAACGAGGAAATATGGCAAAATCGAAGCCAAAAGTTATTTTTGTTTGTCAAAATTGTGGCGCCCAGCGGTCGCGATGGGAAGGCAAGTGTTCAGATTGCGGTGAATGGAATACTTTTGTTGAGGAGCTCCAGGCCAGTAGCACAGATCAGAGGGGCTGGAAGGTCGGTGACGCGGGCGAGCGCTCCTCAGCCGTAAGGACCTTGGACATAGATCCCGGAATGGTTCACCTTGAGCGATACGATACAGGAATGAGTGAACTTAACCGTGTCTTGGGCGGAGGAATCCCAAAAGGAGGCTTTGTGCTCGTGGGTGGCCCTCCCGGAATTGGTAAATCCACTTTGCTTTTGCAAATGGCCGGCGGCATTGTGAAAGCGTCGACCAAAAAAGTACTGTATGTTTCTGCAGAGGAAAGCTTTGAGCAGACCTCAGCACGCGCCCATCGTTTGGGAATTCGCAGTTCACAGATCAGTGTGGCTTGCGAAAGTGAGGTCAACACGATCTTGCAATTGGTCGACCAGGTGCAACCGGACCTCTTGGTTCTCGACTCCATTCAAACAGTGTTTTTAAAGGATCTACCTTCGGCGCCAGGGAGCGTCTCCCAAGTGCGCGAAAGTGCCGGTCGTTTTTTAATCATGGCTAAACAAAAGGGACTTGCTGTTATATTGGTGGGTCACGTGACCAAAGACGGCAATCTCGCCGGACCAAAAGTCTTGGAGCATATGGTGGACTGTGTCCTGTCTTTTGAGGGCGATCAGAGCTCGTACCGCCTGTTGCGCACTCTCAAAAATCGCTTCGGTTCAATCATGGAGCTCGGAGTATTTGAAATGTCGGGCCTGGGTCTTCAAGAAGTGCTCAATCCTTCTGAATTATTTTTTGACAAAAGAGCAGAGCATCTCTTGGGTGCAGCGCGCTTTTGTACGATGGAGGGGACACGCCCACTGGTCTGTGAAATCCAGGCCCTGACTGTGAGCAGCCCCCTGCCCTCCCCTCGACGCACAAGTGTTGGCATCGATGTGAATCGCTTGCACCTGATTTGCGCGGTTCTCGATCGTCATGCAAAAATGAATGTTGGCTCTCAAGAAATTTATTTAAATGTCGTGGGCGGGTTGCGCCTAGAAGAACCCAGTTGTGACTTGGCGCTGGCTGCAGCACTGATCTCTTCAACACTGCAAGTGAGCCTGGAGTCTGACTGGATTTGGTGTGGCGAGCTCGGTTTGACCGGCGAAGTCAGGGCCGTGAGTTTCATCGAGATGAGGCTACAAGAGTCTATAAAGTTGGGCTTCAAGGGTTTCGTCGCTCCGCTAGGCGCCAAAAAATCTCTGGAAGGCATCCAATTGCCCGAAAAGTTCAAGTTTGTTTTCGTAAAGAACATTCAGGATGTCGTGAATTTGATTCGCAATCGACATTAGTGATCGATCAGGCTAGCTTTGCATTGCCCAGGCTTCAAGGCTGCGGATTTTTTTCTTTTGCAAGATAAAAACCAAAAGACCAAAAGGGACGCCCACCAAAAATCCCAGCAAGTGAGCCTGATAGCTAACGGCTGGTTTGAATTCGGCAGGCGCAAGAACCACCAGCGAGACTCCGGCGGCGCGCAACATTCTCGACATAAAGCGCCGTCTTCGATCCACCAAAACGTAAAGAGTCAACCAAACGGCACCAAGCAAATACACCACGCCGCTTGCACCCATCAGAGAAACAGGGTGACGATAAGTCAATAGCGTCAAATATTGGACTAGGGGTCCCAAAATCATGAAGCAGGAAAAAAAAGTCAAAAATCCATAGTAGTTTAGGATCATCCCACCGAAAAAAAACAAACCCAGAGCGTTGGCAAGCCAGTGGCCAATATCAGCATGCAAAAACAAGGAGGACCACAGACGGTACCACTCACCGTCCAAAATCTTTGGCAAATGGGCGCTCATCATTTCCACCCAAAGAGGCGAAACAACACCACTAAAATTGACTCCGCCCGTAGAAAAGACGCCAGCGAACAAAATTACAAAGGTCACAAATTGAAATGCCCCTGCTCTCGGGCGACTCGACAGGAGCGTGCTCACCAATTTTAGTTCTGGCGGTGTCTCCTGGAGCTCAATGGGGCGATCATCTTGGTTTTCAGTGTCATCCATGGCCAGATACTATCCAGCTTCACGCAACAATTGCCACTCATTTTGACGCAAAAGTTTATCCAAATCCAAAATAATTTTCAAATCGCCTGAGACGCGAGCAAAACCCAATATAAACTTGCGCTCGTTATCCACCTTAGAGCCTTTGGGCTCTAGAATGGTGTCCGCTGGGATCTGAATCACGTCATTGACTTCATCGACGATCAGTCCGAGCGCCATTTCATTCTGTTTAACGATCAATGTGCAGGATCTTTGATTTTCGTCCGCATCTTCTATTCTAAAGCGGCGGCGCAAAGATATCACTGGCACTATTTGTCCACGTAAATTGATCACACCCAATACAAAATCAGGCATATTCGGTACTTTCGAGATCTTTTCCATGCCGATAATCTCTTGCACGCCCAATATCGATACGGCAAAACTGTCATCAGCAATTTTAAAGGTCAAATATCGCTCAACGACAGCCTCTTCAAACTCATCTACCTCTTCCTGATTTTCAGCATCCAACCAATCTTCTTGCATAGCAAAACCACAATTCCTTTCACAAAAATTTCAGCCAAAATCTATGCCGTCGCAGGCTGGTGTATGGCATTTGGCTTTAATCCCATACGAGCCAATTCGTTTACATCAAGTATCAGCGCCACATCTCCTAAACCCAAGATCGTGCAACCAAGAAAGCCCTTTGTGCCGCCAAAGTAGGGCGGCAAAGGTTTGACCACAGCATCCGCACGCCCTGAAATGGAATTTACTTCAAATGCCACCGTAGAATCACTAAATCCGCAAATCAACAGAGTGGTCGGCGCACCACCATCCTGATCACAGCCATTGAAGATTTCCGCAAAGTTGTATATCGGAACCTGATTCCCACGAAACTCGAGGTACTTTTGATCTTCTCTAAAAACGCTGACTCGGGCATTTTTAATACTCATGGTCTCTCTGATCATTTCAATGGGAATACAAAAATTAAATGATTTCACCTTAAACCGCATAACTTCAATTATTGACAGTGTAGTCGGAAGAGCCATTACAAAGGCAGTTCCTGAACCTAACTTTGAGCGAACTTGAATACGGCCACTGAGAGCCTCAACATTGCGGCGAACGATATCCATACCAACACCGCGACCCGAGATCTCGCTCAATTGGGCGGTGGTCGTAAATCCTTGAACAAAAATAAGGTTAAAAATGTCGGCCTCTGTTCTAAAGAAATGATTTTTTGTGATAAGATTTTTTTTAAGGGCAAGATCAATGATTTTTTTCTTATCTATTCCAGCACCATCATCACGAATAACAACTTTGACTTCGCCACCCTCGGCAATGCATTCTATTGAAATCAATCCAACTTCAGATTTTCCCAGCTCTCTTCGACGCTCCGGAGACTCAATCCCGTGGTCAACAGAGTTGCGCACCAAGTGAATCAAGGGGTCGAATAGATTCTCTGAAATCTGCCGATCGATCTCGACGTCCTCACCCTTGATTTTGAGTTCACACTTTTTATTGAGCTTTTCAGCGGTTTCGGACACAACCCTATGCATGCGTGAAAACAGCGATTTTATTGGCACCAACCTCAGGCCAAGCGATAGCTCTTGCATTGACGCCGTCACACGAGACAGATACTCGTGTGCACGCGCCAGGTCAGAGTCCTGATCATCATCTGCAGTCAAGGCTTTGATCAAATTCGTGACAGTCACAAGCTCTCCAGTCAGATCGCCAAATTCTGTGAGCTTTTCCACTTTGACTCTCACATCTATCGACTTCACTTTTGCAGGAACTAGTGCCGGTGGCACAGTGGAGGCGCCGACAGGGGTGATTTTACGCGGCGAGGTCGAAAATATTCCATCGTCTGAGTCCATCATCGCCGACCACGAAAAGTCCAAGTTCGAGACTGGGCTCGGGCTCGAGTTTGGGCTTGGGCTAGCGCTCAACGGAGTCTGCGGAGCTGCCACGTCGCCATCTCCTTTAACTTGGCCGGGCAGGACTCCATCCTGCGCCGATGTCTTGGTTGATTCCGCTGTTTCACTAGAAATCCAACCGGGACTGACCTCAACTGCCCGCTGGCGCATTCTTTCTGCCAGGAAATCTGAATCAATTTGCAAACTGTGCACTTCATTGAGTCCACCCAATGAGTCCAAAAGTTCTCCAAAGGCCCGCGCACTCAATGGGTGTTCGACAATGGAAATGGGCTCTTGGTCTCGAGCCTCTTTAAGGCCTTCAATCAACTCACCACAAAGCTCTTTGGACCAAGCCGCCAACTCATTGGTGAGTGGCTTTTTAGACATTGAGCAGGCCTCAATGATTCCAATGATCAGGCGTATCCACTCACCGTAGCGAAGCAGTTCTAACTCTTCGCAAATCCGTCTAGCCGAGTACGATTCAACAAAACAGCTCAGCAAATTGCGATCATGCAGATCTAAAACCATAACATCTGCAAAGCTCTGCCTCAATCGATCTAAACTCTCCAACAATGGACTCAGTTCACTACTAGAAAGGCAGCGCAGCGCCTGTCCTTTTAGAGTCTGAACGGCAGAAGCAAAGTGGCTCTCCAAACCCGCCTCGCCACGCCCTTTTCCAACTTCATCGACAAAATACGCCAGCTGATCTAAGCAGATCTTTGCTGAATCTCTTAGCTCCTTCGGAATTGCGCTTTCGCTTTCGTAAAGCCCCTGAAAGTGAGTTTCCAATTCGTGGATGTATGCCTTAAAATAATTCAGTTGAATGAGCGCAGCAGCTCCCTTGATCGTGTGCAGATAAACTAAAAACTGATCCAATAGGTCTTTGGAGAAGTCTGCGCTGGCAAAAAAGTCTTCTTCAAATTTTTGGAGCCGCTCGGTGGCCGCAGTAACAAATTCATCTATATATGCCACCCCATCCATACTGTTCTATGACTCTCCCGAAACTCTTCGTGGAGCAACCTCTGTAGATGAGTCTGAGGTCAAATGAAGGCGCCTTGGCGTGGTGGTCGTGTCAATCTTAAACTTATTGACCATCTGTAACATATACTCCGTTTGCAACGCCAATTGTTCGGCTGCCTGAGCCGTCTGTTCAGAGCTATTAGAATTACTCTGCGTCACATGCGTGACCTGATGCAAAGATCTGGTCACTTGATACACACCATCGGCCTGATCCTTTGATGCGAGCGCAATTTCACTCATCGCATTTTTGACACTGGTGATACCATTGACAATTTCCAGTAAGCCACTTGCAGTGGTTTGCGCCAGATCCAAACCATTTTCAACCTTTTCTCGAGAATCCTCTATGAGTTCGGAGGTCTCCTTTGCCGCCTTTGCACTTCGCGCAGCCAAATTTCGAACTTCATCCGCAACCACCGCAAAGCCTTTTCCGTGGCGACCGGCACGGGCCGCCTCTACCGCCGCATTGAGAGCCAAAAGATTAGTTTGAAAGGCAATTTCGTCAATCACTTTTATGATCTTGGCAATATTTTGGCTAGACGAATCTATATCGTGCATAGCCGCGACCATTTGACCCATCTTTTCATTTCCAGACAGAGCGTTTCGCGCCACAGATTCTGCCACCGCCTTCGCGGTCACAGCACTATCCGAGTTCTGATTCGACTGACTGCCGATGATATTCATAGTTGCCGAGATTTGCTCGACCGCGGCGGCCTGCTCCGTAACTCCTGTAGAAAGCTCAATACTCGACGAGTTGACCTGAATAACTCCCGACTGCATCTGCTGGCAGGCATCACGAATCTGCGTCACAAGCTTTCGCAGTGACTCCATCGTTTTATTGAGTGAATTCTTCATGAGCGCATTTTCACCACTGTACTCTCCCACCATTTTTGCATTCAAATCCCCCTCCGAAAGGGCCTTCAATACATCGACGGCTTCACGCCCCGGTTTAATGACTTCATCAAGTAGGGCATTGATACCCTTGGCGATGTTTGCGTAGTCACCTTGATAACCACTAGAGTTCAAACGTGCAGAGAGATCACCTTCTACAGCTTTTTGAGTTGTAGTTGATATGTCAGATACCAATGAGCCAATGACCTTTACCATTGAATTCATACTGCTCGTCATCTGACCAAACTCATCTTCCGAATCCAATTCACGAGCAATATGCAAGCGCCCTTCAGAAATTTCGTTGGCAAATTGTGCCACCATAGTGATCGGCTTCACCATGCGTTTGCCGATCAAACCGCCAAACACTCCCATTAATATTGAACACAAACCAATAATAAAGAGAGACAACACAGTCATCTGATACAAACTGTAAAATATCTCTTGCGTTTCCATTTCGGTCAGAACCAACCAGCTGACGCCCTTAAAATCCACGAGCGCATATGCAGAAAACACATCTTTCTGTGCATAATTCTTTATTGCAGCAACACCCTTAACATATTGTGGCTCAAGACTAGAACCAAACACTCGATCCAATATTGGCGACGGAAAGAATGCCGCGTTTTGCAGAGGGGCCGCCTCATTCCAACTTGAGTTGTGAGAACGAACAGAAGTCTTGAGTTTGCGGTCAAGACCAACGACATAGACTTCTCCTGTTTCACCCAAGCCAGCACGAAAAGAAGTCACAGCTTCAATCCGATTCCAATTCACTTCGACGACAACGACTCCCATCGGTGCATTTCTGGCAAATCCAGGTCGGTCCATGTTTGAACGAACAGGCGCGCAGAGATAGGCAACATCACGACCCAATCGCTCAGAGTGCTCTAAATCTGAAAAGTGAATCCCACCACTATTCAGGGCTCCAGAATAGCATTTTACCATGGGCAAATTTTCAAGGCTTTCTTGCTTGAGATTTCTACCGTGGTACTGATTTATAGCCGTTTGGGCGACCACCCATCCCGATTGGAGAATCAAACTGATGTTGTTTACTTTGTATAACTTCTTACTCTCAACAAAGGACTCTGAATACTTTTCGTCAACCGTGCGAATCGCTGGTTTACTCATATCCGTTTCTTTTTCTGAAGATGCAATCGCATGAGTCAGCGACTGGTGATAGGCGCCCATCGCATCTTGAATCTGGCGATTTTGCGCCAGGCTTTTGAGATCGCTTTCCATTGAATTTAATAAGCTTTGAATTTCGCGAATCTTGCCATCGCGAATCGCTTCTAAACGACTCTCGATATTGGAGGTCACCGTGCTTCGTGCAATCATTAAAGTGATGGCGCTCAAAAATAGAGTGGAAACTGTCCCCAAAACGAATAGCTGTACCGTCAGGCGAAATCGTATATTTTGGCGATATCTTGCCGCCAATGATGTTGACATTTAAACTCCCTTTTTCACTCTCCCATTCTCTTCTATTTGCTTGCAGAAAGACACGGGGCCAAATCAGCCAACTTAAAAATTGGCCTATCGCCTGGCGACGAGCTACCAGTTGTACTTTTGACACGACTTTTGAATATGCGACCTATAGGTTAAAGGCTCGCAGTACGGCTTTCTGCCAGATGCTATATTTCTTATTTCTCTCGGCACTTTTCATTTTTGGCGAAAATACAGTCTGCATCGAGTGGCCCATTTTCTGAATACTGGCTCTCGTCCAAAGCCCGGCCTGCTGCCCTGCCATCAAAGCAGCGCCTTTGACCGTCGTCTCCACATCATTGGGCCTTATGACTTTTGCACCGGTAACGTCCGCCTGCATTTGCATCAGTAGCGAGTTTTGCGTCGCCCCGCCATCCACGCGAATGGTCGAAAACTTAAGGCCTGTATCTCGTTTCATGAGATTCAAAATATCAGCATTCTGTAGTGCCATTCCCTCAAGAGTTGCAAAGGCAATGTGCGATCGATTGCTGCCACGGCTCAATCCCAAAATTACACCGCGCGCATCACCTTGCCAGTGCGGAGGCCCCAATCCCGCCAAGGCAGGAACAAAAACAACACCCTGAGAATCCGTCACTGCCGATGCTAAAGCTTCAATTTCTGCGGAGCTTTTTATAAGCCCAAGTCCATCGCGAAGCCACTGAACGGCTGCACCACAAATAAAGGCACCGCCTTCGATGGCATAAGTTGCTTTTTCATTATCCAGCTGCCAGCCGACGGTGGAGACCAATTTGTTTTTTGAGTAAACTGGCTCTTTGCCAACATTGAGCAATATAAAACTGCCTGTGCCAAAGGTGCATTTGGCGTCCCCCTTTTTCCAGGCCATCTGACCATAAAGAGCTGACTGTTGGTCGCCAATCATAGCCAGTATAGGAATTCCTTTTTTAATAAATGAAAGCGTCGCCGTATTGCCAAAATGAATCCCTGTCGGGCGAATTCGTGGAAGCATGCCTTCGGACACTCCAAAAAGATTCAGCAGCCAAGGATCCCACTGCAGCTTTTTTAAATTCATCAACATTGTGCGCGACGCATTCGAAATGTCCGTGGCATAGGCTTCACCACCTGTCAGCATAAAAAGTAAAAACGTCTCGATTGTTCCAGCACACACATCGCGCCGCTGCTTCTCTTGGTTGAGCTTTAAATTTTTCAATAGCCACTGCAGCTTGGTGGCCGAAAAGTAGGGGTCTAGCCAAAGCCCACTCAGTTGATTGATCTTTTTCTCAAAACCCTTTTGTTTTAGATCTTGGCAAGCTGCCTGGGTGCGGCGGCACTGCCAGACGATGGCGTTGTGCAATGGCTTGCCTGTACTTCGCTGCCACAGGCCGATCGTCTCCCGCTGATTGGTGATGCCTATTCCCGCGATGCTGTCTTGAGAAATGCCTGCCGACTTGATCGCCTCTTTACCGCTACGCTCAACACTTGTCCAAATTTCATTCAAATCGTGTTCAACCCACCCTGATCGAGGGAAATGTTGAGTGAAGTCCTGTTGGCCCATGCCAATGACTTTCCCGGTTTGATCGTAAATAAACACTCGAGATGAAGACGTTCCTTGATCGATCGCTAAAATACATTTAGACATATTGGAAACGCTAGCATAATTTAAGAATCAATATGATCAATTTTTTTAAAAATCCATCGCAAAAGATTTTCAATCTCAAGGGGATGGATCGAGACACTCTGATTTATAGGGTTTTCCCGAGATTTCTTGCTGAAATTATGCGAAAGTATTTCCGCGTTGAAGTCGAAGGAATTGAAAACATCCCCAGCAGTGGCCCAGTGATCATAGCTCCCAACCATTCAGGATTTACCGCCTTCGACGCCATATTGCTCGCACACATTATTCAAAAGGACGCGCGAAGAATGCCGCGCGTGATGACCCACTATCTTTGGTTTGTGTCCAAAACCACTTCAATTCCCGCCCAAAAAATCGGATTTGTGGAGGCTAGCTACGAAAATGGCGTTAGGCTTTTGAAAAAACGAAATTTGGTGGTGCTGTTTCCAGAGGGTGAGCACGGCAATTTCAAACCCTCCAGTCAGCGCTATGAACTTCAAGAGTTCCGCCGAGGCTTTATCAGAATGGCAATTCAAACTAAAGCCACCGTCATACCAACATTGATTATTGGCGCAGAGGAGTCCAATATCAATCTTTCGCAATTAAAATTTACCAAATTTTTAAAGGGACTGGTTTTGCCGATTCCTCTGAATATTTTGCCATTACCCGTAAAATGGAAGATCAAATTTCTCCCAGCCGTGGAGCTCCCCTTTGCCAAGAGTGCAGTTAAAGACAAAGAACTCATTCATGAGCTTAGTCAAAACGTGCAAGAGTATATGCAAAAGGAAATCATTCACGAGCTCAAATCTCGTAACGGCAATATTTTTTAGCACGCTCATCACCCCTACTTTGGGCGATCACTCGTTACTGTCCACTGCTACTGCAACAAATCGAGTGCTACCTTTTCTTTGTCGGCGAAGCCATTGTGGCCGCTCTCCGGAAAATGAAAGTAGTGGTAGTTGCCATACTTACCCAACATGGTTTCGTTTTCATATTTGTAGAGCGGCGCCGGGACAAATGTGTCGTAGGCACCGGAATACGAAAAGAACTGAAAGCCGGGTCTTGCCGACATCTGAGCGAGAACACCACCCAAGCGAAACTCATCTCTAGGCAACTGAGAGATGGCTTCAGTGATTTCGTCGTCAACAAATTTTTGCAGTCGATCTTGAACGAGCGAGCTATCGCGCCTTGTGAGGGTCAAATCCTGACTGCCATCATTTTTAAAATAGCCCAAGCATTCATGCACGAGCCAATTTTTTGGTTCTTCGCCCATTTGCTTCAAAGTTTCATAGGTTTTATTGCAGGACGCTCCTTGGTACTGCATTTCAATTTTCGAAACTACTCCAGGTCCGACCTCAGAGCTTTTCACTATGTAGTAGGCAGCAAAAACAAGCCAAGCTCTCTCGCTTTGCCAAGAGTTCGGATGGTACTTAATGGCGCTATAGAGGGCTCCAATGTCTTCGTTCATAGTCAGCCAACCTTGAAAACCAAGATCTCCCACAAAGCTACTCAATAGTTCATTGCCACAAACCTCATTGACTCCGTCAGTAAAGCATCGTTTTTCAGTCAAAGTATCGCTGATCGTTTGCAGCCGCAGACGATCCTCGGGAAATTCTTTAAAATAGTCCTGCAAAACTTTCTCTTGCGATTGAATTCGGAGACTCAACCTTTCACTTGCGTTGAGAGTGATCGCTTGACCATGCGAGTGAGCAGAAACGACACTCTCCGGCGCCATTTCCAAATATCTACGCACAATCAAGCCGCCATAGCTCTGACCAAAAACCTTCCATGGTCGTGAACCCCAAATTTTTAAGCGAATGGCTTCGGCATCCTTGACGATGCTGCGACTTGTATAATGTCGTAATCGCATAATGTCTGCGGCAGATTGAACGTCAGGATACCGACTGGAACAACCATTGCCACGCTGATCAATAAATACAAAATTAACATCATTGAAAGCCGAGAGTTTTTCTTTCTTTTTTAACACCATCGCCTGGTAAGAACCAGCGCTGGCGCCACCAGGCCCGCCATTAAAAAAAACAACTGGAGTTAGGCCTTTGCCCATTTTTTCTTTTGAATAGTAATAAGAGATCTGAATCTTTGCCGAAGTTGAATCCGACCAATCCTCCGGCACCACAATACTTTCAAGCGAGTAGTCGGAGGTTAGATTTTTCTTCAGAAAGTTACAAACTTCCTCGTCAGTTGTTTCGGTTAGGCGCACTGGTTCTCCGGCATTTCGCAAGTCCACAATGTTTTTGGCATTAGCCAAATCGTCGGGACTCACGGTAGTTGATCTTTGAGTGCAACCCACCTGAATCAATAGGATTAAAGGCAATAGGGCCACCAATCTCAGAAATAAATATGCGCGCCCACCCATGACTCACCCCCCATTTAAAAACATGATAAAAGTCAAGAAAGTGCGCGTACGATTACCATAAAATCAGTGATGAATCCCGTCAGAATCCTTATCTTTATATAATTTTCAACTTTCCGCTCGCGTGGATAATTTCTTCATAGCTTGGTGAATCAATGGTTGATCTGCGCCTGATAGAGATTAGCCTGGTGACATGAAAATACCTTTGTCCACGGAATGGACTTTGATTGGACTTATTTTTTGCGTAGAGTTGGCCCATTCAACTGAAAACTTGGCGGCGACTTCGGCTACCCAGACGACCGCACAATCGACTGTTTCTTCGTCTGGTCAGTTTATTGGTGATTCACTGTTTTTAGAAATTCATGATGTTGCCACTCATCCGCGTTGCGCCAACTGCCACAACGACCTGCGCCCCCGCCAATTGGATAGCGGGCGTTTACACAAAATGTACATTCATTCTAAAATAAAGGAACTGGGGAGCAGCTGTCAGTCTTGCCATCAGAATCAAAATTTTACCAAAAAATACATGCCGCCGGGCGCCCCAAAATGGAATATGCCGGCAGTGTGGCTCCTGCACTGTTCATCTTGATGACAAGGCGATTCGCTCCTGCGTAACTCCCGTGAGCGTGGCCTTTGGTCATGCCGTCACGACCATCGAAGGCATTGGGACTCCAGAGAATCTGCATCCTGTGCAGTCGGCTTGGATTGCAGAACAGGTCCCTCAGTGTGGATATTGCCAATGCGGGCAGATCATGTCAGCAGTTGCACTCCTTCGCGAAAAACCAGTACCAACTGACAAGGACATTGATATTGCAATGTCGGGAAATATTTGCCGCTGTGGTACCTATCCGCGAATTCGAAAAGCGATTCACAGAGCGGCAGAAAAATGAGTGATTCAAATGAGCTACTATTGAAACGCTGGGACCTGTTGTTGACCCGCAGGGATTTACTCAAGATCTCTGCTTCTCTCACCGGTGGTTTTTTAGTTGGCTGCAGCACAATTTCTATGGGAGAGCGTGATCCTGCGGGAGCGAGCTCCGATGTGGATTTTTTCAATCCATGGCTCGAATATAGCAATCGCGGTCAATGGATCTTCTATTTGGACCGAGCGGAAATGGGCCAGGGGGTCCTTACGTCTTTGACGACGTTGGCGGCCGAAGAGCTCGAGCTTCCACCTCAATCCTTCGAAATTCGCTTTGCTAGCGCCGACAAAAAATACACAAACCGAGCCATGGGCTATCATGTGACCGGTGGAAGCACCAGTGTGGCTATGGCGTGGAATCCTTTGCGCGAAGCCGCCGCCTGGACGCGAGATTGGCTCAAGTTTTGGACCGCCTATCACATCGAAAGACCAGAGTCCGCCAATCAACGCATAAATTCGATGGCCCTTCCACCTGAGCTACTGCAAAACTACAAGAAATACAAAATTGAAACCAACCGCGTCGTTTCGCCCTCCGGAAAAGAACTGTCGATTGCTGAATTGCTAAAAATTATGGGGCCTCGCTGGGCCCTACAGGATCGTCGATCTGCGATTTGGCAAAAAGTGGAACCATTGATTCGACTCAAAAAACCCGCCGAATACAAATTTATCGGTCAATCCACACCCCGCATGGATCTGTTGGCAAAGGTCACGGGTCGTGCTGTTTTTGGTATTGATGTAAATGCAAAAAACTACGGGCAAAGTGATACGGCGTATAGTCCCCATTCTCCTCAAGCCCAGGAGACCAGCCAATCTGTGCTGGCCAATTTGCACATAGGTCTTATCTACAGAGTGCCCTTTCCGGGCTGGAGCTATCGCCTAAAACCAGATGCTTTAGAAAACCTAAAACAAAAGAGTGGAGCCTCGGTTCATCTTTTAAAAAATGGTATCGCATTTTTAGGCCGCACCTATTGGCAGGCCTATCAAGGATATACTCTTCTCGAGCTAGACGCGCAGAATTTTCCTTCAAGAATTCCCGAGAACTATTTGGCGTTTGAATCCACTGACAACGCCCCCAACACATGGACCAAGAGTGCAAAGTGGCGCGATACAGATTATTTGGCCTCAATGAAATCCAAAGTCCCCGCCACCTCCGCCGCGCTCAACGCCAGTGGTGGCGCAGTTTATTATGAGGTTCCGTTTCTTCCACATATGACGATGGAACCTCAAAATTGCACGGCGGCAGTGAGCCCCACCAGCTGCAAGATTTGGGTGGCGACGCAGACTCAGGGAGGCAGCTTAGAGGCTGCTGCGGAGGCCTCAGGTCTGCGCATAGATCAAGTCGAAGTGCACAGCACCTACATCGGTGGCGGCTTTGGGCGTCGACTTGCAACTGATTTTGTTTCTGAAGCCGTGACCCTGGCTCGCCTGGCAAAGGTGCCGGTCAAAATGATCTTCACCCGCGAAGATGATGTTCGCCATGACTACTTTCGGACCGCTTCGGGGGCTTGGCTTTCGGCACGCATGTCTGGCGCAAAAATCACTGACTGGCGTCACGAAATTGTATCGCCATCACTGATGTCCTATTTTGCAAATGAATATTTATCAGCCGCATTTCCAAAGTTGGCCTCCAAGCAAATCATTGAACGCATAGGCGGTCGGGTTCTCTCTTTTTTAGAAAGCTCAGGAGTATTGCCAAGCCTGGACATTCTCACCTCTGATGGCGCAAAATCTCTGCCTTATGAACTCGGCAAAAAAAGCCTCAAAACCCATTACCATGTTCCGGCACTGCCCATTGGCTTTTGGAGATCGGTTGGTGTTTCTTCAAATGCTTTTGCCATTGAATGCTTTTTAGATGAGCTTGCTGTTGCGGCCAAAATTTCACCCCTTGATTTTAGAAGGGGTCTATTGATGGAGGCCATCAGCAAGAAACGTCGCACCAGAGCTGGCAGACCAAGAACTGGTCCCGATAGGATTGATCGAGGAGAGGATTTTGATCGACAGCTCAGCTCCTATGTTCGACAATCCCCACTTTCTCTTAGAGAAAGCCCCGTTTTTATTGAGCCCGACGCTGAGCGAATGCTAAATGTCATGTCGCTTGCAAGTCAGAAGGCAAACACTCGTCCTAAACTAGCAGCTCAGAGCTATGCACAAAATGCCGTTGGCATGGCCAATGTTTATTTGTATGGATCCTACTGCACAGCCATCTTACAACTCGGTACCAATGACGGCATCCACCTGTACATCACGCGTGTAACAATTGCTGCAGACATTGGCCGCATTATTGATATTAAAAATGCCAAGTCCCAACTCGAGGGTGCATTTGTTTTTGGACTCTCGGCAGCTCTGAAACAGGGAGTTCATTTTGATCAAAATGGGGTTGTTGAATCGAATTTTCACAACTCCGAAGTCCTGCGAATGTACGAATGTCCCTTTATTGAAACGCATTTGGTAGGAGAGACGGCCACCCAAAATTGGCCCATACGAATGCCCACCCCCAAACCCACCGGCGTGGGAGAGCTCACAGTTCCAGCTGCGGCGCCAGCTCTTTGCAATGCAATCTATGCGTTGACCAAGCAACGCATACGCAAACTGCCTTTGGTGGACCACCCAAAACTTAAGATTCAGATGATCTAATAGCGCCATAGGTCGGACAATAAAAGGTGAACACATGACGAAGTACTTAGCGTTACATCTTTAAAAAAAGCATCTCAATCTGATATATCAGTTCAAATGTAAGCGATAATTTATCCACACCGGTTTTCGAGATGACGGGGTCTTGACACTGC
>CAYMBJ010000034.1:0-40831 GCA_964388665.1 uncultured Pseudobdellovibrionaceae bacterium | reverse complement strand
TCGAACTTAAGCAATCCAGCTAAAGTTCATGCGACAACTATCCTGAAATTTTCCGCTGTTGTGGAATCCACCAATATCTATTCCCATGCGAGAAATGTAGCGAGCAATTTGATTCAGATAGATCAAGAGGTGGAGAAGTTCATTTTTTACCGCGGGTTGGGCGAAATCAAGACCAAGCTCAAAACCACCTCGCATGAGGGAAACCTCCGCATTGAAAATACGGGCGTTGAGGAGATTCCGGCTGTATTTCTGATCTATACAGATGGGAAAGACTTCGGTGATCTTATTTCTTTGAAGGCGCTGGCTCCAAATCGTTCGATTGAAGTTGGCTCTGCAGATATACACAAACTTACATCTAGCAATAGATCGCACTCGGACTTTTTGAAGCGTGCGCACAAACATCTGCAGTCATCTTTGGTCAATGCGGGACTCTTTAATGACGAAGCCCAAGCCATGATCGACACTTGGAGCAATGGCTATTTTAACACTCCTGGCCTGCGAATACTCTATGTCCTGAGCAAGCAAGAGGTCAGCGAGATTCTGCCAGTTCGCGTGAGTCCAATGCCTGATGAACTGAATCGAGTCTTTATTGGTCGTATCGAGATTTTGCTTGATACAACAGAGCAGCAGATCCTTTTGCAAATCTTGAAGGAGTCGACTCAATACGATGTATCTGTGCTGGGAACGATGGCGCTGCCGACACTTTTGCGAATTCGCGACGTGGCCGAAAAGCAGGGGCTCTTGAGCCCCGAACTGTCCGCAGTCTTTGCGACATTGATTGGACGAATTCCATAAGCTAAATTCTAAAATTGATCCCAGAGTTTATTGAGCCAGCCAAGGGCCGCGGGGTCTTTGGCAATCACTCGGACCTTTTGCTGGCATGTGTAGGGGCATCCTGATATTTTTAGCGGGATTAGCCCTGCACTCTCTACAAAGTAATCGGGCAGATAACCTAGAGCAAGTCCCTCGTGTATCAGATTCTCCATGAGCTTTAGACCACAAACTTTGTATTTGATTTGGCGCGGAAATTTGTCATCGCGCCAGCCATCGATACTGGAAGCTTTTGCAATCTTCCCAAGAATTGCAGAATCGGGCGACACAAATGGGTGCTTCAATACCTCTTCAATAGGTACAGTTTGCTTAGGAGAAAACTTTTTAAGGAGTGGGTGATTTTTTGAAGCACAGGTCTTGAACTCAACCTTTGCTAAAATCTTTGCTGCCACATCGGCTGGCGGATCCAGAGTGATCAATGCCAAATGCGCTTCGCCGTCCATGACTTGCTCAATGGCTTTTTGCTCGCCACGAATTAGAAACTGGGTGCGGGCCTGAGGGTAGTGCTGACCAATGACATGCAAAAGGTCTATGCCATAGGAGGTCTGCAGAATCTCTTCGCTCGAGATATAGATGTTGAGACTGCCGGCCTCTTTGCCTGTCAGCTCAAGTCGGGCGTCCTCTTCGAGCTGCAGGATTTGTGCTGCCTTCTTTTTTAGTAGTTGGCCCTCTGGAGTAAGGCGTATGCCTCGTCCAGACTTAAAAAAAAGTGGGGTTTGCAATTCGGCCTCCAATCGACCGATGGCTTTGCTCAGCGAGCCAGCCGACACATGGATCTCCTCAGCGGCGCGGTTGACATTTTCAATGCGGGCAACAGCTAAAAAGTACTTCAATTCAAATATTTCCATAATCGAAATATATAGTATTTTATTATTTCGTTTGCAAGTTTATATGAAGGTTGTGGCTTGAGCCGTTTGCCAATAGATGTGCAAAGGCCCAGCAAAAGGTAGAAATATTTCTAAAAACGAAATATACAGTTCTTAAATGTTTCTTTTTAGAATTTGAATAAAAATGTATAAGCACTCTTAGCGAGCGATGGGTATTGAAAGAAAACCAGAGACGGAGAGAGGCGCTTATGTTGGTCAACCGGCACACCACCTACAATTTTAGAAATGGCAAGACCATGAAAAATCGAGTTGTCGTTCCGCCGATGGCCTCGCAGTCGGCGGATGGCGCTGGCCTTGCGACCTTGCAAACTATAGAGCATTACGGGCGTCTTGCAGCCTCCAATGCGGGTTTGATTTTTGTGGAGTACAGCTATATCCACTCCTCAGGAAAAGGTGAACCCAATCAACTTGGAGTTAACTCAGATGACCACATTGAGGGTCTCAAGCAAATTGTTTCGGTTCTTCATCAATCGTCGGCGTTAGCGGGACTGCAGTTGGTTCATGTCGGTGGCAAGAGCTCCCTTGAATTGACAGGAGGCTTGCTACAGGCGCCCAGTGCCGTTCCCGTGCCGACAAAAGGGAGGGAGCTAGAGACGCCAATGGAAATGAGTCGAGATCAGATTTGCAAGTGGACCGAGTGGTTTGTGGAAGCCGCGGGTCGGGCGGTCGCGGCAGATTTTGATTTTGTCGAGCTGCATGCGGCTCATGGGTATGGTCTCAATCAATGGCTTTCGCCGCTGACTAACAAACGAACAGACGAATTTGGCGGCGGGATCGAGGGGCGCAGTCGTCTGCTTTTACAAATTGCCGCAAAGATCAAAGCAAGATTTCCACAGATAATGCTGTCTGTGCGCCTTCCAGCGCAAGATCATATGGAGGGCGGACTAAGGGTAGCAGAGATGGCTTGGGTTGTTGGTCAGCTGGAAGTCATCGGTGCGGACCTCATTGACGTCTCGTCGGGAATCGGCGGGTGGCGAAGACCCGAAGGTCGATCGGGAGAGGGTTATCTGGTTGGCGACGCCGCATTGTTGAAGGAGCAAACCGCCTTGCCCGTGATGGGTGTTGGCGGCATTGAGACCGGTAATTTTATTGATTCTATCCTTGCAGCAAAACAGGTAGATTTTGCGGCGGTAGGCAGAGCGATCCTTAAGGACCCCGAAGGTTGGGGCAGGACCCATCTCTGCAAATGATTTTGTAGATTTTCATTGGTGATTTGCACTCATGCTTTGAGTTCACGCGAAAAAGGAGTCAGTCGCAAACGCTTTTTGTTGAGGCGATAAATGGCGTTGGCAACGGCAGGACCAATGGGTGGAAGCCCTGGCTCGCCTAAGCCCGTTGGTGGCGCATCCGTTTTGACAAATTCCACCATCACTTCTGGCATATCTGCAATTCTCAGCACGGGGTAGTCGTCAAAATTACCCTGTTGTACGAGTCCACCCTTCACTTCGATGTGCTGATCAAGCAGTGCTGAGAGACCAAAGACGATGGCTCCCTCCACTTGAGATTTAGCTACTTCGGGGTTGACCACCTGGCCACAATTGACAGCACACCAAATTCTGTGGATCATAGGTTGGCCGTCTTCAAGAGAGACCTCGGCCACCTGGGCCACCACCGTATTGAAGGACTCATGGATGGCAAGACCCCAGGCATGATCCTTGGGTGGCTTTGCCTTGCCCCATTTGGTTTGTTTTTTTATCAGCTCTAGAGTGGCCAGGTGCCGAGGAGACTTAGCCAAAAGCTTTGTACGCATCTCCCAAGGGTCCGCCTTGGTCTTTTCGGCAATTTCATCCATTAGCGTTTCCATAACATAGGCTGTGTGCGTGTGACCGACCGATCGCCACCACAATGTGGTCATCGGCGTCTCGGCTCTGGTTTGCCGGCAACGAAAATTAGCGATGCTGTAGGGTGTGGTGGCCACGCCTTCCGTGAGAGTGGACTCAAGTCCGTCTTTGACCATCATTGATTCAAAAAAAGAATCGCCAATCACGGACTGACCGACAATATGATGATCCCAGGCCAAAAGCTGATTCTTTTTGTCAAAGCCCAGCTTCACCTTGTGAAAGGTGAGGGGGCGGTAGTAGCCGCCGCGGGTGTCGTCTTCTCGGGTCCACACAATCTTGATCGGCTTTTTGACCAATTTAGCGATTTTGCAAGCTTCCGAAACAAAGTCTGCATTTTTGTTTGCACGTCGACCGAAACTGCCGCCAGCCAAAGTGGTGTTCACCTTTACTTTCTCAGTCGGCAACTCAAGGATTTTTGCTGCCGTGTCGCGGTCAAATGTTGGCATCTGATGACCGGCCCAAATTTCTGCCGATTTGCCGTCGTAACTGATGGTGCAATTCATCGGTTCCATCGCAGCGTGAGCCAAGAATGGAAACTCGTATTCAAACTCCATAGTTTGTGCGGCCTTTTTGAATTTTTCATCGACATTGCCAACGTTTTTTGCCGTCAAGCCAGGCTTTGCGGCTTCGGCACGAAAGCTTTTCATCATTTGCTCGGAGGAGGCATCGGCATTGGCGCCATAATCAAATTTTACGTTCAGAGCATCGCGGCCCTTTTTTGCTGCATGAGTGTTTTTTGCAACCACGGCGACACGATCATCAAATTTGATAACGTCGACCACGCCCTTTACGGATTTGGCAGCTTTGGCATCATGAGAGGTGAGCTTGGCAGTGAAGATTGATGGGCGCGCCACCATCACATAGAGCATTCCTGGAATCTGCACATCTAAACCAAAAATTGCTTTTCCGTTTGATTTTTCTGCAGCGTCAACTCTCGTGACGGACTTGCCGATGATTTTAAAATCTTTTGGTTTTTTAAGATTTGGATTTTCTGGAAGAGTGAATTGATTTGCGGCCTCGGCCAAGTCTGCGTAGGCTAGCTTTCCCTTTTTTGCATGGACGACAAAGCCCGTGTCCGTTTTGAGCTCTGATATCGGAACCGACCATTTTTTTGCTGCAGCCATTTTTAGCATTTCACGCATTCCCGCGCCAATTTTGCGATGCTGATCCCAGGAGGATGCCAAGGCAGTGGAGCCACCTGTCATTTGCGTTGGAAAGTGCGTATGATTGTAAACGGGATCCACCGGTGCAAGGCTGCATTTTACCTTTTCCCAATCGCAATCGAGCTCCTCAGCAATGAGCTGAGCCATCGACGTCATCACTCCTTGGCCCATTTCAAGTTTGTTAATGACCATATTGATGGCCCCGTCCGGCGCAATTTGCACAAAGGCGTTGGGAGGGTAGACTATGGGTTTTGCTACCTCAGCAGCGCGAGCGATCTTAGAGGTTGTTGGTATATAAAAAGTCACGACCAGTCCGCCAATAGCGACAGTGGATGTATTTAAAAACCTTCGTCTAGAGATTTTTGCTTCTAACATAATTACACCAATTCCTTTGCGGCCTGATGAATCGCGCTGCGAATGCGTTGGTAGGTTCCGCAGCGGCAAATATTGCCATTCATGGCCGAGTCGATGTCTTCGTCGCTGGGTTTGGGCTTTTGGCGCAGCAGTGCAACCGCGCTCATCACTTGGCCGGATTGGCAGAAGCCACATTGTGGGACGTGTTGTTCAATCCATGCTTTTTGCACAGCTTCAGAAACGCGATCATTAAGTCCTTCAATGGTGGTGATCTTGCGTCCGGCAACGGCAGCTACTGGTAATACGCAACTGCGAGTGGGGGAGCCATCGATGTGCACTGTGCACGCCCCGCAAAGCGCCTTGCCGCAGCCAAATTTTGTTCCTGTGTACTGAAGTTCGTCTCTGATGACCCAAAGAAGTGGCGTGTCACTTTCCGAGTCGACATTCATGTCCTTGCCGTTGACGTTGATTTTCATGTTGAGATCCTCCCTGCTGTGAAATGCATTGCACCTCGATCAAAAAAATATGGCAACTTAAGATTTTCCATCTTCTGTGCGGTGTCCTAAAGTGATTGCGCATGATCATATCGCTATTGATTTTGCTGCAGAATCGGCTTTGACTAGTGTACATGCGGGAGTGGAATCAATTAATTCAGTTTGCAAGGGAAAATCTCAACACTCCCATGACCATGGTGACGGTGGTGGAGACCGAGGGCTCTTCATATAAGAAAAAAGGCGCGCGTAAGTTGATTTTGCAAGATGGCACTAGCGCGGGCCTCATTAGTGGCGGATGTTTGGAGGGCGCCATTATTGAGACTGCAAAATCCATGCGCTCCGATGAAGAGTTTCATGTTTTTGACACCATGAAGGATGAAGATCGACTTTTTGGTTACGCAACCGGATGTCAAGGCAAGATAACAATTCAGTTTATTAATCTTCCTTCTGGCCAAGCGGCGCAGGATTTACTCAAAACGCATGAGCATTACAAAACATTGTGTGTGCACGTGGTCGGCGCTGGAGCCGATCTTGATCCTCTGCGTGATCTATTGAATTGGACCACCTGGAATCAGTTCTACTACTCCACCCGAACGGATCTTGTTGCCGAAAGAGCGGCAGCAGGTTGGCCAATTGTTGCCATTAAGACTGAGCCCATTGCCTTTGATTTTTTGAATCCAGCTCGCACAGCGCTGCTACTGATGTCACACAGCTATCCTACGGATTTGGAAGTGTTGTCTCAAGTTGTGAATTCTGGGATCGGTTATATTGGAATACTGGGACCGGAAAAACGGCGCAATATGATGTTGGCTGACTTAAAGAAAATTTACGCCATAGACATTGGCGGCGAGCTTGCCGATAAAATTCACGGCCCCATGGGGAAGCCCGGCTTTGGGGAGGGGGAATCTGCAATTGCGCTTTCGGTCGTTGCGCAGCTGCAGGCCCAATTCTTTGGATAAGCGCATACTCATTATCGGTGCACCTGCATCTGGAAAAACCTGGCTTGCGCGCAAAATGGCAAAGCAAATGTCCATTGCACATATAGAGGTGGATCGGTTGTACTGGGTAGATAAAAAGGGCGGTCGCATCCATCCTGAATTTGAACGTCAGTTGCAGGAGAAACTCCGCAGTCATCGCAGTTGGATTCTTGAGGGGCTTTTGAAGCACACTCTGGCGGTGGTCGAGGCGCAATTGACCCACGTTTTGTATTTAAAGCCTTCGCTGGCAAAGTTGTGGTGGCGGAGTTTGTCTCGCTTTGCACGCCAAGGAAATTTGACTGAGTTAAAAATGAATTTTTCGCCAGTGAATTTCAGACGTAGAATGCAGATTTACGAAAGATTAAGAGCTCAGGGAGTCGAGGACTATAGAGCACTTGGCTATTTCGCGCACGAAAAATCTGCATTTGGAAAATCAGAACGTATGGAGAGTCAAACGTGATCGCGGCGGTACTTGCTGCTGGTGAGGCGAAGCGATTTGGTCGTTGCAAACAGATCGCGCTATTGGCAGGCAAGCCGCTGTTGCAACATGTGATCAATGCTTTGCCACCAGCAATGAAAACGGTGATTGTAACGGGCGGCTACCATACAGAGGTCTCGGCGCTGGCGGAGTCATTAGGAGTTCCGACAATCTACAATTCCGAATACAAATTAGGAATGGGGGCCTCGCTCAAATGTGCAGTTCGATTTGCAGCAGAGATGCAGAAGGATTTGCTGGTCACCTTGGCGGATCTGCCCTATGTGACCCGAGACGACTATTTGTCGCTTTGCCAGGGCTATCAAGACCGACCTGTGTTTTCAAAATTTTCCGATGATTGGGGACCTCCTGCGATCTTTCCGCAAAATACTTTTACTAAACTCCTAGCGATGCAAAAGGGGCGAGGTGCCAAAGGAATTTTTACAGTCTTCGATAAAGTTGTGATCGAAAATGCGGCTCGCGATATTGATTTCGACTTTTAAAGTGGATAGCGATTCCCACTATATCTTCAGCTTGGATGCTTTCGCATTGTACTCTTTTACCTTTTCCATCTTTCCCATTTCGGCGTATATTTCCGCGACTCGAGTGGCTTTCTTAAAATCTAGAAATTCTTTTTCTCTGAGAAGTTCACTAAGCTCAGTGTTCAAATTTCTCTTGGATTGACAAAGCTTGCACCTGGGAACGGTCATGACCCACAGGCCCAGCTCTTCGTAGAGGTATCTTTGGTGTTCTCTACTAAAATGAATGGTGCTATTGCGACAAGCACCACATGACCATTGCCTGTCATAGTACGATAAATGAGGACCATTTAGGTGCCAAAGCTGCAAATCGGGGTTGCCAATCAATGCGATTTTCGTTTTTAAGCAGCGATCGCATGCCCACTCAAAAAATGGACTATAAATTCCAAGATAGTTTGGCATTGCTCGGAACAAATCTTCAAAATCCAACCTTAATTTCTTATCGACCCCAGGGGGGTGAAAATCAATTTCCCTAACAATTTTCGTATTCTTCCCGGAAACAGGTTGCGCACAGCATGGGCAAATTCTCGGAACGGGTTGGACCGGTCCCCAAATCCACATCAGGTCTGCAAAGTCCTTTAGTTTTTTCATTCGGTAAAAACATAGCATGAATTGGCATGTCTGTCCTGATTTTTATGAAGATAGAGTGTCACCGATATCGAGCAATATTTTTTCGGCACGGGAAAAGTTTAGACCCACTTCTGGAGTGACGCGAAATTCAAAAAGAGAGATTAAGAGGTAGCTGCGGAAACTTCCAAAAGTCAGCGGTTCTATTCAGAGCGTGGCACGCTCCGCCTGGCTGCTTCTGTTTGGACTCGCTTGTCTAAATACAAGCGAGTCTGTTGGGCTCTTAGGTAAATGCGAGTTAGAAACTGATTTTTTTGTGCAAGGGTGGCCAAGGCGTTTAAAAAAACATCTGATCGAATCAAGTAAAACAGCACAAACGCCATAGCCAAAGGACGCATTGAATACCAGAAGATCTTGGTGGCGCTGGATTCTGTAAGAAGAAAAAAGCACAGGATCAGCACTGTTGAAAGCATAAACAGCGGCCGTGTCATATCTTGGAGGGCCCCTCGCGCAGGAGATGGCTTGGCTTGAGGTGGTCTTTGTGGCTGCCACTTTGAAAAGAATCTAAAATATTTTTCTTCAGTGATCTTTGTCGCCTTGCTGCTCATTTGCCACAACAAGATGGGAATGAGGCTCGCTAAAATTAACTTTATGCACACCAATATCCCCACGAGAATGGCCACGGAGCTAGCCAATCCCAGACCGTCTTTGCCAATGCGCTCGCCGTAAAAAGACAAAACCTTTTGCAGATCAGAGCCATAAATCACAAAGAGCGAGAGAAAGGGTTGCAGAAACGCCCATAGAGACAAAAGGAGCATCGCGAGAATTTGACCAAAGATGCCAAGGCCTCCCACAAGAATTCCAACAGAAAACAAAAATCCCTGCATACCAATACTGAGCATCGGACCAATTTTTTGGCCAGCGGGTGAAAGGCTCTTTAGTACAGATGCCACCCCTGATATTTCGATAGATTGCACAGCTCCCTGGCGTTTTGTTTTGGCGTTTTCAAGAGCGCGGCAAAGATACAGACCTTGGTTCAAAGAAAGAAAATGACCACCAAAAGGAATTTTAAATCCATGAACGAAGCCGCCAATTCCGACCTCAACAATTGAGAGGTGTGCGGCCGTTTTTGTAATGGCGTGATCCTGCGCTTGAGAATCGATTTTCAGAGCGCTGTTTTGGTTTTGAGTTGCGGTTGTGGCACTTCTCATCACTCTCAAGTAGATGTGAGTTTCTCTCTGCAGTCGAGCTCTTTTTGAAACTATAATGGCCTCCTTAACAAATAATCCATTTGACGCGGGCCCGGTACATCGCCCTAAAGTAGGAGTTCGCCAAATATCAAAGAAGGAGCCCTCGTGAAGCCTGTCGCCATTTTACTTTCAATTTCGCTTTCAATGTTGTCGATCAGCACTATGTTATCCTGCCAATCGACATCGAAGAAATCCGCTGACGTTAGCCAGGAGATTAGTTTTGCGGAGTTTAAAAAGGTGCTGACACCAAGAGGCAGCATCATCCCTCTGCCTGGCGGCAAAGAGTCGTTGATTCTGATGGTGCTTCCTGGCGATCAGTACACCAAAGTGTATACGCTCGATCATGCAAATAAGGAGTTCACTCTGCTTTTTGATGCTGGACGTAACATCAGCGCTTTGCTACGCGATCGAGCTCAACAGCATTATTATATTCTTTTGGATAACAATGGAGATGAGAATTATCAGATCCATAAATTTGATCCAGAAGCCAAGACCATCACAAAGATTTTCGGCAAAGATGGACACAAAGCCACCATTTTGGACTTTTCTAGGGATGGGGAGCACATTTTTATTCGGTCCAATCATCAAAAAAAGAACATCTACCGCG
Source organism: uncultured Pseudobdellovibrionaceae bacterium (assembly GCA_964388665.1). GTDB lineage: Bacteria > Bdellovibrionota > Bdellovibrionia > Bdellovibrionales > Bdellovibrionaceae > CALCCV01. The sequence continues at coordinate 30,846 of CAYMBJ010000034.1, read as the reverse complement.
TCTACGACTTTAGCTTGAAGGCGGCCAAAGCAACGGCTTTGACTGATGGAAAGCTTAGTTTTGATGATGGCGTGGCTGACCAGAACGGAAAATATTTGGTGCTGTCTCAGGCCCTTGGAAACAATGAACAGACGATATACTTGCTGGATATCAAGTCTCGCGCCTTGAAAAAAATATTGGCGAAGGCTGCGACAAGGTATGAACCATCATTCTTTGATAGTGAAAGCGAATTTCTGTATCTGAATTCAGATGAGGCCAGTGATCGAATGGGCTGTGCCAAGATTGCACTGAGCAACCCGACAAAGCTGATCTGGATAAAAACGGATGCGAACAAAGACCTTGAGTGTCACTACAAAGAAAAAAGTGACGTCACTGCAGTGGTAGCTACATTTGATGGCCGCATTCAGATCGATATCTTGACCGGAGTTTTTGGCGAACCCATCAGCGTGCCATTTCCTGAAAGAGCCATTGTATCGCAGTTGAGTGTTATTCCTGGAACAACTCGCGCCGTTGCACGCATCCTGACCTCCGATTCTCCTGGCAACTACTATGAGTTTGATATCAGTCCCGGCGCAGACACACAATTGACTCAGATTTCAGAGTTGAATCGCTCTTCGATCAAGGACTTCGCAAAGTCGATGGACCTATACTATGACAGCTATGATGGTATGAAAATTCATGGCATTGTCTACGCTAAAGGTGACTGGGTGGATAAGGCGGTAAAGCGTCCGGCGATTGTGTGGCCACATGGGGGTCCAGACGGTCAGGAGCTGCATATTTTTCATCCGTTTTTTCAATATTGGGTACAAAAGGGTTTTGTGGTTTTTGCGCCCAATTTTCGCGGCTCCACTGGGTACGGAAAAAAGTTTGAGACCCTTAACGATGGCGACTGGGGTGGTGGCCACATTAAGGACGTTGTTTATGGAAAACGTGCACTAGCAAATCTACCCTATGTAGATGAAAAAAATATTTTCATTGTGGGCGCAAGCTTTGGCGGTTTCTCAACGCTTTCTGCTATCACGCAATACCCTAAAGAATTTAAGGGTGCCGTGGCCATGGTGGCCATTGCCAATCTCTTTACTTTTATGAAATCAATTCCTCCAGATCCCGCGTGGCAGGGGGAGTTCATCACCGAGATTGGCGATCCGGTAAAGGACAAAGAGTTTTATAAAGAGCGCTCCCCATTTTTCAGCGCTGCAAAGATTGCCATTCCATTAAAGATCTATCAGGCCGAAAATGACGTAAGAACTGTAAAGGCCGAGATGGACACGTTTGTTGCGGAACTGAAACAGCATCAGGTGCCGGTGGACTATGAGATTCTTGAAAAAGAAGGGCACAGCATCTCGCGTTCCGAAAATTGGGAAAAGGTACTACAAGGTACGGTTGACTTTTTGTCCAAGCAATTGTGAGGTTTGTGGGTAAATTTATTACTGATCCGATTCTTGATCTTCTGCCGATAGCGATCTTAATCGGCTCTCTATTAATTTTATTTTCGTCGCGCGCTTCTAAATCCTTAGTCTGGTCTGCCGCAGCTACTCCACTGGCCTTGATCATTGGTAGTGGCTTTTTAATATCGGCGCCACTTCTCTATGCAGTCGGTGGGCATTTGGCTCCATTTTTAATGTTCGGTCTAACCGTAATCGCCTATTTGTTGGGAATGGTGATTCGAAGTAACATTCTTTATTTGGAGCCGATCCTAAGCTCAAACGCGCCAGATTCTCGAATCATTTTGGCGGAATCCGTAACAGATATTTGTCTCGCCTTTGCCTACGTCATTTCGATTTCTTATTATCTGTATCTGCTCAGCTCTTTTGCTCTCAAAGCCATCTCAATTGAGAATGAATGGGCCAAGAAATTTTTGTGTATCGCTGTCTTTTGGGCCATTGCCATTCTGGGCTGGTTCAAGGGTCTTAAGACTTTAGAAAAGTTTGAAGTCGTAGCCGTTAATATCAAGTTGGCCATTATATTTTCAACACTGGCAATGTTGGCTTACTATGGCTGGCGGCACGGATATTCGTTTTCGGTGGAGAGTCTTCAGGCCGACCTAAGGCATCTTTCACTAGACACTGGACGGGTGGTCCTCGGGCTTTTAATAATGGTCCAGGGATTTGAGACCTCTCGATATATAGGCGAGAGACACAGCGGCCCAGTGCGCATTTCCACCATGAGAATTGCGCAGATATTGAGTTCTCTCATATATGTGGGCTTTGTTTTTTTGTTTGGTCAGCTTTTGATTTCTTATCCCATGCCCAATGTCATCAGCGAAACCGAAGTGATCGAAATCTTTCGACCTGTTTCTTTTTTGGTCGCCACAATACTGATTCTGGGTGCCCTGGTGAGTCAGTTCAGTGCTGCTGTTGCTGACCTTTCTAGCGGCGGAGGGCTCTTGAGTGAGGTGACGCAAAAAAGGTTTACCTCGAGATCAGCATATTTGCTGATCGCCATTTCGGGTTCCTCTCTTGTGTTGGTGACAAATGTTTTTCAGGTTGTGACCTATGCCTCCAAAGCCTTTGCTTTCTATTATGGAATGCAATGTGTGAGTTTTTCTTACCTACAGTATCATCGCCGGCGCTGGTGGCAGGTGGGCCTAGGTTCTGCGCTAGCTCTGCTGTGTGTTGTGGTGATTCTGTTTGGAACCAGCTACGAATAGATCTGAAGAAAGCGGGGCCGTTGTTTTCGGAAACGAAATTGAACAATTGTCGTTGTTTACTTGCTTGCACATGATAAGATTTCTCAATGGATGAGAGTGTCCTTGGTCTTCTCGACTTTTCTGCGTCAAGTATTTTAGCTGGGATCTTTTTTGGTTTGATCGGATATTTTATTTATAAACACGGACGAAAATCTGCTGATCTTCGCTTTGTTGGTATTGGATTGGCACTGATGATCTATCCCTATTTTACCAATGGACCACTTGTTGATTGGGGTCTTGGAGCGCTCCTCTGTGGAGCTGCCTACTATTTTAAAGCTCATTGAGATATTTTCTAGGGCGTGTTTGCAATTTGACTTAATGAGTAAGGTTGCAAACGGCCTAGTTTCAATTCGACAGTACCTGTTAAGCGACTTTTTTAGTTTCGCCAGTGGGTGACTGGGTTTCATCTGAATCAAGCGCTTTGCCAGGTGTCTTGTTTGCATCTTCACCCGCTGATTTTTTAGCTTTGTCTGAAATGGCTTGGGCTGCGTTTTGCGTGGCCTCGTCGACCACTCCGTGCTTTTTTAGCAGCTCATTGGTCGCATGGAGGCGTTCAACAGACAGTCTTAAGAGCATCAGCAACCATGATGGCACCGCCTTTAGTTGTGATTCAACAGCGTCTCTTGGTACTTTGATAAGCGTAACTTCGCTCAGTGCCGCAGCCGTCGATGAATGCGGCTTCTCACGCAGCAGTGCCATTTCACCAAGATATTGACCGGCCTTAACAATTGCGATCACTACTTTTTGTCCATCTTTTCCACGCTTATAGACCTCGACCTGTCCTGTTTGAATGATGTAAAGCCCTTCACTTTGACTCTTCTCATGAAAGATGATGTCGCCAACTTTGTAAGTGATTGAATTTGATTTGCTCATGACCTGACCCTCAAATGAATTTTTTAGTTTAGGTACAGTTATCTATCGGGTTATTGTGCCCATCCATGAGCGAAATTTTGCTATCATCGCAACTAGGGCACAATGAGGGTATTGGCGCTGGTGTTGACGCATCAGATTGAGACGCAGCACGATTTTAATTTTAAAAAGCAGTAAACTTCAGCTATGAGTATTTTGAGCCGATAAAAATTCTACATGGGAAAAAGTACCGTCAGAAATTTCAATCAAACTGATGACCACCCGCTGGTGGTGCATGGCCAGCTAAATTCAGCAACTCAGGTTGAGGGACGGGTATTTTTGCTTGAGGACTCAACCCCCTTAAAGTTGCTCGATAGCCTTATTTCGTACCGTGCATTGCACGCGATATCAGACACTGGGCTTGATATATTAAATGGGCTAACGAGTTCGATAGTGATGATCGAAGCGCCAAAGGTATTCTTTGAGAATTCATTGGGCGTGATCTTGGATCCTTTGGCTATTTCAGACGGGCAGAGATCGAAGATGGAGTCGATTGTTTTGCCCTTTCACAATTCAAAGCAAAAAGAAGAAATTCTAGATAGTGTCGAGAAATTTTCTCTCAAGTGTGGAGCTTCTAAGACAATGATTGGCAGGATTCATCTTGTTGCCGATGAGCTTTTTACCAATGCGTTGTTTAATGCACCCTTTGGTCGCACAGGACTTCTTGTCGACCGTGCTCGCGAAATCACCCTTGAGAAAGACTTTGGAGCTTGCCTCTATTTTGGTTTTTTTGACGGAAAGTTTGCGCTTGTTTGTGAGGATCCCTACGGATCTCTGGTGATTGAATCCGTTTTAGAAAGACTTTATCGATGCTACGAAAATGGCGCTCGAGATATGATCAACTGGGGGCGGGGCGGAGCTGGCCTGGGTTCTTTCTTAGTCTTAGAAAATTGCGACAGCATCTTTTATGGTGTGTCGGATCAAGTTCGCACTGTTGTTGGAACCGTGTTTAATATTGGCAAGGGTCATCAGCGAAATGTCCAACCTGCAAAATCCATTCACACTCTAAATCTTGAGTTTGGCAAGCTCACAAGATAAAAGCCTTTAGCAGGCAGTTAGAAGAATCAATTTTTACCTTTTTGTTTACGTGCAGTTTTGCGCTCATTTCTTTGACAGCTGTGTATATCCGCAATATACAGTGTTATGGATGTATTGGAACCACTACAGAGTTTTGAACAAGCGATATTGAGAATAATTCAATATCTAATCGAACTTTCGCCAAGAATTATCATTGCATTATTGGTTCTTGTGCTTGGATGGGTCGCGGCCGGTTTTATTCGTCGTGGAACCGTGGTGTTTTTGAAGTGGATTCGTGCTGAGTCGTTGGCGGAGCGATCTGGAGTTGAGAATTTTTTGCTAAGAGGTGGCGTTCCCTACACGACCACGACGATTGTTTCTCAGCTTGTCTATTGGACTTTTTTGGCCTTTGTCGTGCTAGCGGGACTGGATATTTTGGGTCTCAATGCCGTTACGGGCCTAATGACAACGGTCTTGATGTTTATTCCGCGGCTGTTGCTCGCTTTTGTATTTTTACTTTTTGGCTTGATGTTGGCCAAATTTATTCGCACGGCTTTGAAGGCCTGGCTTAATAATCTCAATGTCGGCGGAGCCGATCTCATTGCCAATGTGGCGCACTTTACTTTTATTGTTTTGATAGTCTGCGTGGCACTAGAACACCTAGAAATCGGTGGTCAGGTGATTCTCAACGCATTTCTCATGGCGTTTGGTGCTTTGTGTTTGGCAATCGGAATTTCTTTTGGTTTGGCAGGGCGAAGGCACGCTCAAGATCTCTTGGATAAGATTTTTGGGGGACGCAAATGATTGTAGATTGTCACACCCATTTGAACAGATATGAAGATGAAACGAAGGCAGCCTTGCCAGATAGGTTAGATGCCCTCAAAAGGGAAATGAAAATCAATCGCGTTGATTTTTCATTTGCCCTCACTTCATATCGCAACACTCCAGGGCGACCTTCTTTGCGCGAAGTGGTTCAGGCGCTCGAAGGAAGCACCAATATCTATGCTGTGGCAGGAATGAGTTTTTTGCTTCGAGAGCAATGGGATTTGGGCGAGCTGCGGGAATACTTGCAGGACGGGCGAGTGCGAGGAATTAAATTCTATTGCGGCTATGAGCCCTTTTATCCCTCGGAAGAGGGCATGCTTCCCGTTATTGACCTAGCCAAAGAATTTGATGTTCCTGTTTTTATACACACGGGCGATACCTTCACTCCCAAAGGCAAATTGAAATATGCTCACCCCTTACAGGTGGATGATCTTGCCGTTGATCATCCCGAGTTAAAGATTGTGATTTGTCATTTGGGCAATCCATGGCTTCGCGACACGATGGAAGTGGTGTATAAAAATGCCAATGTCTATACGGACATTTCTGGCCTCGTTTTGGGAGGGTTCAGTGATCGCTTCGAAAAATTTATGGTGAAACAGCTACAAGAGATGGTGACCTTCGGTATGGAGCCCTCAAAGGTGCTCTATGGAACGGACTGGCCGATCTCGGCGATGGACTCCTACCTCAAGTTCGTGAAAGAGTGGCCTATCACCGAGGATTCGCGCAGGCTCATTCTTGGCGGAAATGCTATGAAGCTTTTTCGGCTTGATGCTCGGAACTCTCCCTACCAATAATATACCAATTTCGATTCAAGCTTAGACCATCGTTGGCTGCGGCCATCGACGCCTGCGACCATCGACGCCTGCGACGTGCGAGGAGCACGCCTCGGCGCCTCCGGCCTTGCCCCCTCGGTCTAAATTAAGGACAAGACTTAACAAAGGCCACGCACACGGGCATAACACTGCCGCCGCCATTGGGGTCAGCGCCAACCGCAGTGATTTGCAGTTGTCCACTGAATGACCTCGTACCCGCATAAGTAGAGGTCAAGGTCTGTCCTGCCCCGATGTCTGTGCTGGCTGGGCTGGTCCAACTGCCAATCTTGATCTTGTATTGCTCGTCGGGCTCATTGTGATTGTCGCAAGCTCCATTTGGATTGTGCGTACTTTCAGTGTTTCCATCCCAACAGTGTCGATCCCACGCGCCCAAATACACCTTGTATGTGTCATTGGGCAGATTTACAGAGGCGGTGAGAGTCTTGGTTCCGTAAATGTGCTGCGAGAGGTTGGTTGCGATATTTACAATATAAACCCCTGGCGTGCCTGAGTATGGACAGTAGAGACTGCTGGTTTTTTGAACCATCTTGATGGTGAGATTTCCAGGAACACAGGCTGGCGGTAAGACTTTGCAAGAAGCATTGGTGTATCCGCCACTAAGGGTACCGTTGTTGCAAGTTCTGTTTTGTGAAACGCAACTGGATCCATCTGGTACAGTGGCATTTTGGTAAGCCACTACAGACTGTCCGTGCGCTATGGTTTGACCATTGAATAGACATGAACTCGGTTGGCCAACATTGCAGCTACCATACTGAAAGCTTCCACTCAGAGTGCCGTTGTCGCAGGTGCGATCTTCTGACTGACAAACATTGCCATATGTCACTGACGAAGTTTTGTAGCCCTTAGTCTTCTCGCCGTGGGCAAGTGTTTTGCCATTGAACATACAAGAGTTCGGTTGACCAACGCTGCAGCTACCAAAGGTGTAGTTGCCACTGAGCTCGCCATTAGTGCAAACACGATCTTCGGATTCGCAGACGCTGCCATAGGGCACAGCCGATGCTTTGTAGCCCTTTGCCTTCTCGCCATGGGCAATGGTTTTGCCATTAAACAGACAAGAAGACGGTTGACCGACTTCGCAGGTTGCAAAATTAAAACTTCCAGAAAGTGCCCCATTTTGGCACTCACGAAATTCCTGTTGGCAGGTTTCACCGTAGGAAACCGCGGAACTTAAGTAAGCAGCGATTCTCTGTCCAGAAGCAATGGTTTGACCGTTGAATAAACAGCTTGCAGGCATGCCCACTGCACAGGTTGAGTAGTTAAATGTTCCAGAGAGAGTGCCGTCATCACAAAGGCGCTTCTGTGAGGCGCAAACTTCACCATAATCCACGCTCGAATTTTGATAAGCGACAATCGATTCGCCACTGTAAACTGTCTCACCATTGAAGCTGCAATTGAGAGGCTCAACGGCGACGCTGGCCTTTTCAACTTGGGGTGTCTCTTTAAAGCCAACACGGGTGCAATTCTGATAGCTCAAAGCCATGGCCGCGATCACAACAACAAATCCAAATTTAAATAGAAAATTCTTCACGAATTTACCCCCTAAGGCTGATCCCATTCCAGCTTTGATTATGCCAGGGCTAGACAAAAATGAATAAGAAAATTTGATTTTTCTTCAAAACGTTTCGATCTGAATCACTGACGAACGTCTGGTCAAATCTCAAATGCGAACACGCCCCAAATTGGTGCGGTCAAATGGACTGGATTTCGCACGGACAGAGGTTCGCGCTGATGGAGTGTGTTTTTGATGAAGTGACTGCAATTTCTTTCTGTAGTAGAACCTCATGATGAAGAAAATTGTATTGATTGGCGCTGGACATGCTCATCTTGAAGTTATAAAGAATATGCCCGCACATCTGTTGAAGGAAAATCCGTTTTGCCTAATTTCCCCTTCAAAAAAGATCTATTATTCGGGATTGATTCCGCGATTTATAATGGGTGATATTGAAGCGAACGATCTTGCCATTGACGTGGTCGAATTTTCCCGAAAAACAGGAGTGGAGTTCATTGAGTCAGCCGCCGCTGCTATGAAGCTTGCAGATAAAGAGGTGGTTCTTGAAGACGCGACGACTCTCACCTTTGACTGTGCTTCGCTCAATATGGGGGGCGGTGCGGGTGAGATTCCAAGCCGATGTCCTGAGCGCACAGCCTTTGGGCTGCGACCCTTTAACAAGTTTCTAGAGCTGTGGCCGGGAGTCATCAAAACGATTCACGACAATGCCCGCCCGCGAGTTTTGATTGTGGGCGGGGGGGCCGCCTCAGTGGAGGTGGCTGCGGCACTAAAGGGTCGCATGAATCGCATGCAGCGTCCAATGGGCGAGGTGATTCTCGTTACTAGAGGCGCGCGCCTTTGCGAAAACTACACACCGCAAATTTCTGAAAAGCTTTATACCTCTCTCACAAAATTTGGAGTGTCTGTTTACTTTGGTGAAAATGTACTGCTCATCGAAGACGGATACATTGATATGGATGCTCACCCCAGACTCCACTTTGACTGGGTGTTTGAGTTGCTCCCGCGACGACCCCATCCCTTTGCATTTGTGGGCTTGCAGCCAGAAAAAGATGACCAGGGCTTTTTAGCAATAAACTCGAAATTGCAAATTCATGAATCGGTTTTCGCGGTGGGCGACATGACCACCCTGATCACTTCGGATACAGCGAGTGGGAGTTTGCCCAAATCTGGCGTGACGGCCGTGCGAGAGGGGCAGCATTTGTCAAAAAGCATCGCTGCGATATTGAATGGAAAGAGTCCGTTAACCTTCAGACCCTCTAAAAAACAACTCAATATTTTGGTGACAGAAAGAAAGCTAGCCAGAGCCATTTGGGGTCCACTTTCCTATGAGGGGGGCAGCGTGTTTGCATTAAAAGACTGGATAGATCGTCGCTACATAGACAGATTTTCTTAAACAATCCAGTGAAGTCTACCAAGCTCCTGAAAAACTCAGATTCAGGAGCCTGGTAAGTTTGCGACCGCAAAATCAACAGTGCGTAGCGGCCGCAAGTTATGAAAGTCTGGTCTGTCCGGTAAGCGTGTTCGGTCTTAACGGCTTTCTTTTGGAGTTACTTAGACCAATTGGAGATCACTTCTTTGACCTTGCCCTCTTTCACAGTGGCTTCGATGGCCTTGTTAAGTTTGGCTTCGAAGTCATCTTTGGTTTTTAAATTCTTATAGCCGCGAGAAATTCCAACAAAGGCCTTTTCCTGCGAGCTCACAGCGGCTTCGCGCAATTTAAAATCCTTTAGGTCTTTGTCATCTGGATTCTTTTCAAGCATTTTTTTCAAAGCGTATTGCACAGAGATGCGATCATTGGCGTAGCAGTCGATTCGCCCTGTTGCCAGTTTGCGGATGTTCAAATCATTGTTTGGGGCTTCAACTACCGTGATCTTCTTGTCTTTGCCTGCCTTCAAAAAAGTTTCTCCTAGTGCAAATCCCGCGTTGACGCCAACGGATAATCCTGTGAAGTCTGCGGGAAAGTTCTTACGAGGTTTTGCCATTGCCTTTTCAGAGCAGAAAACAACCACTTCCTCTGTGTAAATGGGCGATGAGAACTTCATCCAGGCTTCGCGGTCTTTGCTGTAATAAGGGGGAAACAATGCCAGCGATGTGCCGCTTTTGATCTCCTCAAGGCCGCGTTTCCAAGGAACTGGCTTGAGTACAATTTCATAATCGGGAGCAAGCTTTGCGGACACCTGTTTTAAAATGTCGGGATAGATACCTACGACCTCACCCTTTTCGGCAAAGGAGTAGGGTGGGTAGCCATCATCACCAAAAAACTCGACTTGAGTCGCGGCAAAGGCGGTTGTGCTGGCAAGGCTGGACAAAAGGCATGTTAAAATAATCGTTTTCATGGAGTCTCCTTAGGTTTTTTAAATATTCTTGTACAGAGCTAGACTTGTCAATTCATCTCACGACCATAATGACTAGCTGGTCCCGTTAACTCATAACAGAATACTTCCGAAGCGTGGTTTATCATGGGCTTTTGGGTCCATGAAAAAATAGAGGAGACTCTTCGTGAATATGTTGGGAATTTTCAAGATTTTTAAGAATGCCTATCTTTCGATGTCACTGGCAAAGAGATTGCTGCTTCCGATAGCAATATTGAGTGTGTTTGGTATTTCTGCGTTGGGATTTGTTTTGTACAATCTTGAGCAGCGGCGTTTTGAATCTTCGGCAAAACTGCAGCTCCAGGGCTTTGGCGAATTTTTGAGTTCAATCAGTGTGGTCGCCTGGACCAATTGGGACATTGACTCTCTCAATGCATTTGTGGAGCAGGGGTTAAAAACACCGTATGTTGAATATATAGTGTACACACACAAGGACAAGGATCTCACTTCAAAGAGTCAGAGAAGCGAGGGCCTGGCACTCGAAAGGCTTTTCTTTGAGGTGGCGGACTCAAACGGTCGCGATACAGTAAAGATAGAGATTGGCTATGATTTAACACCCGGTAGAACTGCGATCTTTAGAAATGCATTGATGTCCCTGTTGTCCTACATGGCCTTTTTTTCAATTATTTTTGGTGTCATATTTCAAACAATTCGGTCATTGTCACAAGCGGTCAATGAAATTAAAAATAAGTTGGTAAGAGTTTCCAATGAAAATCTTGAAAATGCAGGCCATCTCACTCAATCGGCTGAAGACCTCTCGAGTGTGGCCTCCAATCAGCTATCGGCAGTTCAGGAGTCCGTGAGCTCGTTGGCAGAGATGCGCTCGATGATTGAGCTCACGCTCAAAAATGTGACTTTGGCCCAAGAGATGGGTAAAGAAGTAGTGGTGACCTCAACCCAGGGGCGACAGGCTATGGATGTTCTCGATCGGCAGATGGGCGAGCTACAAAATTCGCAACAAGAGCTCACTGAGATGGAAACCATTTTTTCCAGAATCAAAGAAAAGACTGACATTATTAATAGCATCGTTTTCAAAACTCAAGTTCTGTCATTCAATGCTGCTATTGAAGCCGCGCGAGCCGGTCAGTATGGCCGCGGATTTTCTGTGGTCGCAACTGAGATCGGCAGTCTTTCTCATGTCAGCGGTGCCGCCTCTAAAGAAATCCAAGGGCTGCTCAATGATAGCCAAAAAGCAATTCGCAAGCTAACAAGCACTGTGGCAGAAAAGATCAAAAGTGGCGAGAGTTCATCAATTGCGGCATTTAAGAGTTTTAATGAAATCAACTCTCAGATTCAAAACATTTCCGAGGCCATCACGGATGTCTCGCAAGCCTGCCATGAGCAATTCTCGGGTATCAATCAATCCACACAGGCGATGGAGAATCTTCATCAAACAGCTGAGATTACGCGTAAATCCGCTGACGACATTTTGGATCGCTCTAAATCCTCACTGAATTTGTCAGAGGTCGTGAAAGAATCGACCACCGAACTGCAAAATGTTGTCAGCGGAGTTCAATCGTCCGAGTCTCTAGAGCTTTCGGATCGGGCGGCCACCAATAATTCTAAAAAGGTCGCGTAAGTGACAGCTAAAATTTAAAATCACTGTTGCGCTTTTGCCAATCCAAGAGTTCCTGGTGCATCGTTTCGCACTCAGCATTGGTGATGCGACTCATTTCAAAAGCATTAGCGATCTGAGCCTGCTGGCACTTTTCACGAATCGGAGCCACCAATCGAGTCGGAGGCAAGGACATGGTCTGAATGATTTGCTGGCAACTCACTTCGGCGCGAGTCCACACCAGTTGACATTGTTTTTCTGTGATTCGGTAGCACCTAGCAGGATAGCGATCCTTAGAGCAGGGTGTTGGCTCCACTTCAACCGCATAGCGGTAACCAATAAGAACACTGGTCAAAATGACAATACAAATAGCCACAAGGTTGAGTAACAGCTTCCTTGACTCTGAATATTCTGGAGATTTTAACCAACTGAGGAGAGCTGCAAAAGATATTTTCATCTCATTCAGTCAACTTGCGACAATGCTCCGAAGGTGCTCATTCCTTGGCATTCGATTCTGGATATCGAAAACCTTTCGGCCAGGTTGTGATCTCCGATATCATACAGTGTGACCGCCTGAAGGGCCGTTGCCAATCTTCCTACCAACCGTCGCGAAGTGAGCTGGTCAATTTCAGAACTTCGCAACTGCGAAATCAAGTCATCAGCAAAAGGGTGAAGACTTTTGCGAAAGGTCTTTAGTCGTTCAAGCTCGGAAATAAGAACTGTTGCAGTCTGGGGAGATTTGTTTAGCGCGCGCAACACATCGAGGCACATGACGTTGCCAGATCCCTCCCAAATCGAGTTCAGGGGGGCTTGACGATAGAGTCTGGGCATAATGGATTCCTCGACATAACCAACGCCGCCCAGCACCTCCAGCGCTTCAGCGGTGTGAACGATGGATCGCTTTGTCAGCCAAAACTTGGCAATGCCAGTCACCACACGACGGTAAATTTGCTCCTTTTCGTCAGTTTCTTGTCGTTCAAAGGCTGCGGCCAAGCGAAGAATAAAGGCAAGTGCTGCCTCGGACTCGATTCGGAGATCCTCCAAAACATTTTGCATCAGCGGCTGATCAATCAGCAACTTGCCAAAGGCCATCCGCTGCTGACAGTAATTGGTGGCCTCCATCAGCGATCGGTGCATCAAAGCCGTGGCCGCCATTGCACAATCGAGCCTGGTGTAGTTGGCCATTTCAATGATGATGGGAACGCCACGTCCCTCTTCGCCCACAAGAATGGACCAAGCCTTGTCCATTTCGATTTCTGACGATGCATTTGATCTGTCGCCCAACTTGTCTTTAAGGCGTTGAATATAAATCGAGTTGAGTTGACCATCATCGCGCCAACGCGGCATAAAAAAACAACTCAGTCCTTTGGGCGATTGAGCCAAAACAAAGAAGGCATCGTTCATGGGCGCGGAGCAAAACCATTTGTGACCGGTGATGTGAAACTCCTGCCCGAGGCTATTGCTACTTCCAGGAACTGCTTGCGTGGTGTTGGAGCGGACATCAGAGCCACCCTGCTTTTCCGTCATCGCCATCCCCATAAGGATTGCCTTTTTATCATGTATGGGGCGAAAGCTAGGGTCATATTCGCGCGTAAGAATTTTGGCTTCAAACTCCTTGGCAAGACTGCTCTGGGATCTCAGAGTGGGTATACAACCAAAGGTCATTGTGAGAGGGCAGCTGTGTCCCTGTTCGTTCTCATAGTCCAAGAGCATCGCAGCGGCGCGAGCCACGTGCGCTCCCGTTCTAGGCTTCTCCCACGGAGAGCAGTGGACGCCGTGAGCAATGCTCAATCTCATCAGATCATCCCAGGCAGGGTGAAACTCGACTCTGTCAATGCGCTCGCCTTGAGGACTGTGGGTCTTTAAGATTGGGCGATTTTCGTTAGCCAAAAAGCCCGCCCGAATCATTTTCTCGCTGCCCAGCTCTTTGCCGAGTGAAGTGAGTCCATCGATGGCAAACTGTGCACCAAAGTGAGACACCAGCTTCTGCAAACTTGGGTAAGTGGAAAAAAGATTATAATTTACGAGAGGTTTAACTTGATTGGTCACTTCATGAGTTGGCATCTGTGGCCTCCGAGCGCTAGAGATATGCAAATCCTATTTTGCTCTTGGAACAAAGTCAAATTTCGTCACCCTGTGTGACAAGCTACGCAGCAACCACCGGACCTTGGTCTTTGGCGGCCGTTTCATGGTGAAACAGTTTTTCCTCAGAACAGTATTAGGTGTGACCCATGGATGCAAAATCCAATTTCCTAGCGAAGGTCAGAGGCAAAAGGGATGGCGCTTCGATTGCAATAGTAAAAGTTACCCCCCCATTCCCCCTTAGGCCAGGTGTCCCCCCACCTGGTCTTTTTTTTGGTTCAAAATTCGGGGGGCACTCGCTGGTACGATTGTTGCTCTTTTTTGCACGCACTGTTCGAGTTTGGGCCTTACTCAAATTTATGTCCACTAGGCTAAAAAAGATCTGACGGTGACTGTTCTAAAATTGTTCTATCGTGAAAAAATGAAATGGGGGTTTCATGAAAAAAGAATTCTGTATTGCCACACTATTATTAATATCTTTAGTAGGTTGTGGTGGTAGTAAAAAAGAAAAAGTAAAAGATACTGAAGGGCCGAGAGAGCAATACCAATTGTTGTCATCGGATCAAGAAAGGCTCACCAACGCAAACTGTAAGTTGATCGGGCCTGGCAGTGTGGAGTGTGCTGAGTTTGCCGACTCGCAACCCATGGCGGTGGGCCAAAGACTTACGCTTAAACAGGCTTACCTTGAAAATCAGTTAAAGGCCATCGACGAGGTGAATGAATCAGTTAGGGCGCAGATAGAAACTCCTGCTGAAATAGGAACTACGAAGCTGAGTCCTATGAAAGAGCTTGATGCCAGACTTCTGCGAATCAATCTTACAACCATATCTGCAAATTTGACTCTTAAAGTGGCGATGGTAGGTGTCGAGATTGCAAATGAATCCATGTTCAATGTCTACTCTGGCTTCACCTGCTCGGGATCTGCCAAAAACGGTGAAAGAGATATTGCCTTTCTTCAGTCTGGCGACTTTCCGACAAAGTTGAGTGATCAGGAACAAATAGAAGTTAAGAGTGTAGATCCAAATGAAGCTGAGTTGTTCTTACCCATGGCATTTATGCGCCTGTTGTCAGGTCATCAGTTGATTTGGGGAAGTGCCGACACCCGATCTGAGAAGGAGCAACAGTTGGCCATGTTTGTGCAAACTGATGGAGAGTTTCGTTTGACGCAGATGAGTGGCCTTCCTATGGAAGCTCGCTGCCTGAAGAATCGCAGTTATGGTGTTACTGGAGAGATCACTGATCGCCCCCTTTGGGCAGCAGCGAACTGGCATTGCCAGAGTACTGAGATCTATGAAAATATAGAGAAACCTGGAACCACAGTTGTCAGTGAATTTGAGTTTGATAAGGAGTTGACTCCCAATGGTGTGTCATACAGTACAATTGGCCTATGGCCTCTTGAGGTCGACAAGATCAAAGACTTTAGCGGAATGGCAAAAGTGAAGGCCTCTATGAAATCGGGCGTGGATGGAATGGTCGTTTTTAGTGTTGAGAATATCGAGCTAAAGGAAAAGCTTGCGGAATTGACCCTTGCCAATTCCACGAATCATGTTGAGTTCACTTATATGGCGGACCAAATGAATGGAGTTCGTGTTTCCTGTCAAAAAACCAAATTAGAAAAGTAATCCCAAAGAAACAATTACGACGGATGCTTTAATGCACATTTATTTTTTGGGAGAAGCGGCGCCTTTTGGTAAAATGGGCGCCGTTGTTTGCAAGTACTCGCGCTTAATGTATTCATAAAAAGAGTGGGGATCGACGATCCTAGCCACCAAAGATGCGCTTATGGCTGCGATCATCATAGGAAAGATGGCAGAGTGGCGATCCGTCATTTCTAGCACCAATACAAAAGAAGTGAAAGGCGCGCGAGTCACGCCAGCTAAAAATCCAATCATGCCCAGTAGGATAAAAATATTTATGGCTGCTGGATGAAACCAATTGGCTAGGCAGGCGCCGATGGCTCCGCCGGCGGCAAGTGAAGGTGCAAAGATTCCTCCAGCTCCTCCAGATAGATAGGTCACAATGGGAGCAAAAAAGCGCACCACTGCTAATTTTAAGTCTCCCACCGAGGCGTCCTTGAAAAGAAGATTCAAGACAACTTCTCGTCCAGGGCCCGCCGTTCGCTTGTCAAAATACAAAATGGAAATTGCCAAAATGAGTCCGCATGCAGCAGCAAACAGAGCAAGATGTTTGGGATTGGTGATCTGCTTTTTCTTGATACTGAGATAATAAAGTAATTTGCCAAAGAGAGCTCCAAAATATCCCGACAGTCCCCCAATGGCCAGGGCCCACATGCCGAAGCCAGATCCCAGATGTGCAATCGCAGGATATCCTAAGTACAAATAGGTGCCCGCAAGTCCCTGAGCCACCAGACCAGAAATAATTACGCCCGAAATCAAGGATGTCTTGAATCGATTAAAATGTGATGTTGCCAGTTCTTCGATCGCAAAAACCAAGCCCCCCAAGGGGGTGTTGAAGGCGGCAGCGATTCCGGCAGCGCCTCCAGCAATCAAGCCAAAATGATAATTTACCGAAAGAGACAGCTTTTTTGAAAAGCGATTTACAAAGTGAAACACGCTGGCAGCAATTTGAATTGTTGGACCTTCTCGGCCGACCGCACCGCCGCCCATCACAATCAAGATGGAACTGAAGATCTTGGTGGTGAGGGTCCTCAAGCCCAATAGATTTTCGCGAAAACTGACATCGTTAGAGTTCTCTTGGGTTTCGATCGCGACCATGACCTGTGGAATTCCGCTGCCCTTGGCATCAGGTGCAAATCTGAAGACCAGATACCAACCGGCAACGAAGCAAAGTGGCCCCGTCAGTAGAAGTGAATAGGGGTAGAGGTCAAAAAAATCCATAGCGGTGCGCTCTGCCCAGTCAATCAGCTCGGCGTAGCCCACGGCAATGAGCCCGGTTAAAAAAGCAGCAATCCAATAGGGAAAGTCGCTATAAAATTGGCGAGTGGCCGGTTCAAGTGTCTGCAGGAATTTTTTAACATTCGCAAGGATCTCGCCAGCAAAATCTTGAATTTGAAGAATGATTTTCATGATGTTCTAAAGGAAATATCACGCTCTTGACGGCACTTCCATCTTGAACTTGTAAAAATTAATTCTTTTGGACTGGGCCTAGGGCTATGTTAGATTGGGGTTTGTTGTGGGTGCGCATCTGCCATCCGCTTTATCTGTCTATCATTCAGGGGGAAGTGTTGACTGAATTGGCGTCACAAAAATTGAAGTCATCTCCGCAGATTTTGGCGAGCGGGCTTGCACTTGCGTGTGCATTTGCATTGCTCTGCGCAGGTTGCGAGAGCAATAAAAAGGCCTATGTGGTGGGGAATTGCCTTCAACGAGTCGACGGCAACGCGATTCTCAAAGTGACCAGAGTCGAGGGCGGTGAGGCGTGGGTAAAAAACTTAAGTCAAAACGCAAACGCTGCATCCGTAGCACAGGCCGAAGCTAAGGCAAATGGGCAATACGAAGGAGATTCTGAAGATCTGCGTGAAACCCCAGCACCAAAGGACAACTTTGTCGAAGTGCCTTGTCCGTCATGAATGATTGATGATCTTGCGCAACTTGCGCACGTCTTCAATCAGAGACTCGACCCGTTCGTGAAAACTTTCAATTTTATTTTCTATCTTGTGATAGGTCGCTTGAACTTTTTGTTCTTTGCGCACTTGCACTTTGAGGTCCTTTAGCGCTTGCTTAGCGCCTTCAATCGAAAAGCGATCACGGTGAAGGAGCTTGCGGATCAAGAAAGCGTTTTCTACGTCCCGGCGCGAGTAGACCCTTTGGTTGTTGCTAGATTTACGTGGCTTCAATATTTCAAATTCAGACTCCCAGTAGCGGAGCACATAATTCTTAATTGAAATCATTTCGGCCACTTCGCCAATTTTAAAACCCATTCGCTCTGGAATGTTTTGAATCTCTTCTAAAAGAGTTTCATCACAGAGAGTGAGAGGTAAGACCATGGCGTCGCTCTTGTCTGAAGTGGTCAGACCATCTGCCGAGTGCTCATTAGATTCCTCAGGCTCACCAGAGTCAGCATCGGTACAAGGTTCATGCTCAGGAGCCATAATGTCTTCTGCCAATTGGTCATAGACGGGAGTTTCTTGAAATTCTTTTGTCTCGGCTGTGAGTTGTTCTGTTGTTTCTTCTAATTGTTCTGTTGCTTCTGTGATGGGCTCGATCTGGCTGCCAACAAAACTCCACTGATCTTGGCCAAATTGAAATACAGGTAGGGAGGCCACCTCAACCTGAGCGGGCTCAGCTGCAGTGGACGGCTTGGTATCTTCCGCAGAAGTTGTCATCTCACTCTTCGTCGTCATCGTCGTCTTTCAAATGAGCAAACTCTTCGCCATTGAGCATCGCCTTGAGCACCTGTGAGGGCCTAAAGGTGAGCACCTTGCGGGCAGAAATCTTAATTTGCTCGCCAGTTTGAGGGTTGCGGCCCACACGTTCATTTTTCGTGCGGACCACGAAATTACCAAAGCCGGAAATTTTGATCTTCTCGCCAGATTGGAGCACGTGTTTCATCGTATCAAAGACCATTTCGACAAGTTCTGAGGCTTCCTTTTTTGAAAACCCAATTTTGTCGTAAACTTTTTCTACGATGTCGGCCTTGGTCGTTGTCGAATTGCCAATATTTTGTCCCGCCATAATTATACAATTTCTCCCTTATCAAAGCCTAGCGAAGACCGTTTGAAAATCAACTATTTAACGCGAATATTAACGCATCGAGCTCCGCATTTTTTTGAAGATCTTCGCTATCATCGCATGGCTGCGCCAAATTGCTCTTTGGCTTGCTGAATCATTTTTTGCAACAATTCATTGAGCTCAGCATCAGCAAAGCTCTTGTCGGGATGCTGCAACCACATTTTAAAGGCCACAGACTTTTCATCCGCCCTAAGAGAGCCGCCAGAAAACACATCAAACACGGTGATGTTTTGCATCCAAGCGCCAGCGATTTCACAAAGTAGTTTTTGCACTGGACCCACCGGCTGCGATTTAGAAAAGACAAAGGCCAGGTCGCGCTCCACAACGGGTGTGGTGATAAGACTCTGAGTAGAGCGAGTCCCTGAGCGCAGCTGCTTAGCTGCTGCATAAACAGCTTCCAAGCTCACTTCAATGAGAGCCATCGGCGCCCGAAATTTGTACTTTTCTGCGAGGCTTGGATGAAGTGTACCAAAAACGCCAATCACTTGTTTGCGAAACAGCACTTTGGCTGACTGCGACGGGTGAAGATAGGCCGCACCCCCAGAGGATTTTTCAGAAGTGAATTCGTCGAGAGTAAAATCTTTAGCAAGGCCTAGCTTTGCAAACAAATTTTCAAGAAGGCCTTTGATGCTGTAGACCAAGGGTGGCGGAGACTTGATGCTCCACAGATCCTGTGAATGACCC
Organism: uncultured Pseudobdellovibrionaceae bacterium; assembly: GCA_964388665.1. GTDB lineage: Bacteria > Bdellovibrionota > Bdellovibrionia > Bdellovibrionales > Bdellovibrionaceae > CALCCV01. The sequence continues at coordinate 11,658 of CAYMBJ010000034.1, read as the reverse complement.
CAAGCAATCGCTCCCAGCGCGAGCCGCTCCTTTTGCAATTCCGATGTGGTGCTTTGCGCAGCTTCGATTTGATTGAGTGAGTCCACCTCAAAGAGTCGGCCGCATTCATTGCCTTGGCGATAGTTGTAGACTGCGTTTTCAAACAATGAGGGCAAAAGGGCAGTTCGCAGTTCTGATTGTTCTTCGCTCAGAGGGTTTTTTAAGCGCACCGCCGCGGGGCGAGATCCTAAAAACTCGCGCTCCTTTTTAGAATCTGTAAAAATCAAATTGAAACAGCGGTGAAAACCTTCCTCTTGAAGGATTTGGCTCAAACGCTGCGTAAGAATGTACGCGCTGTCGTGTTGCGCTGGCAGACTGGCATAGGGAACAAAGCTTTCAGGAATTTGATCGTAGCCATTGAGGCGCGCGTACTCTTCGATAAGATCCATCTCGTGCTCAATATCAAAACGAAACTCAGGTTTGGATACCAAAAACTTTTCGGGCGACTTCTCCTGCACTTCAAAGCCCAGGGAGAGCATGTACTTTTTGAATTTTTCCGCAGTGCCTTTGTAGCCCAAAGACTTTGAGATACGGTCGATGCTGATTTCGATGTGTTTTTTTTCGGGTTTCACTTTGTAAAGATCGAACACGCGCTCTTCCGCCTCGCCTCCGGCAAGCTGAAGAATGAGCTCCGTTGCACGCTCCAGTGCTATGGGTGGCAGTTGCGCGCTCACGCCGCGAGAAAAGCGGTAGGCTGAGTCCGTATCGAGTTGCAAAGCGCGCGAAGTCTTTCGCACAGTGGCCGGATTAAAATAAGCGCTTTCTAAAAAAATAGTCTGCGTCTTATCACTCACGCCAGAGTTGAGTCCGCCGATCACACCAGCAATGGCAACGGGCCCCTGTCCGTCAGCAATCATCAGTTCCTGACCGCTGAGAGTTTTCTTTTCTTGCTTTAATGTTTCAAAGCTCTCTCCAGCTGTGGCCATCATGATCTGCAAGCGGTGATCACGCAGATTCTTCAGATCAAATGCATGCATAGGTTGGCCCAGTTCCAGCATCACATAGTTGGTGACATCCACAATATTATTGATGCTGTTCATGCCTAAAGACTCAAGGCGAGCCCGCAGCCACGGTGGCGAGGCGCCCACCTTTACATTTTGAATGATTCGCCCCGCATATCGTGGGCAAAGATCGGGGGCCTTGAGCTCGACATGGAATTCGATACTCTTGGCAGCATATTTTAACTTTGCAGTGGGGCGTGATTTCATCTCGCGACCCAAGAGTGCTGAGATCTCTCTGGCAATGCCAAAGTGGCTGAGGCAATCGGCGCGATTGGGTGTTACTTTGAGTTCAAACACAATGTCATCAAGACCCATAAACTGGCAGTAGCTCATACCAACCGGAGCATCTTTGGGTAAAATAGCGATGCCTTCGGATTCGCCAGGCATGTCCAGCTCTTTGTAAGAACAGAGCATTCCCGAAGACTCCACGCCGCGCAGGCTGGCATTTTTTATGGTGAGGCCGCCGGGCAGCGTGGCACCGGGCAAAGCGACGATGACCCGATCATCGACATTGTGATTTTTTGCGCCACAAACGATCTGCGAGACCTCGCCCTTGCCAAGAGCCACTCGGCACACACTCAGTTTATCAGCGTTGGGATGTTTGGCTTTTTCCAAAATCTGGCCAACCACAACATTTTGCAACAGCTGCGCTTTGTCCTCAATGGATTCCACCTCTAGACCGGCTTTGGTAAGAAGATCAGCGATCTCCTTTGGTTTTGCAAAGTAATCTTGGACTTCCACAAGATCTTGTATCCATTTCATGCTGATTTTCATCTTAATAAATCCTTAGTTGTAGCAGGTAAAAAGTAAATCAATTTAAGAAAACTGTAGCCGTCTTTTCCAACGCCTCAAGCGCTCAAACGCATCAAAATTCAAATTGCCGCAAAAATCGCAGATCATTTTGTGGCAGTAAACGGATGTCAGGAATTCCATATTTGATGATGGCCATGCGCTCGATACCAAATCCAAATGCAAAGCCCGTCCATTCGGGATAGGGAATTTTGGCCGCCTCAAAGACTTTGGGATTGACTAGGCCAGCGCCGCCAATCTCTATCCAGCCGGACTGCTTGCAGAGACTGCAGCCGTTGCCTTTACAAATCGGGCAAGAGCAATCCACCTCGGCAGAAGGCTCTGTAAAAGGGAAATAACTTGGACGAAATCTGGTTTTTAAGTCGGCGCCAAAAAACTCACGCACAAAAAACGAAATGGTGCCTTTGAGATCCGCCATGGAGACATCTTTGTCGACGCACATGCCTTCGATCTGATGAAAGTGCGGCAAATGTGAAATGTCGCTATCAACGCGAAAAACCGATCCGGTGCCGACAATGCGCAGAGGCAGCTTGTCTTTTTCGAGCGAGTGAATCTGAATCGGACTGGTGTGGGTGCGCAGCACATGATTGCTATCAATAAAAAAAGTGTCCTGCATATCGCGCGCAGGGTGATCTTTGGGAATATTGAGCGCTTCAAAATTGTAATAGTCTTTTTCGACGGCGGGCCCAAGGCGAACGCTGTACCCTAAGCGAGAGAGAATGCTGACGATCTCTTGGGTGACGGCGAAGACAGGGTGATCGCCACCGCGAGGTCGAGGCACAGAGGGGAGACTCAGATCGAGCCCTTCCTTAGCAAGCTTTTCAGCGAGCTCCACTTGCACGAAACGCTCCTCTTGCTGACGAAAGATCTCTTCGAGGCTTTGCTTGGCCTCGTTGAGCCTTTGCCCAAACTGTGGTTTTTCTTGCGGAGACAGTTGCCCCATTTTTTTCATCAGATCAGTGATGGAGCCGTTTTTGCCCAAGTATTGCACTTTGCAGTCGTAAAGTGTCTGCTTGGAGCTGCTGCCAGAAAACTGTGCAGATGCCTGAGATTCAAGATTTTTCAATTGCGATATGAGTTCATTGAGTGAGTCTGTTGCCATAATGTGATCATCTTCCCAAGAAGATTTCAAATAGGCAAGCGATGGCCGCCATGGTAGATGAATAATGACGGGAATCTATTAAGGAGATGTGGCTGTGGCTCACAAAAACACCAAAAATACGAGCAGCTTTAAGCCGAAGCGAAATCAGCCCAAACCAAATGCGGCAGCTGTCTTTCGCGGGCCAAGAGGCCCGGGCCATGTCATTCACACTCAGCAGGAGGCCAATGATCGACTTTATGACATTTTTTTTAATCACGATATGTCAGAAATCAGTCATAAAGCTCGCGAACAGTTTGCTCATTTTTACGAGCTGCTGGTCAAAGAGCAGGAACATAATAATTTTACCCGACTGTTAAAATTTCGTGATATCGCCATCAAACATTTCATTGATTGTGCCATTGTGCCTCAGCATGTGGAGCTGCGGTTTCCGCTCTTGGATGTGGGCACCGGGCCAGGATTTCCGGGGATTCCGCTCAAGATCCTCTATCCAGACAAAAAGATACTCCTGGCAGAGGGCGTGCAAAAGCGCGTGGTGTTTTTAAAAAAAGTTCGTGAAGAGTTGAAGCTTGAAAATCTCGAAATCATTGGTCGCAACATACAGAGAGATTTTGTCTACCCAGTGCAGGGCGTAATCACCCGCGCAGTGGAGGAAATGGCCAACACGGTCGGCAATGTGCAAAATTGCCTGCAGGTTGGTGGCAAAATATATTTTATGAAGGGCCCAAATGTGGATATTGAATTTCCGCAATTTGAGAGGCAGTGGTCCGAGTGGTTTGCGATTGATGGCGATTATGCTTACAGCTTGCCTAAAACCAGCAATGAGCGTCGCTTGGTGGTGGTTCGCAAAATAAAAGAAATTCCATTGCCAGAAGATATTTAAATGCCAAAACCAGATGTCAATATAGAATCCAAAACCAATGCTCGCTTTCAATACTATCGCTCGTTGCTCACGAGCAAAGGGATTAAAAAAGAGCGGGCCTTTATTATTTCTGGCACAAAAATCATTTCGGAGTGGGTGAGGTCCCCAGCAGCCAAGCGCAGTCGCTTTAAAGTCATTTCTTGGCTATTGCCCAGCGGTGGTGGTCAGTTGCCGGCAGCAGAAATGCATGGTGGCGAATTCGAGCGCGTGCATTTGGCGGCGCCGCTATTTGAAGAGCTTGATGTATTGGGAACTCATGCGCCCATGTTGGTGGTGGAGTTTCAGGAGTTGCCAGCATGGCAAGAGATGCCGGCGAGTCAGACCCCTGAGCTCCTGCCAATATTGCCCTTGGGAGATCCGCGCAATCTTGGCGCAGTGGTGAGATCGGCCTTGGCCTTCGGAATCGAGAGCTTTGTGTTGACGCAAGAGTCAGCCCATCCTTTTTTACCTCAGACCATAAAGGCCTCTGCGGGTGCGGTGCTGCAGGCCCATTTTTCGGTCGCGACAAAGTTGGTGGAAGTTTTGGAGCAATTGAGTGCATCCGAAAAAAAACAAATTCCCATCCTCGCATTGCATGCAGAGGGCGACAGTCTGCTAAATTTTGTCTGGCCAGAGCGTGCCTATTTGATTGTTGGTGAAGAGGGGGGCTATATGGCAGCTGAAAAGTTTTTGCTCAAGCAAGGTGGCGGTCAAGAAAGCTCATCACAAACTCTGGCCATCCCGATGAATCAAAATGTAGAAAGTCTCAATGCGGCAGTGGCTTTGGGAGTCGTATTCTATGATCGGATGCTTAAGAAAAATCGCAGGAGCTGAGCTCTTTGAGCTTCTCATTGAAGGGCTCCCAATCATCATTGCTGGCAATGGCCTCCCACACGCGCTCAATTTCTGAATAGATCAATGGACAGGTGGCGAACAACTTAGGACGCGATTGCATTTGCGACGGAGTGGGTGTGGCTGAAGAAGCATTGGCGTCAGAGTGCGCCTGTGCAAGTTTGAAAAATTCAATCAGGCTGTCCTGGTCACGAACTGCCTGGCGCAATTCTTGTGGCAGTTGATGTGATTCAATTGCTGTGGTTGTGTGGTAGAAGAACTCTGCAAAGCCGATGGACTTTTGCGTGCTCTCGAGACTTGCAAAAAAGAGTTCAACCAACTTCTTGTCAGCGTTTGCGCTAATAGGCGAAAGCGCGAGGCGATTTAGGAGTTGCGTTGTGACCTGTTGATTAAAGATTTCTGCAAATTGCTCAAGATAAGGCGCGCCAGAAAATTCTGAATGCGCATACTGAAAGGTCTCCGCCAATCTCTGTATATTCCAGTGATAGCTCTCTGGCTGACGGCCATAGCAGTACAGTCCTTCGCGATCAAAATAGGCCGCTGTAAAATTGACATCGTAGTGTGGCAGAAAGCGATACGGGCCATAGTCGAAGCTCTCTCCTGAAATATTGATGTTGTCAGAGTTCAGCACTCCGTGGACAAAGCCGCTCAGCATGTGCGAGGCCAAGGTCGCTATGGCCTTTTGCATAAATTCTGAAAACAAGGTTTGCAAAAGAAGAAGGGGGTCGGGTTCGGGGGTGCTGCCGAGGTCGTTTCCGAGATTGTTTTCGAGGTTGTTTCTGGCCACGAGATTTTGCCAGGCCTGCGGATAAAAATTTTGCAAACTGTATCGAGCCAGTTTCAAGATCCAGTCTGGTTTCTGCAGATAGAGACAGCGTTCAAAGCTGCCTATGCGAATGTGCCCCCGTGAAAAGCGCACCAGTACGGCCGCGCGGGTCGGGGAGGGTTCATCACCGCGCTCAAGGTGTTCGCCGGTTTCCATAAAGCACAGAGTCTGGCTGGTATCGACCTGTTGGCTCTTTAGCATCGCCGTGCAAAGCGCTTCGCGCATGGCCCCCTTTAGGGTCAGGCGGCCATCGCCAGCCCGCGAATAGGGCGTTTGGCCACTGCCCTTGGTGCCCAGCTCAAAGAGAGTCTGGTCACTCTGTCTGCGCCACTGCGCAAAGGTAAAGCCGCGACCATCGCCCAGATCAGGATTGTAGTGGCGAAACTGGTGGCCGTGGTATTTCATGGCGAGCGGCTCTGGGAGCTGCTGAGGCGAAATGATTTCGAATCGGCCCATGTGCTGCAGCCATTGCTCCTCCGACCAGCGGGAGAGCCCCAATTCGTCTGCAAGGCTGTGATTGAGGTAGCGAAGCTTCAACTTGGCAAATGGTGCCGGGACAACGGGTACCGAAAAATCCGTTCCTAGATCTAAGAGAGACTGGTCGTGAAGAAATTTTGCGGAGGCCATAAACAACTCGGAGTTTAGTGATGTTGCGGTTAAATCGAGGCCTGATAAAAGATTCCAGCCTAGCCTCCGATCGGGCAAACAGTTTGACAAAGAAACCAATAGCATGTCACCTGAAATTCATGAATTGGGACAGAGCGGGTCTTATTTTATCAGGGTTGTGCGTCGTCCACTGTTTGGCCGCGCCCATTTTTATTTTTTCTTTGCCCGCGCTTTTTGAGGGGCTCAATCATCCCTTGTTTCACATTTTGGTTGCCATTCTCGTGGTGCCGGTGGCTTTTTGGTCTTTTCGCAATGGCTTTCGTGTCCATCAGCAAAAATGGCCTGCCATGGCGGGCGGAGTTGGGGTGGCCATTTTGATTTGCGGAGCGATTTTTCCACACCTTTTGGTTCACAAAATTGGTCACTCCTTAGTGACAATTTCCGGTTCTGTATGGCTTATGGTGGGGCATGCGGCGAATTGGCACTATCGCAGTTTGAGCCACAAACATGCGCCAGGTGAGGCCTGCGGCAAATGCAGCGCAGTTGAGGTCGCTGAAATGCAAAATTCCCTTGAGGTCAACTCGAACCCTTCCTAGATTTTAGCGCTAGATTATAAGTGTGTTTTATATTGAGACAGGCTCTCTCTTTGTAATGTATATCAGGTATGAAACACTTAAAATTCATTTTTATAGCAGTGGTCGCTCTTACCCAAGGAGTTGCTTGTTCAAATAAAAAGTTCAACTCGGCGGCCAAGGGGCCAACTCCCGATGCGCTGCAGGTCTACTCGTGCAATTCAAAGGCGAGCAACTCCGCCACACGCATCGTTTTGGAATCGGAACTGGCAATTGCCAAGCTTGATGAATTGGATTTTACTTCACGAGTAAAGAACTTTGTCTCTGCAGCCATTGATCCGCAAACATTGGGCGAGGTTTCGGGAACACGCAGTGGTTACTATCCTATGACCATCAATCTCTACGCTCCGCTAAAAGAGATCAAAGCTACTGATGAAGGCAGTGATGACAGCCAAGCGGATCAGCAAATCAAAGCGCAAAAAAAGCCATCAACATTTGTTCTCGATAAAGAGGCGGCCTATATAGAATTTGTAATCAACGACTCTTTGGTTGGCAGCTACGATCAGTATGGTGAGCGGATTGCTGCTTACCGAGTTCGTATTGACAAGATGGAGGCTGGAACTTGGGACACGAGCAAGCCCGGAACCTGGACTTTTGCTGATGAGTTTGGCACAGTGACCATCGACTGGACTGTAAATTCTGAAACCTCTTGGTATGGAACTGTTTCTTTTGCCAACAAAAAGGTCGTGAGCCTAGACGAGCCAGCTCAGGGCGTACTCGGCATTGTAAATGTCAATCCTTGCACTCTGCAAAAGCTGCCAACAACTCCTTGATTCTGTAGGTGATATACCGATGTCTCCAGCCTTTCCACCTCGGTCTGACCTTGACTTGAAATTGGTATTACTCAAAAATAAAAGTGATGAAAACATTTGATTTTGAGGCCGGCATTTTGGAGTCCGTGGCCGGCGGCAAGAGCGTCATTGATTCCACAGGATTGCACATCCCAACTTTGGGCGCGGCGGAAAGTTTTATTTCAACTTATGGATATTTGCTCAGCTCTGAAAAAGACGAAGAGGAGCTTTGGCAATTTCATCGTCGTGCCATTGTACTCATGGTGGAGAAGTTGGGTTTTCCGGAGACCGAAATTCCAGAAATTCTGCGTGATCCGAAAGTACTAAAAGATTTGCGCAACCTGCTGCTCTACGCCTCCAGCTCTGGCCCATCACAATACGAAGATGGCTCACCAGTGACAGTGGCGGAAACGCAAAATTTGCAGCGCTGGGCCTGCGCCATTTTGCGATGCATGCATGTGTTTGTGCATTCCGAAAAAGACCTCTTTGGTTCTTTTTCGGAAGAAATTCAAAACCAAATTCTCACACCCTTTGAGCAGGCCGTTGTCTATTCTGGCGATGAGGGCGCGATTGAGCTCACGAGCAAAGAGGCCGACGAAAAGATTCAGTTGGCGGGATTCCAGGCTAAACCCTTTAAGGCGTCCAACAGTGCGGTGATCAAGCTGTTGGCCAAGCCGGATGCTGTGGCCATGAGGGTTTTTGATAAATTGGGTGTGCGCTTTGTTACGCGCACGATATTTGATTCCTTTCGCGTGATTCGCTTTTTGGCGCGCGAAAATCTGATTGCCTATCCGCACATTATGCCAGATCAATCTTCCAATAATATTTTTCCGGTTGAGCTGTTCTTGAAGGTCTGTGAAGACATCAAGGCCAGTGGGACTCGTCCTGACGACTCTGAGATCGAAAATTTGTTTTTGCGGGCCTTGCAAGATCGTGCCAAAGAGGTGCAATTTATTCGCAAACCCAATGATTTTTCGGGGATAGATTATCAGTTTATCAAATTCATTTCGCGAAAACTTATCAAAATTGATCGAGAGGGTAAAGAGGCCTTTTCTTTTTTCTACCCGTATGAGGTGCAAATTCTTGATCAGAATTCGTTTGCAAGAACAGTTCAAGGTGGCGATTCGGAGCATGAGGCTTACAAGGAGCGCCAGCGTCTTGGCGCGCGAAAGCGGCTGTTTCCAGAAGATTGCGAGGCCATGCCCGACACACAGATGAAAGAAGCCACGTGAGCTCCAAAACTACAAATCAATTTTTAGATCGCTTGGCATTTTTCCGCAGCTTTTTTATGGCCGTTCTTTATCCCTTTCTCTTGTTCTTTCTCTCTTGCTACACGGTTTTTTTAAATCTTTTGTTTAATGATCGTGAGATGGACAATCGCAATATTGAGACCTGGGCAAGAATCTCGTGCCGCATGTTTGGCGTTGATGTGCGCTTGGTGGGGGCAGAAAACATTCCCAAAGGTGGGTGTTTATTTTTGTTCAATCACACCAGTTTTTTTGATATTTTTGCCATGCACTGGAAGCTCAGGGGAGCAAGATTCGGTGCCAAGATTGAACTCTTTCGCTTTCCGATGTTTGGTCTGGCTATGCGCCGTGTGGGCACCTTGCCCATCGCTCGCAATCATCGCGAGGAAGTCATTGAGCTCTACAAGCAAACCGCAATGCGCGTAAAGAGCGGTGAGCAGTTTTGTTTAGCTCCAGAGGGCACTCGTCAAGAGGAAGAAAAATTGGGTCCGCTCAAAACGGGACCTTTTGTTTTGGCAATCAATTCGCAGTCGCCCATCGTGCCTGTGGTCATCATTGGTGCCAGTCAGATTTTGAAAAAGGGTGGCTTTGTCCCCAACGGGCGGCACTGGCATATGGAGATACAAATGAATGTGCTCCCCGCAATCGACACCAGTCAATACTCCATCGAGCAGAGGCATCAGTTGCAAGAGGAGTTTCGTAAAAGAGTCGCCGCGATCTATGCTGTCTGAGCCTTCTTACTGATGATCAAATCAAAGAATGCTTGTTAACGACAATTGGGTTTTCGTGCCGCCTGCTGATAGTAGACTCTGGCCTGAGGCAGATGGGCACCGAGATTTTCAATGCGCGTTCCATGCGACGGGTGTGTTGACATAAACTCTGGAGTGCGGCCACCGCCCTGTGCCGCCATGTTTTGCCAGAGCGGAATGCTTTCGCTAGGATCAAATCCTGCTTTGGCCATGAGATCTAAACCTAAAATATCAGCTTCTGACTCTTGAGCGCGGCTATGTGGAAGTAGCAAGCCATATTGGGCACCGAGGCCAATGGCCGCCATGGCCATTTGGTACTTTGAATCACGTTGATTGCCTTCACCGGCAAGCAGTATTGATGCTAAGGTGATTCCACTCTGTGCGGCAAGCTGTTCTGACAGGCGCTCCTTAGAATGGTTGGCAAGCACATGGGCCACTTCGTGACCAATCACAGTCGCCAATTGCGATTGTGACTTTGCCACAGTTAGAAGCCCAGTGTGCACACCGATCTTGCCGCCGGGGAGGGCAAAGGCGTTGGCGGTCTTGTCTTCAAAGACCACCGTTTCCCAGCTGCGGTGCTCAGGCAAAGTCGTCGTGATGGCATCAGCAATGCAGCGAACATAGTTGTTCACTTTGGCATCTTTACTAACGGGAGTCTGCTGTTTCATCTGCGCAAAGGCCGAGACGCTCATTTGTTCCAGTTGCGCATCGCTCACAAGAGACAGCTGTCGTCGTCCTGTGGGAGAGGTCTCACAGGCCAAAATAGAAAACACAACTGTCAGAGCCATCACAGATAGGATCGATTTTCTAAAAATTGCTGTTGCTGATACAGCCGCCAGCGGATTTGCTAAATTGGCATCAGGTGGTTTGTTTGTTTTCATTGAGTAAAACTCCTAAGATGTTTGCCACTGTATAAGTAGCATTGTCGTGCCACGATGTCTAGAAGGCCTTATGATTTTGCCCCTATGTGAAACTTTGGCGATGCTCCACTTTTGCCCCTCAGTAAGATTGCAATCCATATGTTGCAATCTTACTGAGGGGCAAAACTGGAGTAAAGGCGCTTCATTTTTCAGACTCATTGACAGAAGATTGCACAGAAATTGCAACCTCTATTGTTGAGGAAGGCGGATCCATGACTGTACTCCACATCGCTTCTAGAATGCTGCTGATGGCGCTGAGTTTGATCTCAGTGAGCAACTCCTATGCGCAAGATTTGAAGTTTGACACTGCCGCACCTCAGGTCAAAATGGTGGCGCCGCCACCAATGTCTCAGAATGAGGCGTCGTTGACCATGATGATGGGCATGTACGTTGAGACGCTTGGAGCCTTTATTAGCGATGAATCTGCAACCAGGTCTACCATCAGAACGACCCGCAAATCGAAACTGCGCGCGCTCAAGAGTTTGTACGGCAGCTTTCAGAGAAGATCAAAACCGACAATCACCGAGGCAAAGGGTGTGAGTGCAAATCATGATGAACCCGAAGCGATTCGCAAAGGCATGGCAGACATCTATTCGATGCTGTTGCTGCCCTACCAGCGCGTCTTGAATCTGCGAGGAGATTATTATGCCCGCTTTGCCTCGCAATTCTCTGAGCTGCGAAACTATTTAAAGTCTTATCCCATCATGGCAATGAACGAAGCGGGCGCAAAAGAGGTCTTTTATGAAAAGCCCTCAAGCTTTTTCATCTATAAAAATGGCATGACAGAGGTTGAGTTGGAGACCATACCGCAAGAAAATGCCGACATTTTGATTGTTCCTCGCATCCTTGGAAGGTGCCAATGGCACCTAAAAAATGGTGATTTTACTTTCGATCATGTTCCAAAATTAATCTATTTGCCTGTTCCAGATCTGACGGATCGTAAGCCCAATCGGCCTCACAGGCAACCCGGCTGTCCAGGCTTCATTCCTGATCAGCTCTATTGGGTTTACTATCGATAAGAAAGACTTTTCATATCAACAGTATCTCTTTTCCTTGTTGATAAACTCTTTTTCAGCTCTCCAAAATTTTCAAAATTTGTCAGATACAAGACAGCGCCAGAACAAAGTGGTATAAGGTGGACCCCGTTGTCTAGACAAAAAAATGAATAAAATAAGAAATAAAATT
>CAYMBJ010000033.1:0-43068 GCA_964388665.1 uncultured Pseudobdellovibrionaceae bacterium | reverse complement strand
CTTTCCTGATTGAAATCTATAGATTTTAATTTACTGCAATCCGCCGATCCGGGTAACGGTTGAATTTAAAACTAATTTAGAGGAAAACTTATGAAACAAATTTTTATGGTTTTGGTAGTTCTAGGATTGCATACGACTGCTTTTGGCATGCCAAGTGAAACTCGGGGATGCGTATTTGGGCCCGACGAAAACACAAAAGTCTTGCGGTCCATTCTAGATTATGAACAAATTTATCATCAATCCGTCACAGCCAGAGAAGCCATGACTGAATTTATCAAAAAAAATTACCCAGAAGATCAACAACTGAGCTTAACCGAGCTTATCATCTGCGGTTCAACCTCGGCAAAACGCGCAGAGTTTCTCAATCAGTTTCTCCAAGAGTAAAGTGCGCATTAAATTTCAGTCGCGAGCCGCCCCGACTCGCGACTGAAATTTATCTTGATCAGTAGACAGACGGTGCACGGCTGGGAATCAATAACTTCTAGTTCTCCTTTTATGCTACTCAATTGGAACCGTTTATTACGGTTGCTTTGATTCAACTATGATCTGGCGCATAGAAACACTTTCTGCTATTCCTCTTCAATACGCGAATTTAAACCGTTGTGCCGCTAGGCTCATGCGGACTTGCGAACAATTGCTCACCGTCGTTAGCGGGACAGAATGATAAAATACCTTGTTAGCCTTATTCTTTTGATTTTGACAATACATTCCCTCGCCCAAGATGAGTCGCTAGCCATCGCTGATAGCCAACCCATTGTGATTGATTTCGGTCACGACTTATCGGCAACTTCACATGTGTTACAAAGTGGAGTCTGCACGGCAGGCATTCAATCCTTAGCATGCGGACTTACTACGAACATCAGTGTGGGCACCAGCCCATGGCTATGGTCCGATTACAACGCTGCAAACTTCCTACTGCGTTACCGCTTTTTTCGAGAAGGAGCCTTAACTCGTACCATGCAATTGGGCTACGCGGAGACATTCCGATCCAAGTCCACTGTAAAATATGGAGATCGAGCCGATATTGTCCGTTACAACTACGACATGAAAGTTTTCTGGGGAATATTGGTTCAATCTGTTGATGGCCCTGAAAGGATACCTACTAGGGACGACGGCCCTAGTAGGCCATTGGTCCGCCTCTTGACTTTTCCCGCCAATTCATTGCAAATTTCTCATGAAAATAAGATCAGGATTAGCTATCACAATTGTGACACTCTCGGCTTCATTTGCCATTGCAGAATACCACTTTGACCATTTTTTAAATTTCCCATCGATGGGCAAGACGGCCATTCATGTAAATCAGGAGCCGAAGCTATATGTTGATGCTAATTCCAAGGTCAACATGGTGTACGTAAAAGTGTATAATGGTACGCAAGACGAAAAAACCATTGGCATTCTAATTCCAAAAGATTGGACATTTAAAAATTTACTGGAACCATCCAGTAGCCACGGAACTTGGCTTGCCGATAGGGTCGCTGAAAACGCCCCAGGTAGTGAAAATACATGGACTCCTGCCGGCGCAACTTTTCCAGACAATACTGTATTTTACGAAGATGCAACTTTATCCGATAACAAGAAAGTTGACCCTACGAGACTTGGTGTATATTCACGTCAGAGTCCTTCTAAAGCCATGGTTTTTTATGATTATAGTGAATGGAATTACGGCTCTGGAAGCGTCACGAAGATCGCCCGGCCTGATTTGGTCTGTGTTTATTCCGGCAATGTGACCAGTAGGAAGGCGCCAAACAATAACCCCACGTACTGCGGAGGTAACGTAGTTTGCAAATCTGGGGCAATTGTTTGGGACGAGAACTGGGCGGTATGCAGTACCGTAAAAACTGCCGGAGTGACTATGTGCAAATCTGCCTCCGCCTGCGCTGAGGATAATTCTACGAACAATATCAAAAATGAGTTGCGTACTCCCGGTGAAGAAATGCCTTTTCTCCAAACAGGCTACGAATCGGCATTGCGAACTGAACTGGGGCGCCCGATCATAGCCGTATCACCGACCGCCGATTCAGGCGGAGACCATAGAAAAGAACTCAGGGGAGCCACGCAATGAAATTTCGAGTGATTTTTTTTATCGGGATTCTTTTTCTTCAACCTCTTGTTGCAATCGACTCACAGGCGGCTCTTGGATTGCCATATTTTCGAAATACAGGCCTAATACTTTCGTTGAATTCAAGGTCGGCAATTGTTCGAACTCGGTACCAAGATTTAGAGGTTCCTTTGGCCTTTATCGTTGAGAAGCAATTGCGTAAGAATCTAGAAGTCACAATTCGCATACCCGTCAACAAGACCCAAATGGTAAAAGCGAAATCAAAGATTCACCCGGCACAGTGATTTCTGCATTTCCGGCGTGAATCAATTTAGAACTCATCTCAAATTGGGACGACGTCAGGCCACATTGGCAAAAACAGTAGACTAGAAAAGTCCGCATGGCGATCTGTGATAATTTTGGCCATGGCTTTGCATTTTCTATTTGGCAGGACCGCTGAATTGCTGGTGATGCGCAAATAGCCCCTCTCAGGTTGTTTACTCTCTCCTAAATCAATCAGCTGTCGAACAAAAATTGGCACTGGCGCCTTTTGAACCTGATCAAAGATCAGAGATCAATGTTGCGAGCTGCCTACAGAAAAGGAAGCTGTGTGATTCGAAAGCTGTTGGCTCTGATAATATTAACGACTCCTTTGATGGGTCTCGCGCAAGTGGCAGAGAACACCATCAATTACAATTCGTTTATTCCAGCGCAAAATAGCAGCTATCTGAGCATTGAAGACGCTCTTATGCGCGATCAGGCATTCTTAAATCGAAGTACACCCAAGCGTTTGTTTTTTCATTTCTCCTATTCGTATGTTAATAAACCATGGGTCATGCTCTCACCCGATCATTCAAGCCAAAAGACTTTGGTTGAGTCCATGCACATTTTGGATTTGGGCACCGCCTATTATTTTAGTGAAACATTGAGTGCAAGCTATCAGATCCCTGTTGCCTACGTTAATGTACACCCCGAATATGGCGGAACCAAAGACAGCCATTGGGGAGACTCGCGCGTGAGCTTGAAGTGGAAAATTGCTGGTGATGAAGACACGGGCGTCGCTATCATTCCTGAGCTCTGGTTGCCCACAGGAGTGAAATACGAGGGCGATGCCGAAGGAAGTGGCCTTGGCAATAGCAGCTGGGGCTTTGGCTCGAGACTGGCCTTTGAGCAGGCCTTTGAATCACTTTCACTATCCTTAAACTTGGGATATTTTAGCTTCCCCAATGCCGAATCAAAAAATGCTGATTCTGGAGCCTATCCACAAATCGATGGCAAGACCCGACTCTTCGCGGGAATCGGTTCGTTGTTTGCGCTTTCAAAAAACATGTCGCTCAATCTTGAATACACGTACTACGCGCCAGCAAAGGGCATCAATGACTTCAACCCACCTGGCGAGTTCTACGGCGGCCTGAGATATCAAATGAACAAAGGAACTTCGGTTCATTTTGGTGGCGGCACTGGCAAGTTTGGCAATGTGGGTGCAAATGATCCTCGCCTGGTCTTTGGGGTGAAATTCCCGCTCTATCCTGGAGAAAATCAAAAATCAAAGTCGCCTCGAGACACCCCTTACAATACCATTCCCGACGTGGAGCCTGACGAGAGTTTGATTATTGAGACCACAAGCTCAGAATATTACGAACCACCAAAACAAGAACCCCTGCCGCCAATGGTGACAGACTCTTCGCCGGTGCCAATTGTGGATCTGAGTGACATACGCAACACTCCACCTCCTGAACCCTCATACGAAAAGAAAGTCGTCTTTACTAAAAAGGAAATCTACATTTTAGATGAAGTGGAGTTTGATTTGAATATGTCAACGCTCACACGCAAAGGAAGACTCATCTTGGATCAAGTGGCGCGAGTGATCTTGCAGCACCAGTCCGACATTCCGCGCCTGCATGTGGCCGGGCACACCGATCACCAGGGCAATGATCGCATCAATGATCCTCTGTCAAAGGCTCGGGCTGCCACGGTTGTAAACTATTTGATCAACAAGGGCATCAGTCCGCGAATACTTACGTCCAAAGGGTACGGCAGTCACCGACCCAAATACAATCACAAGAAGGTTCCAAAACGGCTTTGGGAAAAGAACCGACGAGTGGAATTCAAGATCCTCAGAGGTTAGACTCACAGACTAGACTCACAGATTAGCAGGCTCCGAGAGCTAGCGCTTTGTCAGGGAAATTTTTTCTAGGCGCGAGGAGGAAGCTGTATGATGAATACCGCGACGACGAAGCAACAACGAAAAAACTTCCCTGACAAAGCACTAGCCATAACTCGGTGTCTCTGTTGGCAGATGGAGCCGTTCTGATTCTTTCAGTCGTCAGATGCGCTTCCACCAGAAAACTCACGAATCTGTTTGATCATTATCATTTCTTTTTTTGGACCAAGTATCTTAAATTCCAAATCCAGGGCCTTTGGTTTTTCTGTATCCCAAACCACATCTCGGCAACTCCTTTGATAGTAATCCTCCTTACTCTCGCAGTAGCGACGTTCAATGTGTTGGGAGAGATCAACCAATTTATTCATGACGGCATCAGAAAGAACCTTTTGTGTAAGCGGAGGTTGCCCCTTTACTGGGGTCGCATAATTGAGAATTGAATATGTCAGCGGATCTGAAGGTGTAAGGAAATTTGCAAGTGTGATTTCGGACTGAGTCTCGGGATCAGGATTGGTCGCCAGGTTTTCTCCGTCCTGAATCGTATAAGTATAGCCGTAAACATTTGGTGCGCTCAGCACTCGGGTGATACCTACACCGTTTGCAGTTTCTGTGATGCCAATTTGTTTTAGGTAGTTGTAAGTGGGCACAACCGCAATTCCCATTCCGACGGAGTTGTGATCAATTCCTGCAAAGGATCGTTCTTCCACTGCCCGCTTGTTCCAGAGGCTGGCATACACACCAAGAAGTGCACACTCCAACGTTGCAGGTTTCATCTTAGCTTTAGTCGACGGGCCGTCGACCTCGTACTCCAGGTGGCAGACCTGGCCTGCCTTTGCAGTTTTGGACACATTTGCAGAGTAGCTGTTGTGGAGGCCTGCACCGTCAAAGTCTGGCAAATCTTCGGCATTGCTAGAAGACCGAATCTTGACCTTTTCAACTTGCACCTGATTGCCATTTTCTGCCTTGACTGCCGCTACCAGCGTCGCCAAGGCACCTTTTATTTTTGTCAGTTCCGAACCAGGCAGTTGCGCGGCATAAAAACCCTCTTGTATTTTGGCAAGTGCTGCCGCCTTTTCAAGAGAAGCAAGTAGGGGTTTGAAACCCATTTCGCTATCGATCATATCTTTTATTGCCATCTTTAGATTCTTATTTTCCGGCATCTCCAGGAGTTTAAAGTACACTTCCATCGGAATTCCAAAACCAAGAGGATTTAGGCGATAGCCTAGGCTATTTTGCTTATCACCTCCCATACCCAAAACAGTTTTGTTTGCTAAAAATCCAAGTTTCGCTGCCTTGCCACCAAAGGTACTCATAATCTCAAGACAGACACTCGGTAAGCCTGGGCACATGTCTTCGAAACTCTTAATTTCAGTGCCACTCAAAAGCGCTGGCAGTTTGTACCATTTTTTATTTTTGCGAACTTGCAAATAGTGGTCGGTGACCATCGCCGCCCCTGTGTCTACGCCCTTGCTATCGGCACCCAATCGCCTGATCGTATAATTTCCCTCGGTGGTGCTGCTGCCGCTGGTCACAACCAGCTCAACAGCCTTGCCGTCAAAGTCACGCCATTTTTCGAGCGCCTCTAGATCAACGACATTGGGAGTGTTCCGCTCTTGCAATTTTAAATTGATGTGCGAACCAATATCCTGTGGGGCAACCGTGAGGGTGCCCGCCACCACTGATAGATCCAAGGGAAGCTCTGTAAAGACGGGAATGTCCATTTCACTTAGCGCATTGACATCTTGCGGACTGATTCGCAAAAATCCAATCGCCTTCCCTGGGTTCATAATCACCATCTTTTGCCCGTTGGTAGCTTCGCTCAAAGTGATTGGGCGAATATTGAGCTTTGCCATCTCTGCACCGATAGTGGCATGGCTCTGGTGACTTCCTAACTGAATAAAAACCTTGGGCAACTGGTCCAGATGAATTCGATTCAATACTTCCTTTAGAGCAAGAGCAAGGACCTCTTCTTTGATAGAATCTTGAGGATAAAAGTGAATCGAAAGTGTAGGGGTTCCATCCAATTCAAATGTCTGCACGCTGCCGGCAATAAATTTTCTTTCTGCCAGTGAAGTTGCAAAATATGTGGATTTGTTAAACTGACCCGCACCACCTCGGTAGTTGAGATTCTGCTCTGCAAAATAGTAGTGATAGCGAACATAGTCAGGCGCTCTGGATCTCTGCGTAAAATTTGCATTTAAAAAATAAGTTTCAGGAGATTCGCCTCTTAGGTCTATTAGGAATTTAACTAGCTTTCCATTTTTTATCAAACCTTGAGACACCAAACCTAAAGAATTGAATTGCCCAATGTCATCGATGCTATTGAAGTGAGTGAGGTTCTCAGCCTGAGAAATCTGGCGACCACCGATTTTGCGACTTTGTTCGGCAATGGGATTCGTCACATTTGCAGATCGACATGAGCTCAGCCACCCAATCGCAAATATCAATGCGAGACGTAACAAGTCTGACGAGCTATTGATTTTCATAATTTGAAATCCCTTCTGAATTGTTTTTAGGTTTATACGCCCATGTCTGGGGACTCTGTAGGGAGTATCGAAATTTTTTGGATAAAGCTGAGAGGATGAATTCGTTTAGCCATATCAATGGCCCGTGTTCCGAAGTGGAACCCAATCAAAATCAAAACACGCCCTGGTGGTGCTAAATTGGAACCGAATAACTTAACTTTTTACAGTTGGGAAAGTTATTCCAAAAGTGCCAATTCATCTGGAGTTTCTCGCCAAAATGGAATAGGGTTCGCCAAACTACTGACCAGGCCATTTGCTTGGTCAGCGACACTAAAATCCCTCATACTTTAAGGAGTCTTAAACATGAAAAAAACTATGCTTGCAGCCGTTGCTGTTCTTCTGGCCTCGTCACTTGGTCTTGCCAAGAATTTGGATACACAGGTTCTTGTAAATTGCACGAGTGAAGACGCTACTCAAACAATTTTGATCGGAATTGATCATTCTACCAATATCGCCCAATACTCCATCAAGGAGGGTGAAAAGGAAGTTACCGGTACGCTCACGCTTGAAAGTCATGGCGCTGAGGACGGCTTTCTCAAAATGTATTTTTGGGCATTGACTGGTCCAGAAGGAATTTTTGGCGTTGGTGTTGCTGGCCTTCAGGACATCAGCAAGGGCAACGTACAAAACCTTGATGCTGCCGCCGATGTATTGCTTGAAGCAGGCGGAATCACTGTTGACGAAGCATCTATGGCTTGCAAAGTGAGCTACATGAATGAATTTATGATCATGATGTAATTCTTGGATCATCCTTGCGATCAGCTGATCGGCCGTTCAGTCACTAAGAGACAGTCACTAAGAAGTTCATTCACTAAGAGACAAACATGAGGCAGCCCACGGGTCCTGGACCGAGGGCTTTGCCAACAGCAATTCTAGCATTTGATTCAATTTGCACGCTCTCAGCTGTAAAATAAGAGTCCCATTCGATGCCCTTGGCTCGCTGGGGCAGCAGCAGATAGGTGTCCCGCCAAAAGTTTTCGGGCCAAAACTCACCGGACCTAAATTCTGGCGAAAGAAACACCTCATGTGGTTTCAAATTTGTTGATCCGTGATCCATTTGCAAAGCTGTGAGTATGAGGCGAGGCACCACCATCAGAACCCAGGTCCCCTTATGGCAACGGGCAAAAGCCGCCAAATGATCTCGACGCGAGCCCTGTATCTCTATGGGAATGTAGTCCCCTTTTAAAAACAGCTGTGGATACAGGGAACGAAGTTGAAGCATTTTCCATGACAACCACAGCTTGATCTCTCCTGTTTGCCAATTTTGGCAAAGTTTCAAAATCAATTCTTTCGGATCGGCATCATCGGCGGCCTGGAGCTTTTTTAAAAGACTCTTCCGCAGCTGGTAGTCGACAGGTCTGCGATTGTCAGGATCGGCCATACTCAAATCCCAGAGTTCACCCCCTTGATAGATATCGACAACACCAGGTGATGCACATTGCACAGCAAGTGTGGCGAGCGAGTTCAAGGCGCCAAAGCGCGAGGTGAGCTCTGCCAGATTTTCTAAATCTTGTCGAAAACTATCGCGACTGGCAGACACCAAAAGATCCTCGACAAACTTTAGCATTTTGGTTTCATATTCGAGGTTGGGATTTTGCCGGTTGGTGTCCGTCTTTGCTTCGCGAAAGGCCTTGCGAAAATAGTTTTGCATTCGCTCAAGAAAGACCTCTCGGCCCGCTTGAGCAGAAAGAGGCCAGGCACCGAGCAGGGCTTCGTAAATAAAATAAAGCGTCGCTGCAGAAAGACCATAGTCGCGGTGATCGGCGCTCCACTTGCGATAGTGATCTTGCCACCGTTCTGGAATCTCAGACAGAACATGAATCCGTGCACGCACATCGGCACTGCGTTTGGTGTCGTGGGTGGAAAGTGTGGTGAGGGTCAAAGGCCATTTTTCTAAAAGATTCTGATTGGCCAAATGAAAAGCGGCGACGGCGCGTCCATGCCAATCCGGATCGCCACCAATCACGTTTAAGGACTCCAGCGGAAAATATCTATAGAGAGCCGTGTCCTCTAGCCCTTTGGCCATAACAGGACCGGTGAGCTGCTGCCACTTTCGAATCCAATGAATCTCTTCTTTGCTAAACTTTTCTTTTTGCAAAAGCCAGCCTTTAAGCAACTTCAATTCTCTTTGGCAGGAGGCTGAGTCGGGCTCAGATTGTTCGACTGAGCAAGCCTCTTGTGCACGAACAAAGGCCTGGCGTAAATACTCTCGGTCGCGCTCCAAAAAGCCGACGGCATCCCGCACATAGGTTCGGTATAGGTCGAGCGAACAGGTTAAGATGAGAAATGCCTCACGCAATTTTTCTTCTGCCTTGGCCGATGTCACCGCTGATGCCGTCCCTGATGCCGTCGGCCGACCGCGGTCAGTGAGAATCAGTCGTAGCTCTGCAAACAGGGTGGCGAACTCGCGGCCAAAATGGGTCGCCACGATCTCTTTTTTGCTCTCAAAAACACACTGGGCAAAATTGGTCCAGCGTGACTCGACTTCTTGAACAAAAAGCTCACGCAATCTGTCCATGCCCATGGAATCAATAAACATTCGCGTAGAAAACCCCATAAAATCATAGCCGGTGGTGCCATTCACCGGCCAGTCCTCAGGCATGGACTCCAATTCGCCCAAAACCTTTTCAACCCAAATGTGTCTAGTTATTTTTCTGAGTCGGCGCAAGTACTGCACGGGAGAAGACAATCCATCCACATGGTCGACGCGCACCCCTTCAATGCTGTCATGGTGGCGCATGAGCTTGGTCAACCCAGAGTGATCCCACTCAAACACTTTTTGGTCTTCGACACGCAAGCAAGCCAGGCCATTGATATCAAAAAAGCGGCGATAGTTGATCTGGTTTGTTCCTTGGCGCCACTCTTCAAGTTGATAAAACTGATTCGCAGCCAAAGTCTTTAGGGCTTCCGCATCACCTTTTAAGGCCTGCGCGACAACCGCGGGTTTTAGTTTCGCACTCAAAAATACCGGAAATTTTTGCTCAAAATATTCAAAGACATACTCCTCTTTGATTTTGCTTTTTGCTGATGTGGCTTTTTTTGCAGATGCAGTTGCAGTTTCAGGTGCAATTGCAGTCGTAGTTTCATTTGCAGTTTCAGTGTTTTTCTTTTGGAGCCTGAATTCGCCAGCTTCAATCACTTCGCTAAGGGGCCTTCCTAAGACAGGAAGAACCAGTTTTTGCCCATGAGCACGAATGTCGTATTTCTGCCAATGTGGTGAACGGGAACCGCGGCGCAATACATCGCGCCAAGTTGGATTTTCATACCTTGCCGCTAGGTGGTTGGGCACGATATCCAAAACGATCGCCAATTTATTTTTTTTTGGAGATGCAAGTTTTGCGCAAAGTCTTGCAAAACCACTCTCCCCGCCCCGCTCTTCGCAGACTCGTGTCGGATCCACGCCGTCGTAGCCATGAGAACTCCCTGGGCTGGCCGCAAAAATGGGCGACAGATACAAATGCGATATTCCCAGTTGCGCAAGATAATCGACAATCTCAATGATCTGGTCAAAGCCAAAGTCCTTGTGCAACTGAAGGCGATAGGTGGCGCGAAATTCGGCATGTGTCTTCATAGCGGAATTCGCACCATCAGCAGGTTGGCCAGTTCTTGAATCGCCTGCTCTCGCGGAGTGCTTGCCTGTATCTGCGAATGCGATTGCTCCTGTGAATGGGAAGGGAAATGCGATTGCGATAGTGACTGTGACTGACGTTGTTTTGCAGGTTCGGACTGAAAGAGTTCGGATCTGTGCTTGAGAAGCCACAGATAGAAGGCATTCTTGACCGTGCCCAAGGTCAATGAAAAGGGCAGCTCGTTGATGAGCTGCACCAAGGGAATCATAATTCGCAAGGACTCCAGTGAAAAGTCATTGAGTGTGAGCTTGTCAATTTCTCTCTTCAAAAGCTCCTTGTACGCAATGATCAGGCCCTCTTGGTCTTGCAAGCCCCTCATGCCTTTGGCCTCCTGCAAGTGGCGACGAATAACATCAATTTCAATTTCAGATCCATCTCTTTCGAACTGCTCTTTGATGCCGTGATAATGAACAAAGGTCGCGATGTTTTCAAAAACAGGTGGGAGCTTAACATGTAGATTCGAAAGATAGCGCAAAGAAGGATAGGTGCTGTGATAGATTTCATTGAATTTGCTGCCGATATTTTTCATGCTGTCGGATAGAATCAGGTCAGTCACTTTTTTGCGCTCATCGGTCAATAGATCTTTCAAAGAATAGAGTGGATCACCAAAGTGCTTTTCAAAGATTTGGATCACTTCAGGAAAATCAGCGCGACCGAACACCCCTTTCGACTCCTCTAGCAAATCTTTGTAACGGTCTTTGGACTCAAAAAAGCGAACTCCTGCTCGCAAAGTGTGGTCGCCAAAGTGAATCACGCCAAAAGTCATGTGGCCGGTCTCTCCCGTAATCCGCGAAACAATTTCAGCCTGACCGCAACCCATCTTGGCTCGCCCCGATGCCATCTCCCGATACTCGAGTAAATTGATATCATAACAATAAATCGAATTGCGCTCTTGGTACTTCTCAAATATTGACGAAATTCCAAAGTGAACAGCAACTTTGAGCAAATCCGCTTTCATAGGCAGAACATATTCGTCAAGCACAGTGGCAGCGTTGCCTAGTTCAGGAAGATTGGAAGGAGTGTTCTCTAACTTCTGGTAAAAACTAGGAAACAATTCAAGGTTCAAGAGCTCATCAGCCAACTCAATCGCGCGGTAGGCGTACTGAATGTTTTGCACTGTCTCGATTCCTGACACCTCATCAAAGAACCAAGCACAGCTCGTGTACATCAGAAGCAGGTGGCGCTGAATCTCTAGGAGCTCCAAAAACTTTACGCGCTCGGGCTGCGTGAGGCTTCGGCCACACCACTTTGTCGCAAAAGAAACGCAGTTTTCTTCAGAGCGATCAAGAATCAAATCGACGTATGCATTGCGAAGCTCCCAGGGGAACTTGCACAGCTCCGACATCGCCGTCTCCCAGGGGACAGCCACCTTGTCGCGCACAAAGTCCAGGGCGCTACGCAGTGGCGCCCGCCAGGCCTGATTCCAACTTGCCGGTTTGCCACCGCTATTGCAACCGCAGTCTGAGCGCCAGCGTTCAACACCGTGAGCACAACTCCAGCTAGAATTCTCGTGAATCTGTACCTCATGAGTGGGCACATGCATCTCTAAATACTGCCCGTAATTTGTGATGCGCACCAGATTCTGACTCTCTATGGTGTGGATGGCGTATGCCAAGGCCATATCGCCAAAGCGATGATGATGACCATAGGTTTCGCCATCTGTGGCGATGTGCAAAAGCTCATCGCGCGAATCGCTATCGGTAAATGAATTGGCAAGATGTTGGGCAAAAGACTCGCCGTTGTGCAAAAGTCCTTCAAACGCAATCGACTTAGAAATTGAGCCATTATAAAAAAAGGCTGCTATATAATTTCCCGAAGGAAGGCACACGAAATAAGGTTGCGTAGAGTCCACAGCCTCATTGGAAACATCTTGCCATGGTCCATCAGAATTGAGCGCGCGCACCGCCTTAGCTTGCCTCGGTGCCAAGATCACATACTTCATCCCATGGTCAGCCATCACCTCTAGAGTTTCGATATCGACCGCTGTTTCAGGAAGCCAGAGACTCTCTGGATCGCGACCAAAGCGTCTCTGAAAATCGCGTACGCCCCACTTCACTTGGGTCTCTTTGTCGCGCCGACTCGCCAAAGGCAAAATCAGATGATTATAAGCCTGGGCGATTGCGGCCCCATGACCTCCAAAAAGAACACGACTGATGCGATCACCTTCTAAAATCTTTTCGTAGGTTTCTGGATCCCGCTCCTCCAGCCACGACAGAAGCGTGGGGCCAAAGTTGAAACTGATTTTTGAATAGTTGTTCGAAAGCCCAGTGACCCAGCCGTCCTCATCCAAAATTCGTGACTGCCCATTGGCCCGATAACACTCTCGAGAAATTCTTTCGTTCCAGTCGTGAAAAGGATACGCGGATTCCTGGCCTTCGATGGCTTCGATCCAAGCGTTTTCGCGAGGCGGTTGATAAAAGTGACCGTGAATGCAGAGAAATCGACTCAAGTTGCAAGATCCTTTCGTTGGGCCACCACCACTGCCGACCAAGGCTTGAGCAGCAAGGTAGGACCTATTTTTTTATCTGACACTTTATTTTGATTCTCGAGTGTAAAGAGTGACGAGTCGAGCAAAATCTGGCTGTTTTTATTTTCCTCTTCTAAATTCAACATCTCCTCTTTATCCTGAAACGAAAACCAACACCGTAGCGAAAAGTCTTCATCCTTTGAGGTAAGAACGATCGCCTTTTGACTCTTAGTTAAGCGCACCACAATTCGATTTTCTTCGAGGAGCTCATGCTTGCGAATCCACTTGGAGAGACGAATCAGCTGCTGATAGTAGCGAAAAAAAAGAGAACACATTGGATCTTTGGCAGCATTTCGCTCTGACAAGATACGACTTTTGGCAAATGTATTTGCATCTGCAGGATCTGGCGGCACACCCTGCCAAGAAAATGCGCGAAACTCTTCGGCACGCCCGCGGCGCACGGCTTCGATGAGTTCGGGATCTTGGTGATCTACAAAATAACAAAAGGGTGATGTGTCTCCCCACTCTTCGCCCATAAATAGCAGAGGTGCAAAGGGCGAAATGCAAACACTCGCCGCCGCGAGCTTGAGCTGCTCAAAGCTCAGCTGCGCGCTCAAGCGATCACCCGTGGCTCGATTGCCAATTTGATCGTGATTCTGCGCATACACAACCAGACGCTTTCGCGCCACTCCTGAGTAAGATCGGCCGTGAGTGCAGTGACGATACTCCGACCACTGTCCATCGTATGCCACTCCCTGAGCATAGACTTTCGCCAACTGCTGAATCTGTCCGAAATCTTGATAGTAGCCCTGGCTCTCACCAGTGAGCAGTGCATGGAGCGCATGATGAAAATCATCATTCCACTGTGCATCTATGCCAACACTGATACGACTGCCATTGTCACCAGCATCTTGATCGCGCTTGAGGATACGCGAGTCATTGGCATCGGTCTCTGCCACCAATTGCAATTTGCGTTGCGGGCGAGCCTCAAGCTCATCTTTCAAATTGGCGAGCTCTTCGAGAAAGGGCTTTGCCGAAAGATCGCAAATGGCATGAATTGCATCGAGCCGGAGTCCATCAAAATGAAATTCTTCTAGCCACTGCCGAGCATTGCTCAAAAAATACCGGCGCACTTGATCACTGCCGCCGCCATCAAAATTGAGCGCACTGCCCCACGGGGTCTGGTAGCGCTTAAGAAAATAATCACCAAAGACTCCTAAATAATTTCCTTCAGGACCCAGGTGATTGTAAACCACATCCAAATACACGCCAATTCCCTCGTGGTGGCAGGCATTGACAAATCTTTTGAGCGCAGTTGGCCCACCATAAGAATTTTGCACAGCAAAGGGATAGACGCCATCGTATCCCCAATTTCGGGCTCCCGGAAACTGTGCCACAGGCATGAGTTCGATCGCCGTGACTCCTAACTTTTTGAGATGAGGAATTCGCGCCAAAGCGCTATCGAGAGTTCCTTCTGCTGTGAAGGTGCCAATGTGCAGCTCATAAAATACCAAGTCCGTCACCGCGACTCCGCGCCAAGCCGAATCTGTCCACGCATATTCAGAGTCCACCACTTCTGAAGGACCATGAACACCCTCAGGCTGAAACCGCGACGCTGGGTCGGGATACTCGGAGGCATGATCCAAAACAAACTTATAACGTGTCCCCGGCTGCGCCTCCTCTGAGGTCAAACAATAGAGACCATCGCTCGATGATTGCATTGCAATTGTTTTTGTCGCACCCGTTGCAGATATGATTTTTAAATCGACAGACCTTACATGCGGCGCCCACACCTCAAAATGAGTCCCCACGTGAGGTTCAAAATAAGCGCCAGGCCCACGCCCTAGCCGCACTCCTCGATCTATGCTTTGCTGATCAGATAGATTTGGCGCTTGTCTTTGAGCTTTTTTTTGCTCCTGAGATTGATTTGCCTTCAGTTCCATGATTTTTTTCTCCTAACAAGCCAGCGGATTTTCTGTTTTCAGGAGTCTGCTAATCGAAAAAATAAGCACGACAAAGGCGGCAACACCACCGAGATGGAATCCACCCGATCATGATATTCTGCCCTTGTGCTTTCCACTCCTCCGAGGTTGCCCATGCCACTGCCACCGTAAAAGCTGGAGTCAGAGTTAAAGATCTCCTGCCAGTAGCCTGAGGCTGGCACACCAATGCGATAGTCTGAGCGTGGCACTGGCGTGAGGTTAAATGCGCAGACCACCTGCTCTTTTGCGGCCAATCCTTTTCGTACAAAGCACAGCACACTGTTTTCGTAGTCCTTGTTGTCGATCCATTCAAAACCAGCTGGATCAAAGTCGATTTCGTGAAAGGCTTTTATCTTTTTATGTAACCCATTGAGATCATGAATCAACTTATAGATGCCTAAATGCGAATTCGACTCCATCAATGCCCAGTTGAGCTCGCTTTCGTGATTCCACTCTTCGCGTTGAGCCAGTTCAGCACCCATGAACAAAAGTTTTTTCCCCGGCATTGCATACATATAAGAATAAAGGCAGCGCAAATTGGCAAAACTTTGCCAATCATCACCTGGCATTTTAGTGAGGAGCGAACCCTTGCCGTGCACAACTTCATCATGCGAAAGGGGCAAGACAAAATTTTCATTAAATGCGTAGACCATTCTGAACGTGATGCGGTCATGATTAAATTTGCGAAACAGACTGTCTTTTTGAAAATAATCAAGTGTATCGTGCATCCAGCCCATGTCCCACTTTTGGCCAAAACCAAGACCACCAGAGGACGTAGGACGTGAAACCATGGGCCAGGCCGTCGATTCTTCGGCGGTGGTGTGAGTGTCCGGAAAATCACCATAGACCGCTTCATTGAGTTGCTTTAAAAAATCTATCGCCTCTAAATTTTCTCGGCCACCGTGACGATTGGGAACCCATTCACCCGATTCGCGCGAGTAGTCGCGGTAGAGCATGGAGGCCACGGCATCCACGCGCAGCCCATCAATGTGATATTTATCCAACCAAAACAGAGCGGCGCTCACCAAAAAGCTCCGCACTTCATTACGACCATAGTTAAAAATCGCGCTCTTCCAATCGGGATGAAAGCCCTCTTTAGGATCCGCATGTTCAAAGAGATGGGTGCCATCAAACTCCGCCAAGCCATGGGCGTCGGTAGGAAAGTGCGAGGGCACCCAATCCAAAATCACACCGATGCCAGCATTGTGAAGCGCGTCCACCAACGCCATAAATTCTTGCGGAGTCCCGTAGCGAGATGAGGGTGCAAAGTAGCCTGTGACCTGATATCCCCAGGATCCATAAAAAGGATGCTCCATCACTGGCAAGAATTCCACATGAGTAAAACCCAATTCGTTAAGATAACCAGGCAACCTTTTGGCCAGCTCTGTGTATGACAAGGAGCGCGCACCATCGCGGTTCTCTCTTGCCCACGAGCCCAAATGCATTTCATAAATGGACATGGGTGAAGATTTAGGCGCCTGCCGGCCGCGCGATTCCATCCACTTTTGATCCTGCCATTGGTAATCTAGGTCCCAAATCATCGATGCCGTTTTTGGCGGAAGCTCACAGCGAAAGGCAAAGGGATCAGCCTTTTCAAGAAATCGATCTCCTGCGTGAGATTGAATCGCATATTTGTAGCAAGTCCCTTTAGCAATATTAGAAAAAAATCCAGTCCAAATTCCAGAGTTTCCCTGCGGCGACAATTTGTGCTCTTGAGCCTGCCAATGATTAAAATCGCCAATCACCGAAACGGCTTTGGCATTGGGGGCCCAAACTGCAAACCTCACTCCTGCAACTGTTGCGCTAACTGGAGATTTTTTATCCGCCTTTTCAACGGCTCTTTCGGCCGAGACAAAGTGCGCACCGAGTGCATTGTAGAGCCGATGATGTCGGCCCTCATTAAAAAGATAGCTATCATCAGGAGATATTAAGGCTGTCCCTTTCAGGTCGATTTTAGATTTCATATTCACTCTCCTTGTTGTGGCGATTGGCCAAAACCAAGAGAATTTTAGAAATCCCCTCAAGCTTGAGCCAATCTTCAATTGGAACTTGGTGGCGAAGACGCCAATTGGGATATTCATTCTGCGTTCCCGGTACATTCTGTGGTCGTTCCTCGCCCCAAAGATCTTCTACGTTGAGCAACAAATAGTGTGCCGGCGAATCAGAAATTCTTGTGATCAATGCGGTCAAAATGGCAAGTGTTGCAGTTTCCGACTCTGGCAGCCCCAGTTGTTTACGGATGTCTTTGAACGCCGCCATACGGTGTTCTGTGATTTTTTGCGCGCCAGATTCTGATAGAAATTTTAACTGCGCCAGGAGTTTGATATCAGCGCCTTTTAAAAAGCCGGCAAAGGGAATCAAATCGTGAGTGTTGATACAAACTAGAGATTGCGGCGGCGGCAAGAGCGCATTTTTCAGAGCCTGTGCCACATCTTCGCCCAGTAATTCTAACTGCAGGACCCACAAGCGATTTAAGCCCGATTCTGCCATACTCCTTCGCACCACTGGCGCAACAGTTCCTAAATCTTCTCCCACAACATTGCAACCCATGCGCGTACCTTCAATGCGAAGAATGGCATAGAGTTCCTCGGGGCGATAGCGAAGATATGTTCCGTCGCGCACTTTCACTCCATCAGGAATGGCAAACATCCGATGCAACCCCATCACATGATCTAAGCGAATCACCGTGGCAAACTGCATGTGTGCGCGCAAACTTCGGATAAAATAATCATAGCCTGACTCTCGTAGATTTTTGGGATGAAACGGATAAAATCCCCAACCCTGGCCATGCTCTGAAAACAGATCCGGCGGCGCACCAGCGCTGGTTTTTGCTAAAAAGGAATCCGCATACTGCTGACTATCAAAACCGCGATTGGCAACTCCCACCGGAAAATCCAAAAATAATCCCGCGGCCTCTCCTTGTCGCGCTTGTAGCGCCATTTGCGACAAGGCTCTATGAAGCTGAAACTGAGCATAAAGAAAGACATTGGCATCGCCCGCCAATTCGCCACTGCGAAAGTTCGCATAATCCGGAGCTTGTGGTGCCACTTGCAAAAAGCTGCGAAAGGCGGAGGAGTCAGCACCTCCAGATTTAAAAAAGTCTTCGCTCAATATTTCTAGAACTCGATTTTTTAACTGCCAAACCTTTTCGTAATTGACGCTGGTTTGTGAGCGCAATTTTTTGAGCTCCTCTTGAAAGGCTTGCGAATTCACCAAAGCCGAAGCTTTTGAATTTGCCTCTTCCGCAACAAGTGCCGCCACGTCCAAATAGATTTCGTTCCAAAATAGCCGCGTCAACGGAGAGTAGGGACTGGGATCGCCGTTCTTCTCGCCAGAGGCCGTCGCCAAGAGTGGCAATGTGCCCATGGTGCTACCGCCCACCTTTGCAAGCCAGTCTTGCGCCATAGCAAGTTCGCACATGCCGCCAATTCCCCAATCGTTCTGACTTCTGAGGGCATAGGTGGGGGTGATCAATCCCCATTCTGGCAAGTCCCCTTTTTTTGTGACTCTTTTTGTATCTATCTTATCGGGGGAGCAGATGATCAGCGCCTGCTGCTCGGAGTTTTGCAGAATTGCAGGCAGATCGGATTTTATAGTCAGGCGATGATAGCCAATGGGAAGAGGTTCCGGGAGCCGCAAATCAAAAGACAACTTTGCGTAGGTTTCGCCACTAAACTTTTTAATCCCGCGGGTTTTGACACAGTCACTGGGCGAAATTTGAAATTGAAATTGAGTACCCTCTCCTTCGAACTGTTCGCTCGCACCCAATGCAACCGTAAAGAAAAAGCTATTTTTAGCCAAAAATCGCGAATGGGCCACGAGCACATTGACACTTAAAATTTCTGTATTCTCAGAGCACAACAGGACGGGATCCAGCGGCCAACGCAATCTTTCGGTCACGGCGGCAGCAAATGCAGTTTCGGCCTCGACCACGTTGGTGATGGGTTGATTGGTGATATTCGAAATCAGACGCAGCAGAGTGTCTGTCGATGCCCACTTCGTTTTGTTTTGAAAATCCGTATAAGAGGCCTGCACGCCAAAATATCGAGCCACTTTGCGCAAGCGAGCTCTGCTCCGCGCTTCATCGTGAGCATTGCTAGGAGCCTCAGTCACGACTCTCCCGATCCTTTTTCATCTCAGGATCGCCACTTGCGCCTTCACCTAGGAGACTTAAAATTCCCAACATAGGTACACTGACCCAATCTGGACGACTACCGAGCTCATAGTGCAATTCGTACACAGCCTTTTCGAGCATAAAAATTGTGGTCAAACGATTGAGATCCTCTTCATTCTCATCAATAAGCTGAGTGCCCGCAACCACCTCTTGATAACTACCAAGGAACTCATTGCACATGCGTCTGCGCCAGGCCAACAGAAAAGGTGTGATCTTTTCGCGATCATGAGCGCTCAGCAGCGTGTCTCTCAGTTTAACCTGAACTGCGTATTCGAAGGAGCGCAGCATGCCAGCGAGATCGCGCAAGACCGTGCGCTTGAGGCGACGCTCGCCAATCGATCTTGCCGGCTCTCCCTCAAAATCCACAATGACAAAGTCTTTACCGGTAAACAGCACCTGTCCAAGATGAAAATCGCCATGGATGCGAATCTTTAACATGCTGATGGGTTTGTCTTTGATGACTGCAAACTCTTGCAAGACGCGTTTTTCAAATTTCAGCACGCGCTCGGCCAAAGCCTGATTGGCCACTGTCATGGACCCCAAGCTCTGACGAAGTTTTTCAAATGCTCGATCAGAGAGCTGCTTCATCGACTGATACAGCGAACGTTGATAAAAAGGCGTAAAGGCTTCGGGGGTGAAATCAGGATTTCTAACGTTTGAGAGCGCAAGGTGCAGCTCTCCAGTTCGCTTTCCTAACAGCGAGGCCAAGTCTAGAGTCAATCCGGCCACTTTCAAGATGGGATCGGTGGCTGGATCATAATCATCATTCCACAAATCATTGGTCCTTAGATTCAAATGGGTCGTAGAAATACTCATAGTGAGCACGCGCTCGCATATCATATTCACATGATTTAACATCAAGGACCAACCGTCGGTTTCGCTGTCAGCAAAGTCTTGGATCACGGCCAATGAGTGGCGCATCTCCCCTTGAGAGGAATAAAAATTCAGCGCACCCAATGCCGTGGGAATGGCCTTACCCAAGTGAGCCTGCCCTTGAAGTTGCCCCAGGGCTCTCCCGATCTCGACCTCTGGATTTTCGCCATCATCTAAACGGCGATAAATTTTCATATAAAACTTCTTGCCAAAAACAACCGAAGAATTGCTTTGCTCCAGACTTGTAAGTGTCGGCGGCGGAACCTCCTGAGCATAGCTATCCGGAATGGCTCTGAATGAGTCCGGCTGAAGCGTACCATTTCGAGAGGTGATCTTTTGGCGCCGCAAAAATCCATCCAATAGCGCCGAAGTGTAACTCGCGTTCACAATGGCATCATAATAGATGCCATGCTCTTGCCCAAACTCATGACCAGACCCATGTCCAGACTCATGACCAGATTCTTGTCCAGCCTTTTGGGTTCGCAAATTCTTGGCGATCACCAGGTCTGGGCGATCTCTAAGGATGGATTCAGCGCGCTCGCCTTCGGCATAACTGATTGCCACATGATAGGTTTCAGGCTCACCGTCTTGATAGGTCACTTTGGTAAGTGCCATCACAGAATGTTCCACCTTTGCCTCATCACGCAAATAGATGGCATCGCTCAGAGCAAGTGAAGTGATGCGGCGATTTTTTCCAGAAAACCACCTCATGCGCGGCAGATAACTGCGCAGGCCCTGCTCTATGACTTCCCACATTTTCGGCTCTGTGATCGCCTGCAGAGGCTCTCCAGAAACCTCTAGAGTCGAGGTGTCTTTGATTAGCCACTGACCGGTATTGAGATTCGCCTTATCTTCAAGCGAGAACCAATAAAAACAATAGGGACTTAGAGTTAAGAAGTAAGGAAAATCACCCACTGGAGGAAAATCAGTGCTGCCAAAAAGCTCCACCGGCACTCGACCTCGAAACTGCGACAGGTCCAATTCCACATGCTGAACAGTGCTAGCAAGGTTGGCGACAACCAGCACTACTTGCTCTTCGTCTTGACGAATAAAAGTGAGAATCTTGGGATTTTTTGATTCTAAAAATTCCAGTTTTCCACGATTCAGTGCTTGATTCATCTTTTGCGTGGCAATCAGTCGCTTCATCCACCACAACAGAGAGTTGGGATTGCGATTCTGAGTTTCGATATTGGCCACTTCAAAATGATATTCTGATGACGAAATCACCGGCAAAAACAATCTCTGCGGATCGGCCTTTGAAAAGCCGGCATTGCGATCTGCACTCCACTGCAAGGGAGTGCGCACACCATTGCGATCTCCCAAATAGATATTGTCCCCCATACCAATTTCATCACCATAATAGATGATTGGCGAACCTGGCAGTGAAAATAGCAAGGCATTGAGGAGCTTGATTTGCCGCAGGTCGTTTCCTAAAAGCGGCGCCAAGCGACGACGAATCCCTAAGTTGATTCGAGCCCTCTTTTCGGAGGCATAGACCTTGCGCATATAGTCTCGCTCTTCGTCTGTCACCATTTCCAAAGTGAGCTCATCATGATTGCGCAAAAAAGTCGCCCACTGACAATTCTCTGGAATCTCGGGAGTCTGTTGCATAATATCAACTATGGAGTATCGATCTTCCATTTTTAGCGCCATAAACAGTCTCGGCATAATAGGAAAATGAAAGCACATGTGGCACTCATCGCCATCACCAAAATACTCCACCACATCTTCGGGCCATTGGTTGGCTTCGGCCAAAAGCAGCCGATTTGGGTACTTCTCATCCACCCTGCGCCGCAAAGATTTTAAATACTCATGGGTTTCAGGCAAGTTTTCGCAACTGGTGCCATCGCGCTCAAAAAGGTAGGGAACGGCATCAAGCCTCATCCCATCAACGCCCATGTCCATCCAGAACTCGAGAACCTTAAAAATTTCGACCTGGACTTCTGGATTTTCAAAATTCAGATCTGGCTGATGCGAATAAAATCGGTGCCAGTAATAGCTCTTCGCTATCGGATCCCAAGACCAATTGGAGGATTCAAAGTCTTTAAATATAATCCGTGCTTCTTTGTACTTAGTTGGCTTATCGCTTCAGACATAAAAGTCTCGCCATTTCGAATCGGCATTGGCCGCCCGAGAATTCTGAAACCACTCGTGCTGATCAGAGGTGTGATTGATGACCAGTTCAGTGATCACCTTGATGTTGCGTAGATGCGCCTCACGCACAAATTCCTGAAAGTCCTCGATGCTGCCATAGTCCGAGTGAACTCGCATATAGTCAGCAATGTCGTAGCCGTCATCTTTTAGTGGCGATGGGTAGAAGGGCAAGAGCCACAGCGCCGTAATGCCAAGGCTTGAAAGGTAGTCCATCTTTTCTATCAAGCCACGAAAATCACCAATGCCATCGCCATTGCTATCAAAAAAGGCGCGGACATGGGTCTGATAGATGATTGCGTCCTGATACCAAAGCTTTTGTCTTTTTGTTGTTTCTCCGTCTGACTTTTTCAAAGCAGACCCCTCTCAATACGAAAAATGTGCGCTTGTGCTTTCTTAGGATCGAGTTCCACATAATTTTGCCAATCCTTCCACGAGTACTTTGTATCCGTCAGCAAGTCCCTGACCACAAAAGGCACTCCCGGCTTTAGACCCAACTCCAACAGTGGCAAGTCCAACATACCCATGGCCACCTCTGTGGAGCTCAGATTAACCACAGTGATGATAATGTTTTCACCGTCCTCTGATGTCTTGATATAGGCCAGCAATCGATCATCCGGAATTTGTAAAAATTTGAGCCTGCGATTGGAAGCAAGCGCAGGATTTTCTCTGCGAATTTTATTCACGCGAGTGATCAGGGGCGCAATGGATATGGGGCTCTTCAGATCCCACTTTTTAATTTCGTACTTTTCTGAATCCAAATACTCCTCTGAGCCTTTATCTTTGGCGGTGCCCTCACAGAGCTCATAAGCAGGGCCATAAATTCCGTAACTAGAAGAAAGCGTCGCCGCAAGCACCAGGCGTCGCGAAAACGTAGCCGGACCTCCGCTCTGCAGTTCTGCATTGAGAATGTCAGGAGTGTTCGGCCAAAAGTTCGGCCGAAAGTACTCTACCAAATTGGTCGCCGTGAGTTCAGTCATGTACTCGGTCAGTTCGGCCTTGGTGTTTCTCCAAGTAAAATATGTATAGGACTGATTGAAACCGGACTTTGCCAGATAGGCCATGATGTTGGGCCGACTGAAGGCCTCGGCCAAAAATACAACTTCTGGATGCACACTGCGAATCTCTTTGATCAACCAATCCCAAAAATGAAAGGGCTTGGTGTGGGGATTGTCCACACGAAACACTTTGACACCATTTTTAACCCAAAACTCCACTACGTTTTTGAGCTCATGCCAAAGCCCCTGGCGATCTTCGCACTCAAAATCAAAAGGGTAAATGTCTTGATACTTTTTGGGTGGATTTTCTGCGTACTGAATGGAACCATCGGGGCGTTGTTTGAACCAACCGGGATGCTCTTTGACATAGGGATGATCGGGTGAGCACTGAAAAGCAATATCCAAAGCAACTCTCAAGCCCAGAGCATTGGCTTTTTTAAGAAATTTTTTGAAATCATCGATGCTGCCCAGCTCTGGGTGAACATCATAAAAACCGCCCTCTTCGCCGCCAATGGCCCATGGGCTGCCGACATCTCCAGCCTGCGCGGACACGGCGTTGTTTCGCCCTTTGCGAAATTTTTTACCAATGGGATGAATGGGAGGAAGATACACAATATCAAACCCCATGGCCGCAACATAGGCCAACTGCTCATCACAATTGGCAAAGTGCCCATGCACAGATTTCGCCTTAGCTCCCAACATGGAACGCGGAAAAAACTCATACCAAGCAGAATTTGTTGCCAGTGGTGAATCCACCTCGATAGACAGCTCCATTGGAAACTGCACAAAACTTGGATCTTGAACTTGTCCAGCCAATTCTATCAGTTCATTTTCTTTCGCAAAAAAATCAGCAAAGTTTGTCTGTGATATGGCCAGAGAATCGTTCAGTGAATCTGCCCGCGAATCGGTCAGTGAATCGACCTGTAGAGCTGTCGCCGTCTGTTTTTTGGGTTTTACCTTTGCCTTCAAGAGCGCAATTGCGCCAGCGATGATCTCTTCGCCACCGGCACCGCTCATGTTTCGCGTGAGACTGCCAGAAGATTTGCTAGCTACATTGCCGGTGAGTTTTCCGGTGAATTTTCGGCTGCTGCGGATTTCACTCTTTTGCACGGCTAACTGGATCTCGCGTAAGAGCTGCACACCCGTTTCCAGATCTACGTTCTCCCAAAGGTGGGCCTGCACTTTTTTGCGGAAATCACGTAGCCAAGTTCCCAAGCGGTCAATCGAAGCCTCTGCCGTAAAATGATACTTGCCATACTCGGTCACAGTGAATTCGGCGTGCCAACCATCATTTCCATCATTGCGCATGGAAATACGTGAGGCCTCTGCTTTCGACTGACTCTCGTGGCGATAACACAAGTGACATCGCAGCATTTCGTGACCATCGCAAAGAATGACTGCACGCGCATGTACTTTTTCTCCAAGAGACCTTTTTGCAGGAAAACGGCCTGAATCCACATTCGGATAGAGTGCATCCACAACAACGCGAGAAGGCCTCGAATCATCGTTTTCAGTCACTTTTTTCTTTTCAAGAATTTTGGAATTGTTTTTCTTTTCAAAATTTTTTTTCATCACCACTCATGTTATGCGCGACAAGATAGCTCATGACAAGGAAATGATCTTTTCAATGTGTCAGAGCCAATCTCAAACTTGATTTTTTTTAATTGTTTCATTTTTGCTAGAACTCATCTCAAAAATACTTCCTGCTGCAAAAATCCAATCTGCCAAACCTCTTCGTTGCTCCTTGCCTGCCTAGCCCAACTAGCGCTTTGTCAGGGAAGTTTTTTTCTAGACGCGAGGAGGAAGCTGTATGAATCATACCGCGACGACGAAGCAACAACGAAAAAACTTTCCTGACAAAGCACTAGCCTCAACTCGGAGTTCTCGCTGACAGCTCTCAACGCTGCTGAGCGCTTCAAAATGAGACAATTTCATTTATTGCAGATTGCCTGTTAACCAATGCCCACCACTTTCCGAGAAGAATAGTGCCGACAAAACGATCTCAGTCTCACCACTACAAAAGGAGTGACGCAATGGCAAAAGGTCCTGAAAACAAATCCAACTCAGAAGTACAAAACAATCCCAATGCAGGCGCAAAGGTGATCCCCATTGGATCTTCCACTTGTGTCGCCGAAGGTTGCAAATCCAAATCAGCAAGAGCCAACTACTGCGCAGAGCATTTTGTTTGGTTCAAAGAGGGGCTTATCAATCGCGAAGGCCAACGTGTTCCTGACTTTGACAAAAAATTTCAAGCTTTCAGCCGCCGCAAGGCCGCTTAGCCTCAAAGTTGCCACGGCACCTTTGCTTGCGACAAAGCTGCCGTAAGCAATTCCCCACGACTTTTTGCTTTTTGTTATCCTGGCAGTTCACCTTTTTTAAATGAGACAATAAATTGTATGACCTGGTTGTTGAATCGAGGATCGAGTTCATCAGAGGCTTTTATTAACTCAAACAAAATATCAATTTGTTTTAAAAACAGGTGCATATAGCGAAAGGACACTCGTCGAATCATCGACTTTCGAATCACGCTTGAAAAATCCATGGCATCACCAAAATCTAAATCCCAAGCATCCATT
Organism: uncultured Pseudobdellovibrionaceae bacterium; assembly: GCA_964388665.1. Taxonomy (GTDB): domain Bacteria; phylum Bdellovibrionota; class Bdellovibrionia; order Bdellovibrionales; family Bdellovibrionaceae; genus CALCCV01. Next base: position 17,491 of record CAYMBJ010000033.1, on the reverse strand, counting down.
TTGCCATACAGGTCACCGATGGAGTCGGATCGGGGAGGAAAGCGCACGTCCAAAGCCACCGCCTGAAAGTGATCAGTTTCAATCTGTCGCACAACCTTGGCCTCAACTAAATCACTGAGTGCATCCATGGTCTTGCGAGCTGACAATTTGTTTAGAAACGACGATAACCTAAGCTCTTTTATAGAAACTGGTGTCCGCGCCAAAGTCAGAGTCAGAAACAGATAGTAGTGGATCTGAGTCCTTGCAATTAAATGGACCTGACGAGGCCCAAGCTCCTTTTGAGAGCCACTCTGCGGCGAAGCTTTTGATTTTGTAATGCCACTGGGGGCCTCCTCCGATTCCATGACCATCTTCTCAGCAAAAAGATAGCGAAACTTTGGAAAAGTTTCTGCACAGTAGATTTGAATCAAAATTTCAGCCTGATTCTTAGGTAGGCACGCAGTGAGCTCATTTATAAATTGGGATGAGGGAGATACTCCACCATTTTCGATTTTCATATAGTGTTGGTAATTTCAGGAGACGCCTCCTTCCATGATATAATTGTAAAAGGCTTTTGCCTGCTTATAGCCCATCTTTGCCCGAATTTTTTTTAGAGTTATCGAAAATTGAGTCATAATCTTCTATCGGTAGATAATCTCAAAATTAAAGACTGGCTCTTTGAACACTCTATGGGTAGTCGTTCTCGAAAATCAACGAAAGGACATCCACAGATGAAAAGCGTTTCTCTAAAGACGATCGTAGCACTGAGCTTCCTTCCCCTGTTTGCCTTTGCTGGCAATGGTGTTGAACGCGAAGTTTTAGTCAGAGCCGTTTCCGAAGTAAATGCGGTTTGCCTAGCTAATCCCGCAATCACAGAGCATGACCTAGATCTAGTTAGAATTGAACTCGACGAAATTGACCAGGGCCAGGTAGATAAAACTTTTATCTTTTCTGTGTCTGACTCTAATTGGACAGTTTCTGTTACCAAGTACGCGATTTCTAATCCCGCTTGGAGCAAATACAGAACCGTTGCAGAATGTGGTAATTTCTAATAGGATCCTGAAAAACTCAGATCCAGACGTGCCGTATGGCTTGCACGTCTGGCTCAATTGTTGCTGATTTTTGAAATGAGTTCTACGGACTTTCGGCAGGATCAGTCGGATCCGATGGCTTGCGAGCTACCTGATTCATTATCACTCAGCTATCATTGCAGTAATGAATATTCGAATTCAAGCTGGCAAACCACTTCTTCTGACATCAATTCTCGTCTGTTTTCTTGCAAAGGCGCAAGAACAACCAAAGTTTGAAATCTTTGCTCCGGTTGTTCCAAAGCCGCCGCTCTCAGAAAGGACCGCGCCCCCTGACCATTACAACTTGATTAGTGAACTCCAGAGCCCGCGTCTAAATTTTGATACCAGCCGAGCCAACCTAAGTGTACAAAATCCCGTCCCCATTAGAGTCGTTAGTTCGGATGGAGCAACCTATTTGACTGAATTGCCCCAAGGCACAAATGTTGAAATGGGCGCATCGGCAAACTATTTGGAATTTGCGATAAGAGGTCGACGAGAATCTCCTGCCAATTCATCCAATGGAATTGGCAGTTTTGAGGCTGAACTCTATTATGAGCTGAAACTTCCCTCCTCCGAACTGGAACTTTCAAATTATACGATAAAAGAGGGTGATCGAATTTTTCTACAAAGGAAAAGTGCTTTTGATGCCTTCGGGGTAGTAGTCATGTCTAAGCCTCCTTTCGCCCCAACATCTGCGGCCAGTGCATCCATGCTTGTTGAATTTATTGACAACATTCAGAATTTTAATCAGGATCCGGCCATTTGCACCAACGTAAATTCCGGAAAATACAATCTTCTCGACTACCCAAAAAGCATCCCGGCACTTGATAATTTCGTTTGTCGATTTTCAAAACTCCCTGCTGCAACTGAATATGATAAAAAATTTCGCCGACAGCTCCTCTCCTACATCCGAGCTGCAAGCCGAGCTACGGGACAAAATGAAGCCTTGAGTATTTGCATGGCGCTGCAAGAGTCAGATTTTGATACTCAAGCACATAGCAGTGCTGACGCAAGAGGAATTCTACAGACAACAGACAGCGCGATCGCACAAGTCCACAATATGCTTGTCTCTACGGAGAATTACGAGAACCAGTATGATGAAAGCCTAATCAACGAATGGTACAGGTATTTTCAAATCTTAAAAATCGAAAAGCCGCCAAAACCGGAAGAGCTGAAGAACCCAGATCAACTATTTAGCAATCAGCAAGACTCAGAAGCAAAAAGTCGCGCCATTGCCATATCTGCCATTGTTGGAGTTCTCTATAAAAAATACACGCTCAAGCGGGCCTATGCGGCGTTTCGAGAACATTATGAAAACCGAGCTTCTAATGCACAGCTTGACCCGGAATCCTGTTTAAACCTTCTCACTCATACTGATCTCACTCCAGATGAACCTAATCAAATTTTGTCAGATGCTTATACTCCCGCAATGCATTCTTCGCTGATCCGATACAACGCTGGTGATCGCGATCCCAATTGGAGGGCCATTATACCAAAGCTGTGCGGCAATCAAAAAATCGATGGCTCTTCGGGGCTAACCAACCAAACACAAATTTATGTTAATTCCATTCGCCAATGCCTCGACCCAGAAAACTCATCAGTCTTTAGAGACAAATCAGCTAGCCGCGCTCAGTTTGAAAAATGTGGCGTCTTTCCCGAGGACCACTTCGAGTCGAACAGAGCAAATCTTGAAAAAAACATCGTTGGTGGTGAAGCCATGTCCTGGAAAGACTTCAACTCCATGCTTCCACCACCGCCTCCCGATTATACATTTCCAAAACCAATGGCAAAACCAAAAAGACCGCAGTAATCAAGTGAGCGAAGTCAGCAATGGCACCCAATCAATTGCACAGAAATTCTGGCTTGACCATGACTCCTACCAAACGATACCTTTCTGGATTCATAGGATTGTCGTGAATGACCTCGCTCACTGCCGTGTACCCTGGACCTGACTTGATTTCTATATGCCCGCACAATTGACCGCCACACGTGGTATTGTTACCTCCTTCATACACCAACACAGCTCCCTCAGGAGCATCACGGACATCAGTGATCTGCGGCAGGCTCACTCCGTCGCCATTCCAAGGGCCATTCACCAGATTGACAAAGCCTCGATCAAGCAAGTCAGTCGCGCCATTGCGCGCGGCCTGCGAGCTCCAATAGCCACCTGTAACAAGCCCGCCGGCCAAGAGGGCTTGCTTTATCTTGCGATAGCAGTAACCTTGCCACGTCCGTCCCGCCGCTCCCACGGCGTACTCTAAAGTTCTGAGTACCTCTGGAGTATTTTCGTATCTGGTCTTCCAATCTTGACTGCCACTTCCAGAGTTCGCCACCGCTGCCTCTTCTGTGCTGGTGCCATGACCAGAATTCACCTCCGCCCTGTTGGGGACCTCTGATGAACCCCGAGTGCGCCTTAGAAGATCCTGTGCAACATTTTGAAGAGCCTCAATTCTGCTCTCTCCACTTTGAGAACCGCGATCGCAGTCTTGGCAGCGTCCCGCTTGGCTGCTCGACGGAGACTGCCGAATTGTATCAGGCGGAATTCCCGCCGCCTCCTCTGGCAGCGGAATCAGCTTTCCATCAAAGTCGCCTTCTGAATCTTGAATGTCATTGTCTATTCCGGGACCCATATCTACGGAGTCATATCGATCTAGCAATTGCTTGGCTTCAACAAAAACCTCAAAGGGCTCTGCCGACTCCTTGTAATGCTTGATGCCCTTTTTCCAGTCCTGTGGCGGGGGATTGACCTGCGCAAGAACCATTCTTCGTCCGTCCCTTTCGAGGATCAGTTGCGCCAACTCTTCGCTTATCAATTGCCTTTGCATCAGCCTGTCCAATTTGGCCCTGACAACCAAATTCTGATAATTCAACTGCTCGGCAAGGCTTGCCTCCGCATACTTAGCAGGAAGATTGGGAATCGTAACCTGCAACTGAGCCCCTTCGGGCAAAGCGTAAGGCTGCATCGAATTGAACAAGGGTTGCCCCTTCTTGATGGGATCAAAATAAGGATTAACAGCATAGGCAGTGATCGGTTTTGGCATCTGATAAGCTTGCTGTTTCGGTGCTGGCTTTGGCTGAAACAACCAATTCCGGTGGCTCTTCTCTGGTTGCCAGAAGCGCTCGCTCAGGAGTTTTGCAACAGCACTTTGCGCGCGCGCCACCTCGGCATCTCGGCGAGGGCCTGCATTTTGTAGAGAGTTGGGTGCCGTCGACGCAAAAGACACGCTCGATTCATCATCCGAGTGATGTTCGGGCACCGCAATCATAGCCAAACAAAAAGCCAAGGCAGAGAGCAGGAGGAGGCGAATGCGCCCCTTTTGACTGTATTGCCGTTTTGACATTTTCATAGCGCTAGCCACCTGTCTACAATTTTGACAATGCCCTGAGGGGAGCCAATGCCCAATTGGAATTGACGACCACTCATGGACCTACACCCTTGATACTCCAAAGTTCATTCCATCGGGCGGCAGCTCTGGACTTTTGCCGAAAACCACGTGACCCTATCAAGCATGCAGATAATGGAAATTATGGAGTGTCGCTTTGCCGCCGCTCATTTTTATAAAAACCCTGAATGGTCAGCCGCTGAAAATCGCCGTGTCTTTGGTCGGTGCTATACGGAGCACGGTCACGGTCACAATTACCGCGCCCTGTTCTTTTTACATCCCGAAGATTTGCAAACTCCACCCGAGCGCTCGATGTCAGCCACTCGGCAATCCATCCATCGACAAATTGACAAAATTGACCATGAACACTTGAATTTTGGTTTCGATTTCTTTAGAACTCACATTCCAACCACGGAGAATATCGCCAAGTACCTTTGGTTGCAGTTGAAGGATTTTCCTTTGCTTGAGAAAATTGAGCTCTACGAAATGGATGATTTATGGGTGAGCCTACCGCGGAACTGGTGCGACTTTCAAAATTGATGTCAGAAAAAGGCCTTTGCTCTCGGCGAGAAGCCGATGTTTGGATTGAAAAGGGCTGGGTTTATGTTAACGGCGAAGTGATCTCTCAGTTGGGTGCAAAGATTCCCCTTCATTCGCGCGTCACCTTGGATCCCCAGGCTCTGCGCGAACAGAAGCAGCTCCTTTCGATTGTTCTTCACAAACCAATGGGCTACGTCTCCTCAACACCTGAAGACAATCATCCACATGCGCTCTCCTTGATCACCCCAGAAAATCAATGGAGTGAGGCACCGCAAACTTCGCAGCGCAATCGCATCTCCACATTTCGCGACCTCAAGGGTTTGGCACCAGCTGGGCGACTCGACATTGACTCGCAAGGCCTGATCGTATTCACGCAGGACGGCCGCCTAGCTAAAAAATTGATCTCGCCCGACAGCGATATCGAAAAAGAGTACCTCGTGCGAGTGGATGGAACCATCACTGCCAGAAAGCTGTCGCTGCTAAAGCATGGCCTTGAGCTGGATGGCCGCCCGTTGCGACCTGCGCGGATTTATAAGCGTGACAACCAATTTATGGTTTTTATTCTCCAGGAGGGTCGCAAACGCCAAATTCGCCGCATGTGCGAGGCTGTTGATCTTCAGGTGACATTTCTTAAGCGCGTTCGCATTGGTAAATTGCAGCTCGGTGCACTGCCAGTGGGACAGTGGATGATTTGCCCCAATTCTATTTAGAGATGAGTCTAAATTGTGGCGTACACGCGGTGTGAGTCATCCATATCGTCTAAAATCTCAAGAAATTCTTCAACTTCTTTTTTCTGTTCTTCGGTTAACTCCGTAATATTCGTCGCCTTGTAGGAAGGCTCACAGACTTTTATATTCCAACCGCGCTGGACCAATGCATTTTTAACGGCGTCCAAGCTTTCAAAGGCACAATAAAAAGAGCACTCGGCTGGATCCCCGTCATCTGTTTCGTTTTTTTCGACCTCATCGGCACCCGCTTCGATGGCCTCTTCATCAGGATCAAAGCTTCCGCTCTTTGTGCCTTCAATCAATCCCACACGGCTGAACATCCATGCGACACTGCCGGTTTCACCCATATTGCCGCCGCTCTTTTTGAATGCGTTGCGCACCTCAGGTGCCGTGCGATGTTTGTTGTCGGTCTGACACTCCACCATCACGCCCACTCCGTGCGGTCCGTAGCCTTCGTATGTGACCTCTTCAATGATTTTTCCATCATCCAACAGGCCCGCACCCTTTTTGATGGCGCGGTCAATGGTGTCGTTGGGACAGCTGGCCTCTTTGGCTACATCAATGGCCAATCGCAGACGTGAGTTCGCTGCCGGATCAGGACCACCCATTTTGGCAGCAACCTGAATCTCGCGCGCGAGCTTTGTAAAAACCAAACCCTTTTTCTGGGCGTTGGCGACCTTTGATGCATTTTTCCATGATTTACCCATATGAAAATAGCTAAGCAAAAGCCCTTGTGTTTGTCAATTTTGTCAAACTTTTCAAATTTTCCATATTTTTCATATTTTTCATATTTTTCAAATTCTCGTGCAGAGATCTGCCACGCAAAGCTCACGCCCCCCTCAAATCGACAATAATCTTTGAGGCCTGTTGCGTCGGCATCTATCAACCCTGCCGAAAGTAAGAGATAAGGGGACAATGATAGGTACAAATTCCGAATGCAACACCCTGCCTAAAAACCGTAAGCAAGACCGCCATGGGATTCTTGACGACAATCCATTTTTACTTAGAGAACCCTTACAAAAACTCAAAGTTTGGCAGGAAGCAGCACAGCGGGCGCACACCTCTCCTGAGAACTTTCGCATACCCGACCGCCCCGCACGCAACTGCAAGGTCTTGCACCCAAAATACCATCCACCCAAGCTCGGATTTGCCAGCACCGAAGGCAGGGCGCGCACGATTCATGATTTGGCCAATATCGAACTCCAAGCCATGGAGCTGGCCTTTCGTACCCTTGTTGAATACCCCGATGCTCCCGCAGAGTTTCGCCGCGAGTTGCTGGACCTCACCCTCAACGAAGGCGAGCACTTTGAGCTTTGCTTGAACACATTGGAAGAGTTGGGCTTTGCCTGGGGCCACTGGCCCGTGCACCTCTCACTCTGGGATGCTGTATCTGCTAACGACACTCTGCTTGAGCGAATTGTATTGGTGCATCGCTACCTTGAGGGCAGCGGCCTAGATGCTGGCACCACACTCTTAAAGAGACTCGTTGGCGTTGGTGATCAGCTGTGCCTGAGCACGGTCAAACGCATCAATGATGAAGAGCTCTTTCATGTGCAGATGGGCAGCCGCTGGTTCCGGCAGATTTGCAATTCCCGCAATACAGACGCGGATGTTGAATTTAAAAAGACTTTGTTTGGACTGCTGGGGCGACTCCCTAAACGCATCGAACCTCTGCATCTGGAACTGCGTCGAAAAGCTCTGTTTAGCGAAAACGAATTGAAAACTTGCGAAGAGCTGCGGCAGTTTTTCTTAAAACCCAAAGAATTGCGAGAGCAAGAGCCTCTCACCAGAAATTAATAACAGGCTCCTGAAAAAAGGAACTACCGAGTGGGGTCAGTTACAAACGCTAGTGAGCTTGCTGCGCCAAAGCTTCACGGACAAATCTGATATGGGTGGCCTCTTCACCATCACACGCATCATCTTCGCAACGATGGCTGCGACTGCAGCGGTTTTTTGCATCAAATTCAAAATCAGTTTCACCACGTGCGATCAAGCCAACGACCTCTAATGTTTTTGCATTCACTACGGGCGAGCCACTGCTACCACCAAAAGTGTCTGAATTGAGCGAAAGAAAATCATCTTCCACCCGCCTCACCCTTGCTTGCTCGACGATCTTGAGCGGCAGACCAGCAGGATAGCCGATAACTCGCATCTCTTGATCCACCAAAGGCTCGTCTAATGCCAGCTTCAAGGGCGCATGGTACAGCACCTTGCGATCCAGTTGCACCAAAGCAAAATCCACCGTTTCTGATACACTCCGAGCCATCACTCGCTTGCAGGAGTAAGCTTCTGATTTTGGAATGATGGTCACCGAATCCAGTGGGGCTTTCATTTGAAAACCAAACATAAACATGCGCTCTGCACAGTTTGTCTCAGAAACACAGTGCCCAGCGGTCGCCACCATATCCTCGCCAACCAAAAAAGCCGAGCACTCTCCCGCTGCTGGTTGATCATAAAATCGCTCGTCCCTGCAAAGGTCGAAGTGCTCGCCATAAACATGAGAATCCATGCGAAGCCCTGCCAGCTCTTCGGTGATATTTCTTTTATAAACCATCACCAGAGTGCTTGCGGCGATTCTCTGGAGAGCAATCTCTCTGACATTCTCAGGCTCAACACGGTCATCCTTGCCATAAATCACATCGGGCTTGGAGCTGAGCGGTGAAGCGGCCAGCGCCCAGCGAGCTTGCGCCAACAGCATCCCTAACGACATGCCAAAAGCAATCCCGAGCACAAGACCTAGCCCAGAGAGCATCGTGGAAAAGACCCGTTTTTTTGCCTCATACTCTTTTCCGAAACTGTCCCAACCCACTCGCCCCCTCTTTCATGATCTCACCTAACGAACTGCCCACAAAAAACATTGTTGAACCGATGCTCTCATCTATCGACGCTATCACCTATCTTGGTGTCGCCAGCGCCTTGTAGGCGAGAGCGTAATATTGAATTTGCTTTACCATGGCAAACAGTCCGTTTGCTCGACTTGGTGAGAGATGACTTTCAAAACCTAGTTTCTTTAGAAAATCAGGTTGAAGTCCCAATATTTGCTCAGGCGCCAAATCTGAATAGGCCTTTAATAACAAATGCACCAATCCTTTTACGATCAAGGCGTCGGAGTCACCACGAAAAATCACTCGGCCATTTTCAAATTTGGGCAGCAACCAAACCTGTGACTGGCACCCCTTGACCTTAAAATCTTCTTTCTTATCTTCATCAGCAAGCGATGGCAGCTCCTTGGCCCAATCAATGATGGTGCGATATTTATTCTCCCAAGACATCTTCTCAGGAAAATGCTTTGCCAATTCTTGCAATCGCCCCTGCACCTCTGCATCAGTCGAAAAAGTCATGGCAAAGGATTTCTCCTCTGGAGCGACGCTGGATCCGACGCCTGAGTCTAACTTTGAATCTGAGTTTGAGTCTTCGTTCACCGCATCTCCATCTTTGCTGCAAGGTCCACCAAATACTTTTCAAGCTCTTTACCCTCTGGAGGCAAAATTGACAAGAATTCCTTGCGAAGAATGGTCTCAGACCACTCGTAGCAGAGCTCATAGAACTTTTCTTTTTCTGTAAACCAATCTCGCCAAAGAGATTTGCCCAAAGCGCAAGGGAGTCCCGGCTCGTCGAATCTCACACTCTTCGTTCTTGGATCGCTGTCTTCAATGCTGTCTAGCTTGCTGTTAGCCGAGTCGAGCGCTTTCATATTTAAGAATTCCAGGGACCGATTTTGTTCGCGCGGCGAAAAACCATGGCGCGACAAACACTCCTCAAGAATGGTCATCTCCATCAGAGACAAATAATCCATGAGCCGCGCCCAAAAATCCCGACCCAAATTGCCATACGAAGATTTACAAAAAAATGTGCTACACACGCTGCCGCGGATCTGCCAAACGCGACAACTCAAATCACTCCGATCTAAATGCTGGCAGAGCAAATCCTCGCGATGACCAAAATCATTTTCGTCTCTTGTATTAAAGCGAATTTGATATTCAGGATGTGGAACAATTCCAATTGGCAGAGCCCAGGCGCTCTTGATTTGCTGGCGAATATAATCTTTTAAACTTGAATCTCCGCGCATCAAAGCAAAGCCCACCAGAAAATTTGGAATAAAGGGTTCATAGGTGCAGCAACGAAGCTCCGGTTTGTACCAATCCTTGGGCGAATCTTTCTTTTTTGTCATCACACATTGAAAGCAGGTGGCCTTGGTTTCGCTGATCTTTGCTGCTTTCAACTGACGAGGCAGCTTTTGAAAATAGGGCTTTGGCAAATCACGTAAACTCATGAAGAATTATGTTACAAGTGCTTCGCTTAGCTGTCACTCCGATTGTAAGCCAATTGTGGATTTTGCAATGAAAACAGATTGAGTCTAAATTGAGTCAGATTGAGACAGGCATCAACTCTGCACCACCTTAGCTGTATGATGAGTATAGTAAACAACATCAAATCTAAACAGCGCCTCTTGATCCTAATCTTTGCCAGTTTCGGCCTGTGCCAGCTAGCAAACGCCAAAATTCATAGCTTTCGCTTCAACACCGAGGATCTTGGTTTTGGCGTAAAAAAGCAGTGGCAGGTAAAGATCAATAGCGACGACCCTCGGGCCGCCTATCGCCAGGCCGCCTTTGACTGCGCCCGCGATCTAAAGCGAGGCCAGCGTCTTACCGACGACACCATCCTCGGAATTGTCAACACCTGTGCAAACCCTAAGCAGTAGTACTGTAAAATTCCTAAGGCACAAGTGTTCATTGTGGCCTCCCAAGGCATTTCAACTGGCTTGCCGGTACACAGATCTTATGGCAAGCTTAGTGGCAGTAGCACCGTACGAATTCTTCTCGCAGTTCGCTGCAAACAGTGCGTGTTGTTTAGAAACTACTAAGAATGAGGTTTTAGCTTTGGGAATTTTTTCAGCTGTTGGCGATTTTTTGTTTGGTAAGAATCCAGATATATTTGATGAGAATGGCGGTGTCTCACATAAGCTGCCTAAGAAAAAATGGGATGCATGGCACCAGCGCACCAAACTGGACCCACAGCACAATTGGCGTAACCACTCGGGTATTTCATCGGCACCTAAAGCTGAGGTTAGCCAAAAATCTCAGTGAAAATGTTTAAGATACTTTTGTATGTATAGCGAATTGACAGTTGTTGAATGGGAACGTGCCATTTTTGCGCCAGTTCTGATGCTGCTTCAACAATTTTAAAATTTGATCCTTGGTGTGCACGTTAAATCGCCCTTATTAAGAAGTGCTGCTGAGTTCCAAAAAAATCGCGGCACCGCTTTTGCTCTATCCCTATATTAGATGAAATCATGGCCAACTGTTTTGTCGTCAACGGATTGAAGTTTGTCACTAGGCCGTGAGTGGCTAACAGTTTGGAGAGTCAATGAACAATCGAAAATATTTAATTGCTGCGATTTTAGTGAGTCTAAACTCCTTTGCTACAACAGTTGAGGCTAGGCATCTAAATACCAGCTTCGGCAGATCTCGAGCCACGGATGTTTATCAAACAAATCCAGAAACAGGACTAAAAATTGTACCGAATAATCAAAGGGATTATCCACGAGACCCATCGCTACGGCAAAACAAATTTCTTGTAAACTCGGAAAGTTACAATATGGAAATCAATTGCAGATATGCAAAGAATCACCGCGACATTGCAAGACTCTGTGATGATGCTTTTGGGGATGCTTGGAGAGCTGAAGCCGAACTGCAATATCAGAGCACTATCAATGAGGGTAACTATTGCCTGTTCGTAAACGACATGCGCCTTGCAATCAACGAAATCGGTGCCGTCCAGCTGATGAAGGTTGCTGGAGTTTGGGATGGCATTCCTGAGACTGTAGATGGCCCGAAACACGTCGGTCCCGATGAGGACAATTATATTTGGAATTTCATTGCGCATCCTGTGATTCCGGGGGCTGGAGCCTATCAGATTGCTCGTGAATGTAAACAGAGTCGCCTAGTGTCTTTTGGCAACTCTGTATTGATGTCGGCAATCTGGGAGTTTTTTATTGAAGCGTCCAAGGAACATGCATCAACACAAGATCTAGTATACACCCCGGTGATTGGAAGTATAATTGGAGAGGCCTTTTATATGTTTCGATTGAAGTTCGGTGACTTGAGCACGTTAAATCCGAATTTCTTACAAAGAGCGACGAGAATACTAAATCTTGAAGGATTTGGAAATGACGTTGCCAACGACAAGGTGGGCTGGGGTGATGCCGATAGCTTAACTGGACGTTGGAATCTGGTTTACGATGTCGGAGATGCGAGCGAAAACCCTCAAAATCGCCATCAGATTAGCACTGTGCTTGGAATCAAGGGGACGTTTGATACTACGAGAATTACCGGTGGTTGTGGCGTTCTTGATAAGCTCCTTGGCCTAGATGAAGGATGTGACGGCAAATTTAGACAGCGGAACTCTCCGCCACCTAAGTTAAAAGAGATCTGCGATCCGCAGGCATCCTCTTGTCTTGAATAAAAAAATGAATTATTTAGAAAGGCGGCACCTCGACAGATCCACTACCCGCAGCGTAGTGGAAATCACTTCCCACTTCTTAAGTCTTTTCTCTGGTCGCTGTTAGTGTGAGTGCCCCACACTGAAGCGCAACAAGTTCATTCTTAATATTATTGGTTGAATTGTCTCAGCTTGAATCAGAGATCTAATATCTGCCTAGGGTGTTTAGCTCTTTTTGAGACTTCCATTAAATTTTTTTAGCAGACTCCAGAATATACCGTAAAATGGACTGAGGAGTGGGTTTTGACTCCTTGAGGGGATGTCTGTGAAGTATAAAATCGTCAAACTGATTGCGGTCGGATGCTTATCTATCATCATACTTTCCACTTTTCAGAATTGCTCCCCAGCTAAGTTTAAAGATAACTCATCTATTGAAGGCAGTTTCGCCTTGAAAGACCTCAGCTTTCGAACCAATGAAGACACACCAGTTGATGGCTATTTGCCCCATTATTTTGTTAATCCAAAAGTCCTCATGCGGCAGCTGACACTTGCGGCCCTCCCATCCTTCGGCACACTCTACGACTCTGAGGGAAATGCTCTCAAGCTAGGCGATGTCTTTACCACAAACTTTCAGTACCGCCCCAATCCCAACAAAAACGGTACAGACGTCTTTCAGGTTAAAGAGGTCGACACTCAAGCTTCTCGCGGTGAGGCAATGCGTATTGTGACTATTGAGGTTGCGCCCGTGGTCGATGGGCTAAAGATTCCTCGCCAAACTGTGACTATCGCTACGGCTCCCAAAAGTTTTGGCTGGGGTCAGGCAGACTCAGCAACACTCAACTCTTCACTTCTCAATGATTCACAGGTCAATGCCGATGGCTTGAAAGTTGTCAATCTTGAGCTCAAACCTGGAACTTACTATGGTATAATGAGCTGCGAGGCTCTGCGCTGTTATATTGATGACAATGGCAAGATCGCCGAGTTGACTTACAATCCAACCACCAAGGAATTCACGTTCAACACCAATACTGCAGATTTTGACAAGGTATTTACGATCCTTGCCATTGATGAATCAGGTGCAGCTTGGGAATTTGAATTGGATGTGAGTTTTTCCAATCCGATTCGCGATATAAAGCCCAGCCTGGCCATTGGCAATAGCAGCTGCCTCTTGTGCCACGGTCAAATCGAAGGCACGTTCATAACTGGATTTTCCGTTCGAGATCAGATCGGTCGACTCAATATTCAGACCACCTCTGGACTCCCAATGATGACCTATCTGGATGGTGTTAATTATGACTACAGTGATCCCAGCGCCAGAGATCAAACCACTAGTCATCTGCTGAGTGATCCCGTTTTAACTGGCGAATCCTTTAGGACCTTTCATGAGTACCTTATGACGGGAGTGAATTCGACGCTGTTTAATAACAGCGAAGTCATTGTGCCTAGGGCTCAACTTCACGATATTGATAAGGCGGCTGCCAATTCCTACATTCAACTTTTCAAAAGCGATGTTCTCTTTAAATGGCGAGACGGTTCCGACAAGGGCAGCACTATTTTTTCGTACAATGGCATAGAGAAACTGTTCAAAGGCTATCTGGCCAGTCTGCGTCCTGCCTATGCGGCGGCCACCAGTCAGTACTTAATAAAGAAAAAGTTTGATGCCGACCTAACTCCCATCAACTCAGTTGCAGATTATTTTGATGCGATGACCACCGGGCGCACGACCACAGCCTTCACAATGACCCCCGAGCGCGCGCAGCAAACGGGCTTTGATCAAATCACCATTAATGACTCTCGCATCAATGCGCAGGTTCGCGAAGTTTCTAGTGTCTCCGTGGGTGCACCAACCGCGGCCGAGATCATCAAATTGAAGCCCAATAATGGAAAAAACTTTGCGTACTTCACAATGAATGGTTTGACTCCCGTACTTGAGGTCAACTTGCCAGCAGGCATTAAGGAAGAAACCAATTACTATATGGGAAGCGGCACCATCAACTGTGAGGGCCAGCTGGTCCTCTTGAGCAAGCCCCTGTTGCTTGAGAATGCTGTCATTAATACGAATCGCGGTTGCATCATTTACTCAGAGAGAACTGTATTTATACAAAACACGCAAGCCGCCACCGTTGCGGATCGATTGGGAATAGGCTTTGCGGGTGGAGCAAGCGGCCTTCATCACCTGCAGCTCACCAGCGCCTCTGGTATCGCGCTCGGGATGGGCGAATGCCAGAGCGGCGTCCTTCAGACAGCCTCGGGCACCAATGGCTCGGTGCCGGCCGTCACCAACAGTTTGGAACTGCGCAAAAAGTATCTGGTTTCATTTACAAACACTCCTGCAGAGCAAATTCCTATGTTGGTGGATCAAAATTTGATCACCAACAATGGCGCCAATGCCCTCGCTCTCAAGGACGCGGCAAGCACCTGCATTCCGCAACGAGGCGAAGTCAATGACATGGCCAATAAGAGCCGAAAGGTGCGCTTTGAAAGAGTGCTCTTCAATGCGCCACAGATTCAGTCTCGCTACACAGGTGACTTTTCGGGAGTGGTCATTACAAAATGGGCCATTTGGGCTCTTGGCGCTTTTAAATATAGATTTGATAGTGTTTTTAATAGCAAAGACATCAGCTATTTCCCGAAACTGCCGGCGTTTTTTTCGAGCTACTTTTCGGTACCAAAATGCACGAAATTTACAGAAAGATATCCAGGATCTCCGGGACGCCAGCGTAGCTGCGAGTAGTGCCCATTTCATTTCAAGTTTAGACCAAGGGGCCAGTCATTTACGAGGCGCCAGTCATTTACGGGGCTCCTGATTTGGCTTTTGCCTCAGGACTCTGCTGCTCTGGCAGGAGTTTGCTTCGCAGAGCTTTAAGAAAGGCTTCTAAGTCCGTAAATGAGTTCTCAATAACAAAGTAATCCTCGACTCTTCTTCCCCAGGTGCTCACTTTTGCCGACAGCACATTGGCGCTGAGCTCGGCCAAGCTCTGCGCTGCCAAATACAACAATCCCTTACGATCTTTTCCGTAAAAACCTAAAGTGATCTGTTCAGAGTTGGTTTCAATGACGTCAATTTCTTGAAATCGTAGACTTGGCTTTTGCATAACCTTGGGTGCTAGCTCAAGCTTGCGATAAAACTGCTGGGCATCCAACTGTTCACTCAATTTAAACCAATCATAGACCCGTCCATTCATAGAGCCAATAAAGGCGTGCTCCACACTGTATCCCAATTTCCAAAGCTGAAACAGTGTCAGCGACAAAACGCCAGGCTGATTTTTGGGAGTGGACCAACGCACCCACGAGCCCTTTTGTGACGAAAAGTTATGAACTTGCCACTGCGAGGCATCACTCTTGCCCGCACCCTTTTCCATCAGCTCCAGATCACGCGCAATCTGCTTGGCTCCCAATATCTCTATCAGCAGCGGATCAACGGAAGAAGCAATACCGTCAGGTTTTTTCTCCTCCAAAAGGCCCTTTGCCACAGTTTTTCGCGCCGAAGTTCCGCGCGCCAAAAAGACCTCCGAAAAACTGCGAGCGCGCCGCCAAAGTGCCAGCAAGAGTTCGGCTTTCCAACTGTTGTAGGCATCAGGATTGGTCGCATGAATGTCGAGCGCCGAAAAGATCACGAGGAGGTCCGCCCTTCGCGGGGTCAGTCCGTGCCGATGCAGCTCTGCCATCACTGCTGTGTCTTGAAAATTTCGTTTGAAAGCGTAGTGAGTGAAAAGCAAATGATTTTGCACCAACCACAAGATCTCGTTTCTTGCAGCAAGTCCGGGCACCCCTTTGCCAGTCGTCTTTTTCAGATAGCGAGAGGCAATGGCTCGGGATTTTGATTCATGATCTGCGCCAGAACCCTTGCCAAGATCATGAAACAGCGCTGTCCACTCAAGAACCTCCCAGTCACTCGCAGTGAGGTTCTTTGCCACCTTTGCTAACACCCCCAATTGCTTGGGCTTTGTCCAAACCTCTCTTAACCTTTTCAAGATTTGATACAAGTGAGCATCGGCTGTGAAGCGGTGATACTGATCAAACTGCACATAGCCGATAAGTGGTCTGAGTTCAGGTAACAGATGATCCAACCAACGCGAGCGAAAGGCTGCTGTCAGCGTCGACAAGGGCGCGCGCCGATTGATGATCTTATAAATATAGTTCACTCGCTCATGCAACGAAGGCGACCGCGCAAAGACATCGTCAACGGACTCCCGAACTTGCTTTAAATGATCCATACTGGGTTTGTCTTTGAGCAAGCGCCAAATGTCTTTATTGGACTCAACTTTCACTGCAGCAGAGGAGCGCCCGTATCCGGGCCGTGATCGCATGGCCGAAATTGCATTTGATTTTGCGCGAACTCTTGATTTAGCAAGACTCGAACTTTTCGACTGCTCCAAAATCCAATCCGAATAGAAAAGTGACCTGGCCAAGCTCGCATGCACGTCCCGCATAAAAGAAGGATTGTCTTTGAAGCCAAACCATTGATGTATGGCAAACTGCGCATCTGCCACCAGATGATCTTGAAAGCCTTCGATCTGTATTTTGTGGCGAATGTGATTGAGGTAGGTTCTGACATAATTAAGAACGGCCAAGGGGTGCGCCACCTCATCTCGCCGCTGCGGAAACAGCTTTAGCAGCACCAGCGCTTGCTCAATATCTCTCAGGCCACCGGGGCCAAACTTGATCTGCGGCTCCAGAAGCTGTGACATATCATCAAAACGCAAACTCCGGGCTTTGCGTTCAGACATGATGGCTCGCCACACCTTGCGCCGCCAATGCCGATTGTCCAATAGCATTTTCTGTTGCTCATGCAGGCGCATGGCCGCCCCCGCCGTGAGTGGACGCGCTTGCAGGAGTCCAATCTGATCAAACTCAATGACCCCAACGGTCCAATCATTAATATTTTCAGGGGTCCGCGCACGAATCTTTAAGCCCTGCTTCATGGCCATTTCCATCACAACTTTGACTTTGGCTTCGGGTCCACAAAAGAGCATGTCGATATCAGAGCGGAGCGAGATCTCTCCCCTGGACCAAGAGCCAAGAGCAATGGGATCTGCATCTAAGAATCCTGGAATCTGGCGCATTCTTTCTTCTAAACGAAAGCCCAGCCAGCGCGAAAAGTTCGCCGAATCAAAAATCCACAGGTCTTCCACTCGCCCCGTCGGTGGCAAAATCGGTGGCCGCAAATAGAGCTTTGCGCGCTCAAACTCATCTTCAGTGAGAAAACTCTTGATCATGGATGTCCTTCCACTCGCGCAGAATATCAAAGCCCTACAGGAGTGTCATCTCTTCAATTTTCAATCACGTTCTGGCTAAGAGCCTTGTATGGACCCGGCCTGGGGATGCAAGAAAAATTTGAAGTGATAAC
>CAYMBJ010000032.1:0-44490 GCA_964388665.1 uncultured Pseudobdellovibrionaceae bacterium | reverse complement strand
TAATCATAGTTTTTCTGTCTTAGCAACCTGTCCAGTTTATGGGGTCCACTATAGTTGATGATGAAAAATACGACGAGGTTTCATCCGGTCAATCGGAGCTTTCAGGTATTGAACAAGATTCTGAGATGACGCCAATAGAAGATTTACAAAACTCTGAGCAACAGGTGCCTGCATCTGTCAGTCAAACCAATGGTCAATCTACTGGAAGCCTTCCGAATGTGGATGCAAACGCTTTGAGTTGGTCTAAAATAAATTTGCCTGTGTTAAAGGATTATACTAAAAAGCCGTCGCTTTTTGATCGTGATAAAACCCTGTTTCTGACGGCCGATTTTATCAACCAGAATAGAAACAAGAAAACAGTGGATTCTGGTTATGAGGGCTATCCATTAAAAAACTCAGACATCCTCACATTTGACGGCGCCCCAGCTTTGCGACATTCGGTCAAGAAGGGTGAGGGAGTTATGGGGATCCAATTTTACAAGGAATGGCCTCGAGTCAATGACTTTCGAGCTGTGATGGTGAGATATCAAGTCTATTATACGAACTACAGAGAGTTTGGTGGTAAGCAAATCACCATCGAAGGCGGCAGAGGATACATCGGCAAGGGATACCGGGATGGCTGGAGTACTTTTGGTCGATCCAGCAATGCTGGAAGCTAGGGATCAGAAGGTTGGGCTGCATATTCTATGATAGCCCAACAAGGCTTCTTTTTTTTAATGGCCATTGATAAAACTATTACCCAAACCAAAATCGGCACAAACGAGGGCTATGGTTACTATCCAAAGCAAGTCCAAGACAAACATCCGCTCAACAGATGGGTGACGATCGACATAGTAGCCGACATGAAGCATGGGTTTTCACTTTATCAGGATGGCAAAAAAACCGCTTGGGGCAATGATACAACTCCATATATAAAGGATCCCCTACAGGCTAAGTACATTCATATGGGCGTGCGACTCATGTATGGCGGCAATCCCGGAGAGCTCATTCCTACTCGAAACCATGATGAGTATTACCGCAACAGTGAGATCTTTATCTATCAATAAGAAATTCAAATTGCCATTTGGCTTTGCCTAGTGCGCAGATCACAATGGCTGAGCTGGACCTAGGGCTAGTGATTAAGGGCAAGTTGACTTCACACTTTGGCATTCATAGGCTGATTCTGAGAACTAAAACGGATTTTTAGTGAAGGACATGGAATGTCTTGGTCTGAGAGCAGAGAGTTTAAACTAAAGCTTGTGGAGCGCTGGTTGCCGCAGGAGCCGCTGCCAGGGGCAGTGCAGTTTTCCGTGCGTATCGGTACCACTGAAATCGGTATTTACTTTCATCCCAACTTTCAAGATCGCGAGGCCGTGACCGCCGCACTCAAGCCATGGCGCTTGATGGCCGTGGGCGTTCCCAACTATAAAATTGAGTTTTCGTCAGTCGCCAAGAGTTTTGTGGCCAATCAGCCAGAGTATCGACGAGCCTTGGGTGTTTTGACGCCTTTTGAAAATCGCATTTGGAATTATGAAGAAGAGCAGATCGAAGTGCTGAAGTCTTCTGAAGGTGAAGACTGGATTCACAACCAATTTGCTGCCAAGCAAAGCGGAGCCATGCTGCGAGTGGTGTTGGCGCCCTTGGTTGAGGGGAAAAGATCGCCTCTTTCGAGTTTGCTGCGCACACTTTTTCGCCGCGCTATTCATGAAGAGAATTATTTAAGCATCAAGGGCAAAAGCATCCGTGTTGGCGAGCGTGTGGTGATGTTTTTGGATCCTTCGAAAGCCTTGATGCAAGAAATTGAAACTCGGTGTGCAGTAAGACCGCAGAATCCGGTGCAACTGCAGGCGTTGCCAGCAAAGCCAAAGGCGGCGCCACTAGCAGACCAATGGGTGGGATTGACGGATCATACGACCACATTGTTGTGCGATCGATCGGGACAACTGCAGTTTGTTTCGTTTCCTGATGAGAATTTTGCAGATAAGAATTTTGCCAAAGACAATTCATCGGCAGCTGCAATGTTGCCTGTGCAGGCGATTGTTCGCGAATCTTTTTCGGGGTTCTTAGAGGTTAATCGCGTCACTTGGCGCGAAATATTTTTGGAGATGGTGCCCTTGATTCGTCAACACTCGTGTCGAGGTGAGGAGGCGCATCTGTTGCACAAACTCGCTGATGCACTCATGACTCAAGACACACAGTTTTGGACCCTCAGTGCAAAACGTGGTGGTCAGTTGATCAGTTTGATCGAAGGGTCCCTGTTCACAACTCCGCAGGCTCAAGTGCCGCCCGAGGGGGAGATCCCGGAGCAGAAAAGCTCTTCCGATGAGGGTCGCAACCAAGGAGAGCAGGGTTCTAAACCTGAAGAAAAAATGGGTTTATAATCCGGCTGCGTAGAGATCATTCCCGAGCGTAAATAAATTCCGCGAGGCCCATCGATGGATCATCTCTTTTTCGGTGTCGCTCAGAGGTCCGGCGAGGTCATGGTAGCTGGTGTCGGTTCTGGGGATGCTTAACACATTGCCATTGAAGAACTGTATTCGCACGCGCCACTCGGCGGCGTCACTCGGATTGTCTTCGACAACAAAGGATTCGATTTCGAGCAAGCTATTGGCGTTGGTGAGTTTTTGCGGATAAATTTTTGAAAGTGTTCTTTGCATGAGGGTGATGGCATCGAGCATATCATTGCGCTTAAAATTTGCCGGAAAGTAGCAATGTCCGCCATTGTTCAAATAAAAAAGCTCTAGCGATTTGGGGAGCTGCAAGGGGTCCAAAAGTGCGGCGTTTGTTGCAAAGGGAACAAGCGGATCATCCTTGGATGCAAAGATCCAACTAGGCGCTTTGATCTTTAACAAATCGGACTTCACATCTTGGCGCTGCCAAAAATTAGGAAGACTCGAAAAGTAACCAAAAACGGATTCGATGTAGCTCTTTTCTTGCGAAAAATTGTGAACGGCAGCGAATTCTTGAAGGCGGTGATTGGCCCAAAGGCCGACAAAAAATTTAGAAAAGACGTTGGCAAGCTTTGGCTCAATCGCCGCTTTGAAATCAAGAACCGGGCAGAGGGCGACAAAGCTATTCACTTTTTTCAAGTGTGAGGGGCGCGCCTCGGCGGGGGCATCGGTGACGGTTGCATCGACGACGCCAGTATCGACGACGGCAGCATCAGGATGATCGGCCAAATAGCGAATCATGCCCTGGCTGCCGAGGCTCGCACCGACGAGATGCACGTCACTCACAAAATATCCGAGCCTTTGTGTGGGGTCAGACAGCCAACTCATGATCTCCTCGATTTGCTGAGCCTCGACATCGGCGCCCACCTCAGAGTTTGGATTGTCACGGGTGTAGTCAGAACCCGTGGTGCTGGGCAAAATCAATATATGAAATGGCGAAGCATCAAAGAGATGCTGAATCAAAAATCTTTCGGCCTGCTGGTGGGCGGTATTGGAAAAAATGCCGCTCCTAAAAATGACCAGCGGTCGCTTTTGGCGTGCCTTTAAGCCCAATATTGCGCGCGTGGAAGTTTGATTGCTAAATTTGAGTCTCACCGGCATATAGCCCCTGTAGTCTTCAAAGTTATAGCGAATTCCCAACACACCATAGGCACGCAGACCACGCAGAATTGCGGGGTAGAGCATCTGATCTTCACAGCGAGAAATCCACTCCTTAAGGCGCAGCGACGTTAAATTGATACTATCAAAAACATTGCTCCCTTCTTTAAAAATCACAGGCTCATTTTGTTGGCGGTTCATATAGAACCGACAAAAATCGGGCGTGGCGCTGTAGTACTGACCCGAATCCAAGCCATCATCCATGAACATCTGCGACGGCATATTGAGGTGAAAGACGGGCCACAGATAGGTGGGGGCAGAAGCGCCACGACTGGTATTGGTCTGAATATAAGAAAACTCAAGGGGAATGATATGTTTATTGTGAAAAGACTGCAGCAGCGAACCGTAATCCAAAACTCCATAAACAGATTCCTCGGAGGCGTAGGACGGGAGGGCGGAGAGGATCAAAGCAAGTAAAGCAGTGGCCACGACAAAAGATCTGGGCCAGCTCCAGTTATTGATGCGAGGTAGAAACTTATTCACGTGCTTATTTTCTCTTGGCTAAAATACTCATACAACCCCGTTTGCGCCGAGGGCCAGTGATAAATGGACATTTGTCTAGAACTTTGACACCCAATGCATGGCCAGTGCCAAGCTTTTGCACGTTGCGCATGGCCCTAAGATTGCTATACCTTATGCTGAGTAAGAGTCTATGAGAATTAAGAGAATTACGCAAATTGCGGAGGATAAGAATATGGTAAATCGATTTAACGGCTGTCTTTCTTTAACAGTATTTTCAATCACATTGGGATTGGCGATGTCTGTTAGCGCCGAATCCATCATTGCCGCAACAGAAACCAGCAGTGCATCCTCAAACGTAACTGTTATCGATGGCTCAACTTCTGCAGCCACCACTGCTTCCGCAGACTCAGCAGTGAACTCAGCCGATCCAAAAGTGGCTGTAGACGTTAAAGACTTGATGGCGGAAGACGTGCAACCACGCAAAATCGTACCAATGATGGCCTTTAGCCAGACCTCTTGGCAGGCGCGCGGCAAATCACAGGTGAGTTCGCGCGGTGACTTTGCGATTTCAGCTGGTGCACTTTATGAAATTCCCACTAAACGATTGAACCTGCGAACGGGTTTGCTCTATATGCCAACCCAAGGCAAACTCATTGGCATCGACCGCCAAGAGACCATTTTGAATATCACTCAGATTGCGATTCCCATCGAAGCGCAATATCAGATCTTGCGCAGTCAGGTGGACGGACTGTTTGTTAAGGGTACGGCCATTGGCGCCATGCGCGTATCTTCAAAAATCGAAGGTTCGGATTCTGTAATCAATAGTGATAAAAGCATCAATGGCGCTGGCGATTTGATCCTAGGACTTGGCATCGTGAGAACAACACCCATTTCTAAGAATATGGATGTTGGTATCGAAGGCCAGGTTTTAAAGGGTCAGCTGGGATACCGTCTTGATGACACCACAATAGATCAATCGGCCATTCAAGCTATCGTCACTCTCAATATCAGACAATAGCACCCATTCCACTCTGTCAAAAGCTATTGGTTAAAAAATTCTTCAGAAATGAGAGTGGGTACATCCACTCCACGGGGCTCCATGTAGGAGCCATTGCCGCCACCACTCCACGCATGTCCCATGCCATTGACCATAAATGTTTTTAGTACTGTGATGCCGTTGACTTTTGCCTCCAAAAAGGTGGCGTTGAGGCCATTGCCGATTTGCTCGCCCTCTTGTTCTGTGACCTCTGCTCGGCCATACATGACGCGGGCAATTTCAGTGTTGAGCATCAGAAACTGCTGTCCCGTTCGTTGAAAATTTATGCCATTGACCAAATAGTCCGTACTGCCATGAACCACCATTATAGGAATCAAAGAATCACGTTGCTCTTGGCACAAATACGCTCTCTGAGCGCTCTCTTCGATGCTGAAGCTTGGTCCTCGGCTCATGGCTGAACGCGCGCCCGATTCGGATGTCGCTGCAGCGTACTCCAAACCACTGGCAACGAGTGCGCCAGAAAACACATCTGAGTAGCAAGCCGCCAAATTGCTCGCCATCGCGCCACCTGCTGAGAAGCCAGCGATGATCACTTTTTTTGGATCAATTCCGAATTTGGCAATTTGTGTCTTAACAAGCTCGACAATTGCTTGAGCTTCGTCTCCGCCCTCCCGCTTCTGGTTAGCTGTATTAAACCAGTTCCAGCATTTCAGTGGATTGGCAGAGTAAGTCTGCTCTGGGTAGAGTGCAATAAAGCCATACTTTTCGGCGGCTTCATTGAGCCTGCCGCCAACGGCCATGTCGCTTCCTGTTTGAGTGCAACCGTGAAGGACCACAAGCAAACCCGGGTAAGCCTTTACGGTATCGGGAATATAGATCTCTGCTCCAATGCCGTCTGACTCAACATCAAGCATCTTGGCGCTTTGGATTTCGGTGCCGCTACTTGCTCCAGGAGTCAGTCCCGGAAATGGACTGGGAAAGGGATTGGGAAAAGGAAAGAAATTTGGAAAAGGAAAGGGAAAGAAAGGGTTGTTCCCTGTGAAGCTACTGGCCGAAGCCGGATCGGCAGGGGCAGTCTGAGACTGCGCCGGAGCAGCGTTTGTCGCCAGCGATGCAAATGTAAAAACAGTGAGCGCGCAAATGCCAATGGCACGCGACAAATGACTGGTAAGACGACCGATAAGAGGACTGATAAGAGGACTTTTAAGACGATTGCGGTGCACAGAAGATGTCGATGATGTCGATGATTTCATGTAGGACCCCCTATTGAGTTCAACGGTTTTGTGCTGCGAACTTAGGAAAAAAGGAAACGCGTGATGTAGATCTTTAGCTCTAGCTAAGTCTCAAACTCCAAAAGAAAAAGCAATGAATGAATTGCAAATGTTAGATCAAATTGATCTCCAGCCATTAGGCACTGGAACGCTCTTGGCCATAGAGTTTTTACTCCAAATTTAAGAAAATCAATACTTACTAATGCTTGACCCAGTTCGCCGCAAACTCTATCAACAGGGGGCCTCATCGGCAAAAGATGATTCAAGATGAAGGGGGATGTTATTTTGGATTCAGAAAATGTCATTGTGATTGATAGAGTGGAAAAAGAAAAAACAGCTGGCGAAATCACCACCGCAAGACCCAAGGCAAATGCGATTGATGCAACCACGATCAAAGCAGAAGATTTGCATTGGACCAAAGCCTTCAATCTCACCGTCCTTGTGGCTGCACTGGGGTATTTTGTCGACATGTTTGATATCACCATCTATGGCGTTGTGAGAATAGCATCGCTCAAAGATTTGGGCATTGTTGAGCCTGCGGCGCTGCTCTCTGCAGGAGTGACCATTTACAATTGGCAAATGATCGGCATGACCTTGGGTGGAATTCTTTGGGGTATGATGGGTGATAAAAAGGGCCGCCTTTCTGTGCTTTTTGGTTCAATCCTTCTCTATTCGCTGGGAAACATTGCTACGGTTTTTGTTTGGGATGTAAATAGCTATGCATTTTGTCGATTCATTACAGGGATTGGTTTAGCGGGCGAGCTGGGAGCTGCAATCACTCTGGTTGCGGAGTCCTTGCCGAAGCAATTGCGTGGGGTAGGGACCACCATCGTTGCAACTCTGGGTCTGACGGGGGCGATCGCGGCAGCTTTGATTGGACAGAATCTATCGTGGAAGGCCGCCTACATTTTGGGTGGCGTGATGGGTTTAGCACTGTTGCTAACACGCTTTAAGATGCGCGAATCGACGATGTTCAAATCGGTCGAGAGCAAATCACTGCGCAAAGGGGATGTGACACTCTTGTTAAATCCGAAGCGCTTTGTAAAATATCTGTTCTGTATTCTTATTGGCACGCCCATTTATTTTATCACTGGAATTTTATTTACCTTTTCTCCCGAGATTACAGCCGGTCTGAACATTCAAGGCACCGTGACGGCAGGAAATGCCTTGCTATTTGGAACCATTGGATTGGCTCTTGGTGACATGCTTTGCGGAATGACCAGTCAGTATTTGAAGAGCCGCAAAAAGGCTCTGGTGCTCAGTCTTGGTGTCGCACTTGTTACGATGCTGGCCTATCTGTTTGGCGATGGGGCACGCTCCGAAACAATATACGGTTTGTGTTTTATTTTAGGATTGGCAGCTGGCTACTGGGCCGTGCTGATCACGGTTGCAGCCGAGCAATTTGGAACCAACATTCGTGCGACCGTTGCCACCACAGTTCCGAACTTTGTGCGCGGCTCTGCCGTGCTTTGCACATTGGGTTTTTTAAGTTTAAAGAATCACATTGATGTGGCTTCGGCCGCGCTCTGGATCGGCGGAATAGCCTTTACCTTGGCCTTTGTCGGGGTGTTTTTGATGAAGGAGACCTTCGACACCAATTTGGATTTTGTAGAAGAGTAAGGTAAACATCTGCAGACGCTCGCGGGCGCGCTCGGATGCTCTTCTTAACTTGATCAAAACACTCTCAAAACAAGCTCCTGACAATGCGCGCCGATAAAAACTTATACAATGAAGTTGGTAGCGCAGTTTCTCAATGTCGCAGTGTCAAAGTGCTACATTGTATCAGTGTCGCAATGTCGCAGGGTCGGGCAACAAGAGAGGTTTCCATGGCAAACGAACAGTTCGGCGAAACTCAGGGCTCAATAGATTCTACCAGATCTCATGTTGCCGGCTCTCATGCTGCCGAAGCGCTCGGCCGCGCACACAAGGTGAGTCGCAAAACATCTAGTTATGCGCAAAGATTCACTTTGCGACTGCTGTTGGGCATGAGGTTTTTAAAAAAGTATCAAGCACGACTTTCTGTACAGGTGAACGCAGGACCTTTCCACTGTCGCTCTGCTGAGAATACGGACGACATCAAAGCCATCATTCGGTTTCGGGTCGAAACGCAAAGCCTGTCTGTAAAAAATCGCAATTTCATAATGGATGAGTTGGATCTGGACTCTGATCATCTGATGATTTTTCACACGGCCACCAAAGAGCTAGTCGGCACAGTTCGCATTCGCTCCACATTTTGGGGGCAGCAATCGACCAATTGTAGAAATTTTTATCTCAACAATTTACTCGTGCTTGCTGGTGAAAAACTCGAGCTCAGTCGTTTGCGCTTTCGCAAAGAGTATCATCGTCCCGTGGTCACAGGGCTATTGTGGCGAGCTTTGGCAGATGTCATGATTGCCACCAAGTCTCAGTACATTTTTGGCAGCGTAAGCTTGCCGCTGACCAATCCTCGCCAAGTGGCGCTGTTGTATCATTTTTTAAGTGAGGAAGGGCGTTTTCACCAAAACGCATTTTGCCCACCTCAGCGCCCGCACTCGATGGAGAATTTGGATCTCTGGATCATGTCGATAAAAAATCCACTTACGGCTTTGCAAAAGTTAGAAGCCAAATCACTGCTGTCGCCGCTTTTTCAAAATTACCTCCAAGCTGGGGCCGCCTTTGGTGGTGAGCCGGCCTGGGATGGCGAAGCTCGTTGCACAGACTTTTTGACGATTCTTCACCGCGACGATCTGAATCGCGCTATCTGGCGCCGCTTTGATTTAAAGACCGAAAGTTCCATTGCCTAGGCATCGCTTAGCCAAAGCCTGCATTTAAAATTTTGAAAACCAAATCCACAGAGATGCTTTCCTTGCAAACTGCCCTCAGTAAGATAGCAATATAAACATTGCAATCTTATTGAGGGATCAAATAATGAGCCAGTCCAACAAAGGCGCGTCCCTTTCTGGACCCACTAATTCAATGTAGCGCGCAATATTTAGGCAGATAAGCTGAAGATAAAGAAGTCCCCTTTTTGGTCATTTTTGGGTATTTGTGATGAAGTTTGAAACTGAATTTTAGCCTGTCTCATAGAATGGCTCTTGGCGGGTTGATTTGCTTGACCCATTCTGGGCGATTCGTTCTATATTGAGGCCGTGAAAAACATTCGTATGTGGTTGCGGGTTGCGCACCATTTTTTTTATTTCTTTTTGTACATCACCTGCTTTTTTTTAGTCTCACTATGGATCTTATTTAGGGTAAAAGACGAAGACGAGCGACGGCGGCACTTCACCAAAAACGCAACCCGCTGGGCTCGTATGGGCGTTAAGGCATTCAATATTCAACTCAATGCCATCAATCGCCCCGCAGACGATGAAGTGTTCTTGTACGTCGGTAACCACATGGGATTTTTAGACATCATGGTCACGGCCGCGATCATGCCGCTATCTTATGTGACCTCACAAGAAATGCGCGAAGTGCCGGTGCTGGGAAAAATCACCGAGATGGGTGGTTGTCTGTATGTTGATCGGCGCAACCGCGCCAACATCAACGAAGAGATGCGGCAGATGGGTGAGACGATGAAAAAGGGCTTTCGTGTGGTGCTATTTCCTGAAGCCACCTCCCACAATGGCGAAGAGATTTTGCCCTTTAAGCGCACGCTCCTGATGTCCGCCTCTTATGCGGGAGTGCCGATACGTCCTGTTGTTTTTAATTATCTCAGCATTGACGGCGAGCCTTTCTCACGCAGCAACCGAGATGCTGTGTGCTGGTATGGTGACATGACTTTTATGTCTTCTTTGTTTCGTTCATTTTGCTGCAAGAGCATTGCAGTATCCGTTGAGTTCCTGCCCCCCTACATCATTCACAATGAAGCTGAACGTGCTGCGATAGCCGAAGAGCTGCGGCGTCAAATTGTAGAAAAATTTATTCCCGTTCTAGAAAAGCGCCAAGCCCCTGCGAAAGAGGTTTGTGAGGTCTGAACCTAAATTGGAGGTGGAATATGAAATACGATTGGCTCTTGGATCCCCATGGTTGCCCCGGCTTTTTAAAGAGTGAGATCACGGCCAAACACAAAGTTCAGTCGCAGGTTGCACACACTGAGCAGATTTGGCTCAAAATTCCCAAGCGCTACGCATTGGTGAATGTGACCGAATTGATTGAACAAGTGGTCGAGCGCTCGCAGGTGGTGGATGGACTCTGTTTTGTGAGCGCGATGCACATCACAGCGGGCGTTTACGTCAACGATGCCGAAGCGGGACTATTGCACGACATCTCACAATGGATTGAAAGGCTCGCGCCCTACGGAGCTGACTATCGTCATCATCAGACAGGAGAAGACAATGGTGATGCTCATTTGAAATCATATCTGACCAATCACTCATTGACCGCACCCATCACCAATATGGCTTTGGATTTCGGAACTTGGCAGCAGATTTTTTATGCGGAGTTTGATGGTCAGAGGGAAAAGCGCATCTTGGTCAAAGTCATGGGCTTGGCCCTTTGACTTTGCGATGATAGCCGCAGTCATTAAAGGTCCAATCTTGAATCGAAATTTTTCAGGAGCCTGATAATTAGCCTCAAAAATTATTGTCGAGTTGAGGTTGGTATTAGAATTTTACGCGCATGCCAGCTAGCGTGCTACTGTAATCGGGGTTGGTATTATAATTGAGAAAGATCGTGCGCAGGCGGCTGAGTTGATTAGAAAACTCAAGCTCCGAACGCTGGCCCCCCAAATCGATATTAGCGATGGCGTCCAGCCAGCCAGAGTACTTAAACTGAGCTGCACTCTGCAAAGCCAGTATTTGAAAACTAAAGTGATGCTTGATCTCAGCCGATTCGGCCTCAAAATCGGTCTTTAGGGTGTTTTGAACTGTGTCTGCCGTGCGACCTAAGGGTGTCGCTTTCATCTGTTCAGATGACAAAATTATTTGCACTCCACGGTCGGCAAATCTGTTAAAGACAGCAGCTTCGCTCTGAGTTGGTTGTAAATCTGCGGGGATGATCTCCGTATAGTGGGTGCGGTTATTAACATAATCGATGTAATCCTGGGGGATTTGCAACTTTTGCAAATGCTTGGAGTCGCCATCCATAGGCATTTTATACGTGATCTGGCCATAGCTGCGAGCTGGGCAAATTGTGCTCAAGATTAGTATAAAGATGACCGAAAAAGACTTCATACTTAGAGTTCCTTCAAAATCTCTGCCAAGGCTAAGTGGCCAAAATGTTTCCAATACGAGACATATATTGGCCCGATCTGAGGCGAACGAGACAATTTCTGTCGCTTAGGATGTATTGGAATGAGACAGGAACGCAATTTGAAGTAAGTAATGATCAAATACCAATTAACCAACTGCCCAGGAGTGCTGAGTTATGGAAAACGGCGATTTGAACAAAACTGCAAAAACAACACTGGCCTCACGATGGAAGCGCTGGAGCCCGGCCATACTTCTCGCAGGACTGGCGCTCTCCAATACTTCATTTTTGTCATTTGAGTTGGCAACCAATATGGTCAGGAGCGAGCCAGAAAACTCTTACACTTTTGCTTCGCGCATTCCTAGAATCCCGAAAGAGGTATCGGCAGAGTTCGCCCTGAACGCTCAAGCGTCTCTATATTCAAAATATTCAAACTCCAATTTGAAATCGCTACCAACAATAAAATCTACAAACGGTGCAAACATGCCCGAGATGGATTTCTGTGGCACTTCAAAAAACCTGATCACAAACGAAAATGTTGATCTTTATAAACTGTTCTTGGCCACCGCAGAAGTGACGGCCGAGACTGCAGCTGCACGAGTGCAGGTCAATCAAGACGCTAACAATAACGGAATCACCAACAATTCTAAAGCGCGCCTGGTGGGCGAATTGGCCTTTGCCGAAAGCCTTTACGCCAATCTGAGCGAACTCGAGCGCCAGGGCTTTCACCAAGTGGAGCTAATGAACGGTGGCGATGAAGCCATGAGCTTTTGTTTGCCAAAACTCATCGATGAAGCTCTCGGAAAAAGCGCGATCTACGCCAATCGCCACGAAAAGCTCAGCAAACTCACCAACTACCTTGGGCGCCAAGGTGTGGCTCACCCCGAAAACCTCGCGCACAACTTGCTCTACGTCCAAGAGAAAATAAAGAAGTAGAAATAGTATTGTTACCATCAATTTGTTTGTGGCCTTATCGTGGGTCACAAAATTAGGTGGAGCTCAGGGCCTTGGCTCGTGCAGTGAGTAGATCCTTCAATTGCGATTCTTGGTTTTGACTCAGGCTCGGAATTTCAAAAAGCAGGTGCTGATGCTTTTTAAGACGACCTAGGAGTTTATCAATTAGGTTTTCAATGACCTTTTGATTGAGGCCAAAGCGAATACCAAACTCAATAAAATACCGGCGTTGAAAATTCGAATCTCTTCCGTCTAATTTTAGGGCCATTTTGTGATCTTTGTAGATGTAGGTGCAAATTAAGTCATAGGCTGGTGTCAGCTGAATTCGTCCCGTCTTGACATCTGTCTGAAGACTGATGTTCTTTGCGTGTAAATCGCCATTACCGATGACATAGGAAAAGATATACAGCTGAAGGACCTGCAGGACTTCAAGGGTTGGTGCCGTACTCAACTCTTGAATGCCGGTGCAGATCTCTTGAAAACTGAGTCGATATTTGTCAGCGGGGTAGCGATCTAAAAATTGACATGCATCTTCTTGGTGTACTTTAACTATTTGATTGTTGCCGCTTGCGACTCGATCAAACCTTTCTACGAGTAAGCCTGGATTTTTGTTCTTGTCATAGACGATCTTTGCGGCGTTGACTTTTAGGCCACACTTTTCAGCCAGCTTTAAACATTGACTTTCATTATAGACTAGATTGGGTTTATCTTTTGGATTTAATTTTAAAATATATGACTTATTTTTTTTTACGGCTCGCACGGGAAAGCTAATCATAGATGCAGAAATTTTCTCCTGCACACCAGGCAGATTTTCGCCGCCTTTTTCTGTAAGGGCGCGAGTCAAGTTGTCTCTGAAAAACTGGTAAAAGTCGACTTGGTTGACTGATGGGAGTTCGGCCTGAGATGACGGGGAGCGACCCGGTGCAACCGTATAAACATCGCCAACGGAGTGCTCACCGGATGCAGCTAACAGGGTAAAGAGATCATCTTCAGAAGTCTTCAATTCCGAAACTAGAGTCTTCAAGCGAAGTCCCTCTGGGAGCAACCCTGCGAAAAACGGAGGAAGATTAACTCCTGCCTGTTGATAAATTCGTGGCTCTTTCTTAATTCTATATGTCAGTTCTGAATATTGTGAGTTCTTTAAAAATTGGGAATCTATTTCCAGCTCACAGCCGAGTTGAGTTCGCCGCAAGACTCCTGCAAACTCCCCGCCGCGATAGATCTTGAGTTCGGTCAGTTCTCTGGGATCCGTCATCGACTGATTCCCGCCTTGCCGTAGTGGAGATGAAACTCAAGTCCCAAAGTACTAAGCACCTGTAACACCTTATCCAAGCGCACAGTCTGTTTTCCCGATTCCAATTGACTTAAAAAATTCAAACTGACCCCTGCAAGCTGAGCCAACTCGGTCTGAGAAATCTGTTGCGATTTTCTCTCTTCACGAATTCGCAAAGCTAGGGTTTGAAAGGCGGACTCTTGATTTCTCACAAAAACTTCCTATGATCCTGGGAATTAATACCTATACACTAGCGCTTTCACCGCAGTTTCGCAATTTCTTCCTATGATCGTATGAATTATTGAGCCATATCAAGATCTTTGGCCAGAACACTCTTGAAATTCCTATGATCATAGGAATATTGATCGCGGTTACTGCTGCTTGTCTTTGAGGGCAAAGGCCTCATTCAATTCGCTAAATGAAGCTGCAGCTGCGAGCTGTTGGAATGTACCATCGTTTGCAATTTCAGTTGCAGCCTTAATGAATGCTCCCCATGCTGTTCGGGCCAATGCCGACCCAACTGATATTCTCCTTACACCGAGTTCAGTAAGGCTGGAGACGCTCAATCCAGGGACGGGCGAAGACACTATTACATTGACTGGTAGTGGATGAACGGCTTTGACGATCGCAGAAATTTCTCTGGGATCACGCACGCCGGGTGCAAATAGGCAGTCGGCGCCAGCTTCTGCATAGGCAGTCAACCGATCCATCGCTGTTTCAAATGGATTTGCGTCTCCAACCAGCCATGTTTCACATCGGGCGGTCAAAACCACAGGCACACCTGTCTCATCAATTGCTTTTCGAGCGGCTCGAATGCGCTCGATGGCCAACTCTCGCTCATAAATTGCAGAGACCTTTCCGCTTGCGTCTTCGATCGAAAGTCCGGCAACGCCTGTTTCAGCACAAAGCTTTACGTTTCGGGCCACATCTTCAGGCTCATCGGCGAATCCATTTTGAAAATCTGCATTTACTGGTAACGAAGTGGCCTTTACAATTTCACGAATATGCGACAGCATAAGGTCGCGAGGAATGACAGATACCACGTCTGGCAAAGCGAGCGAGAATGAAAGTCCCGCCGAGGTTGTAGCCAGTGCCTTAAAGCCTAGGCGTTGAAGATAGACTGCTGTTCCTACGTCTCAAGGGTTAGGTATAACAAAGCACCCCTGCTCATGCAGCTTCCGAAAACTTGAAATCGTTTTAGAATTATCTTTTTCCATATTTGGCTCGTATGTGTAGCACCGATAGATGTTCTTGTCCATTACCTGATAACAGCTGGAATTCTCAACTGATAAGCAAAGCTGAATGCGCCAGTGGCAAAGAAAAAGATAAGATAGGATTGGGTACCTTTCCGATTCATCGAATCCAAGTTGTAGGAAAAGTAAAAAATATTTCTGTCAATTATTTCTTGACGTGATTATTAGATCCCTAGATTGGCACTAGAGAGGAGATAAGCGGGCCTTGCTTTAGATTCAAGTCATGCCAATAGAACGCTGAACTGACGGGCCTTTTAGGGATTGTGGAGGCAATATTTTTGCAAGCTTCAATCCTCTCAAAAGGGTCAACTGAAAAACTCATGCTAGGTTCTTTTCAGGATTGGAGGAATTCTATGAATAAAACAGACCTGCACGCAAAACTTTTGGAGTTGGTAAAATCCGAACGCTCGCTGTTAGCAGAAATTATTGATCACCTACAGAGAGCTTACGACACCAGACTCTATGCAGTCCGCGGACATAACTCTTTGTTTGTCTATTTGGTAAAAGAGTTGGGCTACTCGGAAGCGGCCGCCTATCGCCGAGTGAATGCCGTCAAAATGGTGAAAGAAATTCACTCCATTAAGGAGGATGTGCAGATGGGACGACTGCATTTGAACACTTTGGCCGATGCGGCCACAGCTTTTAGAAATGAAGAGAAGGTGAGTGGACCTGTGAGTGTAGTGAAGAAAGCCGAAACCATATCAAGACTAGCAGGAAAGTCGCGGCGCGAATCGCAAAAAGTACTGGCCATTCAGTTTCCATCTGCTGAAATGCCAAAGGAGTCAGAGAAAATCATTGCTACTTCTGCGGGAGAGACCAGGCACCAGTGCACAGTCCTTTTTACGGAGGAGGATATGAAGGTGATTTGCAGACTCAAGGAGATTTACCCACAGATGACTCTCTCTGAGATCTTGATTTTGACGGCGCATGAACATGTGCAAAGAAAAGATCCGATGGAAAGGGCGAAGCCGGCTGTGTTGAAAAGGAATATAATCGTGAATGAGGATGCGGCGAAAGAGCAGGAGTCTCCTCCTGAAAATAATTCGAAAAATATACCTGCCGATGTGAAGCATTTGGTGAGAATGAGAGATCAGGGGCGATGTTGTTATATGGACCCGGAGACAGGTCAAGTCTGTGGCGCAAAGTCTGGCCTGGAGTTTGACCATATTCAACCGCAGGCTTTGGGGGGAGAGCATCGCCTGGATAATCTTCAATTGCTTTGCCGTACCCACAATCTGCTACGGGCGCATCGGACTTTCCCTGAGAAAGTGAATCCATTTTGGAGTTGCGCAAATTAGATCGCAGAATTGTCGAGTTGAGGTTAGTCGTCCAATATGAAATTGGCGGGGTCGACGGGAGTGCTGTTTACGCGCACTTCGTAATGGACATGTGGTCCTGTAGATCTGCCGGTATTTCCAACTGAGGCAATCACGTCATACTTTGAAACCTTTTGTCCAACGTGAACATACACCTGTGAGTTGTGTCCAAAGCGGGTGGTGACGCCGTAGCCGTGATCGATGCTCACAAGCTTTCCGTACGATTCGTCGTAGGATGCAAAGATCACGATGCCGTCAGCTGGTGCGTATACTGGAGACCCGGGTGAGGCCGCGATATCGAGTCCTGCATGCATCGCAGGTCGGCCTGTAACGGGATTGATACGGTAGCCAAAGCGCGAAGTGATCCACCCCTTGGCCGGGCGAACATTTGGAATCGCGTTGAGTAAACTTTGGCGCTCAGACAAACTTTCCCACAGATCGATCACGCTCTGTTCACGCAGTTTGGTTTCGTTCACAGCTCTGTCGATTCTTACCACCAAAGAAGCATAGTCTTGTTTGGAGCGTTCGGCAGCGATATCGCCAGTCTCCTCGCTAGGTATGGCTTTGTTTTCGTAAGTGGGATCCTCGCCGGCAAGAGTGTCTAGGGGCGGGCGATCTTCCATGGGCTCATACTCTTCGATGTGTTGATTGGGTGCGGGCTTTACACCCATCGAAAGTTTGGTGATGCGGTCTTGACCTTCGATATTTGTAATCAATTTTAACTTTGATGTGAAGGTCTTCACTCGCTCGAGCGAGTTTTCAAGGGAGCTCACTTTGGTTTCAACAATTTGGAATTGTTTTACCAGCTGAGCATTTTCTTGTCGCAAGCGTTTGTTTTCGAAGCTCTGCAGAATCAAACCAAAATAATCCACCATTCCGGCGGAGAGGGCCACGGTCAGAACCACAGCAATAAAGACCAAGGTCTTGATCCAAGCTTGTGAAATATGCAGACGCAAAGTGCGGCCACTGGAGCTTGATACCAAGAAGAGGGTGACTTTACCTTTATCCAACTACAACAACTCCCTCATCAGCAAATATGCACAATCATGACCGTAATATTATCATCTCCTCCATTTGCCAGAGCTTGGTCAAGGCAAAGTTTGGCGGTTTTTTCGGGGGGATAGGAGTTGAGTATATCGGCAATTTTTTGATCCGTCACCATGCCGGTCAGGCCGTCGCTGCAAAGAAGATAGCTCTCGCCAGGCACCAATTCGCGTTCGATCACATCTGCATAAACGTCGCGCTCATAGCCCACACTGCGCGTGATGACATTTCTGCCCACAAAGAGATGCGCCTGACCCTCAATGAGCAGGCCTGCGCGAATCTGCTCGTTGATGAGCGAATGATCTTCGGTGATTTGCCACAGTTCAGGTCGCTTGTGCAAATAGCAGCGAGAGTCGCCGACATTGCCAATGTATATGGAGTTATTGTGAATATGTGCCATCACCATGGTGGTGCCCATGCCTGTGAGCTCTGGCGCCTCATTGTTGGCTTTGTCGAAAATGCGGTGGCTGGCTTGAGAGTAGGCGTTCATGATGGCATCGCGCGGATTTTGATTTTCGCGAATGGCATTGAACATCACCTCTTCGACAGCGGTGACAGCCATGGAAGAAGCCACTTCGCCACCAGAGTGGCCGCCCATGCCGTCAGCGACAATAAAAACCCCCAGATCACGGTTGATCAAATAAGAGTCTTGATTGGATTCGCGGCGAAGGCCTCGATCGGTTTTGCACCAGACTTCATACTTCATGATTTAGAAACACCTCTCTAGCATTCCTAATTGTGAATGATTGGCGTCAGGGGTCAATTTTTCTGTGGCCTAGCCTCAGAGGTTCGTCTGTATTTGGTCCTGCTTTTTTGAATTCTGTGGGTCGCATTGTGAAGCATGACGCAGATTTTTTGCTATTACTCATTTTATACATAATAAAAAGATTTTTGTCGTGAGAGTTTCCGGCTACTTGCCGCACCTTGTTTTTAAAGAAAAAATTTTTGGTCTAGGTTTTCAATTCCCCTCTTGATTTACATGTTACTTACACATATAAAAAATATGTAAATGATTGACCCCACCTGCTCTTCTTCTTCCCACCATCCCTTCCCTCTCCCCAGGGCGCCGCTTCCCCAAACAATGAGGCGCCCTGAGGAGCCCCTTCTCCCTTCCCCCTCCCTCCAAAAGGGAGAGTTGGAGTATGTCGAGCTTCTGGCTCGCTCCAACTTCTCCTTTTTGCAAGGGGCCTCTCATCCGGAAGAGATGGTCAGGCAGGCGGTGAGGCAAGGATACAAGGGCATTGGTCTGTGTGATCGGAATGGTTTGTACGGAGTGGTGAGAGGTTATCAGGCGGTGCAAGCGCCCTCATTTTTTGAAGCGGCGCCGGTGGCCAGTGATGATTTTTGTTATTTGGTTGGAGCTGAGATGCATCTTTCAGTTGGTGATAATGAGGAGGGACCGGTTGTGAGTTTGATTCCGATAACAAAACAAGGTTATCGCAACTTGTGCCGACTCATTACGCTCAGTCGGCGCGACACTCTCAAGACCCACTGTCGGTTGTCTTTGTCACAGCTATTGGAAAACCACGAACATCTTTATGCGTTCTATTTGCCGCCCTGGAAGGAGGAGTTTTTTTGGTCCTTGCAGCAAGTCTTTGCTGAGCGACTTTTTTTACCAGTTCATCGTGACTTCACATGGGAGTCGCAAGTTTTTTGGCAGCAGGCACAAAAATTGGAACAGCAAGAGGGAGCGCAGCTGGTGGCAAGTCTGCGACCACTGATGCACCTTCCTGAACGCAAACCACTCTTGGATGTTTTGACCTGTATTTTGCACCACACCACTTTGCAAGAAGCCCGTACGCGCTTGGCGCAGAACCGCGAGCGCTATTTGCGACCTCTGAGTGAAATTCAAGAGATCTGGAAAGATCGGCCAGATCTCTTAAAGAGGACGGTGAGCATTGCGAAGA
Source organism: uncultured Pseudobdellovibrionaceae bacterium (assembly GCA_964388665.1). Classification (GTDB taxonomy): domain Bacteria; phylum Bdellovibrionota; class Bdellovibrionia; order Bdellovibrionales; family Bdellovibrionaceae; genus CALCCV01. The sequence goes on along the minus strand of CAYMBJ010000032.1, from coordinate 25,260 downwards.
GTGTTGAATTTCAACTGAGTCAACTTCGCTATCGCTACCCACAAACGCAACTGCCCGTGGAGATGCCCATGGGCGAGTGGTTGCGAAGCCTGGCGACTGCGGGCTTAGAAAAGCGATTTGGTGCCGGCAAAATTCCTGAAAAGGTGAAAACCCAAATGGAGTATGAGCTGAAGCTGATTCGAGAATTGGAATACGAAGATTATTTTTTAACTCTCTATGAAGTGTGCGAGTTTGCGCGCAGTCAAAAAATTCTTTTTCAGGGGCGGGGCTCTGCTGCCAACTCGGTGATCTGCTATGCTCTGGGGCTTACGGCGGTGGATCCTGATAAGTTCGAAATGCTTTTTGAAAGGTTCATTTCTAAAGAGAGAAATGAGCCTCCCGATATTGATATTGATTTTGAGCATGAGCGCCGCGAAGAGGTGATTCAGTACATCTATCGTCGTTACGGTGTCGAGCGCGCGGCAATGGTGTGCACGATCATTCGCTACCGCTCGCGCATGGCTCTGCGTGAGACCGCCAAAGTTTTTGGCGTGCAGGCCAGCGCAATCACTGAAATCATCAAGCACATGGGGCGCGATGGTTTGCGACGCCTACTTGAAGATTGTCAGGTGCCAGCAACCGGAATCGCAGCGCCAGTGACAGCACCAGTGACAGCGCCAGTAGCAGCACCGACAACTGCGGTCGCAACCGGAATCGCAGCGGAAAGTCCCCTTCTTAAAAAGTGGGGAATTGCTCCTCGTGATTGGCGATTTATTTTGACCTTGGCGCAGGAGCTTCACGGTTTTCCAAGGCATGTGGGCATTCACAGCGGTGGCTTTATGATTTCGGAAGACCTGATTGAGGAGATCGTACCGGTGGAGCGCGCCACCATGGAGAATCGCTATGTGATCCAATGGAACAAAGACGACATCAATATATTGGGGCTGATGAAGGTGGATGTGCTCTCGCTGGGAATGCTGACGGCAATCAGTAAATCAATGCAACTTTTGCAACAGCATGGTTACAAACACCCCACATCCGCACCAACCGCAACTGCCACGTCAACGTCAACGTCAACTTCAACGTCAACGTCAACGTCAACTTCAGCTTCAACTTCAACGGCAACTGCTACACCAACTTCAACACCGACTCCAATAGCCGCAAATGCCCATCTGCAAAACCCATGGAGCCTCTACTCACTTCCGCAGGAGGACAAGGCCACCTACGATATGGTTTGCAAGGCCGATACGGTGGGGGTTTTTCAGATTGAGTCGCGAGCGCAGATGCAAACTCTGCCACGCATGAAGCCACGCTGTTTTTATGACCTCGTGGTAGAGGTGGCGATTGTGCGACCGGGGCCTTTGCAGGGAGGGATGGTGCATCCTTACTTGCGTCGTCGCCAGGGCGAGGAGGCAGTGACTTATCCTCATAAAGATTTGATTCCGATACTCAAGCGCACCTATGGCGTGCCCATTTTTCAAGAGCAGGTGATGAAGATTGCAATGGTGGGTGCTGGCTTTTCGGCAGGAGAGGCCGATGAGTTGCGACGAATTATGTCCTCGGGCTGGGTGAAAAAGGGCCTGATGATTGGTGTGAAAGATAAAATCATCACAGGTCTCAAATCTCGAGGCATTACTGATGCCTACGCGGAGCAGGTGTATCGCACGATTGAGGGTTTTGCCTCTTATGGATTCCCGGAGAGCCATGCCGCTAGTTTTGCACTTCTCACTTATGCCAGCTGTTACTTGAAGTGCCATTATCCAGAAGTTTTTGTCTGTGCCCTGTTGAATTCACAACCCATGGGTTTCTATTCACCGCGCGAACTGATTGCCGACGTGCAAAGGCATGACGTGAAGGTTTTAGAACTCGATGTGCAGCACTCTTCTTTTGACTACACCTTAGAGAAAAATTGCAAGGGTGGTCACGATCTGCGCGTGGGCTTTCGTTGCCTGGGGAGTGTGGCGCGCGCCTTTCTTAAAGAAATCGAAACAATTCGTAAGCGTGAAGGCCCCTTTGCTTCGCTCAAGGATTTTATCCAGAAGACACATTTGCCCAAATCGGCGCTGGTGCGTCTGGCTGCCAGCGGCGCCTTTCGGGCTTTCTCAAACAGTGTGCGTGATTTGATTTGGTATCTAGAGAGCATTCAATTGGATCAAAACAGTTTTACCTGGGGGGTAAGCTATGAGGACACTCTTAAAAACAATGTTGATCTTGATGAGCATGAGTCTGATGATGACCATGATGCTGATTTAGAAACCGATTCCGATTCCGACTCCGATTCTTGTCTTATCCCAACCGAATCGCTGTGGGGGGAGATGCGCCGAGAGTATGCGAGTAAAGGATTCTCAATAAAGCATCATCCTCTCTCCGTCTTGCGATCCTGGTTAGCGCAAAAGAGTGAGTATTTGAAGCAGAAAAACTATGTGCCCTACTGCGATTCGGCGACACTCAAGACCAAATCATTACACAAAACAAAAGCGCGGGTGGCGGGTTTGCTGTCCATGACCCAGAGGCCACCCACGGCTAAGGGCTTTTGCTTTTTAACCTTAGAAGATGAATTTGGTTTTATAAATGTTGTTGTCCCGCCAGATGTCTATAGTAAGGATCGCTTAACAATTTACTCGCGTGCACTGCTCGAAGTGCAGGGCAATGTGGAAAAGTCTGGGGAAATTGTGAATATCCGCGCCCAAAGAGTCTTCCCCTTAGTCTAGTGCTTTGTCAGGAAAGTTTTTTCGTTGTTGCTTCGTCGTCGCGGTATTATTCATACAGCTTCCTCCTCGCGTCTAGAAAAAACTTCCCTGACAAAGCACTAGACCACCAGATCTTTCCCCATCGAATCTCAATTTAAATTAAGAATTCGTTAGGAAACGAAAGATTCAGACCAAGCTCACGGCAAACTCAATGTGGTCACTCGACCAAAACGGACTCGGTCCACCAATGTCGAATTGGTGTAGGAGTGCCGATTGATAAAAAGATCGATCAGAGAAAAAGGAGTGAGCTTGGGGTTCTGCCGGTCGAGCTTCATCAATCCCGACAAAACCAAAACTTGCCCCGGAAGAACATTGTTGATTCGTTTCGTGCCCTCGTGATCCTGGACCAAGAGCTGGGAGGCCGGCACCGCAAGCTTTACAGGAGGTCCCCAATTGGCGAAGGGCATGAGAGATTTAGCATTTTGATTGTATGCGGTGACCATAAGAATGTTGCCAGCGGCACAATCTCCGTAGTTTTCACGATCGAGACGAAATGACCCATTGCCAGCGGCTACTAAATAGAGAGTGTTAGAGTTGACCTCCAACAATTGACAAAGTCTGTTGTTCACAGGACCAAAGTTGAGCATGACAATGCGATATTTTGCAGAAAACTCAATGGCAGTGGTGATGGTGTCCCAGGTAGAAAGCCCGCGCCCATCTGAAACATTGAGTAGATCCACCTTCTCGGAAGTGGTTTTTTTGAGAACCGAAAAAATCCAAGAAGCAGATTTGCGCAAAGATGAGTTGCTGCCGAATGTATAAATTTCATCAAGGTGGCTTTTGACAAAACTCAAATCACGATGGGGCATCTCACCTATAATCGCAAACTGTGAGGCGTGAGCTGCTGGTGCAAAACCAACTGTAATGGCAAACGCACACACAAAAGCACTGGCAAAAGCACAGACAAATGCACTGGCAATTGCAACGGCACTGCCTGAAAAATTAAACATCGAAATGAGACGGCAAAAGCCCACCATTTGTCTAGCTCCGGAAAAAGCGCCAATCTTGTATAAATTCGTTCGCAAGTCAATCCATTGTTTTTACATAGGTAAACACAAACCAACCCTAAAGATAGAAATTGTGTGACAGGCAAGGTGAGATGGACGCCTTTGAGCCAAAGCCATTGGATGTGGGAAATTAAATCAGCGGTGAAAGACTGGTTTCAATTGTAAAGTAGTCGTCGGAGCACTTTTTGCCTGGAGGAGCAGAAACAAAGCTCACCACTCCCGCCAAGCGATATTCCCCTTTAGAGCGATCATGAACAAAAACGGGACTTCCTGAGTCGCCAAGGCAAATGCTCGGTGCGCGATTCCTGTAGCTGCCCTTATTTACAATTGCCAGAGTGAACTCATCAGCAGATTCGCCGATCTGTGAGCGCAGCACGCCAACCAATTCGCGAAAGTGGTAGGAGTTCTCGCCCTGTGGCCGAATGACCGGTGCTGCAAAAAAACGATTGCGGTGCTCAATTCGTGTCAGTGGCACCCTCGGAATGGGGCTAGGTGCTGGGCGATCGAGATAGAGCACCATCATATCTCGTGAGATGACTCTCAAGCGAACGGCATTTCGATAGTCATAGGGCTGTGAGTGAGCATCTATAAAACTCACTTTGGTGTATTTGATATTTCCAAAGCTTTTATCTGGAATGCAGTGCTTGGCTGTTAGAACTTTTTGATCAGAAGTCAGAATTCCGCGGCATTTTCGCTGATACAACATGCCGTCCTTTTCATAGATGGTCTTGATCAAGGTAACAGACTCAATTGGAAGTCTTACAAAAGCCTCACGCTTTGGCTTGTCGGTCGTCCAGGCAGCTGTCAAAACCATAAACAGCAGTATCGCACCTCCTAGGGCTCTATTCGAATAAATGCGATCTGAAGTGGATGGGGAGCTCCCATTTTGTCTCATTCTCATACACCTATGAACCTAAGCAATCATAGGGCCAGGTAGTTCCGCCGAAAATTTTAAACAATTTCATTGTTTTTGGCGTGTTTTGTATTTAATTAAGGTCCACTTAATAGGGGACTTGGAGGAATACGGAATTGAATGCACTTGGGCGACATATATTAGTTGAGTTTAGCGATTGTAATTCTGAGGTTCTCAACGACGTTGCGATCATTGAAAAATCCATGATCGAAGCGGCTCAAATCGCTGGAGCGACGGTTATCAATTCCAACTTTCATCACTTCTCTCCCTTTGGAGTCTCGGGTGTGGTGGTGATTCAAGAAAGTCATCTTGCGATTCACACCTGGCCGGAGTACCGCTACGCCGCCGTTGATCTTTTTACGTGTGGCGAAACCGTAGACCCTTGGGTTTCCTTTGAGCATTTGAAGCAGGCATTTCAGGCCGAGTACTCCGCCCTAGAAATGAATCGTGGCTCCCTGCATTTGATTAAAAAATCAGAATACAAACTGCGACAGGGGGCAGGCAGCGCCCAGCATCCAGAGCGTGGGACCATGCCTTACGCCTCCAAGCCACCCTCAGCTAGCAGTGGTGAGGCGCAGACGGGCAGCGCAATCTCTCCCACAGGTCAGGCGAGCGACTACAAAATCGAGCGCAATGTGTGGTTCACAGATAAGGACGAAAACCAAGCGCTTTCGCTCCGCTATCAAGGTGACTTGCTCTTTAACGAAAAATCAGAATTTCAACAGGTCCGCGTTTTTGAAACATGCTCTTACGGAAAGATGCTGGCCATCAACAATATGGTGATGTGCACGGAGCGCGATGAATTTCATTATCACGAGATGATTGCTCATCCCATCATGCAGTCTCATCTCAAAGCCAAAAAGATTTTGGTCATTGGCGGCGGCGACGGCGGCACCATTCGCGAGCTTTTTAAATACGAACAGGTGGAAAGCATCACCATGGTAGAGATCGACGAAGCAGTCGTTCGTGCTGCCAAATTGCATTTGCCCACTCTGGCTGCCGAATTTTCTAATCCGAAGTTGAATCTTATCATTGGCGACGGAATTGATTTTGTCCATAAAGCAAAATCCGAAGAGTATGACGTGATCGTGGTTGATGGCTCAGATCCCGTGGGCCCGGCCGAAGGATTGTTTTCAGTAGAGTTTTTTAAGAATTGTCACCGAGCGCTCAAAGCAGACGGTGTTATGATCACTCAAGGTGAATCACCGATGTTTCACACGAATGCCTTTGTGGAGCTCAACCAGTGCTTAAAAAATATTTTTGGTGAAAAGCGGGCAAAGGCGATGCTCTTTCATGCACCCACCTATCCTTCGGGGATGTGGTCGTTGCAACTTGCAGCGAAATCAGACCGCAAATTGGAAGTGCCACAAGACCCAAAATTTGCACAAGATTTTGTAAAGCAAAGAAAGCTTCAGTACTATAACGAGCAATTGCACTCCGCGGCATTTGCTCTGCCAAATTTTGTGAAAAAACTTCTAGGAGAGCTAGACTGATTTTGGCATAGTGGCGGATGCGGTGACGAATAGCAATTCACCTACGTCCCAACCATTAATCTCAAAATCAGGAGGACTTCTATGTTCAAACTTCCCACACTTCCTTACGCAAAATTTGCACTGGCTCCGTTTTTGTCTGAAGAACAGATGTCATATCACTATGACAAGCACCACAAAGCCTACATTGATAAGCTCAATGGCTTTATGGAAACAGACACCTCTTTGCGCAATAAGAGCCTAGAAGACATCATGCTCTCCTCTCAGGGAGGCGTATTCAACAATGCCGCCCAAGCCTGGAATCACAGCTTCTTTTGGTTTGGAATGGCGCCGGCTGGTCAGGGTGGCAAAGCATCTGCAAAATTAGAGGCGGCCATTCAGAGCGAGTTTGGTGGCATGGAGCCCTTAAAGAAAAAATTTATCGAAGGTGGCGTTGGCACTTTTGGCTCGGGATGGATCTGGCTTTGCAGCGATAAATCAGGCAAGCTGTCACTGCAGAGCACCTCTAATGCGCAAACGCCAGCCACGCAGGACCTGATTCCACTTTTGACGGCCGATGTTTGGGAGCATGCATATTATGTAGATTATCGTAATTTGCGACCCAAATTCCTTGAGACATTTTGGACTCACATCAATTGGAAATTTGTTTCTGAAAATTTTGAGAGTGCCAAACTCCGCACATTCACCAAAGAGATGCAGGGATAACAGACTCACTCTTCGCTCTAGCTCATTTTCTCTTTTTTAAAGGCGACCTTGATCGGTCGCCTTTGTTTGATCTGTTGTCTTTGGAAGTGGAACCAAGTGCCTCGCCTGCAGATTTATTGAATTCACCAAAACAGAGCTCATCCACACTGATCCCAAAAACAGATGCGACCTTTTTTAAACTTCCGATATTTTTTGGCGAGGATCCCTTTAACCAATCCGAAAGCGTTTGCTTTGGCACCCCAGATATTTTTGCCAATTGAGATGCCGTCATGCTGTTAGAGGCCAAATGGTTTTTCAGTTGTTCCGCAAGTTTCATAGCTTGATTTCCATGCAATCCAACGACCGACTTTGATCATAGAAAACCTGGGAATGCGTTTAAGGACAGATAGGGTCTTGCCCTAACAGAATCCTAACCTTTGTTGACAGTGGATTTGCAAATGGACCGAAGAATTGTCAGAAACCAACAACATTTCCCTGACTCAATCCTGACTTTACCAATGGGGATTTTGCGAAGATAGACTGACTCCAGTCGTCCGGATCATCGGACTCAGACTACAAACCAAAAACACAATGTGTTTACAATTATAGGGGATCCATCATGAATTTTTCTTTGCGAATGATGACTGCAATGTCGGTTTTTCTTTTTTGTGGCTTAGCTCAGGCTAAATGGTACGATTTGATTCCTTCGCCGACTGGAAATTACTGTAAAGATCAGGCGATCTTTTTTATTGAGAACAATTTTGTTGAAGGCGCGAAAATCACAAAATGGTTTTCCAGCACGGGATTGCCCTCGGCACAGGGTTCAGCTGCTGATGTTAAAACCAATTTTTGCTCTGGCTGGTTTCAGTTACGATGGATGATGGCAGACTCAGCCACATGCAAGCGCGCACACTATGTCAGCGTGCCACGATATCTTACTCAGGTCAGAGCCAAAGGGGATTGCAAGAGATTTTTACCTCAAGCCATTCGCCCCTCTTTAGAAGAAATTGGCCTGAACTAGCCTCAACTCGACAGTAATTTTTGGTCATAATCGCTAAATCTCACACCAAAAGGCTCCGAGAAGGCAGCAGATTTGCCTTTTTCAGGAGCCTGTTAGTCGTTTTTTGCACCATTTAAAATCCAATTGGCCACAACCTCCCTCTCTTCAGGAGGGCGGTAGCCATCAAGAGGCATTTTGCTCAAATTCTTAAATTCAGGGTCATCGTTCATGCGGCGAAACATTTTGCTCGACACAGATCCTGGGACAAGAACTCCGCGCGAGACCATCAAATCGTAATCGGTGATGTCATAGCCGCCGTTTTTTGTCACAGAGTTGTGACATTTTACACAGTAAGTGCCCATCAGTCCCGTGCTCGCCAATAGTGCGCGGTAGGTGATGATTCCAGGCGTGGGCTCTGGATTGTAGAGCTTTTCAGTCAAAAAGTAGATTTTGGATTTGCTTCCGAGTGTGGCTTGAACGGGATTGGCAAGTTTGAGTGCCAGCAACTGATTGGCCTCTTTACGAATATCTCCAGAAAAGCGGATGCGCAGTTTCGCTGATTTTTCTAGAGGTCTAAAGCTAAAGGTTTTGCCGTCTGGCAATTCATAATCCCAAACATAGCCCGTTTTGGCGTAATTGGAGCGGTTGCGCGAGTTCTTTGCCTTGATGTCTTCGCCGGTGCACTTGCCGCGATTGCACTGAAAATCTTTAACGGGAGTTGGGACGACCACGCCTTCATTGAAGGGTTCTTGATCTAACGAAACAGAGACCACAGTCTCCACTCCAAACGAAAGTGAAAAACTCATTTCCACTTCGGTCGCAAGACCATCATTAGGTGTTTTGACCAAGGTGACATCTGCCATATCAAAGCTAATTTGCGGCAGACCCTGTGGGGCAGGAAGAGATGTGGCTTCTAGAGTTCCAAAGGTCAGCGCAATCTTATCTCCGGCTTGTGCCGTGGTCGGCAATATCATTGCTCCGCCAGAGAGAAGTCCGTTGATTCCTTCGGCTTGATTTTTATAGATCAAAGCATTGGCAAACATAAAGGTGGTTTCCCAAGTGATCAGAGCTGCATTGTATTTTACACCGACGGTTTTTACAATTAAGTCTGAATTCGACTGATAGATTTTTAATCCCGTAATAAAGTAGGTGCGATTGCCGGCGGTGTCTTTGTGCACGCCAATCTCGGCCTTAAGAGTTGCGGCAAAATTATCAGGAATGCGGGCGGTATTGCCAATGAGATCGGCCTTTTTTAGATTCCAAATGATGGCTTTGTTTTTATTTACGTCGACTCCATCTGGGATCGCCAATTCGTTGGTTTCAACAGCCACATCGTAGCTGACGCTACCGCCACCAAAGTCTTGCGAAGTGCAGCGTGTGAATTCGTCCAAAGCCTTTTCCCAGTTGCCTTGGATGGTATTGATTGTTTCGGTGTGCTTGGCTCCTGTCCAAGGAGGATTGTGACTGTCATTGACAGCATTGGCAGAAATTCGCGCATAGCCCACCTGCTTAAATTGATCAAAGGCAATGCTCAAGTCGGCGTTTGCAAATCCGCGTCCCGCTGCATCTGCATGGCAACCGGCGCAATTGGCTGTGACAAAAGGATAGTAGGTTCGCTCAAAAACAGTTTTTAAATCACCAGAGCAAGCAGGAGCGGTGAGAGAGGTTGATGGGTTCACTTGACTCTTGGATGACTCGGTGGACCCTCCACCACACTGATTAAAAAGCAGCGCCAAAGCCAGTCCGCCAGCGATCACAATTGCCTGATTTGCTAATCTCTTCATTAGAGACTCTCTCCTTCTAATAGAACATCATCCGAACATCTCGTGCACATCAACTGACCATCAACTGACCATCAAGTGAACATCAGAATCTTATTCAGATCGGCCGTGCTAAAAACGCCCGGCAAAAACTTTTCGACATCTGCAGTTCGATTATTAAAGGCCATATAGTTGGCATAAAACGCAGCGGCACTCAATTCTGTGGCGCCTCCCAGGGTGGCCTTCTCATCAACCACCTGATTTTGGAATCCACCAATTTGAAAGGCCTTGGTGGGGTGTGCGCCGAAGGGATCAAAGCCCATCAAATAAGAAACCGAGTTGTTGCCACTATCCGACTTCCAAGGAGTGCCACCCTGATCCGAAACCTCAGAGGTTGTCGAGCCGTCGGTAGTCACGATCACAAAACCCTTGCGGTTCATAAGGCTGAAGCTTTGCAGAATGCGTCCGATCACCTGGCCTGCTTGTTGATCCTTGGTGTCACCAGAGGTTCTTGTGTTGTCGTGATAGTCGTAACCACCCATTTCAAGACTGATGGCGCCGGCATTGCCATTGATGGCGTTGTAAACCATGGACGCAAAAACATAGTCCTGTGAGTTTTTGCTGGTGGCGGCCGTGATGCCCCAGACGTCACTGTATGCTGCATTTGCTATTGGATCGAGATTGAGAGAGTCCACATCAGCTGCGACAATTTTATTATTGTCCAATCCCGCGCACTGAATGAGCCCACTCATCAATGAGCCGCCCGTTAGTGAAGACAGCTTGCGCGCTTGAGTGATGTTTAAGTTTTGAATGGAATTGAACATCTGCACCTTCTGCTGTTGAGAGAGCTTGCCCAAGCTGCCGCTAACAGAAAGAGCGCCAATCAGATCGCTAAATCTCGACACAGCCAAAGGTGGATTTGGTTTTACATAAGCAAATCCCAGCTTAGTTCCAGTGTCTGTTTGCGAACGACCCAAGTTGGGTAAAATTTTTCCCAAGTATCCGGAGCGATTGACGATACCCGAGATATCTAGTCTATTGCCAGCGCTGTCATCTTGACTCTTTAGGCAAACTCCCACAAATGAGGTCTTGGCTCGAGTACCAGCCTCAGTCACAGCACGTATTCCAGATAAAATTCCAGAACTGCTGCTGAAGGGCACAGAGTTGCCAAACTCTTGTGAAATTCTGAGTCCTGCACCGCTACCCAAGCCAAGCTTAGAGTAAGTGGGCATCAGCTCCAGCTCTTTGGTGTGCACAATGTAGTTGGATGGCAGCGAGGCGCCGCCACTTAGATTGAGCAGCACCACGGGACAGAGATCCGAGGCAGCTGCTGCCTTGCAAATCAATTCGTCGGCGGTTGCATTTCGTGTCAGCAACGCGCCCAGTGCCGGCAGAGTCACTCGCGCAGCAAAAGGAATCAGACCTGCTGCGAGCATTTCTCGTCGAGTCACCAACTTCTTATTGTGAAGGTGTTCAAAGGTCATTTTCTTTTTCATACTTACCGTCCATCCCGTTTTAAAAAATTAAGACTTAAAAATTAAAAATCTTCTATTGTAGCACCAGAGTTATAGAACCAAGGTGTCGATGCTTGAGAGCACCTGAGTGCAAAGCGAAAGTCCGGCCTTCATGTTGACGTTGGCTTCGCTAGAAAATACCTGCGAAAGTCCATCCAAAATCATGCTTTTCTCTTCACTGCTTTCATCTCGTTGCCAACATGAGCGTGCCAGCTTATTGAGAGACTCGCCGAGGCCGCCAAAGTTGACAGTGGTGCTCGCGAAGTCTATACCTCTAAAGATGCGACGCTCTTGTGGCGCCAATTTCATTTCTTCGTTTATCAGATCATTGCAAACCTCGCCGGCAATGCTCGTCACTGCCATGAGCATGGGCGCTGTCACGGAGTCGTAGGACCCAGTTTCCGAAATTGAACCCACTTTGGCGGCTTCGGTAGATGCCGTCGTATCGCTCACAACAGCTACCCCTGCGCAGTTTTGTAAGTGAGGCAAAACTTGCTTTCCGTAAACGAGTGATGCGGTCTTGGTATTTGCATAAACCTCCACCTCTTGCTGTGTGATCGGCTGAGAGGTGGCGCTACTCACACTCGACGAAGGGGAATCAATGCCAAATTGCTTTCCGCAGGCATTTCCAAATATTCCAATCGCTAAACTTGGACCGACAATTAACCAAATCGCCCATTTTTTCATTACTGACCCCCACCAATGCATTCATTGGCAATAGCTATTCGTTGAAAGAGAAACTTAAAGTTATAATTATTAGCAACAAACTCATCGGTCACTGTGTTGACCAGATTGGCTTCCAGTGCAGTCACATCGCGCTTGCAAACACTGCGATAAACCTTTTGCACCATACAGCGTGGATAGGCCTTGCTTTCTGAGAGCATCTTACCAAACTCAGTCACACCTTTTCCAGCCATCGCGCCCTTCCAGCCAAAGAACGCAACATTGGAACCACGGTTGGCAAAGTTTTCCCATGCATCATTAACAACTGTCTTGCCACTCTCGAAAACCTGTTGATTGTGATTCATCTTGTAGGCCACGAGCTGAGCATTTGGCGCATCCGAAATTTTCATGTTTACGGAATTGTCTTCGTCATCTCCCATAAGGGGATTGGTCAGCAGTGAGTTCTTAATAAAGCCTGCACTAAAAGTGTATCGTGCAAATGCACCACGAAATGCATCCATACCAGAGTGACATGAGCGACAGTTGGAGGTGAATTTTGAGTGCTCGCCTCCAGGAAAGCGATCCACATCTTTGCCAATGTAGCTATCAGGACCTGTGGCATCCGCCCATGAGGCTATTGGTGCACAAAGAAATTCGCGAAAAGCAAACTCAACCAAGCGGCGATTGGTGCCGGCAACAGCGTGCGCCGACATAAAGGCTCTTGAAGTCAAAACTCCCGCAGGTGTTGGATTGTCTGCGATGCCGGCTGCTGAAATCAACATCTGCGGTTTGGCTTCGAGAACCTTAGCCAAATCGTATTTACCGTTGTCTAGCGCCTCATAGTGATTGTTTGATTTGAGAATGTCTTCTGCCAAATCTTGAGGTACTGAGGCGTAGCCACTTTTGCTTTGATAAGTGATGTTGCGTGATAAGAAGTCCTTTGCGTTGAGATCATCACGAATGCCGCCCACATAGGTGGCGATAAAATCATTTAGCGGTACGCTAATGGTCTCTTCCCGATTGGACATTTTTGCGGCGAAATCACGAACCGTGATATTGTAAAAATTGGATTCAGTGGTGGCAATGGCAGCCGCACCCATCTTATCGCCTGCGGCGATCTTGCTTTCCATTTCGACAACTTTGGGGTGATCGATGGGCGCTTTGATACTGGTGAGTCGCGAGTAGATATTGGCGGCTTCTTTGCGTGCGGCCGTGATGGGCCCGCTGTTAAATTGAGTCACCACCTCTTGCTTTTGTTCGGTGCCCTTTTCGCCAAGAACCTGCTTGGTGGTGAGACTTTGGCAGTACACAGCCACTCGGTAAAGGCGCCCAGTCCAATAGCGCTTTGGGCTGTAGCGACAGATAGGGTCTTCTTCAAGCGAGGCGGTGGTGTTGCAAGTGATATTGGTAAAAGCCGGCATCATTAAATTTCCGGCAGGCTTGGTCACTCCCTGAGGGAGGCTGTCAGCAATATTGTAAGCGGTTCCAGGCTGCACTTCGTTGGCCAGCGAGAGTCGTGCGGCATCAGACCATTTAGAAAAGTTGTCCTTAAAGTTCACTTCGTCTGTTTTGCTGAGGTACAAATTGCCCGACTTGTCCGACATATACAGATTGGCAACGCCCTCTGCAGACTTTGAAAGAATAATCGTTTGCGGTCCAGAAAACGCAATGCGCGCTGACTTTGGATTGGTGATCAGTGGATCTTTGATAGAAGAGAAAGTGTTGCCAGCAATCACTGCATGAAAAAAATCACCGCCGTCATAGATCTGACCAAACATGAAGTTCCGATCAAACAGTCCATTTCCTAAGGAGATGATTCTCATGGGCTGCAGATCACCGGCTGCATCACGACCCGTGCGAATTTCAACTGAGCTTGAGTTTTCAAAAGTCATTTCCAAGGTCATCGCGTTTGTCTTTTTACATTCAGAGATGAGCTTGGTCGCAGGTCCGGGCGACATGATCATGTTCGCCGCTTCCACTTCGGCGTAATTGGTGGTTCTTTTTACTGAGGCAGGATAGGCGATATTCAAATTGAGCGGCGCGCCCCACTTGGGGTTGGCTGTGTCCAAAAACGGCCCAGAAGCCTCATTGAACTCATAAAGCACCACTGCATTGTCTTTACGAAATGCATCTGAAATCTGTGCCAGTGCCGGAAAGCCAACGGCCAACGACACTGCAGCTATGATAGATCTTCTCACTAAAAGCACGTTTCCCCCTGTGCTCATTTATTTTTTACCCTGTCCAAATCACGTCTCTAGCGTATTTCCACCAACCAAGTTTGCCCTCTAAGGAAGTATAAATATCGTTGTTGATCCTCCAACGTTTCGGTTGGTCGAAGTCGTTACGAGATCACTTTCAGTCGCAATCAGAGCTCGCCCACCAAAATTTTCTCCGGGCGTGATATCATTAGAAAAATAGCGGACTTTGGCCTTGATGCTAGTTCCCGTCAGAGCTGAAATTTCTTGAAATGAGACAAAATCCACTGCGCCAGTGCCAGCTCGCAAAGTGGGGCCGCCAGCGTAGACTCCGCGAGAGTTCATTGCGACCGAGTCACCAAAAAATCCTTTGTCACTAGAAAAGATCACGGGTTTTGAATCAGAAGCGGATTGGTAGATGGCAACCATGCCGGCCTGTGTGTTGGCCCATGGTGCTGTGACCGCGATCTTTCCATTGTAAATCGCCACGCGGTAACCAAAGCGACTGCCATTGGTATTTGTTCCGCGAGCCAATGCATTGACATTGCTGTTCCACGGCATGCTGTAGGCATTTCCGGGGGCGTCGCCCTCAAAGCCTGTATTCTGTGGAGCCCCAATCACGAGTTGACTGTTATCGGCGTCAAGGCTTGAACCAAAGCCCTCATTCACTGCAGGACTGGGAGAGGTGATGGTTTCACTGAGCGCAAACTGTGCGCCATTCCAATTATACAAGTAGACGGCACCCTTAAAGCCATTGGCCGATGGCGCGCCCACAGCAAGATGGCCATTTTCACTCATTGCCAGCGAATAACCAAAGCGCGACCCGGCAGCCCCATCTTCTAGAGAGCCCAGATAGTCAAAGCTTGCGCCATTTTTCTTGTAAATAAAAACGATGCCCTTGTTGGAACTGCGTCGAGCCGAGGCGACGGCAATGAGTTGACTGTTCATGGCAACAGCTTCGAGTTGATCTCCCGCCAGAGTTGGCGGCGAGAGTTTTTTGGCAAAGCTCCATTGGCCGCCTTGCTTTTCAAAAAGGTAGGCCTCGCCAGAGTCCGTCTTGCTATTGTTGGCGCCATCGTCTCCTGGAGCTGTAAAGACCGCGTAGTTTTCGTTGGCGGCAGCACCTGAACCGAACCCATCCTGAGAGTCCATATTGCTAAGCTGGGATTGCAAATTCTTTTGCTCTAGGCAGGTGTTGGTTAGATTTAGTTTTACATACTGATCAGATGAGCTTCTCTTTGTTTGATAGGCGTCGGTTTCGACATTGAGTCGGATCCAAAACACACCTTGCAAACAGCGGACTCCGTCCCTGTCGGCACGAGGTCTGACCTTTAGCACGAAGCTTTTCTTGTCAGAGTCACTTCCTGCGCTCATCAGAGCTTCGCAAGTGAGAGCCTTTGTTAAATTAACAGTTTTTGCCGTCAATGTGGTTCCAGAGGGGCTAACAGCATTTTCGAATACCGAAGGCTTTTTTGTTGAATCTACTGCTAAAAAAGTGCATCGAATGGTTGGTGTAACAATACATCCAAGGGAGTCGTACTTAGCGACATCCTTAATTCCCATCTTTAAACTGCCATCAGAATTGGGAGCGGCCACGTGACCGGCAACATTGGCTTCGTTGGTATTGAGGGCCCAGCCCGATTTAATATTCAAACTTGCTGGAAGTCCCGAGTTGAGAATGGGATTGCCCAAAACCGCATTGCAATTTTGCGCTTGAATCTGCAGAGCACTTGGACCCGGATTAGGAGTGGGTGCAGGTGCAGGCACAGGTACAGGAACCGGTGCGGGCGCTGGCGTGGGCAAAGGTGTCGGCTCTGGATTGGTTGATGGATTGGTGGTGTCTGCCGGTTGCGTGTCTCCCTCACCTAAGGTGCTGCCACCGCTGGAGCTGCTTTTTTCTGAAAGCTGATCCACAGATGTTGTCTCCAGTTTGCCGCAATTTTGAAATGGCAGTAATAAAAGAGAAAGAACGACAAAAGCTTTGATCTTTGAAACACGATTGGTAAACCTAGACACCAGACCCCCATTTGATTCTGCTAAATGCTCCGCAGCCAAACCCTGAAACCATTATGGCACTGATTGTCATTTTTTCCAGATGTTCCTATTTTGAGATGGGTCCTTGATTAGTTTTGATACATTGGCAAATTTTTTTACTATAAATTAAAAAAGCCCCTGTCCTCCGGACTTAGGGGCTTTGTTGAGAGTTGTAAAAATAAATTTATTGGAAACTTGTTATCTTGTTATCTTGTTATCATGCACTCACTCGGCGGTCCTCGTGCTTGCGGGCATAGGTCAAGCGCTCCGAGCGTCTGCCAAGAATATTTTTTAACGACATCACTGTCTTGTGAGTCGCATCGAAAAAGTTATTGCTCGTTTTCACAAGCTTGATGGTACCTTTTGATTTGGTGGGCTTTAAAATCACCTCACACATAAACAATGGTTTGCGGCCTTCCACCCGCGCGCGAATAGTTTCGACTCGAACGGTGATGTGTGTGTCCGGGTCATGTTTAAAAAAATCTTCGGCAACGGATTCTATTTTGTCG
Source organism: uncultured Pseudobdellovibrionaceae bacterium (assembly GCA_964388665.1). GTDB lineage: Bacteria > Bdellovibrionota > Bdellovibrionia > Bdellovibrionales > Bdellovibrionaceae > CALCCV01. Next base: position 8,762 of record CAYMBJ010000032.1, on the reverse strand, counting down.
CGAAGATATTGATCAAGAGACTCAGTTCGATCTAAGTTCCGGAATTGGACTTCAGTATTCATCTGAACACCTCCTGAAACCAGTATCGCGCAAAACAATTGAGCCTGCACATTCAAAGCTTTGATGAGATACCAAACACCTTCTTATGGTGTCGAGAAAAGTCGAGTTCGACAGTTTTGTTGAAATTTCAATTTGTTGATTTTACTAAAAAATTTTCTCTCGTCACCTGAACTTCAAAAAAGGCTGGTCCATTTGCTTTGCTCAGGCATTAGAGTTTGTTCAGAAATCTTGATCCCAGTTTGAAGATTTCTCCACATCAATTAAGCGGTGCAGCCTCGACTCACGCCCTATTGGTCTGTGCATGGGCGTCTTGCCGCCGCCGCAGACTGAGATTGCGAGTCTGGATGCCTTCGGTGTTTGTAGAGTGCACGCCTGTTGTGGCTAAAAATCGCGGTAGGCGCTTGGGCTGCACCTGCAGGTAATCCTTTGACAACTCAGTCCTTGCGACTTCAACAGCAATATCACAGTGCTGTGTCAGGTATTCAAAGGCGAGCCGCATCTGATTTTCAAAAGAAATGGAGTGAGTCTCCTGAGTCTTTGCAAAAACAAATTGCGAGAAATCAAGAAAGCAAAAAAACAAGCTTCCTTCAAAATGAGACAGCTGTACCGATTGAAGTTGCTGCATAAAATGGGTAAAGCGCCCAGAGTTGGCAAACAGATCCCAATACTTTGCAAAGCGCACTAGGAGATTGATTTCAGCAAAGCTCATGTCTGCAGTTTGGAGTATTTGATAGGGCTGCGTTTCACAGTACTGCATCTTGAACTGGTCGTCGTGCCGAACAATGGGAGTTCCTTTGAGTTTCTTTAAAATGCCCACTTGAATTTCGTGGGGCCCCCACGAGTACAGCAAATCAAAACCGCGTCCAAAACTGGCGAAGTCTTCACCCGGAAGTCCAACAATCAGATCGGCATGCATATGCACCGGCGAGCTCTCCCGCAAATAGCGAATATTGGCTTCAGCCTTAATGAGGTCCGTTCGTCGCGAAACATTCTTGGCCACTTGAGGATTGAGCGTTTGAATGCCAATTTCAAATTGCAGGGATCCTTTTGGAAATTGGCTCAACAGAGGCTTTAGATCTTCAGGCAAACGATCAGGAACCATTTCAAAATGTAAAAATAAATTCTTATCAAGATGCTGAAGAAAAAACTTCAATATGGCCTGGCATGTGGGCGGACTCAGATTAAAAGTGCGATCAATAAATTTAAAATTGGTAGCGCCTCGCTCAATGAGTCTATCAAGCTCCGCCAAAAAGCCATCGAGGGCAAAGTTACGCACTTTTAGATCCAGAGAAGAAAGGCAATACTCACACTTAAAGGGACAGCCGCGGGAGGCCTCCACATAAATGTTGCGATTCAAGATGTCTTCATCTGTATAGGTGCTGTAAGGCAGGTTGATCGAGCCAATTTCAGGAAGTGGCGCTTTGCTCAGCTTTGGCACGTCAGCTTCGCCTCTCTCAAGTCGAGCTAGCAAATCATAAAAGGCAAGATCGGCCTCACCGCCAATAACAAAATCAGCGAATTCCACTAATGGTGAGTAAAGGGAGGTTTCAAAACTCACCTCAGGTCCACCCAATATCAATTTGATCTGCGGACAAACCTTTTTTATAATTTCTACAACCGCTTGGGTCTGCTCCCGATTCCAGATGTAAACGCCAAAGCCAATCACCTTTGGAGAATGTGCCAACAAGCTCTCGGCAATCCAGAGTGGATTCTGTTTGATGGTGTACTCTTTGATCACACAACGCTCTTGGAACTCCTTGAGATTGGCAAAAAGGTACCTGAGCCCTAAAGAGGGGTGTTGATAGGTGGCCGTCAATGTGGAGAGAATAAAGTCTTTTTGCATCAAGGCTCTTAGACCCCATCTGAAGCAAATTTGCAAGAGACAAGGGAGCGCATTCTGGTCGCTAGGAGTCCGTCCAGTTAATCTTTGGTCTCAATGTAAAAGCTCACGGAGGCTCTTCTAACTTGGTTCAGTTTCTTTAATCACCAACAGCAAGGTTTGCACGACCCACTCCGCTGAAGACTTGGCGGAATCAGCGTCTGCCTTTTTGTAAAATTCCATCGGAGTTAAGTCTTCACTTCCATAGAATGCCAATTCACGGTCTCGTCTCAAAGTTCTAGAAATCAGCATGTACTTTTCAAGATTTTTTTGCACTTTGGGCGGAAAGCGCTCCCGCTCCTCTTCTAGGATGCCGGAAACATCATGTATTCTTGGAACTTCAATGTGGAAGTGTCTCAGCAAAGCTTTTAAAGACAATTCGACGACCTCTTGAGACTCGCGGACAACATCTGCCCACGCTTCTTCATTGTACAATGCATTGAGCGCGGAGAGTCTCTTCTTTCCTCTTTGAATATAGTCGAATGCGAGTGATTTATTTTGCATCTGGCTTCACTTTCTGATGGACCCAATAGGGATGACCGTGGCTGAGCTTTCTTACAAATTCGCCAAAGGCAATTCGCTCCCGAATTTTTCTAAGTTCTTTTTTGATAATATTTTTCTTATCAAACAAAATTTCTCCCTCCATTGCAATTTCAAGCCAGAGACTGGAGGGGGATTTACCTGAAGGGCGATGGCTGAATTGAGGAGAAATTCTTGCGCCCACAATTGGACAAATCTTTGCATCCCAAACCTGATACAGAGTGCGATTGATAGGATGGCTATGGTCGAGGACTATGAGAATGTCGATGTCTGAGGTGCTTCGCACTTCTTGCCGAACGGCTGAGCCAAATAGCACCACCCCAAGAAGGTCGTCGCCAAAAACTTTTTTGATTTCCTCTACCAATTGCAGTTCCGGCCCCTTCAATGTGGTTGGTCTCTTCTGCAATTGCGCCACAATCCATTGATTCAGCGATAGACTTTGAGATTCGGCCTCATCACGCAATTGAGCATGGAGCTGAGGATCCACTCGAAGTACGAATTTGCCAGAAGGTTCTTTCATAGTACTATAATAGCAGAACAATTGGTTCTATCATAGTACTATGTGGGAGCCAGAAAATAAGTATATAAAAACAATAGGATAGGACCTCAATTGAGGCGAATCATGTCGCTCCTAGTGGTATATGTTCATTTTTCACTGAGATTTAAGTATTTTTATATGGACAAAACCTTCATCTAGTTCGGAAATGGAAGGTAAGAAAGAAAGCTCAAATTTTTTGGGCGAAATCATCCATGGAGGGGAAGATGATTAAAAATCACATTTTGGTCTGGGGCGCGATACTATCAATGTCCATAGGGGCGCAGGCTGGGGGGCCGGCTGAGTACCGAATTTTGGCAGATGAGTCACTGCTCAAGCATTTGGGAATTCAATCTGAGCATTCTACAGTGGACAATAAAGTGGGTTATGCCACCGTCGATGCCTTTCAGCTTTCTCGTATTCACGAGTTTGGCCATCAAATTGGCAAGTGCGGCGCCTTCGAACTGGTAGAAGGTCCAGAGGTCCTGAGCACACTCAACCGTTCAATAATGAAAGTCGAGCGACAGGCCAGAGCTATGAGTTCGATTCCTTTGGCGATCCCTGATCGCACAGAGGTGCGCAAGGTCATTGAAGGCATGAAATCTGCTGATTTGGTGGAAACGGTGACTTGGCTGTCATCCTATCCGAGTCGCTATCACAATTTGCGCGAACCCAACGTTCACGTTGAGGACATGGTGAAAAAGCTCGAGGGAATTTTGGCAAGCTATCCCTACAGCAAATCCATTGAGACAATCGATCATCGTCGCACACCACAAAAGACCATTCGCGTGACTTTGACTGGCAAAACTCATCCTGAGGAGATCGTGGTTCTTGGTGGTCACTTCGATTCTATTGTGCAGTTTGCGCCGACAAAAGCTCCGGGAGCAGACGACAATGCTTCGGGTTCTGCAAATATTTTGCAGGCAATGATTGGCTTTATCAGTATGAATGTGCAGCCTGAGCGAACAATTGAGTTCTATTGGTATGCGGGCGAAGAGGCTGGGCTGTTAGGTTCGGCTGAGGTGGCCTCCAGCTACCGCGACCAAGGGAAAAACGTCGTTGCGGCCATGCAACTGGATATGACGCTATTTCCAGCCGCAGGCGAATTTGTGATGGGGAGCATTTCGGATTACACCTCGCCATGGCTGCGCAGTTTCTTGACTGAAATCAATCGCGTCTATGTGGGCGCGCGCATGACCGAAACAGACTGTGGCTATGCCTGCAGTGACCATGCTTCGTGGTTTCGAAATGGTTATCCAACCGTGTTTCCATTTGAGGCCGAAGGCAAAAACTACAATCGCAAAATTCACTCAACCAGCGATGTGATTTCTAGCACTAGCAATTTTGAACACTCATTGATGTTTTCAAAAGTTGCTTTTGTATTTGCCTACGAGTTTGGAATTCACAACTGGAAGCCTGAGTAGACATTTATCGAGATGTTCGAGACAATGGAGATCGTCGAGATCGTCAAAATGATCGAGGTCATGGAGCTCAAATGAACTCTATGATCTCATCCTTATCAAAGCGAACCTTCTTTAAATGCTGAGTCTTATCGTCAGCGGCGCGGTAGCCCAGGGCCACTGAGGCAATGGTGCGCCAACCGTTATTGACAGAACCCTCTGGGCCATTGCCATTGAGCTTGAGTGCGCGATCATAGGCGATGGGATCCAGGCCCTCCATTGGGCAGGTGTCTATATTGAGCATAGCTGCCGTCTCCATTAGAAAACCCATGGCAATGTAGGCCTGCTTTTGCATCCAATAGAAGGAAGCATTTGGATTTTCATCCGTGATGTGCACGGTGTTCTTGAGCATCATCGCGCGAAAGGCTTCAAGATTCGCTTCGGGTATATTGCGAACCTTTGCCGTTTGAGTCACAAATTTACTCACATGGGTTTCTGTCATTTTATTGGGGCACAAGAACACCACATAGTGAGAGCAATCCAGAACTTGCTTTTGCCCCCAGGAGAGTGCGAGCAGCTCTTTGCGAATCTCAGTATCTTGAACAACTAGAAACTTCCAAGGTTGCAGTCCATAAGAAGAAGGCGAAAGTCGCAGGCTCTCTGCCAGCACATGCCAGTCTTCGGCTGAGATCTTTTTTGTGGCGTCAAATTTCTTAACTGCGTATCGCCAACTCAGCAGCGATAGGATTTCATCACGGTTCATATTACCTTCCGATTTTGCAAATTCAGATCTCACTGATAAGTGGAGAACATCAACTTTGAAAACATGCTTTTGGTGTACCCAGGTGTGTTGCCCTTTTTCAAAGAAGCCACTCGCCAGTAATAGTGCTGATCGGGCTTAAGATCAGAAACAGTGAGATTCGTTCCCGCAACCCAAACTTCGTTCATCACCAGCCATTTGAAATCAGGATCAGTGGCCACCTGCACATGGTAGCCATCAGCACCGGCGGCGGCCTTCCATTCGAGCTGTGCCGACCCACTGATTTTGGCTTCAAAGGCTGGAGCCACGAGATCTGGCTTCTGTGGGCGAGTTGATAAACTTTTGTCAGCAGTCTTTGGTGGATACAGTGATTGCATTTGCGCCGTGGAGTCTCCAGCAGCGCTGCTCTCTGGCCCCGAAGCCAGTGCGTGCCCGCTAGCGCAAAGAATGGCAATCGCAACAGTGGCAGAAAAGAAGACCGAACACTGAGAGACAAGAGCAGAATTTACAATTTTCATAATTTTACCTCCAAAGGCTCCCAATGTAATACACAAGAGCTGCGCAGACCATTTGAAATTATGACGAATTGCTTTTGATGGCCGTGGGTGTTATGAGTGACACGAAGGTTTTGCGGATGCCCGCCGATTGACCAAATCAAGGTTCAGTGAGCAATCACTGTGCATTGCAATGCTCAGTAGGAGGAAAGTCCGGACTCCAAATGGCAGCGCATGGGGTAACGCCCCTCCGTCGTAAGGCGAGGAACAGTGGAACAGAGAGAATGTCCAGGGCGATGAGCCACAAGGCGGGAACGGGAGCCTTGCGGGGAGCTGCTGGAGTGAAAACAGTCAAACTCTGCGCGGAGCAAGATCAAATAGGGAAGCGCTAAGCTCGGCCAGAGCATGCTTCCGGGTCAGATCGCTTGAAGGCAAAAGTAATTTTGCCTCTAGATAGATGGGCATCAATTTCAGAATACTTTTGGGAGTGTTTTGGTTGAACAGAATCCGGCTTATAGCAAAACCTTCGCCCATGTTTTTTTCGGCTTTCTCTAGCCAAGCTGGCTGGCTGGGAGTAATGGTCTATAGCTCACTAGCCAAAGGCGATATATACGCTTCGTAGGTCCGTTGATTGTTTCCATCAGCCTTTTGAAATTCGCCAGTGGTTTTGAGGAATCTATAGGTCGATTTTAAGAGTTTCCAATTGGGATCATAGGTATGTAGCTTGTATTCAGTGTCAGTTTCTTCGAAATCGTAGACGACAATGGAGTGGCCACCATTGATTTCCGGAATTAAAAATTGAACTTCCATAGGCACTCCTATTTTGAGAAGATTGACCAAGGTGTCTATTTGATTCAGTCCAAACTTTTCATGTTCAAAAATTCTCATAAATCTGCTAGTAAATGAATTGCCTGCACCATTGATACGTTTCAATAGGTCTAAAAGGCGACCCTCTTTCCTCAAGTCGTTAGTCAACTCAAACAGATTGGCATATCCCGGCACTAACACAGTATACCCTTCAGCTAGACTCAGAAGAACGTTTTCATAGAATTCGCTTGATCGGCGCGGATAATTTGGCAGGTAACGAGCGTTCAAGAGACTCATTCTTGTAATCAGCGAAAGGGCTAGGCAGACGCCGCCATCGATTTCACGATTTGAGATAGCTGGAAGATCAAAATCCTGAATGGTTTTGCGAACACTGGTTTTGGCAAAGGCCGTCTTGTCGATAAGAAGAGTCAGCTGAATGCGATTTCTGCTCTCAGTATTAAAAATCATGGCACTTGGAATATAGAGATCAGAAACGCCAGTAATCAGATTTCCTGAATCCACAAAGCCAATTTGAATGTCATTTGTTTCGATTGCTGTCATGGCGGGCTCGTGCAGGATAAGTCTTCCATGGGGATCTGCTCTTAAGAAATCCAATGAGACTCTTGACTCATGTCGCGAGACCTGACTTCCTTGAAGTCTTCTTTTGCCGCCGTAGGTTGTGACCAATACGTTGGAATTGGCAGCCATTGCAAGACTATGAATTTTTATATCTACCAAATCTTGAGACATGGGAACGTCAAGAATTTTGAAAAAATAATTTTGGCGGTTGGAGAGATAGGCAAAAACGAAATCCCGAATTTCTGTGTTTTCAACCATGACCAATTGCCTCACAAACCTTTCGATCTCTAGTGCGTTGCCGTTGGCAGGAGCTTTTTGGCCCTGATTATTTTGTGCCCGATCCCCGGCATTTGCATTTAACAATTGCAGGTACACGAGTAGGCGATCCTGAGAATTTCCATGAAGCAAAGCTTGCCGCGCGGAATTGCTCAAAGCGATTTGATCTTCTAGTATTCTGGATTTTCTCTCATTCTTAGCAGAGAGGTCAGTAAACTCCTCGCGAATCAGTCCGGCATTGCGCAGTGCCTCTGGAAGTTGCGTCGGGACTATCCTCTGAAGACCAGAAATCTGGACAGGCAATACAGGGTTCAAAAGATCTGCCACAAGAGTCGAACAATTTTGCGAAAAAAATGCATATGAAACGGAATTTCCAGAGTTCACTTGTCGCGACACACGCTCAAGCTGCTCCAGCAGGCTATCAATTTGAGCCTCTGATAAATCCAACACATAGGTATGAAGATCTCGCTCCTCATTTTGAGCTTTTGATTCAACCACTGTATAGTACGGCATGAGGGTGGCTCTTGCTGGATATTTTGTGCCCAATCCAAGCCCTCGAAATAGATTGATCGGCTCTCCCTGAAGATCTGCGGCGAATTCCAAGACGGGGTCTGCAAATGACCATTCATGACTATCCTTTGAAAATCGCAGATAAGCATGACCAAAAGAAGAAGGGCCCATGCCTTTGGCTCCTGCAATCAATATCGCCACCTGGCGTGAGCCCTTTAGAGCGTCCAAAGAAAAGGTCACAGCCCAGGCCATAGGAGCACAAAACGCAAGTACTAGAAAAAATCCAATAATACGCATATCAATACTCCTCTAGCTCTGTCGGCATTATATGGTTATGGGTCTTAGTTCTGCGAACCATTATTGTGTATCTTTTGCGACCTCAGCACGCAAGTCATCGAGACTGATAGTTTCTCTATCTCCTGCTGTTACTTCTGATGCCAAATCTCGAAAAGCGTTAGAGAGCCGTTTAATTTCATCGTTGGATACTGTATCCCCGTTTCTGCTATCGTTCCGTAGTAAAACGCTCAATTCCACTAATAAATCTATTTCCCTCGGGCTAATGCTCTCTTGTTTTTCATGAGACAAGTAAGCCTCAGCCTGGGCCGTTATCACTGGAATCTTTTCCGCTGGGATGGTACCATCCTCGGCTGAGTTGATAATCCCAAGCGTAGGGGAAGTAAGTGAATACGGGCAATCTGCCCCTTTGCATCCTTTACCATTCGAAGCGCTTGCCATCTGTGTAGCCAAAGTGAGAGCGGCAAGGGCCACTAGGCTATTTACAACCTGACTTTTTAAAAAGCTTTTCTTCATAAATTCATCCTTTCAAAATACTTGCTTTTTCGCCTTAGTGCGATCAAGTAAAATGGGTTAACAGGCTCCTGAAAAACTCATAATTTTTTGATTTTTAAATCAAAATGTTGTT
>CAYMBJ010000031.1:0-45166 GCA_964388665.1 uncultured Pseudobdellovibrionaceae bacterium | reverse complement strand
CAAAAATAAAGCTTACATTTCAGATGGTCCCGGCTGCGCCGGGGTGGGCGTTAAATGGCTATGCATTTAGGCTCTGATAGCTTCCTCTGGACCTTAGAACCCAACTTTTCTTACAAACTCGAAGCGCATCAACATTTTTTTCTTGCACTGTTTGCTGTGGAGTGTATAAGAGTTGTCGTAAAACGTCTTATTTGAGAGCCTTCACGATTCTGTTAAGCCTCTTCGATAGGCCACAGGGACCGTATTAGGGGGCTCTAAATGAACAATAAGTTATATGTCGGACAACTTCCATACTCAGTAGATTCAAATACTTTGGGTGACTATTTTGCAGCAGTTGGAGAAGTTCTATCTGCTAAAGTGATCACTGATCGTGATTCTGGACGCTCAAAAGGCTTCGGCTTTGTGGAAATGTCTTCTGACGAAGCGGCTCAAGATGCTATTTCTCAATTGAATGGCAAAGACTTTATGGGTCGTCAGATCAACGTAATGGTAGCTAAGCCTCAAGAAGAGCGCAAGCCTCGCTCTGGTGGCGGCGGCGGTGGCCGTGGCTTTGGTGGCGGTTATCGCCAAGGATACTAACTAGTGTCAAAAGAGGATCTGGTTCAGGTCGACGGTAAAATCACTGACCTGAGAGGTGGCGGCGTGTACACCATTGTCCTGGAAAACGGGGCTACTGTGAATGCTCGCTTGTGTGGAAAAATGAAGAAATTCAAGATTCGCATTGTCGTTGGAGATAGAGTCACAGTCGCTGTTTCTCCTTACGATGTGACCCACGGCCTGATCATGTTTCGTCATAAAAATTAGAATCATATTAAATCTAATCTCTATTTCAAGAACCAAATTGAATTGAATCTCGAGAGTCGGGATTCAATTCATAGTGCGTGTCAAGATTCCTGAATTTATAATTTTGTAATTTATTTATAACTTTAATTGTAACTCTATTTTTAAGGTTATTTCTAACCTACTTCTAAATACTTATATGTTCATGGAGTCCTGTTTATATTATCGCTCTTCGAGGTTTGCCTAGATACGGAGTCAATTTAAGACTTCGGACAGATTGTCTAATGCTGACCTGATAGCGAACAGTGAACTGTGCATTTTGTACATTTGCTGTTTAACAATTTGTCTGGAGAATAAAATGAATCACGAATCTCACGTCGGGCAGGAGCCCGTGGTGTCGTCTGCTTTTTTGAGTTTTGGCTTTTCTGATGCCGTTCACACGGCGATTAGCCGCATCGGATACACTGAACCTACAGAAATTCAAGCCAAGACCTTTTCTATCTTGCTCAAAGGTAAGGATTTGGTTGGCCAATCAAAAACAGGATCTGGAAAAACGGCGGCCTATATGCTGCCTTCACTCAATCTGATCATGAATAACCCAGGTGTGACCCTGGTGCTGGTGCCGACTCGCGAGTTGGCATTGCAAGCAGAAGACTTTGTTAAAAAATTGGTGCCAAGGATTTCGCCCGTAAGAATGGTTTCTATTATTGGCGGTGGCTCTATGTCCTATCAGGTTAAAATGCTGCGGCAAAAACCCAATTTGATCTTTGCAACGCCGGGCAGATTGGTTGATCACCTTTCACACGGCAATATTAATTTTGATGATTTAAAAGTTCTGATATTGGATGAAGCGGATCGCATGTTGGACATGGGGTTTTATCCGCAGATTCAACGAATTCTTGCGAAACTCCCGGCGCAGCGGCAAAATATTTTGTTTTCGGCGACCTTCTCGGATGACGTGCGCAAGCTGACCCGCCAATTGACCCGCGACGCTGTGGAGGTCTCTGTTGGTCAAAAAAATGTGGCTCCCACAAGCATTCACCAGGAGGTCCTGGAGGTTTCGATTGAAAAAAAGAATGACCTCTTGCTGGACCAGTTGAACGCCCGCGAGGGTTCAATCTTGGTGTTTGCTAAGACCCGACACAAAACAGAAAAATTGATGAAGTACCTTTGTGAATATGGTTACAAAGTGACGCGCATTCATGGTGATCGCACCTTGGCGCAGCGTCGCCTGGCCATTCAAAACTTCAAAGCTGGTCATGTAAGAATTTTGCTGGCCACCGACATTGCGGCTCGTGGTCTCGACATTGCTCAAGTGGGTCATGTGATCAATTTTGATCTTCCGCAAAACGCAGATGATTATTTGCACCGGATTGGCCGCACGGGGAGAGCGGGGGCTGTCGGTCAGGCGGTTTCTTTCGTCTCTCCTGAGGATCGCCGGCAATGGCAGATGATTATACGAAACTCACAAACTGCGAGCGGAGCAAATGGGGCGCTTTCACTGCCTGGGCGTGATCGTCGCCAGTCTTCAGGTAAGGGGGGTTCAGGCCATGCTTCAAGCCAGACATCACGGCAGAATGCTGGTGGCGCAGGAGGCCGAAGTGGTGGGCGTGACGAGCGTCCACGAGGATTGAGGGCTCAGGCCATTGGGCGTCGCGGATCACCTCGCAGGTACAGTCTCGGTGATGAAGCGCCTAGCCGCTATCGTCGCAAGTGACGACGTTCGCAGCCAGCAGAGATTTAACAGGCTTCCTAAAAAGGAAAGTCTGTAGAGGAGCCTGTTTATCTTAAAGCAAAATTGGTATTATCGGCTTGAAATCACAAAATACAAAATAGGCAGGCCCGCAGACCAAGTTAAGAAAAAGCGATTGAGTCCGAAGATCAGATACACAGACAGGTGAAAGATCAAGGCCACACCAATAAAGATATCAAGAAGCTGGGGGGCAAGGATGATTCCCGGGCTCAGAATTTCAAAACTGATCACGGCGAGGCTGATCAACTGCGCAAACCTTGGTATTCGCACCGCACGAACAAACCAGTTGGGAATAATGTACTCTGAGCAAATGCTTATTTCGGTCAGGCTTCGTCCTGAAAGCCAATGGCCCTTGAGAAGCTTTTGTAGGCCTGAAACAAAGTAAGACAAAAGGATCTCTGCAGTTAAAAAGTACAAAAAAAATGTCTTTAGCCAGAAGCTGTCTGGCCACAGATACAGGCCAATCAGGCTCAGCAGGACCAAACTTGTCATGGAGTCACTGGCGCCATTAAAGTCGCCCCACCATTGGGCACGGAAGATGCCCTGAAGGACAAATCCCGAAAGCAAAATCATAAGTGTGGCAGTTGAATTCACCGCAAAGAATGCGAGAAATAAAAAAGCCACGAGATTTAATACTACAAAAACGGTAAAGAAATCTTGCGGCCATTTTCCGAACTTTCTTTGTATCACGATGCGAACATAGAGAGATTCGGCGAACTGCTGAATGAGGGCGAAGCTAAGTAGACAGGTGCTGTATCGCAATGCCACTTGAAAACTCATTGCCCCCCCGAATCGTCGCGAGAAGCGCTCTCTTGCTCAGAACGATCTAAAGGGGCTGCATTTTCAAAAAAGTCGGCAAAGCTAAGTTCCGGTGTTAAGAAAACCAAGTCAGATTCAACAGTCCCATCGGGAAAGTCGACCTTGATAATTCGGGCGCGAAAGCCGCCGGGGTTATGATTTTGCAGTCTCTCGACTCTATGGATGATGGCCACCAACTCAATAAAGAGGCGATTCTGGCTTAGTGAAGCGGTTTCAATGGGTGCTTGATGGGAATCAAAATTGGTTTGATCGAGGGTCTCGCCCAAGAATCTGCGCACGAGGCTCATTTCGGCGAGGTAGAGGTTGCCTTCTGGGTTAAAAAAAAGGTTTGGCAGTGTCTGACGTGCTGGAGGGCGAACGGCAATCATCCATTCGGAGAACTCTTCATCAGAAGATTTTGTGCAATATTGCAGCTGATAAAACGCCTGTCGTTCAGCGAAAAGCTTCCAAGTTGGAAAAATAAGAGAGAGCCACGGGAGAACCGACATGGCTCTAATTTGAATCCAAAGACATCACATCTGGCAATTAATTTATAGGCAGCGATATTCCTGAACGCCAATCTGCGAGCTTTGAGCCTCGCTCTAAGGAATAAATTCATTGAATCTATCGGAAAAAGAGTAGTAGTATGCCCGCTTTTGAGGAGGACAAAATGACAGACACAAATTTATCAATTGCCAAAAATCAGGTGGTTTCCATTCACTACACGCTCACGGACTCACAAAATGAAGTGATCGACACCTCTGAAGGCAATGAACCCTTGGTTTATTTGCATGGTGCTGGCGGCATTATCCCGGGCCTTGAATTTGAGCTTGAGGGAAAAAAGATTGGCGAGAAGTTCAAAGTCACAATTCCACCCGAAAAAGCTTATGGCCCTAGAGCGGAAGGGCTGGTTCAAGAAGTGCCTAAGGTGCAGTTTCCAAATCCTGATCAGTTGGAAGTCGGCATGTCGTTTCAAACAGATACGGATCAGGGCCCCATGGTTTTCACTATCACAGAAGTTCAGGGTTTGAGTGTTACTGTTGATGGCAATCATCCCTTGGCTGGCGAAGCTCTAACTTTTGATGTCACTGTGCAAGACATTCGCACGGCAACTGATGAAGAGTTGCAACATGGACACGTACATGGTCCAGGTGGACATCACCACGGCTAAAGACCACATTCTCTAAAAAGACAAAGAACAATCCTACGGCACTTATTAAATAGTGCCGATATATCCCTGGCATGAAGTTTGATAAAATGACTCTCATCATCGGTGGATGTTTCACGGCGCTTTTGGTTTTTGTCGCCTATAGATATTATAATTACCGAAATATTCCAGAATCGGCACGCACACCAAGTGCCTTTCTTGATGCACTTGAGATATTGGATCTTAGATTCAATGATTTGAAATATGCTTTTAAAAATGCTGAAGAAACTGATGCTCCAGTTGTCCTCATAGCAGTTGACGAAGACGCCATTCGTGAGGTGGGCAGGTTCCCTTGGGATCGCGACATTGTGGCGCGGATCACAGAAAATTTAATGGAGCTGGGCATAGGCAGTTTGGGATTTGATATTATCAACTCCGAATCGCAGCAGGGTCAGCCCGAAAAGGATTTGGCTTTTGCTCAGGTGATCGAAAAGTACTCTGACCGAGTTGTGCTGGGAACTTTTAGTGACGTTGCATTCGATTTTGAATCCTACAAGGACTATTGCATCACCGAGGCCTTTCTGGCGAATTCCGGAGATCAAATTGTTAAGCTCAATCCATCATTCATAGTCGATGATGTTTCAGGTGTATTTGATTCTCTCGAGTGGAAAAAGGTATTTGATGTTCTATTTTTTAATCAAAAGGAAGTCGCAAAGATTGCGGTGATGCGCTCGCTTGAAAAGAACTCAGAGGAGCAGTTGACCGCCTATCAGCGCAATTTTTTAAAATCAGAACAAGGCAAATCACTATTTGACTACTGTCGAACCTGGTTGACCAAGGATGATTTTTTTATTGAAACGGGTGAAATGCGGGCAAAGATCTACCCTTTCTATCAAGAGGTCTTTAATGGCGACAAGGAATTGGCGAAGATGCCCGTCCAAGATGTCCTCGCTAAGCTAAAGACTTCGATTCCGCGTCATCCAGTACCGCAGTATGGTGAGTGGCTTCCAAATACTTCTGTTTTGCAGGAGCCAGCATTGTATACAGCGAGTTTTTTGACAGACTTGGACAGTGACGGCTATGTGCGCCGCTATCCGCTGTTTTTTCGCTCGGGCAATCGCATCGGCTCTAGCTACATTCCCTCTTTGGCTTTGCAAGTGTATCTTGCAGCAAAGGGATATCGTGCCGATGTAAAAATCGAAAAACTCAGTGGCTATTCGAAACTAAAAGCCATTACGCAATTTAAAATCATCGACCCCAGTCAGGATCCCGAAAAAACAGTGATGGATGTGCCGGTGGACAGTATGGGCCGGACGATGCTTCATTACTATGGGCGGCAGATGTCACTCCCGTATGTGTCAGCTAAAGAGCTTCTCAATGACAGTTCGTATGTGCGAGTGAGACGCAGCATTCAGGATCCCAGCACGAACAAGATCATTGTACGCGAAGACAAAGAGCCAAAGGATAAGTTTTTTAAAGGACGTGCTGGCATCGTTGGCGCTACTGCCACAGCTCTGTACGATTTGCGTAACACACCTGTTGAGGGCAACTATCCCGGACCAGAGATTCACCTAACGATGTTGGCAAATCTTCTTGATCAAAAATTTGTAAAGAGTTTGCCAGAAGAACAGGTCATCATCATGGGCTCCATGGTGGTTCTTGGGGTCTCTGTGACTTTGATTTGGGCCATCGCTGGCGCTCTGACTTCGTTGTTGGTGTTTTTGGCACTGGCGGCTGCTTTGGCTGCAGCGGATATCTATTTGTTTCTAAGTCAACAGGTGGTCACCTCCAGTATCTTTTTAATGATGCTGCTGTCGGGAATCTATTTTTTAGTGACGATCATGAACTACTTTACTGAGGAATCAAAAAAGAAAGAGATCAAGTCGACTTTCTCTAAGTACGTATCCCCAGCGGTTGTCGATGAGCTATTGAAGTCCGTTGACAACCTAAAGTTGGGTGGACGCAAACAGGTGATGACGGTGTTTTTTTCTGATGTGCGTGGCTTTACCACGATCTCCGAAAAGCTTTCACCTGTGGATCTTTCGCGTTTGTTAAATCGATATTTAACACCGATGACAGAGTTGGTTTTTAAAAACCACGGCACCTTGGATAAATATATGGGTGACGCGATCATGGCCTTCTTTGGCGCACCGATTGCCACCGAGGAGCACCCACATCAGGCCTGCCGCTGCGCTCTGCAAAGCTTGGTGCAGCTCAAGGAGATTAACGAAATCTTTAAGGCAGAAAAACTTCCTGAGATTGACATTGGTATTGGTATCAATACCGGAGAAATGAGCGTTGGCAATATGGGGTCCAATATCGTGCAAAACTACACGGTCATGGGGGACTCGGTAAATCTGGCCTCGCGACTTGAGGGTATCAATAAGACCTACGGCACGCGCATCATCATCAGTGAATTTACTCAGTCTCAAGTTAAGGACAGCTTTATCACTCGCGTTGTGGACCGGGTAAAGGTAAAGGGAAAAAATGAACCTGTGCAGATTTTTGAATTGATCGGCGAAGGTCAGGCCACAGATCAAATCAAAGCGTGGCTGGAAGTATTCAACAAAGGCATGGAGCAGTATCTTAAGCAGGAGTTTCAGGCGGCCACAGAGACATTTAAGGAATGCATCAAGTTGCGGGGTGAAGATCCTGTCGCCGAGCTCTACATTGAGCGATGTGAAGATTTCATTAAAGAGCCTCCAGGAGATCAGTGGGATGGCGTCTACGAATCCAAAACAAAATAATAGATAACGCGGCCCTTCTGGAGCGAGCTTTAGCGATTATGACCAAAAATTATTGTCGAGTTGAGTTTAGTTGTTGAATTGTGAGTTGTCGAAATGCTTTAGGCGGAGTATTTTTGCATAGTCATAAGAGGCCTGTGGTTTAAAATTTATTGCGGTTAGGTATACGCATATAGGGGGATCGTTGTTATTTATGCAGATAAAAGCTTTAAAATTTGCCAGTGTTCTGGTGCTATTTTTTTCTTTGGGAGCGAAGGCTATGGCTGATTTTGTCGAGGAATCTTCGGAGTGTGCATCACGATGGACAAAGATCATTGATCTTGTTGGCAAAGACGAAACAGCAATTGAAAGGAAAAACTTGGTTGAA
This sequence comes from uncultured Pseudobdellovibrionaceae bacterium, assembly GCA_964388665.1. Classification (GTDB taxonomy): domain Bacteria; phylum Bdellovibrionota; class Bdellovibrionia; order Bdellovibrionales; family Bdellovibrionaceae; genus CALCCV01. The sequence goes on along the minus strand of CAYMBJ010000031.1, from coordinate 37,577 downwards.
ATCACGCAACTTTTACCCTCTCAGGCTGAGTTGGATCGGACCTGCACTGAGTACGGACAGGGGTTTTTAAAACTTCAAGATGCCAAGGCAAAGATATTGAAGGAGTATGCGCGCCAAACAGATGTCGTAGTGCCATTCTTGATTCGCCTTTATCCAAGTGCCGAGACCGAGAGCAGAGCCGAGCTGTGCAAGAATCTCAAGAGCTTTGTGCAAAAGGACCTGGAAGCTTTACTCAGTGGCCTAGATAAGAATCGAACTCATTTTACTGACTTGGGTTGTGTGTTCAATAAATCCAAAGCAAATGCCAGATCTTTAAAGAAGATAGACAATCCTGAACTCATTGCCATTCGTGATGAGGCCCTCAAGGCAACGCAGAAGCATTAGCAGGCTCCTGAAAAAGGAAAATCTGTATCATTTTAGTACAGAAAAGCGCACAATTTGCACATACCATGGAGAAAACCTGGATTCCTTGCTACACTAAGGAGATACGGTGAAGACAGGGTGGCGATAGGTTAACTTCCGGGGGTGGCTTGACTTGGTACAATAATATCATTCGCATTCGGCAAAAATCACAAACGCAGCATTTTCAACCAGTGATCTTGGTGACGGGTTGTGCGTCTGGTATTGGTTTGGCGCTTGCTGAAAAATTATATGATATTGAAAATTACCGTACAGTCATCACGGCTCGACCAAGGTCCATTGCAAAGCTTACGCAAAAATTCAAAGAAAAAGACAATTTTTTGATTCGCCCTTTGGATGTGTGTGATCCCATCTCCATGACAGTGCTACTGGCGGAGATCAATAAGACCTGGGGGCCGATTAATATTTTAGTTAACAATGCTGGAATCTCATATCGATCTGTCATAGAGCACATGACTGAGGCGGAAGAGTACGAGCAGATGGCCACGAACTATTTGGGACCAATGAGTCTCATTCGCAAAGTGCTTCCCGATATGCGTAAAATTGGACGCGGCAAAATCATAAACATTTCCTCGGTCAGCGGTATGCTGGCAATGCCCACCATGGCTTCATACAGCGCCTCCAAATACGCTCTAGAAGGAGCCAGCGAGGCCCTGTGGTATGAAGTGCGTCCATTTGGCATTGATGTGAGTTTGGTGCAGCCAGGCTTTATCAACAGCACCTCTTATAAGAAAATCTACTACTCGCGCGCATCTCATCCGATTCGCTCCTTCGAATCGCCTTATCAGGACTTTTATCGCAATATGATTCCATTTATTGAAAAGCTCATGCGCTGGAGCTCAGCAACTCCAGAAGGAATTGCAAAATTGATCATTCACACCATCCGCAAGGAGCAACCACCGCTGTGGATTCCGGCGACTTTGGATGCGGTGCTATTTTATTATATGCGGCGATGGATACCGAGGCGCTGGCTCCTGCCATTTTTATTTTTGATGCTACCCAATGCCAATAAATGGGCCAAAAACTATTCACAGAAGCGAGTGAGGCCCTTGTTGACATCATCAGGATTGGATTTCACACTGGAAAAGACCAAAAGCGTATCCGAAAAATAGGCTTTTCTGAATAATCTCTGCACAGGATGTGAAAATGCAATCTAGCGCTCGTCGAAGTCCAATTTATATGTTTTCACGATTGATTCTTATTGCCGCCTTTGCGGGTCTTGGATTGGCATGCGCAGAATCCACAACCGAGGGCATTGCCACGAATGATTTGCGATTTGGTTTGAGTGTCGTTACCGAGCTGAATAAAGGCACGCAATGCGTAGCTGCCTTTTATTCTAAGGATTCGACAACCTCTGCTCTTGAGTTGGACGAAAACTCTTCAGTCAAGTGCGGTGAAACGGTGATGGCAATGAAGAGCACCGATGGCGGGCCTATGTATTTTGCGCCAGCGACAAAAAAAGGTGATGGCAGCATTGACATCACCTTTTTTCGCAAGGATGAACCCGCATATGTATCGAGCACAACAGTGCCAGATCCGCTGCGAATCACTCGACCCATCAAGGATATCCGGAAGGGTGAAGATCTGGTGATTGAATGGGAAAGAAGCACTTCGATTGAGGATTTTGTTGAAGGCAATCTGTATATTGCGCATCCAAAGGAGCCACGGAGCTATTACTTTCCACAGGGTGATCCACAGCCTGAGGTGGGAGAGCTGACCATAGGTGACGCTGTCACCAGTTCACAACCCTTTGGTGCTGGGGATTGGCCTGCCACGTTGACCATTGGCCGAAGTCGTTTTGGTACAATGGCAGGAGGGCTCAATGGTGAAATCAAAGGTACGCAGATTTTAACTTACAATTTCAAGTTGCTGCAGCCCTAGTGCATCTCGCCAAATCAGGTATTCACCGATTGCTAGCATAGGTATCAATACCACCAATGCTAATCCCAAAGTGAAAAGCGAAGCGATGATCATGACCAATGGAAATACAGTGTAGTACACGATCAGCGGACGGAGATTTGCGTACGTGGCGCGAAAGCTAATTTTAATGGCGTCAAGCGCTGGTAGCTGACGAAAGATCACTGCAAACTTGCCTATGACCGTAAAAATTTGCACTGTGAGGGCCACAACCGTGACTATGGTGGAAGTCAAAACGATAGGAATAAAAAATTTCGAAATTTCAAAAGAGCCATCTTGAAACATCTGAATAAATCCACCAATGCCAAAAGGCAAGCTCACAATCAGGCCCACCATAACGGCCGCAATCATCAAGCACAGCACTAGGAAGGAGTAGATGGCAAAGGGGCCCAGTGCCTTGTAAGCTTCATCGATGCATTCTAGGAATTTGACGGGGGGAGGCTCTGGCTGCAGCGCGCTTATATCCATCTTGCGAATAAAAAAGATATAAATCAGGCCAAAGAGAAAGCCAAAAAGAGTACCGCAGATCATGCCCAGTGTCCCAAGTTGACTCAGTCCCATATTGACCAAAAAGCCCAAGATCCATATGCCTGAAAACGAAATAGGATCTCGCTTATACAGTTTCCAAGAAGCTGATATCCATTGCGTACCTGAATCTGATAGGACTTTGGTGATTTTTAAATCTGTCATATTGCAATATCGCCAAGATTATCAATTTGAGTCAAAGAAAATATTTGTCTGTCGAAAACGTAAGTGGGAAGAAACATCGATTTTAGAGATGATGATTCTACCAACCAAATATATCCCACCCAAAAGTAAGAGGGGAATTCGCAAGAGTTCCCCTTTTGCTTTTTAGAAACTATCAGACTCAAAAATTATTGTCGAATTGAGGTCAACTCTTTCAAATCTGAATGGTGACTTCGGTGCCGTGGTCAAAATCATCGGGCGGCGATTGAATGGAGATCTGGCCACTGTGTAGCTCCACGATCTCACGGACGAGATTGAGCCCTAAGCCAGAGCCCTTTCTGCCCGAGCCTGGTCGCTCGAGTGAGTAAAAACGATCAAAGACGCGGTGGAGTGCATATTTAGGAATGCCGCTGCCTTGGTCAGTGACCTTGATGGTGATGCCGGCAGTCCCTGGGTTCTTTTCTGCCGAAATGGTCACTTTGCCGCCAGCTGAACTAAAATCCGTAGCATTTTCTACGAGATTTCTAAGAGCCAAATACACGAGTTCAAAGTCTCCCACCATCTTAACTTCGTCTTTGAGTTCTAGTTCGAGTTCAACCTCTTTGCTCGAGAGCACAAATTTCATGTCGTTTTCGAGCCGCTCAAACACTTCGTGCAAATAAAACTGCTTGGGCTCACGCAAAGCTTCGAGAGACTCCACTCGCGCCAGCGACAACAAGTTTTCGAGCAAACCCAGGGAGCGTTTGGTCTCGGTAATGATATTGGTCAGAAATTTTTTTCTCTCTGTTTCGTCCAACGGATCCATGCAGAGTTCGGATGAAATCAATATTGACGAGAGTGGGCTTTTCATTTCGTGTGTCAAAAGCTGAGTGTAGCGCTCAACATGTTTTTTGCCCTCCAAGGATTCGCGCATTTTCGAGAAGGACTCTGCTAGTTGTTGTAGCTCGGGAACATTTAGCTTCAGCGGTCGCGGTTTACGCCCCTGTGAGACCTTAATGCAGTACTCCTGAATTTGATCCAAAGGCTGAGTGATCCACATCACAGTGGAAAAGCTCAACAAAATCATCATGAGGCCAATGATTCCAAGTCCAAGGGAGATCTGCTTGATGGTGCTCATGAGCATGGGATTTACCTGTACGTTGGGTTCGATCACAGAGAGCACACCAACGATTTGGTCATTGCTTTCAATCGGAGCTGCCACATAATAATCAGAAGTAAAAGGAATGTCAGGATTCTTTGTGGTGCGAGTGCCATAACGTCCTCTGAGAGTGCGGTAGACATCATTCCACCGAGAATAGTCTTTACCGATTTCCTCAGAATTTCGTGATGAAAATAGCACGCGACCAAATTGATCCGTGATGTACACTTCGTAGACGGGTTCTTCGGTCTCCATCATTTTCTTGCGGTATTTGTCCCAGCCCTCTTGAAATGACTGAACGTCAATGCGATCAAAGGAGTCAGTTTGAACCAAATAGGAAAAACTATCGGCTGCTTTTTTTAGATTCGCTTCAATTAAAAAGGCATACTTTTCGCGAAGTTCGTTTCTGACCCAAAATCCTGCCAATACAGATTGCAAAAATAGGGCTAAAAACAGTGATACAAATAATCTACGTCGAAAGCTCATAAGTCCCTGCGGCTGCGAGTTCGCGCAAGGAATAACCGAAGCCACGGTGTGTGACAATCCAATCTTTTTCAGGATCAATCTGTTTGATTTTAGTTCGGAGCACCTTGATATGGGTGTCGACCGTTCGCTCCATACTCATCGATGGCTCAGCCCAGACGGCATACATAAGGTCCGAACGTGAATAGACCTTGCCGGGGTTCTTGATGAAAGTGGCAAAAATCCCATATTCGTATTTTGTCAGCGACAAAACATTATCATTCCATTTGATCGTGTGCTTGCTCTCATCAAGTTCAAATGGCCCATATTGCAAATTGGCAGAGGTCTCTTTAAAGATACGCCGAAAGAACGCTTTCACTTTGGCGACCAATTCCATCACACTAAAGGGCTTGGGAATATAATCATCAGCACCAATTTCAAAACCGGAGAGTCGATCCAGCTCGTGGTGTCGAGCTGTCAGGAAGAATACGGGGGTGTCTTTTTGTTGCGCTCTCAGCCATTTGCAGAGCTCTCGACCATCTCCATCTGGAAGACCGATATCGAGCAGAATCAAATCAAAATCCTTTTGTGAGAGGCTGGTCATGGCCTGATCGAGCCGATTGTTATGGGTGACGGCAAATCCCTCGCGACGAAGTGCAAAGGTTACAGCCTCTGCGATTCCAAACTCATCTTCTACGATCAATATTTCTCTCACCTGCATACACACAAAATATTGAGCATTCCAATAAAAGGCAACCCCGCCCATAGGGGTTCATGTAAAAATCACACGTGAGGGCTGCGTCAGCCCCCCAGGTATGCCTGTTGGACCTGCGGGTCTTGCAGGAGGTCCTGGCTATTGCCAGTGATCGTAATGGTCCCAGTTTCCAGTACATAGGCGCGGTGTGATTTTTTTAGGGCCAAACGGGCATTTTGCTCCACCAAAAGGATAGTGACGCCGACGCTATTGAGCTCAGCTATCACATCAAAAATTTGCGCGACAATTAGAGGGGCAAGTCCAAGTGAGGGCTCATCCAAAAGGATGATTTCTGGGGAGATCATCAGCGCGCGGCCGATGGCCAACATTTGCTGCTCCCCACCTGAGAGCGTTCCAGCCATTTGCGAGCGACGCTCTCTCAGGCGCGGAAAGCGCTCAAAGGCCTTATCAAGATTGGTCGAAATTTTGGCTTTGTCTTTGACCGAAAATGCACCCAGCAAAAGATTTTCCAATACGGAAAGGTTGGGGAAAATGCCTCGACCTTCAGGAGCATGCGCCAGTCCCAACGTCACTCGCAAATGTGGTTGCATCCGCGTAATGTCCTTGCCATTTAAAACAATTTTTCCTGCACAGCTCACGACTCCGGAAAGCGCGCTCAGAATCGACGTCTTTCCCGCACCATTGGAACCAATAAGAGAGACAATTTCGCCGCGATTGACAGAAAACTCGATGCCTTTGATGGCCTGAATGGCTCCATAGTTTACGGTCAGATCTGTGACCTTAAGTAGAGTGTCATGAGTTCTAGTGTTCATTGTCTAATCCTAAATAAGCTTCGATAACTTGGGGAGAGCTACGCACATGATCTGCATCACCCTCGGCAATTTTTACGCCGTGATCAAGCACGACAATGTCTTCGCAGATGCCCATCACGAGCTTCATGTCATGCTCAATGAGAAGAATTGTCAGTGAAAATTCTTTGCGTATGGTAGAAATGAGTTCCATCAGTTGATGGGTCTCTGAATGGTTCATGCCAGCCGCCGGCTCATCAAGCAGTAGCAAGCGCGGAGATCCAGCCAAGGCCCTGACAATTTCTAATTTTCGTTGTTCTCCGTAGGGCAAGCCGCCAGCGCGAATGTCCTTCTTGTCCGCGAGCTTAAACAACTCCAACAGGGAGAGTGCTCTTTTGAGATTGGTGCTTTCTTCTGTTTGAAACTTTTTAGTAAAAAACAAGCTATCAAAGAAATTATAGCTGAGCTTTTGATAAGAACCTAAGAGAACATTTTCAAGAACCGTGATTTCGCGAAAAAGGCGAATGTTTTGAAAAGTTCGAGCCATGCCCGCCTGACAGCGTTCGCTCGGCTTGAGCGAAGTGATGTCTTGATTTTGAAACTTAATAGAACCGGATGTTGGTTTATAAACTCCAGTGAGCATATTAAAGACCGTGGTCTTGCCAGCGCCATTGGGGCCAATCAAGCCCTTGAGCTGACCTTCTTGAATGCTAAAGCTCAGATCATCAACGGCCTTGAGTCCGCCAAAGCGAATCGATAGGTTTTTAACTTCAAGGCATGGCACGGTTGATTCTCCATTCTCTGTCTCCCATAATTCCTGTTGGCCGCAGGATCATCATCAGCACCAAGGCTAAAGAGTAAATCACCATCCGCAAATCCACTCCGGTGATTTCTTGAAGTGGACGAAGGACTTCGGGAAGCAATGTCAAAATGATTGCGGCAAATACAGATCCAGTGAGAGACCCCATGCCACCCAAAACCACCATCACCACGGCGTTGACTGAGAGTAAAAAAGCAAAGGAAGCGGGCGAGATATATGAGGTGAAGTGAGCCATGAGGCTTCCTGCAATTCCTGCAAAAAAACTCGATATCACAAAAGCCTTGACCTTAACTTGAGTCGTGGGGACTCCCATGGCTTCTGCGGCAATTTCGTCTTCACGCACTCCGCGAAAACTCAAACCAAATTGCGAATAGCAGAGGCGCCAAAGAGTAAAAAAACAAAACACAGCCCAGCTCGAGGCATAAAATAGAGCGACGTAAAACGATGGGATCGAAAGGGCACCCAAGGAAAGACCCGGTATTGGCGGTATGCCAGCAATCCCGCGCGGCCCGCCCACAACATCCATGTTTAAGAGAATTACGCGAATGATTTCGCCAAAACCAAGAGTAACGATGGCCAAGTAGTCACCCCGAAGGCGCAGACTGGGAAGTCCCACCAAGTAACCAGCAAAGGCAGCAGCCAAGCCGCCGATAACGCTGTAGCAAAAGATTAGAAAAAGTCCCAGCAGTCCGGGAGCCATAAAAACTTGCGTTGTTAAAAAGACAGAGGTGTAGGCGCCAACAGCCATGAAACCCGCGTGGCCCAAGGAAAACTGCCCCGTGAAACCATTTACCAGGTTAAGACTGAGAGTCACAATCACATTCATGATCACAAACAGAATCATCAACTGAACATAAGCGTCCGTGGATATTCCCAAGACAATACCAACTAAATTTACGGCCACCAATGCAAGGAGTGGATTGCGCATTGCCCGTTTCATACTAAAGTTTCTCCGTTAAATTTTTACCCAAGAGGCCGGAAGGTTTAAATAACAAGATAACAATCAAGATTCCAAAGGCCATTGCATCGCGATAGGTACTGGACATATAAGCCACAACCATCTCTTCGGAGAGACCCATAATGAGTCCGCCCAGCACGGCTCCCATAATGTTGCCAATGCCGCCCAAAACTGCGGCCACAAAAGCTTTTAGGCCAATCATCATTCCCATGAGCGGCTCGATCTTGGGATATTTAATCCCGACCAAAACGCTACCAACACCAGCCAGTGCCGAGCCCAGGACAAAAGTAAAAACCACAGTGCGATTGATATTGACGCCAAGAATACTGGCCACTCGTGGGTTAACGCTGACAGCGCGCATGGCACGTCCATGGCGAGTGTGAAAAATCAAAAAGTGCAAAACAAACATGGCCACAAAGCTGACGCCAAGAACCAACAGATCAAAAAGTTTAAAAGGAACAGTGCCAATATTAAAGAGAAAGGAGTTATGCATAACCTCAGGGAAGACCTTTGGATCTGCTCCAAATATCACTTGCCCTAAGTATTCTAAAAACAGACTGACGCCGATGGCTGTGATCAAGATATTGAGCTTTGGTGCATTTCGCAGCGGCCGATAGGCAAAGCGCTCAATCAAATACCCCAACATGGCGCAAGCGGTAACGGAAGAAACGAGCAGGGTTACAAAGCTCAATATTCCAGGGTGCGACTCCAGCTTGAACCACTTGGAGCAGTAGTAGGCAGAAAAGGCTCCCACCATGTAGACATCAGAGTGCGCAAAATTGATCATTTGCAGGACCCCATAAACCATCGTGTATCCGAGAGCTATCAATGCGTAGATCGCTCCCAGTCCGAGTCCGTTGATGATATGTTGAATTAAATCCTGCAAATTTCCTCCGCAATCCGTGCCATGAAACTTTAACCATTCAACAGGCTCCTGAATCTGAGTTTTCAGGAGTCTTTAACTGGTCGAATCCAAGATAGTCAGCGCGCCTGTCTTTAGGGATCAATTGTGGTTACATATTTGCGGTTGTCATTGTCAACCTGAACCACAACGGCGCTTTTGACTGCATTTCTATCTTCATTGATAGTGATTTTGCCAGTGGCACCGATAAAGTCTTTGGTAGCAGCGATCTGATCACGAATCTGTTCAGGCGTGATCTCTGTTGTTCGCTCAATGGCAGCAGCAAGTATGCGTGCGGCATCGTATCCCAAAGCCGCGAGTCCATCTGGAGTCTCATTATATTTTGCTTTGAATTTTGCAATGAACTCAACTGTAGCAGGGTCTTTGGATTCAGTTGTGTAATGATTTGAAAAGTAATTGCCATTGATGGCTTCTTTACCAATCGCATTCAACTTAGGTGAATCCCAACCATCACCGCCCAACATGGGTACCTTGAGTCCCAATTCAACAGCTTGTTTGGCAATCAGACCCACCTCAGTGTAGTAACCAGGAATAAAAACCACATCAGGCTTTTTGCCCTTGATTTGTGTCAGTTGTGCTTTGAAATCAATATCACCGGCTTGATAGGCCGTGTCCACGACCACTTCGCCGCCACGCTTTTTAAACTCTTCGGCGAAAACCTCAGCGAGTCCAACGCTGTAGTCATTTTTCACATCACGAAAAACGGCTGCTTTTTTTGCATTCAAATTTTCTGTTGCAAACTTAGCCATGACCGCACCTTGAAAAGGGTCAATAAAGCAAACGCGAAAAATATAATCGCCAATTTTAGTGACCTCTGGATTTGTTGAACTTGGCGTGATCATCGGAATCTTATGCTGCTGGGCAATAGGTGCTGCGACTTTGGATAGGCCAGATGCCACCTCACCAAGAATTGCAACCACATTGCTCTGAGTGATTAGCTTGGTAACCACAGTGGCCACTTCTGTGTCTTTGCCTTGGTCATCAAGAGTGATCAGTTTAATTTGTTTGCCCTTTATTCCACCCTTTTCATTGATCTCGTTGAATGCCAGTTCAATGCCCTTGTGAGTGGATTGGCCGAACGTGGCCATTGCACCAGTCAGTGAACCATACTCACCAATGGCGATTGTGTTGTCTTTTTTGGTACAACCCACTGCTGCTAATAGAAACAGACAAAGTGTAAACATTGTTTTCATGCATCCCCCTTTTCTACTCATCGTAGATTTATTGTTCGATATTGTTGAGGCACTCTATAGCGGAATCCGCCCTGAATGCCAGTAAAATGCTAGTAAAATGCCAGGTTATAGCCGATTTATTGCCAAAAAAAAAATTGAAAAAAGCGTTAAGTTGCCAGGCGAAATGCGAGATTCACCCAATTTGAAGCCTCATTTTTACGATGAGTGAGAACTTCAGAGCAATCTGTCAGAACTATCTTGTCGCCTTTGCAGCCAACGAGGGCATCCGTTTTGCCTTCCAAAAGCGAGTCAACGGCAATTGCCCCCATGGAGCTAGCTAAGATTCTGTCAAATGCCGATGGTGAACCGCCCCTTTGAATATGACCGAGAACGCAAACCTTTGGATCAACATTCAATCTTTTGCGAAGGGCGTCAGCTAAATCATAGGCTCTGCCGGGCTTCTGACCTTCGGTGGTGACAATAATGGAACTGCGTTTGCCCTTTTTAACAGATTCTTGAATGCTGTTGACGGCCATATCTAAGGTGAAATTACCTTCAGGTGTGAATACAATCTCGGCACCACAAGCCAGGCCCACAGCGCTTGCAAGAGCTCCAGAACGGCGACCCATGACTTCAATCACAAAAAGGCGATCGTGACTATCTGCTGTATCACGAATCTTATCGACAGCCTGAACGGCAGTGTTCATTGCAGTGTCATAACCTATGGTCCAATCGGTTCCCCAAATGTCGTTATCGATGGTCCCCGGCAAAAGCATAAAAGGAATCCCTTGCTCTTCCCAAAGTAAGTGAGCGCCAGCCAGTGTTCCGTCGCCGCCAATAGCTACAATCGCATCAATTTGCGCGGCCCTTAGCTTCTCTGCCACGGCGGTTCTTGTTTCCGCTTGGTGCATTTCAGGATACCGTGCGGTTTTTAATATGGTGCCGCCTCGTTGGAGAATGTTGGCGACATCGCGGGGTCCGAGATCTATGAATTGGCTCTTTGCAAGTCCCGCATAGCCCCGAAGAATGCCAGTGCACTTTACGTTTGCGGTTTTGCAACTGCGAACCACCGAGCGAATGGCGGCATTCATCCCTGGGGCATCACCGCCAGATGTGAAAACGCCGATATTTGTGATTTGTGATCTGGTTTGCGAATCTGTGTTTTTAATCATCAGTAAATGTGTGATTAATAAATGAAAAAAGTCAAAAAAAAAGGCGACTAAGTGTCGCCTTTTGGTAAGAATCCAGAAAAATTTTAAAAACGAATCTAAAAAATTTTAGAGAGACTCTTTAGAAACCCTGAAAATTACTTAACAAGATTCTTAAATTCAGCACCAGGGCGGAATTTAGGAGCCCAAGACGCGGGGATTTTGATCGGCTTGCCAGTTTGCGGATTGCGACCAGTGCGAGCTTTTCTTTTCGCCTTGGTGAAAGTTCCGAAACCAACCAATTTTACATCGTCGCCCTTTTTGACAGCTTTGCGAATTGTGTCAATAGCACAGTCCAAAACTGCTTCTGTGTGAGCTTTTGAGTTTTTGGTTTCTGTAGCGATCTTCTCGATGAGTTCTGCTTTGTTCATTTTGACTCCTCATTGTGTCATTGTTGTTATTTTCTTCGTGATGATCTTAAATGTCATCCGATGACTAGAAAATCAAAAGCCAAAAAAGAGTTCTCGTCAATACAAAAAAACAAAATATTTTATCATGAACCTTCGGAATCCCGATCAGGGTCTGAATTTTGCGGCAATTCTGAATCATCTAAATTCGATTCTTCTGGAGTGAGAGGCACTTTATAGGTGCCGTCGGCCCAAGCGCCAAGATCAATTGTCCGACACCGCTGTGAACAAAATGGTCTGAAAGGATTGGTGGGCGCGTACTCTGTTGGTTTCTTGCATACGGGGCATTTAACAATTCGGCTCACAGCTCTCTCCAAACTTCTGGGCCAAGCCACCTAACCTAGTTTCCTGACCAAGCTTCCCTAGCTGTCTATAATGTTAATAGCCCCAGGCGCAACTCGGATTTTTGCAACGAATGAATTGTCCTTGAAACATAACCTTTGCCGCCGACGACTTGACGGGTTGATAGGCAAATTGAAAATCAAAGTAACCATCTTGCAGTCGTCCATTGAAAACTTGTAGCTGCATGAGGCTGCGATTGGCGTGGGTATAAAAGTCACCATAGGATCTCGCTTCAAAGCCTTGACTGTTATTGATTGGCGAGATCACCATATCCAAAATCAGTGGGTTGCGATAGGCGCCATAACTGGTAATGATTGGAAAGCCGAAGAATCCCAGTAGAGCATCGCCGATGGATGGCAATTGATAGCCATATTGAAAGCCATAGTTAAATTTTGGCCAGGTTGTGATGATAGCGCGCAAGGTGTTTTCAGTAGCTCCGCCCTGAATAACAAAATCAACGCCGCCGCCAGTCCAAGAGTTGCAATCAAGCATACCACCGGTGTAGGTGGCCTGATCGCACACGCCCATAGCTTCCTTTAAAAATGAGCGCAAAGTTCCTGAACTTGATACTCTTAGGTTCTTTTTGTAGTAATTTTCAGAATAGAATGCGAAAGCTCCATTAACTAATGGCAGCTGACCGGGATCAATGCACACGCCACCATACCAGGTCTGATTGTTTGGACACTGCGGAGGGGGTATTTGTCCAACACCTGGATTGACAGGCGCGGGAGCTTCTCCACCTGAGCCGCCTTTGCTGCAAGCCACAAAGCCTGCACCTAAGATCAAAAGGAATCCGAGCATCTTTAGTGCTGATTTTGTCGTTAAGAGCGGTTTTTCCATAATTGTTCCTCAAATCTGCAAATTCAAATCCTGATTTACCTTCTCCTGTTGATATTCAGGGATTGTGCCAGGTGGGAACGTACTATTCTGGTACAGATTTGAGCTGAGAGGCTCCGCGGGGGTCGGGTCTCGCTCTTGCCCCATTTATGTCTCGAAATGATAATCAGCTGTAAAAAACTTAGACAGAGCCAAAGGCCAGCTATTGCTGTGATGCCCAGTCAGTAAAAGGTTTGGCGGGATATTTGAGTTGCTAGACTAAGGCAGAGCGAAATTTTTTTAGTTGTCCATTTGCTGCGAAAAGAAAAAAATAATATATGCAAACTTTTCTGCAAGTTAAATTTTGGGGAGTTCGTGGTAGCTTGCCCTCAAGTATTATCCCCGAAAATTGGACGCTTCATTTTGAAAACATGATGCGTGGATACTTTGCCGCCGGATATAGGGATATGTCTGGAATTGGTAAATATCTTAAGCAAGTGCCCACTCCTCAGGTGGGTGGCTTTGGTGTCGCCACAACTTGCGTAGAGGTGCGCAGCCCTAGTGCCACCATCATCATTGATGGCGGCAGTGGCATTCGTAATCTTTCAGAGCAGATCATGAGTGGCGTGCGCGGTAGCAGTAAGGGACCATTTCACATTTTTATGACTCACTTTCATTGGGATCATTTGATTGGTCTGCCTTTTTTTACACCGCACTTTGTGCCCGGCATTCATTTGAACTACTATGCTGTTCAGCCCGAAGTGGAACAAAACATTAGGTCACTGTTTAAAAAGCCCTTTTTTCCTGTTCCTTTTGAGTCATTGGCATCAAAGATTCAATTTCATATTTTGGAGCCGCGAAAGCCGGTAGTATTGAATGATTTGCAAATCACTCCCTATATGCTCGATCATCCGGATCCCTGTTGGGGATACAGAGTGGAGTGTGGTGACAAATCCTATGCCCACTGCGTGGATACAGAGGGAACTCGAGCGACTCGCGAAGAGCTAGGTCCAGATTTGCCTCTGTATCAAAAAGCAGATCTCATGTATTTTGATGCTCAGTACACCTTTCCTGAGCTTGCGGAAAAGGCCAACTGGGGTCACTCTGCAGCCCAAGTGGGATTGGATATTGCGTTTCGCGAGTCTATTAAGCGGGTGCTGTTTGCGCATCATGATCCTGGAGCTGATATCAATCAAATTTTGGATCTGAAGAGGCAAACCGAAGAGTACTATCAATGGCGAATTTCGGAGGCGGCCGAGCGATCCGAGAAGCTGCCAGAAGTGCAATGGGAATTTGCTCACGAGGGCTTGGAAATCAAGATATAGACAAACTAAATTCCGCTAAAAAAGGGCCAGCGAACCAGTGGCCCTAGTAAAATCGATTTAAAAGGCCACTGTTCGCGGTTCCGTCCCTTTTTTAAAAATCAACTCCACAGCTGTGGGAGTTTCGTCCTCTTTAAATGCATTGAGTTCGGAGAGAGTGGTTGCATCCACTATGACTTTGGAAGTGGACTCGGGCCATGGAAAATCCACGGGTGTGTATTGGTTGCTCAAAGTATGCATGATGCTTGACCAAACAGGAACTGCGCCGCTGGATCCTGTTAAACCTGAGACAGAGTTGTCATCGTAGCCCACCCAAACCAAGGTGATCATTTGCGGTGTGAAGCCGCAAAACCAAGCGTCACGATTGTCGCTCGTGGTGCCCGTCTTACCTGCCGCTGGGTGAAAAAATCCTGAAGCCGTAACTCCTCTTGCAGAACCCGATAGCAGAACTTGCTTCATCATGCCGACCACTACCGCAGTTGCTGATTCGTCAACGGCCAATTCGGGATCGGGAGTGTGATCGAAAATCAATTCTCCTTTTAGAGTTTCTACGCGCTTTACAAATCCCAATTGAGTTTTGCGGCCCAACTGAGCCAAGGTGGCATAGCTCTGAAGCACTTCAATAGGGTACAGCTCAAAGGCGCCAAGAAGCATTGCTGGCAACGGTTTGAGCTCTGACTGCACTCCCAGGGCGCGAGCGGTCTGAATTATTTTTTCTAATCCGACCTCCATTCCCAAACGAACTGTCGCTGCATTTAGGCTTTCTTTGAGGGCAAAAAACATAGGGACTTGACCAAAGTATTTTCTACCATAGTTTTGCGGTGTCCACCGTTGCCCATCATATTTATAAGTTTCCTTTTTATCCTCAATCAGAGAAAGTGGGTGGCGGATGGGGCGCTCACCTTCTGAACTATTTAATTCTTCACCTTCGATGGAGTTTTCAAGCAGTGCAGTCAGATAAACAAAAGGCTTAAAGATGCTGCCGACCTGACGATGGCCATCAATGGCTCTATTGAATTGAGTCATTCGGTAGCTACGTCCTCCAACGGCGACTTCGATTAGGCCGGTGATGGGATCGGCGACAAGGACAAGGCCTTCTAAGGTTTTTCCCTTATCTTTGAGGGCTTTGATTTTTTTATTTTTTGCTTCTAAAGTTTCAAGAGACTTTACCAATGCATCTTGCGCAATGGCCTGAGATTTTAAATCCAAACCCAAATAGATTCGATGGCCTTCGATAGGCACATTCAGGCGACGCAGTTCCTTTTTTGCGGCATCTATATAATAAGGCGCGGTTTCTGTAGCCAAAACAGGCTTTCGCCGAGGCAGAGGAAACGCTTCGGCTTCGACACGCTCGCTCTCAGAGATGTATCCATTGTTATGCATTTTTTCGAGCACTAGCGAGCGTCGCTTGGTGGCGTTATCTGGATTCAGAAAGGGATTGAATAAACCCGGACTGTTGACCAATGCAGCCATCAGCGCACACTCACTGAGGTTGAGGTCAGAAATGCTCTTTGAAAAATAATACTGGCTGGCCGAGCCAAAGCCGCGAATCTGATAGGCGCCGTTTTTGCCCATATAAATGATGTTTATATATGTTGATAGGATTTCGTCTTTGGTAAATTGACCCTCTAGCAGCACTGATAAAATGAGTTCCATAATCTTGCGGCGAAAGGTTTTTTCGCTTGTAAGAAAATAATTCTTCACTAACTGCTGTGTGATGGTTGAGCCGCCCTGAGCTTTGCGTCCGGTGGCCACGTTTTTCATCAGGGCCCTCATGATGCCTGTTGGACTGACGCCAATGTGCTCGAGGAACTGATTGTCTTCAATGGCCACAATGCTATTGAGGCATTGCGGTGGCACCAGCCCAAGAGTGACTTCTTCGTTCAGAAAAGGCTCATCTCCTAGATACGAAGTCAGAAGTTTTGGCTCCAAATGGGCCTCTTCGATGGGGCGAACCGGATAGGCACTGTAAATAGAGTCAATTATGCTATCTTCGCGAAAAGTGAGCCACACGGCATTTTTTTCGAAAGATGTGGGATTCCTGTTGCTGGCTAAAGGCACAAAAACCAAGCATGAGGAGACGTAGGAGCTCATTGCCACCTGCATGCGTGAAGCGCATTGGTAGCTATCCGAGATGGCAAAATCTCCTGAGAGCAGGGGTTGACTCCAATCGCGGGAGCGAAAACCCAGTTTTTTCAATTCTTCCTGGAGGCTCGATAGTGATATTGACTTCAAGGGACGAAAGGTCAGTGGACGTGTATAGTATTCAGTTGGCACGAGAAAGGCCTTCTCTTGCAACTTCGACTTCAAGGTCTGATTCATTTCTACAACAACCCAAATAAAACAGATGATTGCGAGCGTCAGAAGAATTGTAAAAGCAGTTAAAATAGTCTTTAATTTGGCCCGAGTCTCAAGCGACATAGAGATTAGATTATAAGTAATGATAGGGCTTTGGCAACATTTGAGAGGTGGTACGCAAAGTGTCTTCGCAATTCGATAGAAAGTCTCAGGTCGACAAGCAATCAAAGTTGAAACTGTCCAATAAACAGGTCCACGCCATTGCGACAAAAGTGTATAGGCACTGGCAGGAGCAGAACCTCCTCACTCTCAAGGTCTCAGAAGCAGAAGTGATGCAAAAGTTGGAGCAAGTGATCGTGGCTGAGCTGGAGAAAGAAGCAGAATTGGACCGTGAAGTGCACCGCATGTTGGATGATCTAGAGCGCACCAATGCCGGGGAATTTCAAAGATACAAGATGTTTCCGATGCTTAAACAGAAATTAGCAAAAGAAAGAAAGATGATTTTATGATTTTATCTGATGATCGGGTGAATCACTGGGCTCACCTTTTGACCGACGGTGTTTGGGAAGATGATCTTCTTGATTTCAGCGACGACGATTCAGCTTTGCGAGTGGCGAAACTGGCTCTGCGCGAGTTTGTTAAGGAAGAGAGCGAGTTGGATCGAAAAGCAAAAGAAAAAGTAGCCTCTCTGAAGCGAGGAGTGTTAGAGGGAAGTCCTGAATTTGAAATTTTGTATAAAAAATATCTTGAAGAAGAGAGGTCAAAACGTGGCTAAGAAAAAGGCGAAAGCGAAAACTGCAAAGGCGTCAAAAGCAAAGGCCCCAAAAGCAAAGGCTTCGAAAGCAAAATTAAAAACAAACGCAAAAGCAACTCCGGCAAAGCCAAAAAAAGTGGGAAAACTCAAGGCGGCGATAAAGTCGGCTAAGAAGTCAGTTATTAAATCAGTCAAGAAGGTCGTGAAAAAGGCAGTAAAGACAACCGCGAGTAAAAAATCAGGCAAGACGACGGTAAAAAAGGCTTCCAAAACGGTAGCCAGCCCGGCGACAAAGAAATCTGCCGCAAAACCAACCAATACAAAAATGGCAACCAAGGCCCAAAAAGCAACACCCGCCAAGGCAGCAGTGCGAGTGACAGCTCGACCAAAGCTTTCTCAAGCTCAGATGCGTGATCTGTTGCGCCCCTTGGATGATCGCATTTTGGTGAGCCCCACTGAAAAGAAGGAACGACTAACAGCGGGCGGACTCTATATCCCAGACACTGTAACAGAGGTGTCTGGATACTATCGTGCGGTTGTTTTGGCTATTGGCCGTGGTCACCGAAATGCAAAAGGAAAAGTGAAGCCCATGGATGTCAATGTGGGTGATGAAATTATATTTGAGCAATTTGCTGGTACAGATATTGATGTTCAAGGCGAAAAACTAATGATTTTAAGAGAGTCAGACGTACTTGGAATTACTAGAAAGTAGAAGGAACTCATGAAGGAAAATTCAGTTGTACATTCATATGTGAAAATGGTTGCCGTTGCGATTCTCGTTTTGACGGGCATCTGCCAAGCTCAAGCGATGGTTCTAGATTGGAAAGGTGGCTACCGTGCTGAGTGGATGGAATTAGACAAGCCAGCTCTGGGCGGCACGGGACAACGCAAGGCCTATGGAACGCACTATTTGCATTTGAATCCCATCATCATCGCTGCTGAGGGTGTCAATGTGATTGGACGATTTGATATTTTTGGTACCGAAATGGATGCCTACAATCAATCGCAATTGGGCCAGCAGTGGGGATACAATGATCGCACTCAGGCATCCTCAAATGGGGGCAATGATGCGCAATCGCACTCCGGAACAAACATCCGTGCAAGCCAGCTCTATCTAAATGTGAATAACGAATATGGTTCTTTGGTTGTGGGACGCGCGCCACGAGACTTCGGCCTGGGCATGACCTACAATGCAGGAAATGGACTCTTTGATCACTGGATGGATACCCATGATGTTGTTGGCTATAAATTCAGAATCAATAACTTCTATTTTATGCCGATGATCGGTCGAATTTACGACGAAGATTACGGCCAAGGCTTGAACTCAACTGATGAGGTGTACGAATTCTTTTATGATAGCAAAGAATCGGGTTCTCTGATTGGTTTGACCCTGGAAAAACGCAAAGCGAGCGATGGCGCCAATCTTACCAATTTGCCTGCAGGTGGAACACTTGCCGGAGGATGGTCGTCACAGCGAACAAATTTTGTCCTGGGACGCGATTGGACGACATTTGGTTTTAAGTTTGAAGGTGGATTTTTCACTGCGGACACGGGTATCAAAGATGCGGCAATGCGTGATCTGAGAGTCAATTCCTATGGTCTGGCTGCAGAGATTAAGATTCGGCCGGAAAACTCAAGCCTCAACTGGGATGTTCGTTTGGGTATGGCCAGTGGCGACGATCCTTCAACGGAAGATGTGAACGAAGGATTTCAGTTTGATCGCAACTACGACGTCGCAATGCTGATGTTCAATCATCGGTTGGGTCAAGTCGATGTCCTTGGAACCAAGAACTATCGGCCCAGCATCACCAACACCACCAGGACTTTGGATGTTTTTAATTCTCCAGATGATGAGACCATCAGTAATGCTATGTATTTGTCGCCGCGAATGACATACAAGTGGAACGAGAAATTGGACTTATTGACAACTCTGACTTATGGCCAGGTTTTGAAAAATCCCACAGGTGCTGATGGCTTTAAATATGATTTGGGATACGAGTTGGATCTCGAGCTTAACTACCGCATGACTGAAAAAATCACTTGGTCTAATCAGCTTGGGTTGCTCTCTCCTGGAGGAGCATTCAAGAATGGAATCAATGACTTACCAATTGGATTCACTTATGGTTTTGCAACAAGAGCGGCCATTCAATTTTAATTTCCATTAAATTCGTCAAGTCAAAAAATAAAATTTAGAAATTCTCTAGGTAGCCCAAGTGGTTACTTAGAGTTACGACTTACCTAAGTTTGACAAAGATGAGCTCGCAATGACCTCGGCAGAGGCAAAAAAGTCCTGCTGATCACTAACCTCAACTCATCTTTAAATTCATACCTTGGGCTTGGTCTATCAATCTTTAAAAACTAATTGGTGACGAAGATTTGCACTAAAGTCTAAACTCACTATTACCTATGTCGCAAAACTTGCCGGACCACGAAAGATTATTCGACGAAATTTGTAGTAAGCTAAACGAATTGAGTCAAAAATCCACTTCAAATTTATATGAGGAGCGTATGGATTTTAATTCTCCCAACTCGCCAAATTTTGGACAAAAGTTCAGAATCGAAAAGATGCAAAATCAAATTAAAAAATTTCAGGATGACCTTCAGGGAGCTCAAGAGGAGTTTAAAGAAAAAATAAAATCTTTAGATTCCATTCATCTCATTCAGTCTGACTTCAATGTGCAGGTGCGTCAACTATCAGATCAGCTCGCATCAGAGCGCTCCACCAATATGAAACTAAATGCCGATCTTTCAAAGTCTTTAGAGCTCAATTTGCAACTGCAGCTAGAGGTACAAGCATTTAAAGCGCGCACACTGCAGAGCCAAGCAGAAGAAAAGCGTTATCATCAGTCGTTGATTGAAAAGCAGCGAGCTTTGCAAAAAGAAATTGATGGGCTGTATGAGGCAAAATCAGATTTAGAAAAGACATTAGCGGTTTTGAAAAGTTCGTCGGCCCGAGATCAACAAGATTGGCTGGAGTTGCGCAAGGGTTTTGAAATGAAGCTCAAAGACCTCGAAAGAGACTATACTGAAGCGTTCCAAGAAAAGGAAAGGCTGACACGAGAACTCAACCAAACTAGTGAAAAATGCCAAGATCAAGAGATGCGAATTGAACAGCAGGACAAGCACATTGATGAGTTGAGTTTGAAATTAGAGGACATTTCAGTTTCTTTCAATCAAGTCGAGAACAGCGCACTTCAACAAAATGACGTGCTTAAAAATCTAATGTCGGTGGCAGAGAATAAAATTGTTGAAATGAAGTTGGCCTTAGATAAAAAGTCGGCAGAATCTCAAGAGTATTATGCCCACTTGCAACAAGTCATGACTCAAGTGGCTCTACTTAAGCAAGAGAATACAAATTTTAAGGACTACATTGCTCGCTTGACTTACTACATCCAGAACCAGGGGCTCAACCCAGGCCAGGGGCAGCAATCTCATCAGGCGCAGAATGCTGGGCAGCCACAGAATGCAAACCAAAGTCAAAATTCAAACCAAAATCAACTGCCATTTCAGGCTCAGGCTCATGAGAAGACAGAAAAATCATTTTCCTAAATATCGTCCTCAAACTCATGCTTGAGCTTTAAAACTTTATCCATAAAAGAACGGCTCTTTTTTGTGGTGGGAGGGGTTTGTGTCGGTTTTCCTGATCCTTCGCTGATCAGATAATTGATTTTCTGGGTAAGGTCTTCATATTTGGACCGGCTAGCGATCATGACTTCAACGGATTCAATAAGAGCATTGCCACTAAAGTGAATATTGTGAAATTCGCTTTTGTTCTTGCCTCTGATTAGCTGCGAAAGAGCCAGATCCAATTTTTTAAACTCTTTGACCATCTTTTGACTTAGGCGGGCTTCGCGACCAAATGAGGTGAGCACTTCCTTAATTTTGACGGGTTCAAGTGGTGCTCTCCGTTTCAGGTGGACAAATCGATTCATATTCAACACGGGTGGGTTATCGACGCCATCGGCTACATCAAGCAATTTGCTGCCTATCTTCCAGTTTTCTAACTTTCTAAATAGTGGCTCTAGTGAAGACAATTTTTTGTGATCTGAATTTGCACCAATTCGTTCTAAAAAATATTGCTTTTGTGCCCGTCGAAATTCTTTCAAAAAGACCTGAACACTCCAGTGATGCCGATAGTCGGCGAGCGGAGCTTTGGATTGCGTGATGGCACTGTCCACCAATTGCGCCATAACTCGCACGATTAGGTGAGCCTTTGCCTTTTGCTCTTTCAAGCTTGTGGAATATTTTTGAACATCGTCATACCGATACTCATTGTGGCAGCTGCCAAATTGTCGAACACTGCCGTAGTCAATAATTCCCGGATCGAGGAGAAGATTGTCTCCGTCCCAATCCATCCAAACAAAGATGTAGTTTTCTTCTAAATAGGCGGCAAATTGAGCCATGTTCTTCGCAAAGCCATGCAAGAACGCCGCATATTTAGAATTTTTTGAATATTTCCCCTTGGGCAAGAGTGCCTGGGCTTTTGTTGGGAGAGGCGCCAGTTTTCCATTTTGAATCTGGCGCTCAATTGCATAATTTAGGATTCTCTTGAGTTCGGCGGTTCTACCTTGCTTCAGATAGAGAAACATATGAGCGGGTCGCAGCAAATTTTGCGAAGCTCTGACGCCGATTCCGAAGCCATCGCCCAAATCAATCACACACAGAACTCTTTCTGTATTAAGACCATCATTGTGAAAAATTTCGGCTTGAACCGCTGAGGAAACCAACTCATCAATATCTGCCATGCCACAGCCATAACCGACCTGGCGATTTCCAGTTTTGAGTGGTTTGCCTAGTTCAACAAATCCTGGAGAAAGTCGTGTCACGCCGGTACCTCGGCTAGAGACGTCCCAAATTTTTCCTTTGTGAGAAACAATTCCATTCCAGATACCGCGTCCATCTCCGGAAGTTTTTCCAGTTTTGCTTTTGTGCTGGCACTGCAGGTAGCGAGTCGCCATATAGCGATTGGGTTTGCGCTTGAGTCTTTGGGTGCGACGCTGATGGAGCTCATCGTATTCGTTGAGAATTTGCAGACTGAAAGTATCAATCAGCTGTTGGTGGAGCTGAGGATTCATAGTTGCCGAGTGGGAAGCGGGTATCAGCCCCATTTCCTTTGCCAAATCATAATTGAAATAGGCAACATGGCCTTTAGCAAGCTCAACCACCTCATAGAGAACAGCACTCTCTGGAACTGCCTCGATCAACGGATGCAGACCATTTAGATGAGTCAGCCTTTGGTATAGATTTCGACTCTCTGGTCGGTCCGACTTTGGGTTTGCTTTCGCCTTTATGGCGGCGTTTTCTTCTCGTTTCATCATGTACTATCTCGGTACGCAAAATCAGGACTTTAGAAAAACTCAACACGACACATCAAATATTGCAGATTTTTGTCTGTCCAGTCCCTTTTTTTAAAGTGAGGTAGTCCAGTCCCAGAGGATACAAAAAATCCGAAATCAAAAGCAATAGCCTTAGGGACAGTCGAGTGGTGCGTATTCGGCTCAGCATGGTACACTTTAAGCTATGTATAAACTCGTATTACACCATTGGTGCGTCTGTTTGTCGTTGATAGGATTTTCTGCGGCTATCGTGGCTTCGCAGGCCGCCTCCGGTGCAGATAAGTTGGACAAAAATCTCCGTCCACCACCAATTGAAACTCGAGAGATCGAGGAAGTTTTTAAAGATGTGGTCGTTGTGCAACGAAAAGCAAAAACAAAAAAAGGCAGCTTCTTATTTAACACCTTTGGATCGTTTGATTTTTCCGATGGTCCCACCACCCTTTACGGGATGAACATAAATCTTGGCTATGCGCTTTCGGATTCATTTGAGGCGTACGTTAATTACGTTCCGTCTTTCATTGCGCAGGAGCGTGATGTTGTAAAGCGCTTTGATGATCTTATATTGGAAGGTGGATATAAGGCAAAACTGAATTACTCAAAACCACTTTCGCAGTACGGTGTCGAGTTGTTGTGGGCCCCTGCATATGGCAAAGATAGTTGGGGACCATACAGCATTGTTCGAAGTGATACTTTTGTAAAAATGGGTTTTGCCATGATTCAGTATGAAGGCGGCTTCAGTGGCGATCGCTATGGCTTGAGCATCGGAAAGACATTTTTCCTATCGAATTGGTTCAACCTTAGGGCCGCAGCGGGTGGCAGTGTTTTGCAGTCTATTATTGATGGCGAAAAGGTATCCTACACAGTTGGTATCTTGGAAGTGGGTTTGATTTGGTACTTCTGAGCCGTATTCGAATAGCATTGCTGCTTGTCTTGGCGATCGTCCTCGTAGGAGGAATTGCGCCGTCTGAGTCCGAGGCCAAGGCCAAACGCAGAGCTGTTAAGTCGAATAGCGCAAGTTCATCTCGTTCTTTTAAGCCGATCACGCGCAAAGATCGTGAGAAATGGGAATCCTATGCTGACGAAGTTTTGGATCTGATTTCGAGTGGCGATGGTCTAAGTGCGCGGGTTGCCATTCAAAAATTGGCAAAAATATCTCCAGATCGAAAAACTTGGTTGCGGGTTCGTGAGGTATTACACAGATCGCAGTGGTTGGGCTGGGATATCCTGCGTTTGTGGGAGCGTTTTCAACCTTCTGATTTCAATCGTCCCAGATTCACAGGAATTGATCGAGCCATCGCAGGAAGTTCGCAGTTTTTGTTGCAAAGAAAATTTGGTGCGGCATTCTCAGGGTTTCAGAGGGTCGCTAAGTTTTTAAGGCGTGAAATTGATCAGGGCAATACCTACAACAATGAGCTGTACTACACGGTGTTGCACCTGATGGGTCAGTCTTTATACGGGGACGGTCGCTTCGAGGACGCATTAACAGTCTATGGCTGGATTCCACCAGTGTATTACAAATACAAGCAGGTGCTTTTTGAAAAGATGTGGGCGGCCTTTCGTGCCGGACGCATTGATGAGGCCAATGGCGCGCTGGCGGCACAGTACTCCTCGTATTTTAAATTTCTAGAGCCTGAAAGCTATTTAGTGCAGGTCTATGTTTACAGAAAAATGTGTCGAGACAAGGATTTTTCGTTGGTCCTAAAGCATGTTAAAAACTTTTCTGATAAGCTCAAGTCGGGCGAGTACAATTTTGTTCGTTGGTTGCAGTCCGATCTGCACCGATCTTCGTACCAGACTGTGATCTTTTCAAAAAAAGTGTCGAGTTCTAGTCTCGTCAGCAAGGCGGATCGCCAAGCCGAAAAAGAGCGCTTACTATCGGCGCTAATGAGAAAGTATGAGTCCGACAAGAGCCGTTTAGAAAAAGAGATTGGTCGAGTTTATGCATTTGCCAGTCTAGCTCTGTCGGCTTCAGCAAATGAGTTGCCGAAAGTCAGAAAGCTTCCGTCTCAGGAAGAGCTTTTGAATTCGGGACTTGAAATGTGGCCGGTGGATGATGGCGAGGACTGGCTGGACGAATTAGGCAATCAAGTATTTATAGGAGAGAGTCAATGCAAGAGCCCGTCTCCACAAAAATAGCCGCATTTGGCAGACATCTGCTTTTTTTCACCGGCAGATCTTGTACATTGTTGGCTCTGAGCTGCTTGCTTATGTTGACACATCTGCCTTTGGATTTGCAGGCGAAGTCTCAGAAAGCACGCAAGGCACGTCGCGCTCCTAGCAGTGAGGCGAATGGCACTGGTGGCGCTGGAAATTCCCAGTTTGATACGTCGGATCTGGCACCCGGTGTGGGTTCCGCGGAGAGTGCGGTCAATGAGCTCAGTTTGGATGATGGTGCCGATGGTGCGATCAGCTCTGGATCTGCAGACGGCGCGGGTGATTCATCTGGCGGCGTGGTGATGGACGAGGAGACACTGCGCAAACGGCTGTTGTCTTTCAGTTACCTGATCAAGGCTGCTCGCGCACCTGAAGAAAAAGCGCAATTTTTGTTAAGTCGCTGTTTGCTCCACTTGCGAAGAGGCAAAGCTCTGAGCTCTCTTCCTGCGGAAGAAAAGAATCCTTTGGTCGTTACGGACCTCAAGAAGGCCTATGATCTTGCCGCTAAAGATGCACTAGAGGTCACCAAACTCAAAAAGATATATGTAAAGACGATGTCCTATGCCTATTATTTACATGGTTTGGCATTGGCTGGTGGAGGATCTGCAGAACTAGCAATTTTGTCCTTAGAAAAGGCCGTAAAGCTCAAACCCAATGCAAAGTACGCAGGAAGTGTGGCTCTCTTTGTAGCTGAAACTTACTACCGCTCTGGAGACTATTTAAAGGCCATCCAGTCTCTAAAGTCGGCGATGCCTTCCATGAGTGATGCGCACAAGGCGAGAGCGCAGTACTGGATTGCCAGGAGTTATGCGGGTCGTGACGATTTCTCGATGGCTGAAATTAACCTGATGGCCCTGCTAAAAAATGAACATTTGGGTGACTTAAAAAAGGTGATTGTCAGAGAGCTAGGGGCGGTTTCCAGTCGTTTTAGAGATGAGGCGGGATTGTTATCACTGTCACATCAGTTGTTCGGAATGGACAATGATCGAAAGGCCGAGTTTCTTTCAAGCGCATATTCAGCTATGCAAAGAGAGTCTTCCGGTCGAAGGGGGCAATCACTGTTTAAGACGCTGGTTAAGTTGGCGTCAACCCCCGAAAAGAGAGTCAAGCTTCTGATCGGTGAAATGGAAACCTCAAGACGCAATTTTGCTAGCCGGGCTTCGATGGGAAATTTTCAGGCGATTTTGAGGGAGCTGCAGAAGCTTCCAGAAAAACAGATGATTGACGTGATAAAATCTGTGGAGTCCGAGCT
This sequence comes from uncultured Pseudobdellovibrionaceae bacterium, assembly GCA_964388665.1. Lineage (GTDB taxonomy): Bacteria > Bdellovibrionota > Bdellovibrionia > Bdellovibrionales > Bdellovibrionaceae > CALCCV01. The sequence continues at coordinate 11,689 of CAYMBJ010000031.1, read as the reverse complement.
ATTGGTGGAAGTCGAGTCGCTGATGAAAAGTTACGTAAACACTTATTCGCAGCGCGCTCCGAATCCAGAGTCGATCATGCGGATGGATATGGCCAATGGATTGAAAACCTTGTTTGCGTTTCAAGAAAAATATTTTCCCACGGCCAAGAGTCGAAAGCAGGTTTTGAGTTTATGGCTCAATGTTTGCTCTGAACAAAAAGATGCAGACTGTGTGCGCGAAGTATCCAATAAAGTTTTGGGCAGTCGTGGATTGGCATCAATTCATGCCTCGGCAAATGAAGAAAAAATTATTGCTCTGCGAAATCTTGCAAGTAAGGATCCCAAAAAGTACATGCAGGAGTTGCGTGACACTTTGGTCGCATACACTCGCGATTTAAAGGCTCCAAAATACGTTCAGTTTGCAAATTTTTTAGCTGATCTCGAAGTGCAAGCGGGAAATTTTGATAAGGCCCTACCGTTGCTATTAGACTTGGATACCAAGCGACAAACCAAAGATTCATTCTATCGTCTTTTTGCCGCAAGATTTTTGGCAGGACAGTACAAAACGGTATTTGAGGCCCGTCCACCCCTAGGTGAGGATACCAGTCAGCGGTGGCAAAACCTGCAAAGAAATGCGTCTTTGAAGCTGGGCACCGGTGAGACCGCGCCGAATCCTAACTCTCCCGAATATCGTGAAACCTTGCGAGTGTTTTTTGCGGCGGGAGCGGGAGAGAAATAATATGTCATATTCAAAGTTTTCACAAAAGTTGCATGGCCTTGGTTTGATCGCAGCATCTCTGCTTTTGATCTGCTACAATTCAGATGCACAGCCCGGTCCTGCGCCTCAGCCGCAAGAGTCGTCTGACGAACAGGGGCAGGCTGCAAGTCAAGAAGACATTGCTGATACTGGGCAAGATCCTTTTGATGAGTCAGCGCCGATTCCTAGCATTTTGGATGATTTTGATCCGCAAAATGCTAGTTTCGATGCGATCATTTACAAGCGCAAAGACTTTAATGATTTTTATGGCAAAGCAATCATTATTCCGTTTCGCTATCAGGCGCGTGATCGCTGAATAATTTCTGAAGTGGATTTTCCGTCAACAAAGTTTAGAGAATAAACTTTGCCACCATAGGATTCGACAAAGGGTGCACCAACAATCTGATCAGTTTTCCAATCTCCCCCTTTAACGAGGACGTCAGGCCGTACGGCTTCGATCATTTTTAAGGGTGTCTGCTCCTCAAAAATCACCGCGTGATCAACTGCCTTAAGATTTACTAGAATTTCGGCTCGGTCACTCTCGGATTGCAAGGGCCTAGAAGGGCCCTTGAGCTTTTTGACACTAGAGTCCGAATTGATGGCAACAATCAAGACGTCGCCCAAATTTTTCGCTTCATTGAGATAGCGGACATGACCAATGTGCAATAGGTCGAAACAGCCATTTGTAAAAACCAATCGCTTTTTTGCTTCGTCGCACTCCTGACGAAGTTGCTGTAAATCTAAGAAAGTGAGCACTCGTGGCAACGGCATCGACACGGGTCAATACTTTCTTTCAATCAGTCTAAGGTCGCAGATCTTTCCTAAAACATCGTATCCGAGGATCCAAGACAAGATCGGAAAGAAAACAAAACCCGTCATCACTACGAGCACTGATCTGATAAAAACTTTGACAGGATAGATGGGAGTTTGGCTTTCGCTAGTTTTGCCTAGCTGAATATCAAAGGACCACTCTCCTGGGGTGGCACCAAGACAAATTCGAGTGGCGAGCAAATAGATCAAAGTAAAGCCCATTACAATTGCTAAATTGCTCACGATGAGCGAATTCCCCGAGGGGCCATTCCACAGGCGAGTCAAATTGACATTTGTAACTAGCATCAAGATTATCAACGTAGAAAGACTGATTGCCGCCACCAAGAGGCCATCTAAAAAAATCGCTAGGGGATGGTGGGTCGTGTACTTGTATCGATGCTGAATTTTTGTCTGCTTTTCAGCACCCTTTTGCTCGACATCATTAAGCCGGCCGGCCGGCCCGGTGTTCGAAGATCGCAGAGCAAGTGTTGAGCTCTTGCGTAGATCCTTTAGAATTTGGTCGACAGCACTTTCAGGAATGCCATCTTTTTCAGGAGTTGAGGCAATTTCGGCATCCCCCAATATCGAGGTGCCATCATTGGGGAAAAAGCCGGGAAGTTTATCACGAAAGAGTGCATCAGTTTGATTTTTAGGAATCTCGTCAAAACCCTCTTCGACTTTGTAAATCGAGGCCTTGAGAGGCAAGTCAAATGGCGAACTATCAGAAAAACTCGCTTTGACGTTTTCAGCAGAGAGCACCTTCTTCTTTTTTTGAAATCCAAGGCCCTCAGTGAGCGGACGAAATTCAAAGTCTTCTGGATCTGTCATAGGCAGTCTCCTTCTGCAGAATCAAATAGATCAAATTCATATTTTAAAGCGGCCACTAGACTAATGCAAGCCGTTTCAACTCGTAGAACCTGTGATCCCAAAGTAAAGGGCTCAAAGCCGCGCGCATTGAGTTGATCAATTTCGTGTTTGGAAAATCCCCCCTCACTGCCCACCAGCAAATTCCAGATTTCCGGAGAGCACTTCTCTGCTGTTCCTGATTTTCGTTTGGATTGCAGCAGTCCTTTTAAGGAAGATTTGGCTTCTCCCTCGTAGGCCACCAGACAATGGTGGGGGGCAAGTTTCGCAACAAGATCTTCAAAGCGACTGCACTCAGCCACCAACATGAGATCGCCGCGGCCGGATTGCTGAGTTGCTGACTGAACAATTTTAGACCAACGCTCTCTGCGTTCGCGAGAAATCATTGAGGGTTTTCGGAAAAAACTAAATTCTGAACAAAATGGCCAAATCTGCCGGACCCCGAGCTCTACGGACTTTTCCAGAATCATCTCAAAAGTGGCCAGTTTTGGCAGAGACAAATACAAATCAATATAAGGTGCTCGCGGCGACGGCAACATTCGACTGGAGATAACTCTGGCTAGAGCACTTTTCTTTTGCAGGTCAAAAATTTCGACCAAATGGGCCTGTCCACCCTGGGTGATCACCTCAAATTTAGAGCCCAGGGTTTGCCTGCAGACATCAACTATATGATGAAAGGACTCGCCATCAAGGCGAACTTCTCCCGAGTTGAGCTTATCTTCTTCGATCCAATATCTACGCATATTTAGAGCTCATCATACATGATGTCGATTTCGATTCAACTTGAAACCAAGGATTGCCTTTATGGAGACAGCACTTGCCAACATTTTAGCACTTTGTTTCAATGGGCCATGCAAAATTTATCCGTTACTCTAAAAGCATTTGGGGCAAGAGATTTTGATTTAAAATTAGATTGTCAGATTGCACTTTCACCTAGCGGAGAGGTGAGTCTAAAATTTACGATTCTTGGGGACAACTCATTGATTGATTTTGGCAATGAAAAAATATTTCAATTGCAGCGCAGACCTGATTTGCAACTCTGGGAAAGGACTTGTTTTGAGTTCTTCTGGGCCGATTCCGAAAGTGCAGCAGATCTGAGTTATTTTGAAGTGAATTTAGTACCTCAGGGATATTGGAATATCTATGGATTTACCGGCTATCGTCAAGGACAGAAGTCAATCGACACTTTGGTTGTGAAAGAGACCAGCTTTGCCAAGGTATCACCAAATTTGGCGACGATGGAAGCCAAACTGCTATTGGGAAGCAAATTTAGCAAAGCACTATCAAAGCAAAAGATAAGCGTATCACCGTCCGTCATATTGAATCATCAGAGCAATGAAATCGAAAGGTCCTATTGGGCAAATCAGCATAGAGGCGATCATCCGGACTTTCATTTGTACGAAAACTTTGTCAAGATTTAGGTGAGTGTTCAGTTTATAAGATAGGATTACAGTTGATATGAAATTGGGATCAGAAATTTTTTTTTCTAGCGGGGAGAAACTGCAATCCTTAAAAGGACATCGGGTGGCCCTGGTCGCTCATCCTGCAGCAGTCGATCGGCAGTTGCGACATAGCTTGGACCTATTAAAGGAAAACGAGCAAAAATATGGCTATAAATTGGCTTCTGCATTTGGTCCTCAGCATGGGATCAAAGGTGACAAGCAGTACAATATGATAGAGTCGAGTGATGAAATAGATCCCGTTCTCAAAATCCCGATTTTTAGTTTGTATGGAAAGGTTCGCCGACCCACTCGCGAAATGATGGACACATTTGACGTGGCCATAATTGACCTCCAGGATCTGGGTTGTCGAATTTATACTTTTGTTACGACGCTACTTTATTTTCTTGAAGAGTCCAGTATTGCCAATAAAAAGGTGATCGTACTGGATCGTCCCAATCCTGCGGGTCGTCCTGTGGAGGGACTAACGCTTGTTCCCGGTTTTGAGAGCTTTGTGGGTGCTGCTCCGATTCCCATGCGCCATGGATTAACTATGGGTGAGATGGCGCTTTGGTTTAAAGAAAAATTTTCCCTCAGCGTTCAGTTGGAAATTCAAAAGATGGAAGACTATCACCCCGAGGCAGGTCCGGATTGGGGCTGGCCGGGTCGAGAGCTCGCGTGGGTCAATCCCAGTCCCAATGCCGCGAGCCTCAATATGGCGAGAGCCTACAGCGGAACAGTTTTGCTAGAAGGAACTCACTTATCAGAGGGGAGAGGCACGACTCGTCCATTAGAAATCGTGGGCGCTCCAGACTTGCAAATCGAGAAAATTTGCAAGCGTATGCATGAGCTGGCACCGAAGTGGCTCGCTGGAGCCAAGATTCGTTCCTGCTACTTTGAGCCTAGCTTTTATAAACACGCTGGCCAATTGTGTGTTGGCTTTCAAATTCATACAGATGTTGCGTCCTATGAGCATGAACGGTTTAAGCCGTTTCGGATGATGGCATTGTTTTTTAAAAGTTTGAAACAGATTCATCCAGATTACCTTTTGTGGCGAGATTTTGCCTATGAGTACGTTTTTGATCGCTTAGCCATTGATGTAATCAATGGTGGCGAAGGCCTAAGAAACTGGGTGGATGATTCAGAAGCAAAAATTGCAGATCTGGAGCGCAAACTCCAGACGGATGAGGAGAGCTGGCGGAAGGACAGAGTGAGCTGTTTGCTTTACTAACAGGTTCGTGGAAAAGGAAAGTCTGTTGCATTCTCGGCGCCCACAGCTCTTGCCGACCGAATGCGTAGTTCCGCTACGGTGAGGTTGGCAAAAGCGAGGACGTCGCTTGATTGGTCCATTTGGTGCAAGCATTGGCGATTCTTGCCGAAAATTATTGTCGCTTTTAGGTTAATTGTTCAAAACTTTAATTTGGACAATCGAATCTTCTCGAAGAGCGGGTGAATTGATTTGCACTTCGTCACCAATCACCTTGTACTGCTCGGCGGCAATCAATTTTCCATCAATTGCGACGGATTGCACAGTTCTCTTTGGTCCGATCGCGAACTGATTCTTGATGATTTTTTCGAGCGCACTGGCGATCTCCTCAAAATGTGGACGCCAATCGAGGTCACAAATGTTGAACACCTTTCCGCCAGTCTTCTTGCTCAAATCTTTGTAGACAGCGCCTTCGGCATAACCACAGGGTGATTCAGTTTTGGAAAGCGTAACAAAGGAAAACACTTTAAGTTTTTCGACGGGATAGAAGTTGGCATAAAGACTTAAGAAGCGGGTGGATGACATCTCCTTTGATTCATCATCTGTTACGAAGACAAGAGCTTTGTTGGCACTTGATCTGAGAACTTGGTTCGCACCTAGCGCGGAAAGATCTTTATAGTGTGTGGCTCGGCACGTATCGTCCTTGCAATATGGCCTAATCAAAGCGTCGTTGCAGAGCTTAAGGTCCTTACAAAAATACCGACTTGCCCAGTACAGTCCGTCCAGTGATTGGATGAGATGATTAATGGGAAAGAAGTTTTTGACGGTTTCCAATCCACGAATGTCGAGTGTTAGCTTGGCATCATACGTGGCGGAATCGGTCTTCGAAACCACAGAGGTGCTCAACTTCGAAAAGGAACCGACATAACTCACAAACTCTTTAAGATTTTTGCGAACATGTTCGATCTCCTCCCCCATAGAGCCTGAGTTATCAATCACCCAAACAATATCAAGTTCTCGGTCTTGGTAGCTGGTGTCAGCGCGAAAGCTAAGTGTTTCAAGCTTTGAGTTTTGTCCATCATTTGATCCTGTTCCGCCAGGTGTGGTTGCACCATCTCCTGGATGCACGGAAATGGAATCTGATGAGCCAGGACCCACAGAGCCAGATCCAGTTGAACCATTGGCCGAACTGCCGTTGCCTGAAGAGCTGGATGCTGGATTTCCGTTTGAATCTACCGATGATGCCTCTGAAAGATCAGTGCCATCAAGCGTTTTGCCCAGCACGGCTTTGTCTTCCACTTGGATCTTGTTACATGAAATTAGATATGTGCACAAAATTGCTAACGTCCAAATGTGATTGCGCATGCATTTCTCCCTTTTCTCTGGTCTCACCATAGATCGGCCTGAATCTCTAAATCAGACAACCTCTTGAGCCTTGGCAAGACGATTTTTTTTCTGCTCTCTCGGAACTGAGTGAGTTGAGAAATGGCTCTCGAGTTCTATTTTCAGTGGATGCTAAGGTAAAATCAAATGTAAGCATTTGATCAATTTTCCTCGATAAAAATTTGACCAAAGCGATTACGCGGTTTGCAGTTTTTTTAAAGTTGACCCCAAAAGACGTTATTTGGGGTGGCCATTCTATAAAAGTAGAAAGGGATCAGTTTTTCAACATAGCGAATTGCTTGCGGAATCACAGGGGTTCGCAATCAGAGAACTAAAATGAGATGCCGAGGCAAGTTTAGGCAGGATTAAGAATGTATTTTTAATTGATCATTGGCTTTCGGAGCCAAAACGCAACCCATTCATCCATTTCTAAGCGACGAACAACTTGCCACTTTCGTGCTTCAATGAACTTCTCTATAAAATGATCTTCGCGTTCGAGTAAAATTCCCGAAGTCACTAGGTCGCCACCTTTATGAAGAACTCTGTCAAGATCGCTTTGGATATTGATGAGGGCGCCGTCAATAATATTGGCAATTACGAAATCAAATTTTTCCGATTCTTCGTCCAGATTGTAGTCAGCAATGGTAATTGCAGTTTGGGCGCGATTGAGGCGAATATTCTCTTTGGCTTTTCTGCGGGCCTCAAGATCAATCTCAATACCCAGCGAGGTTTCCACCCCTAATTTGTGGGCCAATAGTGCCAAGATGCCTGTGCCGGTTCCGACATCCAAGAGTTTCAAAAGTTTGCGTTCTTGCTCCGTTTTGCTAAGGAGCAACTCCGCAGTCAGTTCTGCGGCCATCTTCGTGGTGGCATGAGTGCCAGTGCCAAATGCCATTCCGGGATCAATAAATATACTGTAGCGAGCTTCGTCAGGCGCTTTGAGCCAGCTTGGGATCACCCATACATCGCGGCAAAAGCGAAACGCCTTAAAATTTTTCTTCCACTCTGATAGCCAATCTTGTTCGGCTTCTTGGGAGAGCCGCCACTGAATGCCGGGGGAAAGCACTTTGACTTGGCTAAAGAACTCATCTTGAGGAGGTTCAGAAAAGAACACCTCTAATGTGATTAGCGGTGTTTTTCGAATCTGTGCATCAAAAGTGAGATCCGGCTGAATAAACGAAAGCTTTTCAGAGACCCCAAGGGCATTTTGAGCAAAACTCAATTGCGTGATGGCATCCTCAAGTTGTCGCGGCACCTGACTCATCTCGATGCGTACGAAAGTTTTTTCTGAAGTTGGTGGATTTTGTAATCCCGAAATTTGATTTTTCACAGCTTGACGACCAAACCACAAAGCCCACGGTCAGTCAATTCAGTAAGGGTTTTCTACTTGGATTTAAGGACGACATCGCCCACCAGAATGCCGATTTGGTCCAGAATCGGAAATTCATCACGCGGATAAATTTTAAGTTCGCGAGCCACGCTCACCTTGGGGTAAACGCTCAAAACCTGCAACTCGCCCACCGGGACACGTATTTCACCAAACGAAAGTGCGCCAGAGGAGTCGCGAACAAGGGCCTTGCGTTCGACCTTGAGTATCTGCCCCTTTTTCAAGCCGTGGTTGCCACCGATATTGACGTAGTAGTCTCGAAGTGGGACATCGGTGTCAGCTAAGGCAATGTTCTTTTTGACATTGATCACGGTTGCGTCCTGAGCGACGGCAGCAGCTGTGCCGAAAAGCCCCATCAGCAGTACGGAGTGAGAGACGATAAGAATCCCTTTTCTAAATCTAGAACTCATGAATCTTTTATCGGCAATGCCGCGATTTTCTGTAAGTAACCTATAGGCGAATTAGCAGATTTTCTATTTGCGCTTGCTGTAAGCTCTTTGTGTATGCGTTCTGCGCTGGCCATTGGTCCCGCTTCTGGCGGGGTGTTTGTTCCCGCTTCGGGCAGGGTGCTTGCTCCCATCTTTGCGGGGCGCAGCTCGGGTGGAGCCAGAAATCACTGCTTCTGTGGCATCTAGACTTTCGGCTTGGGTCTTGGCAACTGCGGCGGCGCGGGCCTGGCGGTGCCCTTTGTAGCTTTTTACATCGGCGAGCTCTTCGGGATCATCTGCCAAAAAGATTTTATTAACATCGGCATCATCAAGAAAGACGGCCTCTCCCCTTTTTATCTTACCCAATTTGTAGCGACCAATTGAGATACGCTGGAGCTTTAAGACATCAAAGCCAATTTTTTCAAACATCAAGCGGATCTGGCGATTGCGCCCTTCAGTGATAATGATTTTCACCCAGTCATACTTATCCGAACCCGAAGGTCGGCGAATTCGCGATACATATTTGGCTTTGGCCTTGCCGCCAATGATGCTCACACCACGAAGTAGTTTCTGTAGGTGCTCCTGACTTGGCTGACCATCTACTTTGACCAAATAGGTCTTGGTGACTTCGCTGGTGGGGTGAGTGATCTCGTGAGAAAGGTCACCGTCATTGGTCATCAAAATCAACCCTTCAGAATCCCAATCCAAGCGGCCAACAGGAAAGAGACGTTCTGGAAAGTTTTCAAAAAAATCTTTAATGCTGGGGCGATTCAAAGGGTCATTCAGAGTGCTCAAAACGCCTTTTGGTTTATGAAAAGCCAGGCAAACACGCTGAGTTTTGGCTTTGATGGGCTTGCCCTTTACCACCACTTTGTCTTCACGAGGGTTGATTTTGATACCCAACTCAAAGACGCGCTTGCCATTGATGATCACCTGCCCTTCGGCGATCATTTGATCGGCGTGGCGACGGCTGGCCAAACCACATTCGGCCAAATAACGATTCAAACGCACTGATTCATTTGCTTTTGTTCTCATGGGCCTGTTTTAGAGAAGCTCAAGGTCCGAAGTCAAATCTTGATATCCAGAGAGGGTGCTTTTTTGTAAAAGTACCCTGATTTCTTGAAGAAGAAGACTCAAAGAGCGATCCCCGGTATACACAAACTCCACCAATTGCGCGTTTCCCCTTAGTTTATTGATAAAATCCGCATCGGGGGGATGCTGTCCACGGGCGCGAAGTTGGTACAAGGCTTCACGCAAATGATTTTGCAAACTTAGGTAGGTTTCGTCGCTATTTCGATCAACGAGGACCACCTGGTTGCGCAGAACCGCAAACCACAGGTCCTGGTCAGCCCTGATCTCGGGGAGCTCAAAGTATTCTAAGCCTCGGTCATTTTTCAAATCCAAGCGGAAACCTTGAATTTTATTCTTTTGCGCCACAAAGACCGCCATTTTTGACGAAGTCAGGCGAATCATTTGCAGGCGATCCACTGCCAGCTCCAGGTCCTCACCAAACACCAGAGGCAGAGCCTCGAGCATGGGTTTGAGGCGCCCCTGTTCGATATGAAAGCGTTGATCCAGCCAATAGGTATGAAACTCCTGCTCCACTTTCTCGATAAAAATATGCTGATTCGCTCCTCGGCGCAGCAAGCGCATGGGGTGGGAGCTTGGGCGAGTGGCCGTGAAGTAGCATTGAAGCGCCTCAGTTACATCTGACTCTGCGGTGAGCTGTACCACCTGGCTGCGCAGGATGCCCTCGAAGCTGGGTACGAGTTCCGGCAGAAGTTCTGCAAGTTTTTGTGAAGCTTTCTCGACATTGTGGGGGTGAGCAATCGCTTTGAAGGCCTGCAGAAACATCATCTTGGTGTCTTCGCGGTGCCAAAATCCCAGAGGAGAGAGCTCATCTGGGCTCTTCGGGAAGTCACTATTGACCGAATCGCTGGCGGCGAATTCTGGCGCTGTGGTTTCGGCGAAATCGAGGCCATTGGTACTCGATTTGAGTTTCTGTAAATTCAGCTCTAAGAAGTCCATAAGCTAATTAAAAAGTGATTCTGCGCATCCGTCCAGGTTTTTTGTGAAAATGGCACCAAATTGAGGAGAAATTGTCCTAAGTTCCAGCTTTTTCTTGGCATTTTTTAGCGGAAGCGTGATCATAATTCTATGGCTAGCAAAGTTTTAAATCCACATCTGTTTTCATCGCAAGATCCATTTATGGTCGAGGACGCTCCCCAGTGGTCGATCGAAAAAGAAAATCAAATCGCCATCGAAAAGCTGAGCTTAACAGCGCAGTGGCAAGAAGAGACCCACCGCTTGAAGGTGGAGATCGAAAATCTATCGAGACAGTTGACTCAAAAGGACTTCGACAGCCAGAGGCGCTTTGATAAGCTTGAAAATCACCTGCGCATCAGTGAACTGCGGCAAAAAGAGTTCATTAAAGAAAATGCCTCGCAGATGACGGTCCTGCGTTCCCAAGTGAAGTTTGGCGATACAGTAGAAGAAAAAGTTAAAAATCTCCTCGATAAGCACAATCAGAATATGCGAACCTTTGAATTAAAAATTCACCAACTCCAATTGCAAATGCGCGAGAAGGATGAGCAGATTCGCCAAATGCAAAATCTCATTCACTCTTACCGCCAAGAGCTGGCTAAGCTAAAGAAGATTTAGAACAGTTGCCAGAAGAAATCTTTTCGTAAAACCAACTAATCCTCAAAAAGGCCATCTGATGCTGGCTTTGGCTGCCGTCGCGGCACAAGCTGTCCAGCCAAGCGTCTCAATTTGACATAGGTTTTTGGCTTGCACCATTGAGTCCTCGTAAGCAGAGATTTTCATTATGAACATTTGTTTCGAAGAGGCGAGTGGGCGAATGAAGTCTGAAATAGATTATAAGGAGTTCAAAATGAATCATAATGAGAAATTGAATAGAACTAAGAGGTCAATGCGCGCAGGCAGTCGAACTTCGAAGCTGACATTTTTTGTTTCAGTACTGACACTCAGCGGATTGTCCATGGGGCTAGCCGGCCACTGGCCGCGACCCGCTGATATTGAATTTGCTTATAGTCTTAATAGTGGATCCACTGATCTGGCGCTTACGAATGCTGATGCGGCTAAATCTCGGTCCAAAAAGAAAAATGATAGAAGATCCAGCACATTGCCAGTGGATTTTTCGTCTGTTATGCCTTCAGAAGTAATTGCACAGAAGGCTTATGAACATATCGATGAAGCCGGTAGGGTTGCTGTGAATGAGTATAATAGGCAGCAAAATGGTCCAAATGGAAAACCCCTTCCGCATTGGGTTGGACTTTATGATTTTGATGCACCAGAAAGGCCACTCGATGGTGACGAGCCATGGCTTGATAAAAACCTCGATATTCGAAATTCAGATGAGGAGAAATTTCATTTTTAGTTGAAAGTCGGCAAGAGAGCCGGTTGATTTAGCTA
>CAYMBJ010000030.1:0-45662 GCA_964388665.1 uncultured Pseudobdellovibrionaceae bacterium | reverse complement strand
CTCTGACTGTTCTGACGTGGTAGGATCATAGTATTCTCTTCGAACGAAACTGGTGCCCGGGACTGGACTTGAACCAGCATGCCCTTTCGAGCGCTAGCACCTCAAGCTAGTGCGTCTACCAATTTCGCCACCCGGGCACATAATCTTTAAAGCAGAGGTGAGGTCTTGTAGCTCGACTTAAGAATATTCTTTTGCCGTGAAATTTTGTCAATTTCTTTCAAAAATAAAATATTTTGCGAGATTTCTAACCATTTTCCCTTTGAACTGAGTCTCAACTATAGAACGAGGCGAGCATGGAAGCTCAGGCATTTTAGAGAATTTGGAGGAGACTAGGATGGACTCTTCATTTCTCGAACTTGAAATGATCGGACCATGGAAGGTCTGGCGAAGGAGCAAAGGACTGTGGATATACAATACGTTATTTTGGCCCTTGGCGCGCACTTTTGGATTTTGGCTTTTTCCGTCTTGGCCACTGGCAAAAACGGACGATAGTAGTACGATTGACCCCTTTTTGTTTGAGACTAGTGTCGGGTTTGGTGGTTTTCCCGCATTCGGTCGAAGCGGAGCTTAAGGCTCCGCTTTTTTTTTTGCCCAAATGGCCTCCAGACTGCCTGGCGGCGAGTCAAAATCTGCATGCTTTTCGACCTGGCCAAAGCAAGTGATTTCTTGCCGAATTTTCGCCTTAATGGCTTGTGCTGGGCGCCATTTACCATTACAGAGTTCTAGTGCCAGATGGAAATTTTGGCACATTTCGGAGGTTTTTGCATGAAACTCATTTTTTCTCTGGTCTTCCCCTGGCTGACCTTTTTTGCCTTGAGCCTATTCACTCAGATTGGCCTCTCCTTGTATTTTGCTGAATTTTTGCCACTTGTGCAAGAGTACCTGTGGATTGCACTTCTTGTTGGCACTCTAGTTTGTTGTTACTTTAACTTTCAGGCTCTCGGTGACGCTGGCATTTGGATCTCGGATCTTCTCCCTCAGTCCGTGCGTTGGGAGTCTCACTTTTGGTTTTTGCGCGCGGGCGTGACGGCATTGCTTTTAGTTGCGTTTTACTATGTCTCACAGCTTTCTTTTATGCCGCTTCTCTGGCCGGGCCTGGTTTTTCCTGTGCTGTTTTCGATTGGGCTTTTTGTCATTGTTTGGAATTTGGTCGGGCCCATTTTGCGTTGGTCGGCAAAATTTAGCTGGAGTCGCAGCACCGGCGTACTCATGAACCTCCCCGTGCTGATCCTGGTGCCTATAACTTCGGTGTACATTGGCAAGATTGTGACGGATGCCTACCACTCCAGTCATGCCAATCTCGCGATGAAACCCATCGTTAAAGCACCTGATCTCGCTTTGCATAAGGTTCAAGGCAAAATAATCGCCGCTGATGACGAAACCGTGCGCATTTTTGGCGAAATTCTAGAAGGCGATGGCCAAAAACACAGCTATGAAATAAAAATGAGGGCGCTCGCTCCCGACTCACGAAAGCTTCTCACCCGCAGTCCGCGCGGCAAAGAGCTCACTCTCAAAGCGCCTCTAGAGAGCATTCAAGATCTGAACATCGCATCTGAACCGGGTGTTTTGGCAGAGGAGAGTCTGCGCCAGCGCCTCAGCTCGACCAAAGCGACAGAGCGCGCAGCCGCTTTGCGTGAAATTTACGAGTACACCAGCAACTGCTCAGACTACGACAAGGACATTCAAAAACAGCTCTCGGCGAAGGGACAAAAGGACGTGGTCTATTGGGCCATAAAGGCACTTCAGTGCTCCAACGTAAAGTCCTTTGTGGCGCTGCCTCGATTGGTTGACATCATGGCACAGCATTCTGATGTTGAGGTGAGAGCCTTGGCCATCACCACGCTCAGGCGCTACGGCGAAGAAAATTTGCGCAATCTCGCCTACCTCCTGGTCAAGCGCTTGAGCGAAAAGGAGCCACTCGAAGTCTTAAAGGCGACGGCACAGATCATGGCCGCACTCGGTGGCGACAACTCTAAATTTGCTGTTACCCGTCTCAAATCCCTTTTGAACTCTGAAACCGCCAGCTTGAATGCTGCAAAAATATTGGTCGATAACTTTAAGATGCACGAGACCGTAACCACATTTATTCAAGAGCAACTTTCCTCGGAACAGGCGCCAAGCGCTGCCACGGCCTCAGCGGTAGCTATGATCTGTGCTCTGCCAAAAAATCGTCGTGGGTTTGCCAAAGACTATATGAAACCCATCCTGGCATCAGTGAAGACTATGACCAAAGACGACAAAGGAATTTCTGCTTTGCGCTGTCTTGGCAAAGATGGCTTTATGGCAGTTAAAGAGGAATTTGAAAAACCGGAGATCTTGGACCGAGCCAGGGCCATCGAAGCTTTGACGGTTCTGGAAAGCACGCAATATCCAGAAATGCTCACGCTTGCGAGCAACTGCGCTCAGGATGACAACGAAGAGATACGCAAGGCCTGCAGTCAGATCTTAGGATCATTGGGAGCACCGGCACTGCCAAAGATTCTCGAGCTCTTAGAAAGCAAAGATCCGCAGCATCGTAAGTCAGGGGAATTTGCCCTGAACTTTTTTGAAGATAAATCGGCCGAGTCTACGCTTCGCAAAGTGGTGATTGCTAACTCAGGTTGGATGGCAACCAATAAAAAACTAAAAATGGCGCACGCGCTCGGAAATGCACTCAGCAAAATCGAAAAAAGCACTACTGGTACGAATGTCGAATGATGTATTCTTGGGTCGATGACCAAGAAGTCGACCACAAGCATTCATTTGTCAGTAGGAGAGTTTGCCCTACCCATTCCCCGCACAGGCCATATCGAGACCCATTCCGGATACGGTCACTTGCCACCTGTGGGAGTCACGCTTCACCAGATTTTGCAGCACAACCGCAAATCGCAGGACCCAGCATTTCAATCTGAAGTCCCCCTTCAGCACATTTTTTTCCACCAGGGCTTTCGAATCATAGTTTCCGGAAGAATGGATGGATTGACCAAAGGCGAGCCCGCGCACATCGAGGAATTCAAAACCTCCTATGATGCGCCCGGATTGATTCATCGCCTGCAAACTTCACCAGAACACCCCTACATTTTGCAGCTCCTCACCTACGGCTATTTCTTTTACCTGCGCGAAAACAAAATTCCGCGCACCACCCTCACTGTGGTGGCCACACAGACTCTGGATGAGACCCCTATCGAAGTTTCACTTTCTGTTGATGCCTATAAAAAATGGCTGCACCTGCGCTTGGCAGAAATCATTCTCGAAAGAAAACAAATTCACCAATTTCGCATTCGCGGAAAAACGCTAGCGCCCGAGGTGGAGTTTCCTTTTAAGCCAATGCGCACCGGACAGGATGCGCTGGTGGCGGCCGTAGAGGACCTCCCTGTCGGCGGGAAACTGCTTGTGCAAGCACCCACAGGGCTCGGCAAGACCATTGGTATCAGCTTTCCACTCCTGCGCTCGGCACTGGCATCGCAGACGCGAATCATCTATCTTACGCCCAAAAACAGCCAGCACCAAATTGCCGAGGAAGCCATCGACGCCATTCGTTCGCAAGACAAAAATCGTGGCGACAAGATCAAGTCCATCACCATCAACGCAAAACACAAAATGTGTTTAAAAGAAGAACCCATTTGCAATCCTGAGTATTGTGAATTTGCCCGCGATTATTATAAAAAAATTGCTGAGAACTCCGTCGCCGAAAAAATTAAAAAATTTAAAGGACACACCAGCTCCGAAAAAATACTTAAGTTAGCAAATCGCTTTGAAGTGTGCCCTTTTGAACTGCAACTGGAGGCCTTGGAGTTTCACAATGTTGTCATCTGTGATTACAACTACGCCTTTGCCCCCCGAAACAGCTTGGGTCGGCTCAACAGATACTCATATGCCGAAAGTTCCACTGACAGTGATGCGCGCTTTGCCTCGATTCTTGTCGTTGATGAAGCCCACAATCTGGTTTCCAGAGCTTTGGACTACTTTTCCGCAGAGCTCAATGAAAATGAAATTCAGAGTTGGTTTGAAAAAATTCTCAATTCGCAACCCTTGACTCCCTGGAACCGAGTCAGCATTGAAAACTTGCGACAACAGATTTTGCAGCTGTTTGTGCGATATGCCCCACAGCCCGCTCACCACCCCCAAGAGCAGACGATCCCACTTGAAGACTTGAAACTCATCGAGCAAAAGATGCTGGCCCTGTGGTCCGAACTCATGCTAACCGCCAAGTCATCAGCGGTTGCTTATGAAATCAAGAGGGGCGATGGTTTTTTGTCACTGATCAACACCTGGAGCCAGTTTTGTAGCGCCCTGGAAGTGAAGTCCGAGGGAACTCTCATTTATTCAGAGTATTCACGCCATGACAAAGGTGTTACCTCTCTCAGCGCTGGCAGGGGCAATGGCACTGGTATGGACTCTGGTATGAACTCCGGCGTAAGCGCAGCTGCAGGATTGCGACTACGCATTTGCAGCTTAGATGCAAGCATGTGGCTGAGTGAAGCTTGGCCAAAGTTTGCCAAAACAGTTTTATTTTCGGCGACTCTCAAACCCTTTGATTACTATTTAAAGACTTTGGGCTTCACTCCATTTAAGGAAACTAAAACACTCGAGATCGCCTCTCCATTTGGAAAGCACCAACGTAAAATTATTCTTGTGCCACAGGTTTCGACCAAATATTCTGAACGCAGTCGTTCACTGAGCAAAATCTGGGAACTGGTGGCACGCACGGTAAAGCTTCAATCTGGCAATTACGCTCTTTTTTTTCCGAGCTTTCAGTATTTAGAGCAAGCCATGAGCTTTCTCAACTCGCAAGATCAATCAGAAATGATGGTTGATCTGCGCCGAGCAAAATTCCACATTCAGTCTCGCAAAATGAGCAAAGACCAGATCAACGAATATTTGCGGGAGCTCGCACGCCCCACAGTCTCCACGTCCGAACCCGCAGCATTGCAGCTTCTTGTCGCAGTTCAGGGTGGTGTCTTTAGCGAAGGAGTCGATTATCCGGGAAAGATGTTGATCGGAGCTTTTATCATCGGCCCACCCCTGCCCTTTTTTGGTTTTGAAAACGAAAAGATGCGCGAGTTCTATCAGACAAAACTACAAGCAGGAATGACCTACACCTATATTTTTCCAGCAATGGCAAAATCCATACAGGCTGCAGGAAGGGTGATTCGTCGCCTTGATGATCGTGGTGTCTTGTTTTTATTGGATGACCGCTTTCTGTTGCCCGACTATGCCGCCGCCATGCCAAAAGATTGGTTCAATGAAAGCCCTCGTGAGCTTTTATCTTCGCAAATACTAAAAGATCTGGAGGATTTTTGGCGGGCCCCGTCTCCAGAAATCATAGCAACACCATGACTTGGCATCACCGGCCGCTTTTTGTATTTGATGTGCAAACGTCGGGACGAAGTGCCGCCACGGATCAGATTTTGGAAATCTCCTATTGCCTTTCCCATTCCCCTTCCTATTCCCCTTCCTATTCCACAGACCAAGAGCCTCTGCAAAAACCAGCTCTCATGTTTGGCGATATCATCACCAAGCGCGTGCGCTTGCGGGCCGGCACCACTCTCAGCCCGCAAATCACCAAGATGCTTGGCTTAACAGAGGTTGACCTCGCTCATGGCATTTCTGAACTCGAACTCTGGCAGGTGCTTAAACAAGAACTGCAAACTCTTGGCAATGATCCGGCTCGCCCAATTTTGGTCGCGCACTACTTGCAGTTTGAAAAGTCTTTTTTACAAAGGCTCGTCGAGAATTTCTCGGCCGTCGATGCCAAAACTGAAAGTATTAAAAGTGCTGGCTGCACCGAGGGCGCAGGCGATAAAATCTTGGACTCCTTCGATTCCTTCTGTTCGCAGCGCGCCGGCAAAAAACTGTTTCCCGAGTTTCCCAGCCACACCTTAAAGGCCTTTGCCGGTCAACTTCACCTTCCAACTATGAGTTTGAAAGACTCAAAAACTCACTTGATCACCACACTCAAAATATTACAGTTGATAACGACCAAAGCAGAAGCCAATGATATCAGTAACTGGGACGATCTTTTTTCTTGGCTGCAGCAGCCCCGCTTGCCAAAAGAGCCTATTAAAAAATATCAGTTTCAAATTCCCCGTGAACAGCGCCTGCAACTTCCGGATCTCCCTGGCGTGTATGTGATGCACTCGGCAGACAACAAGGTGCTCTATATTGGCAAAGCCACTTCTCTTAGGAGTCGTGTGAACAGTTACTTTCGTGGCCTAAAGGGCTTGGAGGCGCGAAAACGTGAAATGCTTTCACAAATACATCACATTGAAACACAGATTTGCAGCTCACCACTAGCTGCCGCGATTTGCGAAAGTGATTTGATCAAAACTCACAACCCACCCTACAACATCAGTCTAAAGGCAGAACAGCGCCGCCTGATCTATTACTCTACGAATTTTGAAACTCTCAGTGGAAAAGCCAGCTCGCAAACTCCTATCGGGCCGCTTCAGCCCAACAACGCGCTAGAACAACTGCGCGACCTTTATCTTGGCGTCGAAGCGCAGACCATAGCGGCTGCGTTTTACAATCTCTACGAGGAGGAAGCCCTCCAGGAAGCCTGGTTGCGATTCTTGCAATACTACCAAGTGCACCTGCTGCCCTCCGAAGAACCGCTGCCGAAAAACCTCTTTTGCGCCTTTGAGCTCTGTTGCCGCCTCTACAACCATCACTCTTCCGCACTTAAAAGTGGTTCAGAACTGGAGCTAGAAGTGGAGGAATTGGCACAAAAGATTTTACGAGTTCATTTGCGAGCCGCTCATGAGATGCACAAGTTGCTGCAGCTGATTGCACTGGCGAATTCAATATTAATCTATTCAAATCCCCGCCATGGTAAACCTCTGGTTTATAAAATGACCAACAGCCAATTTAGTATATGCGGTGACACCTGCGCACAGACTTTGCCGGCGCAAGATCTTTCGGAGCTCGCCTCTGCCTATCTTGTGCCCAGCAAGATGTGTGATTTTTTTCTCGCCAAGCAGGAGTTGATCTCCCGTTTGGACGTGGCCGCACTCGATCGACTGAGAATTTTGTACAGTGAAACAACTCTTAATAAAAATAAAATGGCTATATCAGTCCAAGATTTTTAGGATGGCGTCGAGTCCTTCAGCAGTTAAAAAATATCCCAAATGCCCGCCGTAGCGAAACACTCGCGCGCGCTGCCCAAAAGTCTCATCCATCCACTGCCAATCATCCTCTTTTATTAAAAAATCACCCTGGGCATGCATCATATAAATGTTAGAGTCGTCCCTCATCATCGCTCCCAAGCTGCGAATGTCGGCGTAGCGAAACCAATCTGGCCCCGTGAGAGACGATCCCTCCGAGTGGTTGTCATTGCAAAACGGAAACACAACTTTATTGACGTAGTCGGAAAAGGTCGCACCTGTGGAAACGACAACATAGGGCCGCGTGGTGGCATCATTCTTGGCGACACGAATCACAGCCTCCAAATCGCCATGAAACGTATTGCCAATCACATCGTAAATCAACTTGTCTACTGGGGATATCGGAATACCAAGTTCTCTTTGCCGTTGCTCAAACACATTATATGGGTATCCGAGGAACTCATTCATCCCAGAGCGAGGCGAGTCCTTTGACGCCAAAAACAAATTGTCAACGACGGCAATGCTATACTTAAAATTTATAGGTGGATTGGCCAAAATGGTTTTCTTAAAATTGATAATTTTAAGTCGGGTGTCCACTTCTCGCAAATGAGCAGCAGAAAGGGCGCCAAGCGAATAGCCAATCAAGTGCACGCGACGAATGCGCGCCCCCGTGCGCGACCGAAAGTCAGCTAACATCAGTGTTAGCATTTGATACATGGCCTCGGCATCAAAGCGAGTCACGCCAACGATAGGCTTGGGCGAAGCCTTTTCAGCAAAGTTGCGACTAAATAACGAATCAATAGAGATAAAATGAAATCCATGGCGATCGCGCAGAATCTCTCCTAAGCGAAGATTCATATCGCTACGAAAGGATCCGCCCACTCCTGGAACCATTACAACCAAGTCCGCGCTACCACCGTACTGGTATCCATAGGCATACTCGGCGCTCTTTCCAGAGGGCAGAGAGACATTGGAGTAGCCAAAGTTATTTGATTTGGGTTGGAACACTTTTGAAAACGCCGTGGCCTGAGCCTCTGAGTTTTTTATAGGAAAGGACGAGTTGTCAATCCATTCAATGGCAGACGCATCAGAGAAAGTTAAAAACTGTGCTGCAAAACCGAATGCCAACCACGAGATCGCAGTGGTGCGTTTCATAAGTGTCATGCTTTCCTCCTTTTTTTATTGAGATCCCGTATATATTTCTTTGTCTGAGCCGCAGCAGAAATGAATAGAGAATACGTCTCACTATAGGAGTTCGGCACATTGGCGTCACAAAACAAGTCACTATGGCCACATAGGCTCCAATTCAGACCTTTGCCAGAGCGGGAGGAGGATCATTCTGAGGCAGTTGCTTTCTGACCGGTATAAAACGTATTCAATTGAAACAATCGCCTGTCCAAAAAAGAGACACTGCTGCACCTAACCTATCTTTGGTATAAGGGATTCCGTAATCACGAAAGGGGAGCTCGCATGACCAAAATGGCGTTAATTTTTTGCCTAATCACACTGATAACCGCTGCTGATCATCAGCTTGCTAAACTTAGGGCACCTAGTATTTCAGCTGATTTTGCGCCATATATTGCAAACGAATCGAATGCCATTCAACAGGCGGACTCATCTCCACACCTTGATGGCGCCTCTTCGCCGGCGTCTCCGGCCCCGCCCACGCTGGGTGCGCCCATTCCGACAGGCCTGCAAGACGAGGACACGTGGGCACCAGGCAGCCCTAAGCAACTTATAAATCAGCACTTGGCATATTGAGTTATTTTAGAAGTCTATTGAATCTGAGTCATTTTTTAGTCAACATCCCCAGTTCAAGGAGGGGATTCCATGGTTTTCAGATCAATTGCTCTACTCTACACGGTCTATTTACTTGCATTTTCCGCAGAATCTTATGCTACAGCGCCCCGGAAGGCACTGGATCTATCTAAAATTCGCGACACGTCAATGAGTTACATTTACAAAAATCTTTCCGAATCGGGAATCACGCCCGGGGCTGTGGTCGCCTCGCCTTCCAGAAAGGACCCCAATTATTTTCATCATTGGACTCGGGATGCTGGCTTGGTCATGGACGCAGTTATCACCTTTGAGCAGTTTGCCAATGCGACCACAGAAGTTCGCACTGTCAATCGTGCAAATCCAGCAAAATTAGATAGCTTTGCCAATTGGTTTCAGTTTGAAGAGATCGCGCGAAAAGCAGCAAAAAAAACCACCGCGGGTCTTGGTGAGCCGGTTTTTGAAGTGGATGGCAGCGTGTTCGCATCTGCATGGGGACGCCCGCAAAATGACGGCCCAGCGATTCGTGCATTGAGTTTTATGAAGGCCTTTGAGTTTGAAGACCAAACACTCAATCAAAAGACCCGCCTTCAGCTGATCAACGCAATCCATGATGATCTGCTCTATGTTTTGAAAAATTTTCAACGCCATGGACATGACCTTTGGGAAGAAACTGTTGGTCTGCATTTTTTCACGGGCATGATGCAATTGAAGGCCATCACCGCTGGCGAAGCTTGGGCGCGAAGTTTACAAGACCATGAATTTGCCGACCAACTCAAAGCTGCTCAACCCAAAATGATAGCGCAGCTAAACCGTCATTATGACAGTGATAAAAACCGCTGGCGGGTGACCATAGATCAAAGTGGCGGTTGGTCGCACAAAGAGTCTGGCCTCGATATATCGGTTCTTTTGGCTTACCTCTACTTTCAGGAACACCCTGATTTTCCGCTAAACGACAAGAGGCTTCAGAACACCATTGAACAGCTCGAAGGTCGTTTTCGCGCCCTGTACCCCATTACGCAACAGTATGCCAATTTAGGAATTAGCATCGGACGCTACCCAGAAGACGTTTATGATGGTAATGGCTTTTCGGGCGGCAATCCTTGGTTTTTAGCCACAGCAGCGGTGGGTGAATACTACTGCCGACTTGCAAGGCGTATTCAGAGCACGACTCAGAACACTATTCAGATTGCTGATCTGAATACTAAAAGATCTCAGCAGCGAGATAAAAACTTTCGCCAACGGGGCCTGGGATTTATTGAGCGCGTGGCCTTTCACGCCGGAGAGGACCTTAACATGAGCGAGCAGTTCAATCGCTACACGGGTTATCGCCAAGGAGCTCGAACACTGAGCTGGAGCTTTGCTGCCCTCTATCGCGCGGCCTCTGCCTGCGATGAGAATTTTGCTTTTAATTTTTCGTCACACTAATTTGTGGCGAGATTTGTGGCGAAATTTTTTGACGAGATTGGTAACGAGATTAATGACGAATTTATTTATGATTTTGACAAGAAATTATTGACCATTATTTAACGATTAAAGGGGAGACTATGGCAAAAACAGCAGCGTTGCCAAAAAAGCATTTAGGTATTTTAAATCGAATGCAGCGACTGGGGCAGGCCCTCATGATTCCAGTTTCTGTGCTACCCGCCGCCGGCCTTGTCGTGGCATTGGGTCGGGCTTTACAAAGCATCTCCCCCGACTCTTCTTGGTCTTTTTTAATCGTCGTTGGTAAGCTCTTCTATAGTGGTGGCTTGGCCGTCTTTGAACAGCTCCCCGTCATCTTTGCTGCGGGCGTGGCCATCGGCTTTTCAGGTGGTGCTGGCGTTGCTGTATTAGCCGCAGTGGCTGGCTACTTCACATTGGGGAGTCTTTTGAAAGTTCTTTCTGATGTGCGCGAGCTGCCTTTGGCTATCAACACCGGAGTTTTTGGTGGCATACTGATTGGTTTTTTGGCGGCTCACGTTTACAAGCGCTATCATCAGACCCGCCTCAACCCCATTTTTGGATTCTTTTCTGGGAAGCGGCTTGTTCCCATCCTCACCGTTTTTTATACTCTGTTTGTTGGCCTGATTTTGGGATTGGTGTGGCCTCCCATTCAAAATCAAATTAGTGAGTTCGGCATGTTTGTCATGCAATCTGATTACGGCGCTGCTTTTTACGCTGCCGGAAAACGACTGCTGATTCCAGTGGGCCTGCACCATGTGTACTATCCTTCATTTTTGTTTCAGTTCGGTGAGTTTGTGACTGCCGCTGGAGAAGTTGTGCGTGGCGACTCTGCCCGATACTTTGCTGGCGACCACACAGCCGGAATCTTTATGGCCTCTGAGTTTCCGATCATGCTCTTCGGTTTGCCTGCTGCGGCCCTAGCGATGGTGATGCGCGCTCGCAAAGAAAATCGCGCTGCCATTGCGGGGATCATGCTCTCAGCGGGTCTAACTTCTATCGTCACGGGGATCACTGAGCCGATTGAATTTGCTTTTATTTTTGTGGCGCCACTGTTGTTTTTGGTTCACGTGGGTCTTGCGTTTGTGTCTGGTGTGCTCACCACTCTTTTTAGTGTGCATTTGGGATACACCTTTTCCGCATCCCTCATCGATTTTGTTTTGGGATTTTTCAACCAGCAAAATGCTTGGGCTCTGTGGCTCATAATCGGTCCAATTATGGCCGTCCTTTACTTTGGCACCTTTTATACCCTCATTGGCGTATTTAACTTTAAGACGCCTGGTCGTGAAGACGAAACCCTCGCTGATGCCGAGGACCTCTTGCCCACTAGCCCAGTCAGCGATCGCGCAAGAGAGATTCTTGTTGCATTGGGCGGCGCTGCCAACATTGTGAGCCTTTCTGCTTGCATCACCCGGCTTCGCGTCCAAGTGAAAAACATGGCGGCCGTTAAACGCCCAGCTTTCAAAGAGTTGGGTGCAGCTGGACACATGGTTTTGGGTCCTGAAAGTTTGCAGATTGTTTTTGGTGTGGAGTCAGACCAGCTAAGAGAAGAGATTCAAACTTTGATGGATCAACCTGAGCCGACCAAAACAAAATTAACTGACGAAATTCCCTTTACCTCTCCACTGAAGGGGAAAATTTTGCCGCTGACTGAGGCTCCGGATGCGGTTTTTGCTTCTGGCACTGTGGGCGAAGGGTTTGCGATTCAACCCTTTGAAGGAATTGTTTATGCCCCCTTTGATGGTGAAGTCTTGCAGATTTTTAAAACCAATCATGCCATTGGCATTTTATCGAATGAAGGCCTCGAGACTCTCATTCATATCGGTATTGACACAGTAAAGATGGGCGGCAAAGGCTTCAAATCGATGCTCAAAGTGGGAGACCGATTCAAGGCGGGCGATCGCCTCCTTGAATTTGATTTGGACCTGGTACAGCGTGAAGCGAAGTCCGCTATCACTCCAGTGATCTTCACCAACAAAAAGCTTAAAGATTTGGCTTGGGCAAAAGAGAATGGTTTGGTTGATGCAGCGACAAGCCCGACGGAGGTTGTCTTTCAATAGTTGAGAGTTCAGCATTGGCATTTACGATTTTGATTTTAAGCAACGACGACACTTACAGAACTTGACACATTTAATTAATGGATAGAGGCGATTTTATGATGGAATTATTATTAACTTTGAATAACGATGACGGCCTGCACGCCCGACCTGCCGGCGTTCTTGCTAAGGCCGCCAGTCAGTACACTGCCAGAATTGAAATTGAAGCCAAAGGGGTTTCGAAAAACGCTAAATCAGTCATGAGTCTTTTGACTTTAGGCCTTGAAAAAGGCGATCAAATCAAATTGAAGGTCGATGGACCCGAAGCCGAGTTGGCTTTGAATGAGCTAAAGGCTTTGATAGCTGTCAATTTTGGAAATTAGGCATGACTGAAAATCTGTTACCATCGCACTCAGTAAAGAAAATCGAACTAAAAGGCACTGCCATCGGCAATTCTCAAGCTCTTGGCCAGTTGTTTTTTTTGGCGAGGGATCGCGGGGTAGCTGCAAAAGAGGGTTTGCCCAAGGCGGCAAACTTGATCAACGGAGCCGCCAATATTGAAAACTGGCACAGGGTCAGGGCCGAGGCGAGAGCTTTTTTTGAACGAAAAAAACAGCAGTTGGAGCTCAAATCGCTCCACGAAGAGGCTCAGCTCTTTGACACCTACATGATGATGCTTGATGACCCGGATTTTGAAGAGACCCTTCTTGGTTGTATTTCCGCAGCCAATTCGTCGCCTGCCGAAGCCTCTGCTGATTCCTCAGTCGAAGACGCTGGGCTTGCAGGTGCAATCAAGACTGCAGCCAAAGTCTTCGCAGATCAAATGCGTAAACTCGACAACGCCTATTTACGTGAACGAGCCAAAGATATCGAGGATTTTGGCAATGAGGTGGCGCAACTCGTATTGGGCCGCCACTTTGGCCAAGAGCTGCAGAAGCTCGACAAGCCTGTGATCTTGCTGGCTAAGGACTTAAGTGCTTCTGAGGTCATTGATCTTGCTCACACACAGGTGGCAGGAGTGGTCCTTGAGCATGGCTCGCCCACCTCTCATGTGGCCATTTTCTTGAAGGCCCTAAATATTCCGGCACTCTTTCAGGTGAAGAATCTTTTTAAATATGCTCACACACCCAGCCTGGCCTTTTTGGATGCAAAAAATGAACGGCTGTCTCTGCATTTGAACTCAGAGGAGATCGCAAAGGTGCAGACTCAGATAGAAGAAAACAATAAGCGCCTGATGCACTACCGTTCTCTAAGAAAGACTCCCGTGCGCACAAAGAGCGGCGAACCTGTTTTACTAATGGCCAACGCTGGATGCTTGGATGATGTCAAACAGGCGGTGGAGGTCCATGCCGGTGGTATTGGTCTATTTCGTACTGAGTTTTTATTTATAGAAAGAGATTCCATTCCTTCGGAAGACGAGCAATTTGAAATTTACAAACAGATTTTGGAAACGGCAAAGGGAGCTCCTGTCACCATGCGCACCATGGACATTGGTGGTGATAAAGAATTCAAGCATCTTGGAATTGCCAAAGAAACCAATCCCTTTCTTGGCATTCGCGGCATTCGTCTCTCTCTAAAGCGAGAGGACCTTTTTTTGCCGCAACTTCGAGCGCTGATGCGCGCCTCTGCATTTGGCCCGTTGAACATTATGGTTCCGATGGTGGCCACATTGAGTGAATGGCTATCGGCCAAAAATCTTATGTCAAAGGCTTGGCATGAGGTCAATATCAAGAAAGATTTGCCGTCGCCAAAACTGGGGTTGATGCTGGAAGTGCCCTCTTTGGTTTTTTCAATTGCCGAGGTCAGCCAGCACGCCGACTTCATTAGCGTCGGCAGCAACGACTTAACTCAATATCTCTATGCCGCTGACCGCACCCACACGGACCTCTGTGATTACGCCCAAATGGCACCCGAATCACTTTGGCGAGCACTGGATTATGTAACGAAACATAAGAACAAAGACTGCGAAATTTCCATCTGCGGTGAGCTGGCCTCCCAGCCCAAGGCCGCTCTGCAATTGGCCGAACTGGGAATTCGCAAGCTCAGCATGACCCCCTCGCAGATCGATGAAGTGCGCGGCGCATTTCTTGATCAGTCTTTGCCACACTTGTGACTTATCCTAAATCTCTTTGACAAAATTTTTTGATGTTCTAGATTATAAGGCGTATTCTTTTACGTTAAGGAACACCAGCAATGGCAAAAATTTTAGTCGTGGACGACGACCCAGATCTTTTGGAAACATTTTCTGAAGAGCTTGAATCATGCGGCCACTATGTGATTCGCGCCTCCGATGGGTTTGAAGCTCTTGAAGCTTTGCGGACACAAGCTGTGGACCTTGTGCTCACCGATGTTCAGATGCCAGGCATGGATGGCTTTGATCTGTTTGAAGCCTCCCGTCAGATTGGCCACCAAACTCCTTTTGTATTTTTAACAGCCTACTCTGCGGTTTCAGCAGCAGAAGCTCATCGACGCGGAGCCAAGAGCTACCTTTTAAAGCCGACAGAGTTTCCTTTTTTGATAAGAAGAATTGAAGACATCCTCTCCTACCAGCGGCGCTCGACACAACGAAACGTCGATCTGATCGGCAGGCCATTGGCCAGCGGTTTCAACGACGACGCCCATTCAAATCTGAAGACAAGCATACAGCCCAGTCTGCAGGCGAGAATTGCCACGACTCCGCAGAGTCGCACTAAATCCACCGCCAAGATCGCCTTTGTAGAAAATCTCGTCGAAGATCAAACGCTATTTAAAAAAGCCTTCTCGAATCAAAAGTGGTCAAAAAATGCGGAACTGCAATTTTTTGAAAATGGTCAGGTCTTTTTAGATTATCTCGAAACTCTCGCCGAATCATCCACCTACGACAGTGAATCACATGATATCATTATGGTAGATCTGTACTTGCCCAAGTTGGATGGCTTTGAGGTCATTGCGCGCACGAAAGGCCACCCTAAATTTTCTAGAATTCCCTTAATTGTCCTGTCCTGCTCCTCAAAGGAGGCTGACATGAAGAGAGCTTATGATTTGGGCGCCGATTCCTATTTGGTCAAGCCCTGGATGTATGAGCCCTGGGAGCATCTTGCAAGAGAGGTTGGCTCCTCTTGGCTCCCCCACCTGGCCTGCAATCCTGACTGATGAATTGATCCTATGAAATCTAATTTTTTCGCCCTAGCAGGGGTCCTTTCCTTTATTGCACTTTTAGGTAGCGTGTGCGGTCGTCATTACTACCAAAAAATCAGTTCGCGATTGAAAGTGACGGCGCTTGAAACCCGTTACCTGAGGGCGCTCACGCAGAGCCTGCTTGAGGTTTCTGGAGAGGGGCTCCTGATCGTACAAAGCAATGGTCACATAGTTAAAGCAAATGCTGTTGCCGCTCGAACTCTTGGGTATCAACATCCTGAAGAGCTCTTGGGTGCAGAGCTAAATCACCTAATTGCGAAAGCGAAAGTACATGTGCAAATTCATATGCACCCCATCCTGCAAGATAATGTTCAGTCAAGGACTCTGGTTAGGTTTGTCGACGTTTCTAACGCCAAAAATTTTGGTGGGCTAGAGTCTGCCAACGAAAGACTGCGTCTTTCCAATCAAGACCTTGAAAAGTTTGCCTATGTGGCCGCTCACGATCTACAAACTCCATTGCGACACATGACTTCTTATACCCAACTTTTGATCAGCAAGATCAAAGATGATCTCGATCCTGAGGCCCTTGAGTGGGCGGAATTTATTCAGGCCGGAGGGATTCGCATGAAAAATCTAATCGATGGCTTGCTGAACTTTTCTAAGCTTTCGCCCAGAGAACTCCCTACCCGGCAACGTGTGTCGCTGCAGAATTTGGTGACGCGGATAAAAAATGAAATTCTCGACAATTCTGGCATTGCTCACAATATTGAGATTCAGTACCAAGAATTGCCAGAAGTCATCGGAGATCCCCTTCAGCTCGAACAGCTGTTTCTGAATCTGCTAGACAACGCCTGCAAGTTCAGTCGTCCCGATAGCAAAAACATCGTGGAGATTCGTTTTCAAAAACAATTCGATCACTGGCATTTTACCATCGCGGATCAAGGAAAAGGCTTTGATATGCAATCTGCCTTTCAGATATTTGAAATCTTTTATAGATTAGAAACAGATCCTAGCAACAAAGGGACCGGCCTGGGGTTAGCCATTTCAAAGCGCATTGTGGAACTTCATGGTGGTAAAATTTGGGCTGTCTCAGAAATCAATCGTGGTTCTGATTTTCACTTTACCCTCGAACGCCGCCAAAGCAGTTAGGAAATAGAGTTTTTCAGGTGCCTGCTATTGAGTTTCGCGCAGCGGATCACCGCAAATGCCCGCTAGAGTCCCAAGATTTCGTGACGCATTTACAGCGTAGGGATTTTTTTTATCCCAAGCGTAACCTGCCAGGATAGAACAAATCATACTTTTGATTCGAGCCTCTGGCTTGGGAAAAAAAATAATGGACTGCAATTCCGTAGAGTACCAGGCGCTGACAAAGGCCTTAAAGGTGCGTACGCCAAACTTTAGCTTTTCACTAAAATCTACCTCCCAATTTACAGCCTCTCCCTTCAATTGTCTGATGAGCAAAGCCGCCGCCAGGCTTGCGGAATGAAGTGCGATGGTAACACCAGAAGAGAAGACCGGATCTAAAAACTCGCCAGCATTTCCCAAAAGGGCAAACCGATCACCATAAAGGGTTGAAACATCGGTGGCATAGCCAACAATGGAGCGAACCTCGTTGATCGGCTTTGCCCCCGCCAAAACTTGCTTGAGCTGTGGCGAATTGTCTATGGCCGCCTGGAGCATTTCTCTGTGGTTGGTACAGATGGAAGAGCGAAAATATTCTTCGGTGCCCACGACGCCTACGCTACAGGTGCCGTCCGAAAATGGAATGGTCCACAACCAAACGTCTGACTGGTCCTCATCCACCGTGATCAAAATCTTATTTCTATCGAAGGACTCAGGAAAATCCACGCCAAAGTGACCGATCAACGCTTGTCTTGAGGGAAAGCTCGACTTTCTATCGAGTCCAAGAAGTCTCGGGAGGATTCGTCCAAAACCGCTGGCATCAAGAACAAATTTGCATCGAAACTCTTTGGCAATGGGATCCGCATCGACCGCGGAATTCGCCGTTGATTTGGCTGCGGAATTCGCCTGCGCTTTGGCGCCACTGTGGTCGAGAGCTTTGACCACAACAACCTCTGGTTGAAACTCTACATCCGTAACAATGTGTTGATAAAATATTTTTACACCCTTTTTCTCGGCGGCATCAGCCAACACCTTGTCAAATTTCGCTCGCTGAACTTGATAGGTCTGATGCGGGCCACTGGCAAATTTATCAACAAAATTAAAAATGCTAAATTTACCTTTGGCTAAAAACACGGCCCCATCTTTTGGCTGAAAACCAGCCTGATCGACTGCCTCCAGAAGACCGGCCTCTTCCAAAAAAATCATGGATTGCGGCAACAAACTCTCACCTACTGAAAAGCGTGGGAAGAGCTCACGCTCTAGAATCGCCACGCTTAATCCTTGGTTAACCAAAATACTAGCGGCACAAGTGCCAGCAGGACCTGCTCCAAGTATCAAAACATCAAATGCTTTAGAAGTTTCCACCGAAAGGCCCTCGAACGGTCTGTGTAAGTCTCAAAAGTGAGAGGTGCACTTATAGCCTCCTTCAAAGATGAGTTAAAGTGAGCAGGAAGTCAAGCCAGCTCTGGAGCAGATATCACCCTTACAGAGGCAATTTACTTTGGTGTCACTTGACCAACATTCATGGCTCTGATTTTATCGCACTGTTGGCTGAGGATTGGCGGCTGGGGGCTAAGCGCTAGTGGATGGCCAGCGATGAGGATCGGGAATGAACGAGTTGCGCACAAGTGAGATATATCTTTACATTTATGCAATGAAAGGCTGGAGTCCTGAATCGACGGAGCAGGTCTATTCGCCGCAAAAGCTAAAGCCCGCGCAGATGCGACGGCTGAGTATGCTAACAAGAATCAGTGTGGACCTGGCTCTCCAAATTGCTGAAGGCCAAAAGGTCGACCACATCGTCTTCACGTCCAGACACGGTGAACTATTCAATTCAGCTCAGCTTTTGCAGATGATCTCTCGACACGAAATTCTCTCGCCCATGCAGTTTTCGCAGTCCGTTCACAATACAGCCATTGGCAATTACTCTCTGGCAGCAGCCAACAGAGCTTCTGCGACTTCCTTGTGCGGAGGGCAAAATGGCTTTGTCGCAGGTTTGCTCTCCTGCCAAATCTATCTCAATGAATATCCCAGCAGCCAGGTTCTCTTTATCGCGGGCGATGTCGAAATGCCGGAGGTGTTTCGACCATTTGTTGATGAGGTAGCGCCTGATCATATATTGGTGATGCTTCTGGGAGCAGAGCCGCGCTCAATGGCAATGCACTTGTCGGGTGAGCGAGGCAGAGGATCTGGTGAGGCCGTGTCCTCTAGCCAGAGCTATGTGGCATTTCAAAAACTCTTATCTACTGATACAGTCGACTTTTCACTGCCTGAGGCCCCTGCCAAAAGTGATAGCGACTCTTTGCCACTCAATTGGGTTTTTAAAAAATGCTCTATCGACTGAACTTTGTCTGGCGCCAGTTCGCTACGGGATTTTCTTTTGTTGTTTTTGGTCTTGGCGGACTGTTCATGGGGACACTGGTGTTTCCGCTTGTATCCGTTGTTTCGCCAAATGCAGATCTACGGCGCCGACGCCTGCGTGGTCTCATTAGCCTCACCTTTACGTTCTTCTTTTGGATGATGCACCACCTGGGCATTTTTCGATACAGAGTCATTGGGCGACACCTGATTAAAAACGACAAATCCTGCCTTGTTATTGCCAATCATCCGAGCCTCATTGACATTATATCTTTGATCAGTCTTTATCCGCATGCCTGCTGCATTGTTAACAGGAATTTGTGGCAAAACGTCTTTGTTCGCAACGTGGTCAAAGGCGCTGGATACATCCCTAATGACGACCCTGAAACTGTACTTGAAATGAGCGCCGAGGCGCTTGAGCGAGGGGACGTATTGATCATTTTTCCAGAGGGCACTCGGACTGTTCCTGGGCAAAAGCCGCAACTCCACCGAGGGGCTGCTCATGTGGCTTTAAGGCTACGGTGCCCGATTCGATTTGTTCGCATTGACGTCAATCCCCCCACGTTGACCAAGGGAAGGCCCTGGTACGCAATCCCTCCTCGGCGCGCCGATTTCACGCTTGAGGTGAAGAGCTATCTCAGCAGCAACGAGTACCCTGCACCTGAGGTCCCTCTCTCTCTAGGGTCGCGCCAGCTGACCAGGAAGATCCTCGAAAATATTGACAAATAAATCGGTTAGAAGGCACAATGTGCATGGTATTTTAACCCAAACTGAGCGGACAACCACAGAATGACTGAACTTGAAAATGCACTTAAAGAGCTCGTAATTGGCGCCCTGAATCTAGAGAATGTGAAGAGCGAGGACATATCCACCGAGGATCCTCTCTTTGGTGAAGGATTGGGCTTAGACTCAATCGACGCTCTGGAGTTGGGCGTGGCGCTCAAAAAGAAATATCAAATTGCCTTAAATGTTGATGATCAAGAGGTGAAAAAGCATTTCTATTCGATCAAGACATTGGCTAAGTTTATTGAACAATCGCAAGCGCAACTCTCTGGACAAGTTTCATGAAGATAACACAGGAACAGATTTTTTCTAAAATTCAAGGAATCATGGTGGAGCTCTTTGAGCTCAGCCCGGAGTCGATTAAAATGGAGAGTAAACTCAATGAGGATCTTGGACTTGATTCCATTGACGCCATTGATTTGCTGACCCACCTGCAGAGCTTTGTTGGTCAGCGCTTGCATCCCGAAGAGTTTCGAGAGATTCGCACAGTTGCAGAGTTGATCAAGGCCGCAGAAGTGACAATTGCTAAGGCAGAGACTCAACCATCAGCTGAGATTCCATCATCGGCAGAACACCCATCATCAACGGATGCCCCCAAACAGCAAGTCAATGTTAAGCCTGGCGGTTAAAAGGTTTGTTGCCGGCCTTCTCTTTTTGTATCCCGTTGCCATTTACTTTTGTGTGCAGTATTTCGGACCCATTGTCGCCACGAGTGGCCTTATTGTCATTCTCACTTTGCGCTTTGTTACCTTTCGCAAGTTACCTCGAAACCCACTGGCCAAAACCTTCGATCTGGTCTTGGTGATTTTTCTTATACAAAATATATTAAATCTTTACTTTCAGAGCCCCCTGGTTTTGCGCCTCTATCCATTTCTAATGAGTTCGGGAGCCGCCTTTGCTTTTTCAAAGAGTCTATTTGATGGCAGACCCTTAATTGAAGAGTTTGCGCGCCTAGTGGAAAAGAACTTGCAGTCCGAACAAATTCGATACATTCGCAGGCTCACATGGATTTGGGCCATCTGGCTCTCGTTCAATAGCGCGATCGCTCTGATCAGCGCCCTGACCTTTTCATTTGAACATTGGCTACTGTACAACGGCATGATTTTTTACGTTGTGACGGGTCTCTTGGTCGCGAGCGACCTGGTGTACCGCAAGGTGATATTGAAAAAGCGACTGCGTATGCAAGGAAGCACGCATGCTTAAAATCAATAGCACCACTCTCAATCCGAAGCTTTGCCTAACCTCAAATGGGCTCGTCACCGCAGGGCAGTTCCTTTTTGATGTCGCACAAACTCAAAGAATCCTCGAGAAAACACCACAGAGAATTTTATTGAACTTTACCGACTCCTACCGTTTTGCTGTGG
The DNA here is from genome assembly GCA_964388665.1 of uncultured Pseudobdellovibrionaceae bacterium. Lineage (GTDB taxonomy): Bacteria > Bdellovibrionota > Bdellovibrionia > Bdellovibrionales > Bdellovibrionaceae > CALCCV01. The sequence continues at coordinate 24,581 of CAYMBJ010000030.1, read as the reverse complement.
CAGCCTTGGCATGTCTGAGTCAACACAAGACGCTGGTGCTACTACCAAATCATCAACCTGGCACCATTGAAACTTTTCGTGATGAGTTTGACCACATACTTTCTGAGCACACTCTTTCTCATTTCGGTCTTTCAGATCGCAGCACGTCCACAGGAAATTACGCCAGTGATCCAACCGCCACATTGAGCGACCACGAGATTCAAATTGATGCCGATGCCCTTATGACCTTTTTTACTTCAGGGAGCCATGGCACTCCCAAAAAAGTGACCAAGCGCTTTGAGAATTTGCACCATGAAGTCATGACTTTAGAAAAGACTTTTGGTCAGACCTTGGCGGACAGTTCCGTAATGGCCACAATCTCCCATCAGCATGTCTACGGATTTCTTTTTAAGCTGCTTTGGCCAATCTGCACTGGCAGAACTTTTTTGGCGCAGACCTTAGAGTTTCCCGAGCAGATATTCACTCAGGCAAAGCGTTGCAAGTCGGTGACGCTGGTGTCTAGCCCTGCGTTTTTAAAAAGGTACTTCGCGCCAGAATGCAGGCTCACCAATTGCCAAGCCGTGTTCAGTTCTGGTGGAGTCTTGACTCACACCGAAGCTGATCAGTGTCTGCACGAATTTGGCATGCTGCCAGTTGAAGTTTATGGCAGCACCGAATCAGGCGGCATCGCCCACCGGCGGCAAGGCTCCGAAAATACGTTGTGGACTCTGTTTAATGACATTGAGTTGGTACCGCGACCCGACGATCTGCTGGAAATCAGCTCCCCTTATTTTGATCAGAACACTTTGATAATGGGTGATCGAATCAAGAGAACAGAGTCGGGATTTTTCCTCCTTGGTCGCGCTGATGATATTGTCAAAATTGAGGAGAAGCGAGTTTCACTGAGTGAAATCAACAAGTACATACGCCAGTGCGGCCTTGTGGACGACTCCACCGTGATTGACATTGAATCTCACGGCCGACAGCAAACGGTCTGCCTCGCAGTGCTGAGTCCATCTGGCGTCCAACTTCGCCAAACTCGTGGTGAACGTGAGCTTTGCATGGAGATACAAAAGTATCTGCACAATTTTTTGGATAAGATTGTAATCCCAAGAAAATTTCGCTTTGTCCCGCAGTTGCCCTACAACAACCAATCGAAATTGGTGCGAAATGACGTGGTGAGGTTTTTTAATGAAAATTGAGAACCTGCCAATAAAACTTGTCGATAACAGCAGTCATCACTTGGCTTGCGAGATTTTATTTGAAAGCTCAAGCGGCCTTTTTGAGGGACACTTCCCCGACCTGCCAATACTTGCAGGTGTGCTCCAAGTGCACTTTGTGATGCAACTGTTTGAAACTCACACGGACCACAGATTGGTCTTTAAAGGAATCAAGCGAATCAAGTTTTTGGAACCCATTTTTGCTGACTCAATAGTGAATCTAGAGTGCCGTCTTGAACCAGCTGATCCCATTCTCCACGAGTCACCGCATCAAGTTGAAGAACTGCAATTTGTTTACTTTCAAGCAGCCCGCAAACTCTCGCTCGGAACGATTGTGGTGGGCCATGTATAAGCCTTGTTTTGTGATACCCTGCTATCAACACAGCGCCACTCTTGCCGCAACTCTCAATAGATTGTTGCCTCATGAATCGAAAATTTTTGTTGTTGATGATGGCAGCGACACTCAACATCGCGAGCAAATTCATCAGATCTGCCAAATGCACTCAGCTGTAGAACTGATCGTGCATTCAGAAAATCGCGGCAAAGGCGGGGCCGTCTCCACAGGACTGAAGTCGGCCTTTGCGCAAGGGTACACGCACGCCATTCAGATTGATTCTGATGGTCAGCATGATCTCAGCAAAATTTCTGATCTGCTCTCGCTATCTAGAGAGCACCCCAATGACATCATCTCTGGGCTTCCCATCTATGACGACAAGGTTCCCAAGGGTCGCCTCTATGGTCGTTACATCACGCATGTGTGGGTGTGGATTGAAACGCTGAGCTTGCAGATCAAAGACAGCATGTGTGGCTTTAGGGTGTATCCCTTGAAACCAACAGTCACCCTTTTGAAAACAAAGTCTGTGGGCATGAAGATGGATTTTGATATTGAAATTTTGGTCCGGCTCTATTGGCAGGGTCTGACCGTACGCTACACTCCCGTGGCGGTCACCTATCCCGAAGATGGTCTCTCACATTTTGATGTGGTCAAAGACAATGTGCGGATTTCGAAAATGCACACCAAACTTTTTTTTGCAATGCTACCAAAGTTTCCAAGACTGCTATTGCGCCAGAATCAGAATCAGAGCCGGAGCCAGAGTGAGCAAGGAAGCCATGAGGTGGCCAACTCCCATTGGCACAATACAGCAGAGGTGGGCACAAAACTTGGAATCAAGATACTTTTGTTTTTGTACAAGTATGCTGGCGGTCCGGCACTGCAGGTAGCACTCTATCCAGTTTGCTTTTACTACAGCCTCTTTGGCAGACCTGCAAAGAAGGCCTCAGCACAGTATCGTCTTCTACTGCAACGCTACACCCATGAGCGGCTTGGGCATTTTAGCACCTTTGCCCACGTGCACTCCTTTGCCAGCGCAGCGCTGGACAAATTTGCAGTTTGGTTTGGTGACATTCGTTATGAAGACCTCGACGCTGATGACGTTGCAAGACTCGTCAGCATCGCGAGCTCTGGCCAGGGAGCCCTTTTCTTGAGTTCCCACTACGGCAACATTGAAGTGTGTCGAGCACTGGGGAGATTCACGGCCATCAAGTTCAATGCACTCGTTTATTATGAAAATGCCAAAAAATTCAATGACCTCTTAAGCCGAGTCCATCCTGACACCAACTGCAATTTAATCTCTACCAAGGGGTTTGGACCAGACTTGGCCATTCTCTTAAAAGACAAGGTCGACCGCGGCGAATGGGTGTTCATGATGGGCGATCGCAATTCCGCACAGGGCCATCAGCGTACACTGGGTGTTTCGCTTTTGGGCGAAGAGGCACAGTTGCCCATGGGGCCCTTTACCATGGCCTATTTGCTCGAGGTTCCCATTTATGTCATTCATTGCTATAGAGAGGGAAAGCGATTTAGAATTCGCCTGTGCCCTATGCCGCCAATTGAAGACCGCAGTCGTGCTCAAAGAACCCATTCCGTTCAAAGAGTGGCCGACTTGTATGCTAAAGAGCTTGAATCTGTAATTCTTGAAGATCCAAGACAGTGGTACAACTTTTTTAACTTTTGGAGGATCGAAGCTTGAATCAGCAGATTTCACTCGGTATGGCCCCGCTCACCATTCAAGAATTGGTGGCTGTGGCCCAAGGAAAAGCACAACTGCAGACGCACTTGACCAGCGATGTTCGCGCGCGCCTTGTAAAAAGCTATGATTTTCTGTGCAAGGCATTGAGTGCTGAACTCGAAATTTATGGTGTCAACACCGGTTATGGTGACTCTTGCACCAACAGAATCAGCAAAGAGCTGATTCATGGCCTGCCCATGAATTTGGTGCGCTACCACTCATGTGGCATGGGCGATTTTTTTTCAGAAGAAGAGTCTCGAGCGATTCAGGTTGCGCGCATTGCGTCCTTGGTTCAAGGACCCTCTGCTGTGAGGCCCGAGCTCATTGAATTTTTGGCAATGCAACTGCAACTAGGAATTTCTCCGCGCATTCCAAAAGAGGGATCCGTCGGCGCCAGCGGTGATCTCACGCCGCTGTCTTACTTGGCCGCAACTCTGATTGGCACTGGCGAAGTCCTCTACAAAGACCAAATTTTCGAAACAGCCGAGCTCTATCGCCAACTCAATATTGAGCCAGTTGGCTTAAAACCCAAAGAGGGCTTGGCCATAATGAATGGCACCGCGGTGATGACAGGCCTTGCCTGCCTGGCCTATCAGCGGGCGGACTATCTTTCGCAATTGGCAAGCAAAACTACGGCTCTCAATACCTTGGCACTCTTAGGAAATCCCGAACATTTTGATCCATTTTTGTTTGCGGCAAAACCTCATCCAGGTCAAAAGCAAGTCGCCAATTGGATTCGTTCAGACTTTTCGCAAAATTTTGTGCGAGCACGGGAGCATCGCTTGCAGGACCGCTATTCCATTCGCTGTGCTCCCCATGTTATTGGCGTTTTGCAAGATGGCTTGCTCTACTTTAAAGGCCTCATCGAAACAGAACTCAACAGCGCCAATGACAATCCTCTGATCGACGTCGAGAATGAGCGCGTTGTTCATGGCGGAAACTTTTATGGTGGCCACATTGCTTTTGCTATGGACAGCATCAAAGTGCTGGTTGCCAATGTTGCCGACCTACAGGATCGACAACTCGCGCTCTTGGTGGACAGCAAATTCAACAACGGACTTCCCATGAATCTTTCGGGCGCGCAGTCCACCGCGGAACTGCATCACGGCTTAAAGGCCCTGCAGATCAGTGCCTCCGCTTGGACGGCAGAGGCACTAAAGAACTGCATGCCCGTTTCTGTTTTTTCGCGATCCACCGAGTGTCACAATCAAGACAAAGTCAGCATGGGCACCATTGCCGCCCGAGACTGCATGCGGGTTTTGGAGCTGAGCGAACAGGTCGCAGCAGGCACCGCCTTGGCTGGAGCACAGGGACTGCAACTTCGTAAAATTCAAGGGCAGTTACAAGAGGCCACAATTGGTCGAACATTGTCGCAGTTTCAAGCGAGCGTATTTTCTGAAGTAAAATTTATAGAAGAGGATCGGCCTCTTGATAAAGACCTCAGAAATCTTGTCGCACAAATTCGCCAAAAAAAATGGGAACTCTATTCGTGACGAAACCATTCCTCTACCGACTCATGCTGATAGGGAGTCTTACACTCTTGGCACCTTTGCCAGGCTATTGCATTAAGAGCGAGCTTCAAGAGGTCATGCAAAGACTATCACTGCACCAAAAGGTTTTGGGGGACTTCAAGCAGGATCGAAAGATCGCCAATCCCAAAGTGACCCTGCACTCAGAAGGCCATTTTGTTTTTGAATTTCCGATGCAACTTCAATGGAATCAATTGAAACCCTTTCAGCAGACCATTCAGATGAGTGCAGACAAAGTGGTACAAAAGTTTGAGGATGCAGCGGAGCAGGTCATCACCAGAGAGTCACAGCCTTTTATTTTTGCTTTTAGCGCTAGCTTTCTTGGAGCTTTTTCTGGCGATGAAGCCGCTTTGCTTAAAATTTTTGATCCAAAGGTCAGCTTCAAAGGGACCCGCTGGCGCCTGGAGCTCACGCCTCATGATGCCCTAATGAAAAAGGCCATTGCTCGGGTGGAAATCGAGGGTGACGAGTTTATTAACAGCATCGAAATCAACGAGACTTCCGGAAGCTCCACCTCCATTCGCTTTCTAAATGTGAAAGATGCAAAGACCAAAGACGACAAAACCAGAGAAATCAAATAATGAAATCCCATCCTCTATCCAGTCCTAAGCTACTTGCCTGGCTGATTTTTTTGACTGCTCTGGGAGTAGCACTTGCGATCATCACTCGGCATGGATATCGGATCAATACTGATTTTTTGAGCGTGTTTTCTAGCGACAGCGAAAGCAAGGGCTTTTATAAAGCCAATGCCCTATATGAGAATCATTTTGAAAACGAGCTTCTGCTTTTTGTAGGCCATTCGAAGTTTGATACCGCAGTCAGTGCGAGCCATGAGCTTGGTAAACAAATGGAAGTCAGCCCCCTTTTTAGCAAGGTTTCCTACCTATATGCACAGGAGCACCAATTGGAGTGGGTGCCCTTTCTCTTTCAACGTCGAAAGGCCCTTCTCACTCCAGCGCAGATCAAAAAGATTGAAGGGCCTGCGGCAAAAGATCTTGTCAATCAAGCTCTGCAAAATCTCTATTCACCTACAGGAACTGGCTCACAGCTTGCCACTGATCCCTTTGGTCTATTTTCAGAGTTTCTGGCAAAAAATATTTCTCAGTATCACTTAACTTTGAAAGATGGCTTCTTAACGGCCGAGAGTTCTGGCAAAGTTGCTATTTTTTTAAGGGCTCATGTGGACAGAGCCGCTCCTGATTTTAATCAGGAGTTGGTGGACTTTGTTCAAGCAAGCAAAGTGAGCTTTGCCAACAAAGGGGTAGAAGTTTCTTTTCTTGGACCCACGGTGTTCTCGGCCTATGGCAGCATCGAATCTATGAAAGAAGTGAATCTTTATGGAACTTTGTCCTTACTGGGAATCGTACTGCTGCTGACGTGGAGCTTTGGCTCTCTGATTCCTGTGTTGGCCAGTTCCTTTACAATTCTGATCAGCATGGCCGCAGGATTTGTTGCAGTGGCCTTGGTCTTTGATTCGGTTCATATATTAAGTATTTTGTTGGGAATCAGCGTTTTGGGAATTGTCACGGATTACTGCACTCACTTTTTTGCCAAAGGCTATGACGAAAGCCTTAACAGCAATCAAGAGGTCATGAAAAAAATAAAAACGGCGCTCAGCCTCGGTCTGTTAACCAATGTCCTCACCTATTTGTGCTTTGTCTTTACTGACCTCGTGGTGCTGCGCCAGCTGGCACTGTTCACCATTGCGGGAATCTTTACCACATACTTCACTGTGATGGCGGTGTTTCCGCTTTTAAGGTTCCGGCGTTTGCAATCTGCACATCTGGCCAAATTTGTCGGCGTCTTTTCTTTTTGGAGGCGGGTCAACCCTTGGATATTGATGACGTCACTATCGCTGGGATTGTGCATCGGTTACGTCATAACGAGCGGGGTCAAATTTGATGATGACATTCGCCGCTTGCAAACAGTAAATCCCGCTCTTAAAGAGGACGAAGCCAAGGTGCTCTCCTATTTGGGCGCGGACAGATCCTCTCACTACTTTATTCTCCTTAGCTCCAGCGAGGACGGGCTCCTGCAGCAGGAGGAGACACTCGCTAAGCGCCTGCGCAATGACTTAGATCGCGGCAGCCTCTCTCTGGCAAATTTTGTGCCGAGCTCTGGGCAACAGGTTCAAAGTGTTTCCACTTATGCAAGATTGAAGCCCTTAGCCAAAGACCTTTTCGCAAAAATCAAGGCCCCAATGCCGGCAACTATGGAACAGTTCTTCGCCCAAGACCAGCAGCCCTATACGCCACAAGAGTTTCTGGCTGTGGCTGGCGACCTGCCGATTCGGGCCAATTGGCTGGGGCCGATTGAAAAGGATCAATATTACTCCGTACTCAATCTTACACCCGGCGCGAGCTACGAAGAACTCAGCCCGCTCCAGAGTGACTCTCGTATGCTCTTTAGCAAAGCCCATGACTTGAGTCAGATCTTGCAAAAGTTGCGCGAGACCATTATGAATCAATTTAGCACTGTGGCGATCTTTCTCTGCATTGTTTTGGCACTTGTGTACAGAAGCTCAAAAGTGTTTTTGGTGCTCTTTCCTCCACTTTTTGCCTCGATGCTTACGCTGTGGATCGCCTTTGTCTGTTTTGGAAACTTAAATCTGTTTCATATTTTGGCGGTGATATTGATTTTTTGTTTGGGTTTGGACTTTTCAGTTTTCTTTTCACAATCGAGCACCAACTCCATCTCCACTCACATAGGAATCTTTATTTCTTTTCTTTCGACACTGGGTTCTTTTGGCGTCCTTGGCCTCAGTCAAACCCATGCGGTGTCTAGCTTTGGCTCAAGTGTCGCTCTCGGCATTAGTCTTTGTTACTTTCTCTCCCCCTTAGCATCGCGAGGCAAGAGTGGTTAAACTGGTAAAACTTTTTTTTGCATTTGCTGTTGGTCTCTTAGTGAGCGGTTGTGCCAGCAAAACAATTTCCAACAAAGAATCTGATAACAAAATTTCAATTGGCAGCAAATCCTATCTGACTCTCCGTGAGCCCAAAGACATGCTTGCCGAATTTCAGGTCATACAAATTTTGCAAATCAAGTATGGCGAGATGAACCGAAGCTCACAGGTGATCCTGACTTCAAAAGACAATTCAATTTCGGTTGTGGGACTGATGCCTTTTGGTGGTGAAAGCTTTCGAATTGAATACAACCAAAACGGAATTCGCGCCAAATTGCCTCCTGGCTTTTCTAGCAAATTCAATCTGACACACGCACTTGCTGACATCGTATTGATCTTGGCTGATAAATCTGCAATTGAAGAACTACTTTCTGAGGACACCAAGGTCGTGGACTCAGGGCTCACGCGCAAGATTTTCTGGAACGATCACGCCTTTATTGAAATTGAATACAGCAGCCCCACCAAGCTGAATTCCCACGTGTTGTTTCGCCACCTAGAGCGCAACTACAGCCTAGAAATTTCACCAGTCGACAAAGGCATAAGCACGGGCTCTGGCGCGGGCTTTGGCACGGACGCGGGCACGGGAACTGGCGCAGCCTCAGGTACAGAAACAGGTGCAGACCAATGAGATTGTTTTTAAACGCCTTAGGCATCAACAACAGCTGTGGTGGCAATGCAAACGAAGTCTATGATGCAATATTTGTAAACTCTATGCAAAATGCATCTGAGCAGCCACTCACTAGCGGGCGCAAGACGATGATTCACAAAGTGACCCAGCCTCTGCCAATGATTCCACCGCGACTTGAAAGGTTTGCCTCGCGAAACAATCGACTTCTGCTCCAGGCCGTTGAGCAATTGGACACTCAAATCAAAGAGCTGGAAAGCAAATATGATCGCACCAAATTGGGCATTGTTATTGGCACCAGCACCTCAGGAGTTAAGGAGACTGAAGATGCCTTTGCAAGCGCTAAAGACGGAAAACTGCCGCCGCAGTTTCGCTATGAACGGCAGGAAATCTCTAGTCCGAGCTCATTTTTGGCTGAGCTGCTGAATTGGCAGGGCCCACATTATACCATCTCGACAGCTTGCACCTCAAGTGCTAAGGCTTTAATCGAAGCCAGTCGTTTGATCAAAAGCAACTTTTGCGAAGCGGTTTTGGTGGGCGGCGCAGACACTCTGAGCTCTCTCACCCTTGATGGTTTTGACTCGCTAGATTCACTCTCTGATGAGATGATCAATCCTTTCAGTCGCAATCGCAGAGGCATCAATATTGGCGAAGGCGCAGCGATGTTTATTTTATCTAAGGAACCCTCAGCCGTTGAACTCGCTGGATATGGCGAGAGCTCGGATGCCTATCACATCTCCTCACCAGATCCTCAGGGTGTTGGCGCTGAGTTGGCGATCCGAGCGGCTTTGCGCAGCGCTTGTATTGAAGCACAAAATGTAGGATATATAAACCTTCATGGCACGGGCACGATAAAAAACGATCTGATGGAGAGCCATGTTACGCAAAGAATTTTTGGCTCGGGCGTGCTCGCTGGCAGCACCAAATGCTTTATCGGTCATACACTCGGCGCCGCCGGAGCCCAGGAGGCAGCAATGTGCTATCTGGCACTTTCGCAATTGAATAGCGATGGCAGTTTGTCTGCCCGCCTTCCCGTGCACATCTGGGATCGGGAACCAGACCCAGAATTGGCATCGCTGAATCTGGTCCAACAAAATGCAACTCTGCAACAGAACTTTTGCGTTTCCAATTCATTTGCTTTTGGCGGTAACAATGTTTCTCTTGTGTTTCGGAGATCCGCAAAATGAGCCGGCAACCCGAGTTCAGTTCATTAGAAAAGTACCTACCTCATCGTCCACCAATGATTTTGATTGATAATATTCTTACTTCTCAGAGTGAGCATTTCTCGTGTGGTTTGGCGATCACCGAACAAAGTCTTGGCTATGCAAAAGGTTTGGGCGGTGTGCCCAGCTGGTTTGGCATCGAGTACATGGCGCAGACTATTGCCGCCTTCAATGGTGTGCACGGATCCGAGACCAATCAAGCCAAACCTCATGAAGTGGAGATTGGTTTTTTGATTGGTATCCGAAATTACCAGGTGAAACACCCACTATTCCCGCTGGATGCTCGCTTAGAGATTCATGTTGCTGCAGATCTAGTGATGAATAACTCAGGAAGCTTTCAGTGCAAAATACTGCAAAATGGCTGCGAACTTGCCAGCGGCTCCCTTACGACTTATAAGCCAGACAACGAAACTCTTGAAAAGCTCAAAGCCTCACCACCAAGGAGACATTTGTGAATCACACACAAACCCAAAAGGAAAAGACAATCTTGGTCACCGGAGCCAGTGGCGGCATTGGCCGTGCGATCGCTGTGGATTTAGCAAAGCAGGGCTATGAGGTTGTCGTTCATTTTTCTACTAATGAGGCGGCCGCTCAGCAAACTCTCAAGGAAATTGTTGACCTGGGTGCGCGAAGCCGCTTGCTCCGCTTTGATTTACGGGATCGTCAGCAAACCAAATTAGCCCTCGAAGCTGACATGAATGAGCACGGAGCCTACTATGGAATTGTCTGCAACGCGGGAATCAGTCGCGACACGGCCTTTCCCTCAATGCTGGACGAAGAGTGGGATGCAGTTATTGAGACCAACCTAGGCGGTTTTTTTAATGTTGCCAGGCCCTGTGCCATGCCGATGGTGCAGCGACGTGCGCCAGGGAGAATCGTGATCATCTCTTCTGTTTCTGGTGTGGCTGGCAATCGCGGTCAGGTAAACTACAGCGCCAGCAAGGCAGGCCTCATTGGCGCCGCCAAGGCGCTGGCAATTGAATTGGGCAAGAGGCAGATCACCGTCAACTGTGTCGCGCCCGGCTTGATCGATGTGGGCATGGTGACGCCAGATATTTACGAGCATGCAAAACCCTTAATCCCGCTCCAGCGCATGGGCAAACCTGAAGAGGTGGCCAGTCTTGTGACCTACCTTATGTCTGAGAATGCGGGCTACATCACGCGCCAAGTGATTTCCGTAAATGGAGGAATGGTTTAATGAGTGGTTTGGAAAAAAGACGAGTGGTAGTGACCGGATTTGGTGGAATTACAGCGCTGGGTTGTGACTATGACACCATTGAAAACAATTTAAAACATGGACAAAGTGCCGTTCAGTACATGCCAGAGCTCGAGCGATTCACAGGGCTTCATACCAAGCTTGGCGCACCGGTGAGAAACTTTGTTTTGCCAGAGCACTATGATCGAAAAAAGATTCGCTCAATGGGTCCCGTGGCCAAAATGGCTACGCGAGCCACTGAATTGGCGCTCACAGATGCCAATCTATTAAATTACTCTGGACTCACAGATGGCTCCACGGGCATCGCCTATGGCTCCTGCACGGGTAGTACTGAGCCCGTCATGGCCTTTATGAATATGTTCACAGAAAACACCGTTAAGGGCATCACGGCCACCACCTACATCAAAATGATGAGTCACACCTGCGCGGTGAATATGGCATTGTTTTTTGGCGTCAGAGGAAGAGTGATACCCACCTCGTCTGCCTGCACTTCGGGAAGCCAAGGAATTGGCTACGCCTATGAGGCGATCAAATACGGGCATCAGGACATCATGATTGCCGGCGGTGCCGAGGAATTTTGCCCCAGCGAGGTGGCTGTTTTCGACACCCTCTTTGCCACGAGCGTAAAAAATGACACGCCTACTGCGACTCCTTCACCATTTGATAAGTCCCGTGACGGCCTGGTCTTGGGTGAGGGCGCCGGAACCTTGATATTAGAAGAGTTCGAATCAGCTAAGGCGCGTGGAGCTAAAATTCACGCGGAGCTCGTTGGTTTTGGCACCAATTGCGATGCCCAGCACATCACTCAACCCGACTCTCAGTGCATGGAGATGGCCATGCGTCTTGCACTCAAGGATGCCAATATTGATGCGGATCAGATTGGATACATCAACGCTCACGGCACTGCCACCGACTCTGGTGATGTGGCCGAAACTCAAGCTACCTATCGTCTCTTTGGCGAAACGATGCCCATCAGCTCATTAAAGAGTTACTATGGTCATACGCTCGGAGCCTGTGGTGCCATTGAGGCCTGGATCTCAATAGAAATGATGAATCGCAAGTGGTTTGCACCGACTCTAAACCTGAAACAGATTGATGACAGGTGCGCACCATTGGACTACATTCGTGGAGATGGACGAAGTTTAGACTGCCAATATGTGATGTCCAATAACTTTGCCTTTGGTGGCATCAATACTTCCTTGATTTTTAAGCGATGGCAAGACACCCCATAAAAGATCAGAAACTGCACATCTATTTTAATCACATTGACGAAAATTCGGCGCCGCTTGATCCCGAAGTGTGGCTCGACAGCAACGAAAGAAGTGCCTATTCGAAAATGTCGCAAGCAAAACGAAAGCGCGAATTTTTACATTCGCGCCATTTGCTGAAATCGGCTCTCAGAAACATTCATAACTGCGACGATGTCACCATTCACAAAAACGACAAGGGAAAGCCCTTTGTCCGAGGCCTCCAGTTTAGCCTCTCCCACTCCCAATCAGAAATTGTTCTGGCCGTTCACCCTCGCTTTGAACTAGGCATCGATATCGAACAAAAAAATCGACCCGGCCCATTTCTCGAGATTGCCAAAAGCTACTTCAGTGATCTTGAAAATGCCTACATCCAGCGAGGGAAAACTCTGACATCGCAACATCACCGCTTTCGCATGCTTTGGTCGCTCAAGGAGTCCTACGTGAAGGCGTACGATGGCCTGATCACCAGTGAATCTGTGCGCGTCCATTTTGATCTCGACGCCAACCACTGCACCCACCTACCAACAAAAGACACTTTGAGTTTCTTCTATCACCTAGAAAAAAATGTCGCCCTCTGTGCAAAAGGAAAACTAAGCGTCGATCAGATCGTTTCGCACCAAGTGGCACGCGCAGGTCACGAACTTCGCTACAAAAAACTCAATCTCAAATTTGCCTTGATCCAGTGTTGGGACTAGATTAATCTCTACTAAGCACAGGCTTATCGAAATCTCTTATGATCCGCCAAGCAAGAATCAAGCCCCCATCTGTTTCATCACGGCGAACAACTTGAAAAACAGCTACTATGTCATATTGACCCTCGGCTGGTTCCAATTGATTGTGAGGAGGCCGATGGTCAATTGCAAATGCAACCGCAGAGTTGGTCTCATCGATATTTCGGATGTCCATTTTATCAAGTTGTCCCAAAAATCCGTGGTGGGGGCCTGGGGGTACGATGCAGATCAACAGCCCCCCACATTCCGCTACTCGTCAGTTGCATCGTCAGTATCAATGGCCTCTTTCACTTCAGAAGCTTTGTTTTTGACAGCATCTGCGCCCTCTTCCATTCGATGTTTGCCTTTTTTAGCTAGGCACTCCACTTTGCTATCTCCAGTGAGCTTGCCACAGAGAGCCTCTTCTGCGCGATGAGCACCTTTTTTAACGGCGTGCTTCGCTGCCTTGGCCCCAGCTTTGGCTTTTTCACCCATAGTTTCGGCTGAATGTGTGGCTGTTGAAAATCCAAAAAGACACGCCAGAACGATCAGCATTGTTTTTACATTTTGTTTCATTTTACTTTTCCTTTATACTCCGCACACATCATTTTGTGCGGAGCTAAATGCTACCATTGGCTATTCGATAGATTCAAATTCAATTTATAAAATTGAGATTTGACGGCAAAAGTCCCGCCAGGGTGAATTCAATCTGCGAACAAATTGCTAAACAGTGATCGCCTGATCTTTTTACTAGGATTGGCGCATCCGATACCGCATACCGCGTCCGACACCAACTTTTTCCAGGCGCCCATCTGCAACTAAATTCTTGAAGTGCAGCTTAACCGTATTGCGATTGGCACCTATGACGGCCACGGCTTCACCAATGGAGGTGGGACCATGACCCTTGATGAACTCAATGATCTGTAAAGACAAGGGCGGGATCTTGGTGGCCTCCAATTCGTTTTTCATTTTTGCTTCGAGCGCGACCTTTTGTTTCTGCATGGACTTGAGAAAGAACGCCAACCAGTCATTCACGCCGCCAGGTTTCAATTTTGATTTGGTCGACCTCTTTGCGTTGATCTCTTCAAGCTCTGCTTGCCCACGGCGCAAAGCCAGGTAGTAGGAATCCTTGTTTTCCTCAATGACCCTTTCAAAGGAACTATAAGGTACGTAGCTGTATCCCAGCTGTAAGAGCAACAATGTAGTTAGCCCCCGGGATAGACGACCATTGCCGTCTTGAAACGGATGTATGTGCAGAAAAACGACCACGAATACGGCAATCACAAGCAGTGGGCGCAACTCTCTTCGTTTGATTTGTGTGTTGGTCCACTCAATAAGCTCAGTCATCAAGGCTGGCGTGTCAAACGGGGTTGATGTATGAAAGATCACACCTTTGCTTTTGCCATTCTGCCCGATAGCCTCCACGCTGTTGGCAAACTTTTTGTATTCCCCGCGGTGGCGGTCGTCTTTGGTGCTGTATTTGAGGAGCACACTATGTAGCTGCTTGATATGATTTTCGGTAAACGGAATTTCTTTATGGGAAGCAAAGATCATTTCCATCAGTTCCGCATAACCCGCGACCTCTTGCTCATCCCGTGACTTGAATGAGTAAGTCTTCACTCCGCGAAGCAGAGCTTCGATTTCAGAGTTGGTTAGCTTCACGCCTTCTATACGGGTGCTAGAACCGACGGATTCAATGGTGGCCACTTGGCGAAGGACCGCCAACCTGTCGGGCGCCAATGCCTGAGTGGCGGCCCAACGGCCTTTGAACTCATCGAGCTCGCCGATTAGGCTCACGATCTCTATGGTGAGTTGGTCAATTTTAGGTGCTCTCATACACCCATAAATATACCCAATAATACCTATAAAGTCGATATTTTTAGCTATTTATGGATATTATTGGGTATCTTTATGGATATGAGCTAGACAAACGTCCCGCCAAGGTGAATTCAATCTGTGAACAAATTGCTAAACAGTGATCGCCTGATCATTTTTGTTGGTGGATTGAAATCTTTCAATGTATTGACACCGCTGACAGAGGTCTTCAAGCAATTTTCCTTCGGAAAAACCCTTTAGCATTTTCTGCGCTCGGTCTCCTTGAAGAATTGCAGAGAGCTCTTGATATTGCAAATTGCCGAGAGGAATTGCGGCTTCTTTGTCTAAACAACAGGGCACCACTGTGCCGTCCACCAGAATACCGAAATGCGATTTCAATCCCAGACAACGTCCGCAGCTGCCCAAGATCGGCAGGCTTAAATCCGGCCACGTGAACTCAGAATCAAAATGCAAATAAAGGCGATTGAGGAGACGAAAGCCCTTTTGAGTGCGCGGATCAATATCGGTTGGCATGGGCACACCAAATTGATCGGAGATCTGCTTTAAGAGAAGATCGTTACTGTGTTCTTTGGGAGCATTGGGAGCACCTTGAGCACGCCTGGCTTTTGCGGCGGCACCACTCGATAGATTCCAAAGACGTAGGTTTATATACAGATCAGGCCGACGCAAAAGGGCTGCTTCGATAAAAGCAAAGATCTTGCTCAGATAGGCCTCTGGGTCCTTTTTTGGAAAGTTGTCAAAAAAACTATGTAAGGAAAAGTTGACTTGGCGAAAGGCCGGATGCAGAAGCAGCTCGGATTGTTTCTCGCGCAAAAGCACACCATTGGAAACCAAAAATATCGGCACACTGTGAAGATGGCAAATCTGTACAAATTTTTCAAACAGTGGGTGAGCAAGTGGTTCGCCCATCAAATGAAAGCAGACCATTTCGGTCAAGGGTGCGACCTGCTCGATGCTTCGTGTGAAAAGATCGAGATCCATCATCTGCTGCGCTCGTCGCACCTCTGGACAAAAGCTGCACTGCAAATTGCAGATGTTGCTGATCTCAATGTTGACCTTTTGAAAGCGCTTTGGGTGAGTCATGATGCCCACTTCTCACCCAATTTACTGCCAAAGTCACATGAATTTGGCAGCAATAGTGACCACCCTTACTCGATGGCAATCTCTTTTCCGGGTTCAATGATGATGTCAACGCGACGATTGATGGCGCGGCCCTCTTTGGTTTTGTTGGTGGCCAAGGGTTTTTCAAATCCATAGCCCACTGTCTCAATGGGCGCTTGGATTTCACCCGATGATTTGAGATAGGTCGATACCGACTGTGCCCGTTTTTCAGAAAGCTTTTGATTCAAAATCGTATTTCCGATGGAATCCGTATGTCCCTCAACAACAACCTTTTCGGGAGAAAGATCCTCAATCACTGCTTTGACCTTGGCCAAAGTTGGAATGGCCTGCTCAGGCAATGCCGAATCTGCACTATGAAATTGAACGGCCTTTAATCTCACGACAACATTATCGCCCTGACGATAGACCTCGGCCTCATCGGGTGAAAACTTGGATTCGATTTCGCGCAATTTTGCCAGGCGC
Source organism: uncultured Pseudobdellovibrionaceae bacterium (assembly GCA_964388665.1). Taxonomy (GTDB): domain Bacteria; phylum Bdellovibrionota; class Bdellovibrionia; order Bdellovibrionales; family Bdellovibrionaceae; genus CALCCV01. Next base: position 8,438 of record CAYMBJ010000030.1, on the reverse strand, counting down.
GCCTGCTCACTGGCCAAATCTTGATTGGCGGCGTTGATTCGACGTAGACGCTGGTTTTGAACCGTGGTTTGCGCCTCAAGTACATCGACCTTTTGCTCGGCAACATTGGCCTCGGCTCGCTGGCGAGCAAGTTCTTTTTCCTTGGCCTGCACGGCAAGTGCAATTTGCTCAGGCGTCTGTCCACGCGCCTCTTTGGCAACATTGGTGATGGTCACGAGCTCTCTGGCGGCCAAGTTGGCTTCCGCCACTGCGTCTCGATAAGCTTCTGGATAATCACGATTGGCGGCGATCTGCCTCTCTGCATTTAGAATGGCCGTCTCCGTCTTTTTAAGAGACCGCTGCGCAAAGGCACGGGCTCCTTCCCCAATTGCCGCGTTCATCATTTCTTTGGCTTGTGAAAGCTCACTTTCGCGAATCGCCTCCAACTTCACATTCATATAGCTCTGCTGAAGCTTTGCTATCGAAACATTGTGACGCCCAGGTCGATATTTCTCCTCGGTGATGTCCCGAAGTTCATTGTCAATGCTCGCCATGCGCGAAGCCTCCGATTCCGGTATGCCCTGGTTCAGGGCCTCCTTTCGCGCCTCCAGCACTGGCGCAAACTCGGCCTGCCACTGCTGAGCGTGAGTTTTGGCCGCGGCCAATTCATTTTTCACCACCTGAAATTTATTGAGAATTGCGGTGCGATCATCACCATCAGCAATGTCTTTGCGCGCGCTAGAGAATACTTTTTCCGCCCTTTCAAAATGCTGCGGCGACAGCACATCCAGCTGCTCCTCCTTCATGTTTTCCATTTGCGCTGCAATGTCTTGCTCGATGCTCTCAATCGGCGTATCCCGCGCAAATGAATGCTTCGGCTGACTCGAACAGGCCGCCAGCACTCCGCAGAGTGAAAGCGCCAACAGTATTTTTGAAACTTTAAATTGAATCACAGAGTTGCTCCTTTTTAGAGTGTTAACAGAAACCAACATCAAAAAGTTTTTCATGTTGCTAAATTTCGTTTCACCCACCTAGGACTTCAAATATCATGCCGCAGTCTAAAATCAGCTGCGAGGCGCAGCTCAACCTTCACATACTAAATATGACCTTTCTAAAAAATATCAGAGGAGAATTTGAACGTGCTTATGCAAGCAGCAGCACTATGAATTTGTTGGTTCTGCAGGAGAGCTTGAGTCAGCGGTTGACTTTTTAGACTTGCCGCCTTTGATCTTGTCTGCGAATTCTCGCAGATAGTGCAGCGTGATCTCTTCTAGAAGATTTTTTACTTCATCAGGAATTTGAAAATTGCAGGCGGCAGAATCTGCGCCTCTAGCTGCTGACTCCCATTCTGTGCTGCTTTCGCTCGTTTCGTTTTTCACAATCACGGGGCCCGTGCCAATCCGCAATCCCACCATCATAAATACAAAACCGAGCACAAACAAAATGCAAGCGGAGACCATCAATCCAGAAAAGGACAATCCATTGCCGCGCTCAATCTGCAAACCCAATTCAATCACACCAAGAACCAAGCTAGAATACACAAGAGCGGTCGCCATCCAATACAGAATCAATGATATCGCAAACTTTCGTCCCTTTTCAGCAGCGCGCAGGCCCATTTCGCGCATCTTTTCTTTCTGCTTAGCAAGTTGCATGTCAAAAAAATATTGAATCAGGCTCGAGAAAAAATTCATAAATTGAAATCAGCCTTTTTTAAAGAGTGGTCGATACAAATGCCAATATCCGCTGGCAGCTGCGATTTGCAGCGCAATGATCACAATGGGCACTAACAAATTGCTCAACCCCGGAGTCAGAACAGCGTGAAATAAAAAAATCTGAATGGTAATGGGAGCTAGCACAACCAAAGACACTGGCGCCGCGATTCCCAAAATCAGCAACAGACCACACACGGTTTCGGTCGCCTTTAATACAGGAAAAAAATACCCAGTGCCCGCCAACGCCCCCATGAAGGCCATCGCTTCCTCAGGCATATTGTCTGGAGTGGGAATAAAATTGAGAAATCCGTTTAGGCCAAATACAAAAAATAGCAAGCCCAGTATCCATCTCGCAATCAAAGGAATCTTTGCCTTCATTCAATACCCCAATCCGATTTCATAGTATTTGTTCATAGTATTTGTTCACAGAATTATTGTTTACATAAGCTATGCACAAATGGTGCTTAAAACACAAACAGGTGATTCAGCATCATCCGAATCACCTGTTCACTAGCCTGGCAGCAAATCGGCTGCACGTCAATAGACACCAATTCACTGGGTTTGATTATTGAGAAGGCTCAATATTGTATTGTGGTTGCCACAAGAAACACTCGATCTGCTTTTACTTGCAACCACCATTGTCTACGACTTCAAGAGTGGGATGCGAGCTAAGAAGTTGTTCAAAATTCGTTTTCGCATCAAAGGCTTCTACGCCACTTCGGTATTCGATGCAGAGATACGAACGATCTGCAGATTGAAGGTCCTCTCTTTGAGTCATGGCCACAACTGAGTCGCCAGCAACGTGCTCGGCAATCAGGTTCAAGGCGAGTTTGCGTCCTTCAAGATCAAAATTTCCATTCGCTTCAAGATGCCCCTGGATAACTACGGCGCGAGGTTGCGGCGGAACTCCACCAGAAACCGATGGACCGGCGCTGGCGACATAGCAAGACACTGTTAAAAGCGAGGTGGTGATGAGAGCAAACAGTCTATTCGTTTTTGTCATTTGATGACTCCTTGTTATTTGTTGAAGCGGGAACATCTCTCTTTTACCCAGTAATGACTCGCCATAATATGTTTTCTTTATATATTTTTGTACGTATTTGTTTATGAATAATATATATTACCCTGGTGTCATAGCTATAGACCACTTTAAGCGCTATTGGCTCAACTTACTGCCTCGCTGGCGCCATAGAACGCTTAAACACATCAGCCCCGAAAGAGGTAAATTTGAAAAAAGTTCAAGCCGAAGGCATACTCACCTATAACGATTACCGCGACTTTATCAATGCGCATATGTACGGCCAACATGCAGAGCGCGGCCTTCAAGCAAAAATGGCTAGGGCCATGGAGTGTCAGGCATCCTACCTGGTGCAAGTTGCAAAGGGTGCCGCAGATTTCACAGAGGATCAGGCCTATCGCTTAGCCAAGCATTTGCAATGGAACGAATTAGAAACTGACTATTTTTTTGTCCTCCTTCGTTTGGCTCGCGCCGGCACCCCCGAGCTAAAGAGCTTTCTACAAAAAAAGCGCAAAGAGATTTTGTTACAAAGTGAAAAGCTCGAAAAAAAAGTCGGTTCGCAGTCGCCCGTTATGGATCAAGAAGTTCTCGCACGGTATTTTTCAAATTCGATTCCCACCACCGTGCACATTGCCACCAGCTCCCCTAACTACCGCACCGCCAACGAAATCTCAAAGCGGCTGGCCCTTCCTATTGAGATTGTAAAAGAGACTTTGGATTTTTTAGTGGACTGCAAACTTATAAAAAAAGAAAAATCTGAATACAGCTACAGCGGTGAGTCACTTCATTTGCCACGCACCTCTTCGCTCAATCAGCCCCACCAAGTGGGAAGGCGAATTCAAGCCATTCGCTCCCTACAGCAGGATTCCTACGAAGATATGCACTTCTCTTCAATATTTACTTTGGATGCGAGCAGTCTACAAAAGCTCAAGGAGATCTTCACTGCCGCAGTGGAGGAATCACACAAAACCATTCACCGCGGCGGCAACGACGAAATTTATTCTATCACCTTGGACCTCTTCAAGGTGATCTGAGCACTAGAGAACCGGCAATGTTTTTTTCCACTCCTTCAGGGTGGCCTGACTCTTTTGGTAGTCCATCAGGTACTTTGCCAAGGCCTCTATCACGATGGCATTGGTCAAAGCCACAGAACGCCACACGCCGAGGTGATAATCTTCGGCCGAAAAAAAGAGTCCTGGCTTCCACTGATAACTCTCGTGATGGAATTTGGAATTTGCCACTTTAGCCCGCTTTTTTGCTGAATTTAAAAAGTTGATTCCGCGATCCAGCGCGTTTTCATAAGCTGACAGTAAAGAAAGACCCTTGGCTCGCACTTCACCAATGTTCAAAAGAGAAACCAAGGCCATTGCCGTTGCATAGTGACAGGTGCCGTCGGCAGAGCTGCACCAAGATCCATCGCGCTTTTGCTGTTCAAGCAGATCTCGCATCATCTTGTTCATTGCCAGATCAAGCGCAGGCGTTCGTGCACCACCATCTCTGTAGGCTCGTGTTATTGAATAGGCAAAGGTGTACTTTTGTGGATAGTAGAGTGCGCACTGCTTCAGCCACTGGCTCGTCTCCACGACATTTGCCAGATACGTAGCACTTTCAGAAAAGCCGGGCGCCGTGTTCATGTCGTTGAGAGAAAGTGCAAACATAACATTGGCATTCACGACGCAATCAACATTGTTTACGCCCATAGGTACAATTCCCGTTCGTGCATCGCTGAATACGGAAAGGTTTTCATCCTTCAACCAGGTCAGATACGCCCCGGTATCTTTGGGCGTCCAGTTGTCCCGAGCATCTGCTTTGACCCGATCAACATCGCGGTATCTGGTGATCGTTTCCAAAGGCCCTCTATCCACTGCCTTGGCATTTCCGCCTTTCATCGCCTCGACCGTAATCATCGCCATCGCCACCGATGTGTCGTCGGCGTCATTGGGGACATTAAAGAAAGAAGCCATGCCAAATTTATTGTTTTCAGTATCTAAAATTTGCAGCATCCACTCTTCAACCCAAGGAATAAAATGGCCCAAAACTTTTGCGGCTGTCCTAGCAATGCCATAGTTCGACTCTTTGAGTTTTTCTATCGGAAAATTCAGTGGACCGACAATATGCTCTTGGGATTTTTGATGCTGATACTGCGGCCAAAAGCTATAGGCGTCTTCGCGTTGGTAAGTTCTTATACTATCAAGAGCGAGCTTGCGAATGTTGTCCACATCACCAGTGGCATCACTAAGCCAATAGAGGGGGTACAAAATCGCAGACGTCACAAACATATTGGAGTCCTGAATGAGCACCAGATCATCTTCCGGCGGCATATAGGACACAATATTGAGTGGATAGATGAAGTTGGCCCACTCTCCTTCAATATTTTTGGCGCTTCCTGCGCAGCCGCTGCCACCTGAAAAATCACGGCGACAGTTCAAACGACTTGGACGATCACGAATCTGCGTATCCTCAAGATAGGACAATGAGCCCCTGAGCGTATTGGTCAAATCTGCTCTTGAGTTTCTAGCAGGGCCAAGCAGATTCGCATGAGCGATTGAAAAAGAAAAGCCAAATAGAAAAACAAAAAAACTAAGCCAATTTATCATTGTGGTTTCTCCTGCGCTTTTAGCCTCATGAATTTCGCCAGCACCTCCGTGCCCATGTACAGAGGTATCAAGTCATAGCGCACATACAATCCTGGACAGGCATAACAGGCAGTAAATTCTTTTTCATTCTCGTCATGAATATCACCACGAGCATCAACAAATTTCAGATAGTACTCCACGCCCTTCTCTATCATCGCCATGGCCGATGGCAAATTCAGATTCGGGTGTCCGATGCGATGGTTTTCGTAGGTCAGAAGAAGCTGCAATGCTCCCAAAGTTTGCGTTATGGTAGACTCTCCTTGAGCGTAGTCCAAACGAACATAAGACGACGATGATTCGCCCCAGCCACCGTCAGCATTTTGGATGTTCTTTATCCAATCAAAATAGCCCTTAAGATCGATATCTGCAGAACAGTTGGCCTCAATCATTGAGGAGAGGACTTCGCTCGTGCCATAAAGATAGTTAACAGCCCAGGTTCCGGGCCAGAGTTTTACGCCATGGACCGAATTTATAGGAGATCTGGCCAAAAAACCACATGCCTTTTGAAAAACATTGGCGTCAATTTTTCGCACACCCGCTTGGTTCACATGGGTCAAAGCTCGCAGCACTCTTGCCGACACATCAAGTTGCGGCTCCAGGGAAGTTTTTGGTAAAATTCCAAAGTCGATGAGCGACTGTATGATTCCAACAGCGTCGAAATCCCAAGCTGGAAATCCACCGCTCGCATTTTGGAATTGCAGCAGCCAATCGATTCCTTTTTGCAATGCGATCTCAACTTTTGAATTCTCTAGTGCATGCGGGATCAGCGCGTCCACAACCATCGCTGTGTCGTCGGAGTCAGGATACTTTTGGCCACCGTAGGCAAATCCCCAACCGCCAGGTTTGAAATCTGGATTGGCAATCAAAAAGTCACCACCACTTTTGTTTTGCTCAGCCAATAGAAAATTCAAAGCCTTGCCGATGGCTGTGCTTTTTTTAGCAAGCTTTGGCTGCCGCAAGTCATCTGGAATATGATTGAGAGCGCTCAGGACACGTGCCGTATCCCAAATTGGACTGATGGAGGGCTGGAATGCCTTCACCTGATTGCGCATCGGCAATCTCAGTCTATCCATATACAGCCAGCCCTCTTCTAGCTCACGGGACAAATCAATGGCGCCAGAGCGATGAGCAGCAAACAGAGCTTGATGCAAGATCAGAGTTGGCGCCGGATTTCCATCGGCATGAGGTCTTTCGAGTAACCATGCCAAGCCATGATGGGCCCAAAATTGATTGCCCCTTAGCAGCGGCCCCTCAGAAGCTGCAAGCTCAGGTGAATCCACATACTTGCCCTTGAGCGCCAACACCTCTTTGCTTACAGGCACCACTTTGCGCGGGGCTCGCGTGTCCTTCATGCGAATCATGTCATTAAAGTACTTCCATACCGTAACCGACACAAATCCCCATCTGTAATAGCCCAGAGTTGCTATGTTGATTGGGAAATGAGAATCACGGCGTATCAAAAAGACCAGTGTGTTCACAAAGGGCGGAAGTATGATCTTTCCTGGTGCCTGCATCATGCGAAAGATCGCACGATCAAGAACCGTCATATCTCCCACGTCCCAGCCCTTTTTGTTCCAATACTGTTGCTGGGTGCGGAACTCGCGCTCCACTAATTTTGAATCCACATGATTGAGTGCCAGCAATATGCTGCCGGTGAGCTTTGGATCCACATCGGCACCCTGATGCTGCGCCCAACCGTTTTTTTGAAACCCGCGCCAATTCTTTAGTCGTGAAACCGTCTCCTTGATGACTCGATCCAAAGTCTCTTTGCTCGCAAATTTTAGCCCAAACTTATGGAGACCATAGGTATAAGTCATAAACATGACGTCCCAACGAGGATCGCCCTCATTGATTCCGGCCCACTCACCATCTGCAAGTTGCTGCTCCGCAATCTGTGCCTGAAACTTGTCGAGGCTTTCATTATAGCTTTCAAGACTCCCGGCTTTTGCCGGGGCATAACCCATCAACGCCATCGCAACCAAAACACTGAAAATCAAAGCAAAATGCAGCTTGACCTGCTTGTTAAGACCCACAGTACTATTCAATTTGGAGCCAAAGAATTTTGTGATTTTGTCCATAGATATTGAGCTTCCTTCAACGTGAAACGAGAGTTACTGCCAGCCATCTCGGGGCATCTTCAAGTTTTGCACTATCCATGCCACGGCATCGCAAGATTCTGGCTGTACAAAAATTCAATGCATGTCGATGGTTTTGACAACTGTCAATTTTTGGCGGACCCTTTTTGACAAACATCAGCCGAGCTATTCAGGATGCTGCCAATCAAATGCAATAGAAGCGGCACCAAATGTTTTTTTTCTGGCGCCGTTATTGCTTCTAAGATTTTCATGAAAACGAATATAAAATTGAATTCAATGGGCCTTGTTGTCTTTTCACTTTTGCTCACGTTACCAAATGCAAAGTCCTTTGCGTTTTCTTACACGCCGCCGACTGATCCTCTCGCTCACTGCGTCTCCGCCGCTGACAGCTGCGACTTCTATCAGTGCGCTGAAGACGTTCTAGGCTGTGGCGATAGCGGCTATCTCATTGATGTCGGATTAAAATATTGCAAACCTACTAAAATCGATATCCGCATCAAAGATAAGGACGAACAGTCCTCTCTCCTTAGCTTTAAGTCTCGAGTCAGACAGTGCCTTCAAGAAAATGTTAAATCCATTGTCAGAGAGAGTTCCGAAGATCTCACCTGCCCTAGCCTCAAAGACAAAGCATTGCGATCACACGTACCTTGTTTTGTTGATAACGGCTTTTGCGAATTGTCCACCTTCGATACGCTGGCGATCTATGACAGACCCTTGGATTTTGTCCTTCTGGTCGGAGTTACAGGGATGATTAAAATGTGGCATGAGCTTTCACATGCCTGCGAGCAGAGAGGTCTTTCTCACGTTGATACGGCCAATAGCGGGATCCTCCTTCAAGATGGGCATTAACTAGAAAAACCAACCTTCCCTGAACGATACGTTTTTGATATACTTGCAATTTACATTATAATGGCACCGCCTTACGCTTTGCCTTTGTAACTTAGAGCCTATCCGAAAACTCTGGACAAAGGTCTGATATGATTTTTTAATGATGATT
>CAYMBJ010000029.1:0-46349 GCA_964388665.1 uncultured Pseudobdellovibrionaceae bacterium | reverse complement strand
GCAGGATAAAATATCACCCTGCTCCTAAGTACGATCTACCCATGAGTCAATACGCTATATTGGCCAAGCCATTTGGATGTCAGCAAAAGAAAGATTTATTTTCTGCATTTTTATCCAATGATGTTCATATCGCGGCCAAAACTTGGACGGCAAAAACGCCTTAAGACCCGCACGATGGGCCTCTTCTGCAAGGACATTGTTGGGCTCCCAATTGCGCAAATCCACCACGATCCCGTCGTTGGACATAAAATTGTAGTAAGCTAAATCAGCCTTAAGATCCTTCTTTTCGGTCAAATCTTCGCAAATCACCAATAGACTTCCCTGCAGCCCTTGCTGAGTCACTTTGCTAATTTCTACAAAATCCATATCTAGGCCCAGGAGGGCACGTCTTAAAATTTTTAAATCTTGCTCCAAGGCTCCCAAATCATGGTGAATCATTCGAAGCTGTTTAAAGCCCAATTGAAACATCACAGCAGCCGTCATTCTTGATAAGGGTCCCGCGCCGACAATGTAAGCCGCCTGCTTGGTATTCAAGGTGCGCGTTTCGGTGATCAAATAGGTCTTAAAGATCTGCGGCCAGGCCAGCTGAGGCACGAGGTTGTCGCCCTGAAGCACAATGGAATCAATCGCGCGAATCTGCGACACTAGCGCCGCAGACGCCCACGGATGATTGACAAAGGGCTCCCACATTTTAAAATCCACACGAACAAAGCTGACCTTGCTTTCCTTCATAAAATTCAAGAATTCGGCATACTGGTTGTCTTTGCGAATTGCAAATGGGCCGGGCAATATCATATCGTTGATTTCGTGTCCTTGAAGGGCCATCTGTGCTCGGCTTGCTGAGGGAAAGGCTTGCCCTAAATTAAAATGGTATTGTGGAAACATGCTTTATTGTGCGGCGAACTTTCTCAACATCCAAGTAAATTTGCGTCTTGAGATGGTCAATGCTTGAAAATTCTTTTTCGTCGCGCAAGAAGCAATGAAACTCCACTTTCAATTCTTGACCATAAAGATCGCCGCTAAAATCCAGCAAGTGACATTCTACCTTTGGTTCCAGAACCGGCTCAGCATCAGCAGCCGAAGTGACCGTCGGGCGATAGCCGATATTGATTGCCGCGAGGTATTCGACGAAATCTTCTGTTTCGCCTTTGTTGCCGACCTCCATGATTTTGCAAACTCCGCCATAAACACCCACTTTAGGTAAATACGGTGTCAGGCGCTTTAAGTTTGCCGTTGGAAATCCCAATTTTCTTCCCAATTTTTGGCCAATCTCTACTTTCCCGCGCATAAAAAAAGGCTGTCCTAATAGACGACTGGCTCCCTCCACCGCGCCGACATCAAGAAGTTGGCGAATGAGCGAGCTCGATATGATGGATCCAGGTGGAATGGCTTGGGAAGAGACCGGCAGCGCCATTGTCGCATCCCACTTCTGAGCACCGATTTGATGAAACATCACATTGCGCTGCCGACACCAGTCGCGTAAAAAGGCTGAGTCGCCCTCGCGCCCTTTACCGAGCGCAAAGTCATAGCCAACAACCATAGCGCCGAGCTCAAAACGAGGGACAATCAGCTGCGCTAAAAACTCCTCCGCAGTGAGGGTCGCCGTTTGCTTGTCAAAAGCGATCACTTCAATGCGGGAGAATCCCAGTTCTCGCAAAATCTTGAGATTGTCTTCAAGCTGAAATAGCCGTCGGATGGGCCTATTCTCGCCCTCAGGTGAGCTGGTCACAACAACCTCATCAGGATGAGGGTCAAAGGTAACAACGGCCGGATCCCAGGAGTGCTCCTCTGAAATGCGCAATAGCTCCGAAAAGAGGAATCTGTGCCCCAAATGGCAGCCATCAAAGACCCCAATCGTGATCGCAAATGGCCTTTTTGAAATTATTGAGGGCTTCAAATCATTATTATTCATAGTTACAGTGCAAAACTTACCCAATCGCGAGCATCCTTGTCATTCCTTGTCTTATCATATATTTTGCAACGCGTGAAACAGCAATTGTACCGATCGACCTGGGAAGCCCTCTTGCTGAGGCTCACCCTCCTCGGTCGCCGAATTTATCAAAGACGTGGACTCCTCTCGCGAGTGATTTTGTGCTGGGGTGTCGCCACTTTTTTGCTCGTCAATGATGAGAAAAACTCCTATGACACACGCTTTAGTCTGCGTGGACTTAAACCCATCAGCTCAGACATTGTGCTGGTCGAGGTTGACGAAAAATTGATATTGCCTGGTTTTGAAAACCGCACCGGACGAGCCACAGAGATCCGTGACACAGCCGAGTTTTCAGATGCTTTTTTTTGGAATCAAAATCTTTGGTTGCGCCTCCTCAAGGCCATCACCAATTCTGAGGCCAAACGAATCGGAGTCACTCTCTTTTTTGGAGAGAATTTGGGTCCACTGGATGTCACCCCTGATGAGGCCCGAATCTTTACAGATTCCAAGATCACCTGGGCCGCAACCTATTCGCATTCAGAAAAAATTTTGCTGCCCACATTTACACAGATAGATCAATCCAATGTCGGCCTGCTGTCTTTGGAAAAGGATGAAGACGGCGTCATTCGTAAGATCTATCCCGCACGCGAAAGCGAGACCCATTTTATTCAAAATTTTATTGGCAAAAGCTTTCCGGTTAACAGCAGCTTAAAAATTAACTTTCATACTCCGACGGACTCCTTTCCCACTTATAGGGCTCGCGATCTCCTAAACGGCTCAGTTGAGATGAGTGTACTCAAGGACAAATACGTGCTCCTAGTCGGCGATTCGCAGCTTATTGCACCCGTGCAAACTCCCATTGGCCGCATGAGCCGTGGCGAGCTGCTCGCCCATATTGCTGAAAATCTACTAAATGGCAGATGGATTCAGCGCTTCTCATGGCCCTACTACTCGCTGTTCTTAATTACATTGATCCTTTTTGCAGCTTTTATATTGAATTCCTTTCCGCAATCCATTTCGCTGGTGTTTATCATTTGGTTTGCCACAATGTGCGTGGCGCTCTCGGCCTGGGTGTTTGACAGTCTGTACATTTGGGTGCCCGCATTTTCAACTGTTGCAGGACTTGGCTTTACTTGGTTTGTTTTGACCGGCTACCAAGCTTCGCGAATTGAACAGCGTTTTTTTGAACTTCAACGTGAGCAAACTGCACAACATGAGCTCGAACAATTGAAGAACAACTTTGTCAGCCTGATCTCACATGATCTAAAAACTCCCATTGCCAAGATTCAATCCGTCGTCAATCGCCTCAGAACAGACTCCCGGGGTGAGGCCGTTCGCAAGGAGCTTGAGGTGCTCTCTCACTCTGGCGAAGAGCTCAATAAATACATTCGGTCAATACTGAGCCTATTGAGAGTCGAGTCACAAGCCTTTCGCATTTACCCAGAGATTGGCGATATCAATGAACTCATAGGCGAGGCCGTTGAGCAATTGCAGCCCCTGGCCCAAGAAAAAGACATCGAGATTGTGTTGAACCTTGAACCAATGTTCACTTCGGAGTTTGATAGAACCCTGATAAAAGAAGTGATCATCAATCTGTTAGACAATGCCATCAAGTATTCCAATCATCAATCCAAAGTAGAGATAGAGTCATTTGAAGCCAATGACCAAATCAAAGTCAATGTGATCGATCATGGACGTGGAATAGCCGGTGAGGACATTGAGATTGTGTGGGATAAATTTGCCCGCGGCTCTGGCGAGGATCTTCGCAGTCGCGGCTCAGGTTTGGGTCTTTATTTAGTAAAATACTTTGTCGAACTCCATGGCGGGCAGGTCACGCTCACCAGTGAACTGGGCCGAGGGACCAAGATTGGATTTTCTTTGCCCTTGGTTTTTGAAGAAAAAATGGGGTAAGGTGGTGACGAAATTGCCTTGTGAAAGACTTATACCAATTTCAAGTCAAGTTTCGGCCGAGGCGGCACAGAGAAAGGAATCATGATATGAATAGCCAAAAACTCAATACTCTAATTGTTGATGATGAAAGCGAGTTACGTCAATCAGTGGCCTCAATCCTGACTTCCACATTGCCAGAAATAGATTTTGCTATTGAAGAGGCCGAAAATGGACTTCAAGCCCTAGAACGCATTCGCAATCGCAATTTTGATTTGGTCCTCATGGATGTCAAAATGCCAGAAATGAATGGCTTAGAGGCACTGACACGAATCAAAACAGATGATCCACAAACTTTTGTCGTGATCATGACAGCTCATGGTAACCTTCAGGATGCCAAAATTGCCATTCGCGAAGGGGCGTATGACTATGTTGAAAAGCCCATTCGCCCACAGACCTTAACTGAAATTGTCAAAAAGTGTCTGGAAGCCAGAGATATGGTTTCGGATCTGGCTCTTTCGAATCCGATCTTTGATGACGACATCGACTCCGAGTTTGTTGGCAATACACAAAAGATGCGCGAGGTCTTTAATCTGATCTATAAACTCTGCAAAGTGGAAACCACGGTGCTGATTCGTGGTGAAAATGGTACGGGCAAAGAGCTTGTGGCAAAGGCAATCCATTTCAATTCTCCGCGCAAAACAGGTAGCTTCGTGGCCCTCAACTGCGGTGCCATCCCAGAAAACCTGATGGAGAGCGAGCTCTTTGGTCATGAAAAAGGGGCCTTCACTGGCGCCGTCGAGAGAAAAATTGGCCGCTTTCAGACGGCAACTCAAGGGACTTTGTTTTTGGATGAAGTTGCCGAGCTCAAACCAGATATGCAGGTGAAACTGCTGCGCGTGCTCCAAGAAAAAAAATTCACTCCGGTGGGCAGCTCTCGTGAAGTTAAAACCAATGCGCGCATCATCGCCGCAACCAATCGCAATCTAGAAAAAATGATGGAAGAAGGACAATTTCGTGAAGATCTCTTTTACCGTCTCAACGTGATGCCCATTTACATGCCGCCGCTTCGTGAGCGCAGCGAAGACATCACTTCTTTGGTGCAGCACTTTATTAAAAAGTTTAACAAGACCCACGAAAATCAAATCTCTGGCGTGGACAAAGAGGCTTTGGAATTGTTGAAAAAATACAGATGGCCTGGAAACATCCGCGAGTTAGAAAATACGGTGGAGCGGGCCTTTATAGTTGAGTCGGGAAGCACCATTAGCGCTCAGAGCCTTCCCGAAGCGATCTCTGCTGCCGCCACCAGTTTTGCCAACACATCGATTAAGTCTCAGATGGCGCCGCAACCCGGTCAGCCCTTGAATTTTGAAGAGTTCAAAGAAGAGATGGAAAAGGAATTCATTGTCAGCGCTCTCAAAGCGCACAAGGGAAAGATCAATCAAACTGTAGCCCACGCCAACATTCCTAAGAACACTCTGCTTCGCAAAATTCGCAAATATGGCATCAACGTAAAAGAGTTTATGAGCTAGCCTCAACGTGAGGTTGGCAAAACGAGGACGTTGCCGGATTGGGCCTTCTGGCGCGAGCTTTAGCGATTATGACCAAAAATTATTGTCGAGTTGAGGCTAGTGCTTTGTCAGGAAAGTTTTTTCTAGACGCGAGGAGGAAGCTGTATGAATAATACCGCGACGACGAAGCAACAACGAAAAAACTTTCCTGACAAAGCACTAGGGCGCGTCCTCATTTGGTAGCCCACAAGCTTGCAGGACTGCGACTGACGACAAATTCTTCATGCAGAGATGGTGCCCAAGCGGACATCTCTTGTGTCCATGCTTACCACAAGGACGGCACTCGAGCGCATTGTTCTCAACAATTTTCACCTCCGTCGCCCAGGGACGATAGCCAAGTGCCAATGTGGTCGGGCCAAAGATAGCGACAATTGGCAAATCCAGTAGTGCCGCCATGTGAGCAGAGGCACTGTCATTCGTGACCACCCTTTCAACCCCGGCCAGAGTTAACAGACTCTCCCATGGGGTGAGGGCACCTGCCAACACGAGAACCTGGTCTGGCTCCCCGGCCTGCTCGGCAACTCGCTCACAAAGTGCACGCTCGTCAGGAGCCCCCATCAACAGAATCTTCCAACCCCTTTTGACCAACTCCTTGATGAGCCCCGCAAAGCCACTCTCCGTCCACCTTTTTGTCGGCCATACACTTCCAGGAAAGACCGCTATTCTTCTACTTTCCGCGGGAAGTGCTGCAAGACTGCTTTTGGCAAGCGTGGGAATCTCATCAGCAAATTTAGCGATCATTTGGCGAAGCGGCGGCCGCCAGCTCACAGGTGGTGTCGGCAAAACCAATTCGTTAATTTTCTGATTCCAGTTTCTCGAGTGCATTTCGTTGAGCAGGGACGCCGCTTTCTCCGGAGCAGATTTTTCGAGCAGTGGCAAGAGGAGCTGCAATTGGCGCAGAGGCTCTGGCAAATGCAGATCACGCACGACTAGATGAGTGAAACCAAAAGAATTCCAACGCAAGCGATAGGCAATTTTAATTTTTGCAACAATTTGCAGACTCAACAGATAGCTCCGCACCGATCTGTGCATTACGAACAAAACATCAATGGGAAAATTCTTTAGGGCTTTTAGCGCCATCCGGTAGCTGGAACGCTGACCTTTGTTGATTTCTATCACCACATCGACAAGACCCAGATTCTTTAAAATGGTGCCGGTGTTTGGTCGACAAATGATACTGACTTCGGCCTCCGGATAGAGTTCGCGAATTTTATAAAAAAAAGTCGCACCTAAGAGGACATCTCCAAGAAAGGCTGTTTGAAGGACAAGGATTCGGCGGACGATTGGCATTTGCGATTCTGCAGCGACCATTGAATTCCCTTTTGCACAGCCTCATTGATCAGGTAAAAATTGAGTTGATCGTAACACATGACTTCACGGTCACAAAACCTTTTCCAGCAGGGCGAACAGGGAGCGCTGGTGACAATCTTCTCTCCGCGGCCATAAAGATCAATCTCCTGCTCACAACTGGGACCAAACCACGCCACCACCCATTTTTTTTGACTGATGGCCATATGCATACCCAGGCTATCGCCAGTGATGACCAGATCCACAGCTGCCACACTGGTCAGCCCGTCTCGCAATCCCTTAAGTGTGTCTGATTGAATGATTGCCACACCCATTTCAGAAAAGAGCGGCACACTTGCCATTTCGGCTCTTAGGTTACGACAAAGCGCTTCGTCTTCGACGCCGCCTCCGAGCAGAACCAAGTTTACGTTTCTCAACTCTCTGCACTGAGACTGCAACCTGTTCATCAGCGATATCAGCAAGCCCATGGATGCACTCAGTGATAGTTTTTTATGCGGCAAATGAGCACTGCAGCCAACATTGATGCCAATGAGTGTTTGTCCCTGTGGCGACCAGGCACGGCGTTTGGCAAAAGCTATCTCCATCTCCTCAGCGCTGAGGGGAAGGTCATACTCGTCATTGTTAAAAGGGCCCAGATCAAGAGCTTCATGAGTTAGCTGTTGCTCGGTCTTCTGATTTGTAAAAAACTTTTTCTGATTTGATAAACCCAATTCGTAGAGTTCGGCTGCGTGGGGATTGGCAGGGACGATCAACCCATGATGATTGGTGATAAAGCCAAAGGTCGATGCGATTTTCAGACTCTTCACAAGGCCCGCCGCCCGCTGCGATTTATCAACCACGTAGGCCGCCTGCCACTCATTGGCTTGCAAAAGCAGATAGTTATTAAAATTAAGTTCTAGAATCTCATCCACATTTGGATGGCCCGCCAGTAGCCTTGCGCTCGGAGTTTCCGTCACCCAAGTCAAATGCGCCTGCGGATGCTTGCGCCGTATCGCCGCCAGCAGTGCCGTAGAACGCAGGGTCGCTCCTATGGCCCCCAAATGAACGAACAGAATCCGCTCTGAAATTTGATCTCGCGGATCACATTGACTGGGGCAGGGTTTGTACCCTGTGCACTTTCGACAAAACATCATTCCACATTGTACAGCTGGTGGCACCGATAGTGCTACTTGGACTGGCCATAGATCGCATCGGCCTTTAGTTGGGATCGGGTGGGTTTGATTTCAAATTCGATTCTATTGATTGGGGAGTTTTCAAAACCAGAAGCAGATATAAAAAAACTCAATTCATAGAATCCTGGCCTTAGGCCAGCGCCTTTTTTAACAATGGAGGCCGGGCTCCAACTGCCCGCCGAGCCATCCACCTCTGGTACTCTTGGCATCTCAAACCACTCTTCACCAAAATAGGGCTTATAGAACAATTGAAAATGCCACTTTGTATCTGCCAACGATGTCCAGACAAAGCTATGACGATCATTTTTTTTTGGTCGCAATACCGGTCTTGGCAGTTTTCCTTTTTCGATATTGATGGCACCCAAATTTTGCGATCTCTCGCCCTCCACTCCATCTCGACCAATGGCCTGAACCTGATAGGTGTAGGCGCCCGGCGAGAGCTGCAGTTCACTTTCGGGATCTTTTGTCTCGAGAGTTTTGATCAGTTGATTTTTGTCGTCCAAAATAAAGACTCGGTAAAACTCGGCTTCCTCAACGCTCGGCCAAGTTAGCTGCACACGCGCCTTGAGGGTTTTGGGATTGATAATTCCGCCATGATCAAGGGGCTCATCTAGAGCCAGCACCGGCGGTGGGACTTCAAAGGCCGAATAGTCAGACCAATTTCCCATCATGTTGTATTTTGTAATCACTCTTCCTCGCAGCTGGTACTTCCCCACTGGCAGGTTGATCCTAAACTGCTGGGTGGCACTGCTGAGGCTCATAATGACAGTCTCGTCGCGCCGCACTTCAATTTGGTACTCTTTAGCACCTTCGCGATACTCCCATTCCAAATCCACCGATGCCGACCAAGAGCTTTGGGACAGCAGGAGCAACGAAAGCAGAACTAAGCTACTTCTCACTTTCTTCCACCGTTAAAAGGATGGAATTCTTTGCCACACGCTTTGCCACTTCTAAAGTGCGCGCGGGAGCAAGCTCAGGTCCATCTTTTCCAAGTATGAACTCCAGACTTTCTTTAAAGGCCTCTTGGGCAAAGGGTCCCGCTTGTAGAACCTCAACAATGAGGGGTAAAGTTGTTCGCAGAGAACCTCTTAGCGTTTTGTATCCTGAAAAGAGATCAAAGAGCTCGACAAATTTCGGATACAGTCCCTCCTTATAAACTTGCGAATAAGGAGCGAGCGCAAGAATGATCTCGGCACACTCCTTAACGGGGAGCAAGTTCTCTTTGCTTTTACAAAACTGTGTGAGACTGACAAAGTCACGCTGAACGACTGGAGACTGTTTCGGTGAAGTTTTTGCGAGCAGAACCGATAGCTGCAGCGCCACCTGATAGTTAACACCCAAGAGATCGTCAGCCATAACGCCGGGGAATATGGTCACAAAGGTTTCGGCAACAAAGTCAGGATAGAGCGCCAAATCCACCGCCACTTCACGAGATTTTTTTTGATCAAAGCCCGACGCCGTCAGCATATACAGCACCTTTACAAAGCGTCGCCCAGCCCCTAAGCAACCGGATGACAGTTTGACCGCCAAAGCCGTGGCCTCTTGGGGAGTAAAGCTCATTGTTTTGTCGCGCGATAGAATCAAAAATGAGTCGCGAAACTCCTTGGCAGACTCGCACTTGACAATTTTGTCAGGGGATACGTCCAGAAGGGACTCTGGGCGGCGCTCCGCAAAGCTCAGTGGCGCCGAACCGGTCGCCTCACTGGCGCTCGATTCAATGACACTCAATGCACCTATCAAAAAAATTATTACAGTGAGAGCACCCGCCCTCAAGGCTGTGTTCATTCAGCCCCCTTTTCTAAAACCGCAAGGCCAAAGAGTATCCCAAGCCCTGCCACTCGCCCGTTGAAGGACTCCACATGGGCACTGGACCACCTGAGATCGGCGCATAGATCTTTCGTTTGTACTCCAAATGCTTTTCAAAAACGGACTCGGCATGACTCTCAAATATCCACGGTAAAAAACTTGTCAGCGCTGCAATCACTGCAAAAGACTTCTTGCCATCGGGAGCCTGCCCCAGCAAGGCCAGAGATCCCACCCCCTGAGTGATCATAAAGAGTCGATTGAGTTTTCGCGCCACTAGAGCTGGACGCTCTAGGCCCTCCTCAGCGATTCGCTCGCGAGTCAAGTCAGCACGGCGATCAGAACCTTTGATCCGCTTCACCTGAGAGTAGGTTTCACTGTAGGGTTCCTGAAAGGTGAGGTAGCCGCCGATCACCAACCAAGAGGCACCAATCGCGCTCGCAGCATTGACAATCAAGTCCGTATCCTCTTTGATCTGCGCTTCCTGTTTAGGATCGTTGTTCGGCGAAGCTCGGTACTGGCCTCGCTGATACTGTGATGCATAGAGCAGTGCCAAACTCCCAGTAAGCATCGGCCAATAGCCTAGCCACTTGCGACTGCGCTCGTACTGCGCTTCCATCGACAAACGCTCTGTGGCTCGCGGCACCACCTGCAGTTCGGGGTAATCAATGTCTAAAGATAAAAAATCTGGCTTGCCATCACTCTCAGGTCCCGAATCTTCCTCTTTGTCATTAGCCCCATCTCGATCTCTAGCCCCATCTCGATCTCTTGCAGTGCCTCGGGTGCGGGCTCGCGTGCTAACTCTCGAGCGCGCCTGTCCCGGTGCCTGCTGTGGGCGTAGCTGCGACCGTGTGGGTGGCTCCTCCGTCGCAGAAGCAGATTCCGGTGCGGTCGCATCCTTCTGCGACTGTGACTGCTGCAGTTGCCGCTGCGCCTGCGATTGTGCCTGCGACTGTGACTGCGATTTCTGCTGCTGCTCCTGCTGCTGCTGTGCAGGTTCACGCTGCAAATAAGCACTTTGCGCCAAGCCCAGTTGTGAAAAACCAGTGCACGCCAATGTCGCCACCAAGATCTGGGAATTCAATTTTAAGTGAGCAAAGACCCCATTGGTTTTTATATAAGTTTTTTTTGCCATACGAAGATAAATATAACCCAGTCTCAAAAGGAGACGAACTACTAATCGGACAGACCTGACCTTGGTCCTCTAAAAATTGAATTCCCAAAAATCAGGACCACCGCCTGAGCGGTCTTGCATCCCAATTGGCTAGGACCGCCGTGATCATTTTGAGACAAACAAAAAAATTCAATGCAGGATCTAGTGGCAAAAGTTAAACTATTTAGAGGGAATGCGGGGGAATACATATGTCTAAAGTCCGAGCCTACATTGTTACATTCGTATTGCTTTTGAGCACAGCTCTCGTCTTTCAAAATTGCAGCAAAACCCCTCCCGGATCTAGCTCAGCTGGATCTAACTTATCGGAAGGGACTCCCCTCGTTCTGGGCGGCGATGATTTGCGCCTCGTCTCCTACTCAAAAGATCTCAGCGTCGCCGTTGGCGATTGCGTATATGTATCCGTAAATGTGAGCTCCCCTTCTAAAGAGCCCTTGGAGTATCTTTGGATTGTGGACAACAGTTCAGTGAAAACAACATCTGGCTCTCACAAAGTCTGTGCTCTCGAATCAAGCTATGTTGCGGGCACGACAATGACAGTGAAGGCAACTGTTTCGGGAATGATCGAAGAAAAAAAAGAAACGCTCGAAATCCCAGAAATTCGTATCGCTGTAAAACCCAAAGTTTCGGGCGAAGTGTTTGATAATTTTTTACTTGGCGACTATCTGCCAAACTATAAAACTGCATTTGGCTTCAATCTGAGAACCAAAAAGGATGGTAAAAAACCTGCAAGTTACGAAGCCCTAACTAATGCTTTGGTCGCCGCGGAGGGAACCACCAATAAGGCAGTAGAGGTCATCACGACTCCAAAGACTATGAACCTCTTTGACCCCGAGGGTCGCGAGGTGCCATTTACTGCTGCCACAACATTTCGCATTCGCCCAAGACCTGTGAGTCCGAGCCCAAGCAGACTCTACGACCTCATTGTTCACGTTCGTCCAATGAGTTTTCCTCAGTCAGGCGAGTATTCACTGTTCGTACTTATGAAATCGACCGTCACTGCAAGTTATGAATTGGTCGTGAAAGCTGGCAACGGCAACATTTGTAGACCCAATAAAATTGAACCAGTTTTAAAGACTGCGGCCGGAGAGCTCACTGCCATCAACCTTAACTTTAGCATGGACGAAAGCTTTCGCGGTGGTCCTGAGTTAAAGATCAAGTTTAGAAGCAGCGGCTTTTCGACGGGCCAGTATGTGGATCTGTATGCCATACAGGTCCGCACCGCCCCACTAGCGGCAAAAGGCCAGGCTCAGACCCAGCCCTGTCAACTTGCTTCAGAAAATAATTGGATCTACTAAGAACTCATCTCGAAAATTTGCTGAATTGAGGTTAGCGCCGCACTGACTTGGGATCCACGGCGTCCTGCAAACCATCACCCACAAAGTTGAAACTGATGACCGTGAAAAGAATCAAAAGTCCGGGCAAAATGGTGAGCCAAACATTTTGATAAATCACCTCTTGGGCATTGTTGAGCATATTTCCCCAACTCGCCGTGGGAGGCATGATTCCCAAACCTAAAAAGCTCAGTGCCGCCTCAAACAATATGGAATCACCTACGCCCAATGAAATTGAAACCAGCATGGGTGCAATCACATTTGGGAACATATGGCGTACAATAATGGTTCCGTCCCTTGCTCCCAAAGTCTTTGAAGCCAAAACAAATTCTCGTTCACGCAAGCTCAAAATACTTCCGCGCACCAAGCGGGCCACCTGCATCCAACTGAACAAGCACAGGATCACCACCATCTTAAAAATGCTCTCGTTACCAACGCTCAATATAGATTCAAAAAGCGGCAATTTACGCAAGTCAATTGCAGCAAAAACAATCAGCACTGGTATCAAAGGCAGACTCAGCAATGCATCCGTGACCCGCATCAAAAGAGTGTCCACCCACCCGCCATAAAACCCCGCCATGCTACCAATGAGTAAGCCCACCAAGGCCGAAGCCAAAGCCACGAGCACCCCCACACCCAGCGAAACGCGTGTGCCATATATGAGGCGAATCAAAATATCGCGACCCACTTCGTCGGTACCGAAAACGTGAAAGGTCGAAGCTCCTCGAGTCAATGGACGCAGTGCCGTTTGCGCTTCTTTTGAAAGGAGCGAAATCTTTTCACGCGCTTCCATAACGTCCATGACCATGAGATCATAAAGGATATCCTCAGCTCCAGCGCCAGGAACCAAGTTCAACTCCACCGCTTCCTGTGCGACCCGTGCCGCCAGATCTGGATTGGCCTGCACCCAATTTTCCGTCGCCACCTCTCTGGCATCAGAGGAGGCTGCAGAACGTGTCATCGGTAAAAGATAACGGGCCGTCACATTTTGATCATTAGGATCGAGCCCAGTGGCCATCGAAATCACGTCTGCAAACAGTGCAATCAATACGAAAAAGCCAATGATGAGAGCCCCACCCACAGCAAGTTTATGTTCCTTGAACTGTTCAAAAACCATTTTCGACATCGACTGAGTCGTTTCAAGATCTTTTCGTTCCTGCTCCGAAAGAGGGTGGTTCGAACCCCTTGAGTGACCGCTCTGCTCCGACATTTTTTTTTCAGTCATCTTTTGCTCCGTTGCCTTCCCATCGATGTTCTTCACTTTAGGTATCTCCATATTTTTATCCATAGCAATTTTGAAGAGTTCCTATTTGTAAGTGATTCTGGGGTCTGCGACTCCGTAAAGTAAATCTGCCACCAAATTCATAACCAACACCATAGTTACCGAAATCATAAAAGAAATCATCGCGACATTGTAATCATTGGCGATGATCGAATCGTAGACCAACTTGCCCACACCTTGATATGAGAATACCGTTTCTGTAAGAATGGCTCCAGAAAATAAGTTTGAAAAACTCAAGGCAAAAACAGTGATCAAAGGAATCAAGGCATTTCTAAAACCATGCTTCCATGTAACAACATACCAACTCAGCCCCTTTGCCCTTGCGGTGCGGATAAAATCATTTCTCATCGCTTCTGACATTGCACTTCGGGAAAAGCGCACAAAGCGACCAATTTGAATCAACGCCAAAGTCAAGACTGGCAAAATCAGAAACTTTGCCCGGTCCAGCAAAAAGTCCCAATTGTTTGTAAATTCTGTTCCAGCGGTAGAGGTACCACCGGCAGGTAGCCACCCCAGAGTTACAGCGAAAATAATTATCAATACAATACCCAACCAAAAGGGCGGAATCGAGATCCCGGCAAATGAAAAGAAGTTGGCAATGTAGTCAAATTTACTCCCTGGCTTGAGCGCCGTAAAGATGCCTATGGGTATAGCCACCATGATAGAAAGGCTCAGAGCGATGAGTGAAAGCCAAAAAGTATTGATCAGACGTGGGCCTATGAGATCCGACACTGGGACTCGGTAGGTTCGACTGTAACCCAAGTCACCAGAAAGAATGGTCGATGCCCAATTGTAATACCTTTTGTACATCGGTTGATCCAAGCCATAGAGCGAGCGCAATCTCGCCACGTCCTCGGGAGTGATCCGTGGATTTGAAGACACCAATAGATCCACAGGATCGCCTGGCATCAATGTCAATAGCCCAAAACACACATACGATAAAATCGCTACAACAGCTGCAAACTGTATAAGACGACGAATTATAAAAGTAGTCACTTAGCTCAATCCCCCACTTACCCAAGATAGTAAAAAGCCAATACTTCAATGATCATGAAAATGACACCTTTAGGCTCTTACCATAGCCCTCTCCGGACTTCTATAAAAAAACCCCAATGAAATATCATTGGGGTTGCAAATTCAAGATACAAGATTCAATTCAGGTCATTTGCCTATCAATCTACTGAAGACTTTTGCCACCCAAATCCCAACTTTCAACTTTGTTGGTTTCAGGGAACTGGTGCCCCGTCATGCGGTAGCCCGTCAACCCCTTAGGGACCACGCTGATATCGGTTCTGTAGTACATTGGGAGCACCGGCACTTCTTCAGTGTAATGCTTAGCAATTTTAGCAGCCAGCTCTTGGCGTTTAGCTAATGAAAACTCCAAATCAATTTGCTCAATCAAGCTATCAACGTCTTTGTTTTTCCATCCAGGATAGTTTTGCCCAGACCAGCTGTTGGCCTTTGTTGGAATCGAAGTTGAGTGAAAAGTACTTCGAGGGTTGTTTTCCGGTGAAGCAATCCATGCGTAAAGGGCCATCTGCCCAAATTTGCGCTGCTTGGTGGTTTCGCCAAAAAACACTCGCGCAGGCTCATTCTTAATGGCCACCTCTATGCCCACTTGCTTCCACTGCTCTTGCAAATAAACCTGCACCATTTCGCGAAGTTTATTTCCGGAAGTGGTCATAAACTGAAGAGTCAATTTCTTACCATTTTTATAGCGATAGCCATCTTTTGCGTTCTTTTTCCAACCCGCTTCGTCCAAAAGCTTGTTGGCTTCCCTACGAGAGTATCGATATACGGTGATCTTTGAGGGATCGTCAGTGTACCAAGGGTCTTTTGGGTTCAAAAAGTGAATGGCCGCTGGTTGCTTGCCTTCAAAAAGATTTTTAACCAACTCCTCACGATTCACTGAGTAAACCAAGGCCTTGCGAACCTTCAAATCCGCAAGAATTGGGTCATCCAAATTCAAATCAATATGTTCATAGGTGATAGAAGGATTAAAAATGATGGTGTATGGCAATTTCTCATTATTAATCTTTTTCTCTAGAGTGAGGCCTTGATCCAAGGTCAATCCCAAAGTGCCAATCATATCAATAGTGCCAGAGCGTAAATTGGCTTCCAAGGTCGCCGTGTTTTGAATGACCTTAATGACGATCTTTTCGATCTTTGGTTTTAAACCATAAAAATTCGGATTGGGCTCCATAGTCACATGGTCACCAAGCTTCAGCTCCGTGATCAAGTAAGGGCCGCACCACAAGCCCTTGTTGGTAGGATCTTTGGTGTACATGGAGTTCTTTTCATAGCCTTCGCTTACCTTGCTGTATTTATTGAAAATCGGCTCTTCAATGTGTTTTGGTAGCGGGTAAAACTGAGGCATCTGGTAATAGTCCCAGCGCGACTTTTTATAGGTGAAGGTGCACTTGCGTGGATTCTTAGGATCAATGGCAATCTTTTCAACCAATCCATAGGTTTCACGTTCGCCCACGCCCACATTGGGACTGGCTGCGACCTTCCAAGCAAACTCAAAATCCGCACAAGTGAGTGGCTTGCCGTCTCCCCATTTCGCGTTCTCAACAATCTCCCAATCCGCCTGAATTTTTTTAGTGCCCTTTTCTTCAATAAATCGAGCTTGGCCATTTTCTACAGTGGGAATGGTCTTTGCCAACTGAGGGTACCATTTGGCATCCTCATCCAAATTGACCAGCGAGCGACCCGTCATGCGCGAAATATAAGTGGCAGCCATCATGCTCATGATCATGGGATTCATATTGTCGAACTCTTGAGACAGACCAATTTTGAGTTCCTTATTGGTGGGTGCTGCCTGGGCGCTCATACTGGCGCCGGCAATCATGGCCGAAGCCATTAGTAATTTGATCCAATTTTTCATATTACATTCTCCTTAATGTGGTTATCGACAAAATCTCTATAAAAACTAGCGGTTGACCCAACAGGCCACTTCGTGTCCTTCACTAGACAAACTTTTGCTCTCAATGGTCTTGTGCAAAATCCCTTCCAACTTTTGTGGCTCAATCTTGCATTTATCGGTGACAAGAGGACACCGCGGATGAAAATGACAGCCACTTGGGGGGTGAATTGGGCTTGGGACCTCGCCTCCTAGGGACTTTTTGATCTTTCTTTTGCCCAAACCCACCTTGGGAATGGCGGCAATCAAGGCCTGCGTATAAGGATGTCGCGGGTTGCTAAAAAGCTCGTCACGCTTTGCCACTTCGACCACCCGACCCAAGTACATAACAGCGATGCGATCACAAACATGCTCGATCACAGAAAGATCATGAGAAATAAAAATGTACGTCAAGTTCAGCTTTTGCTGCAGATCTTTAAGCAAATTAAGAATCTGCGCCTGAATCGAAACATCCAATGCGGAAACAGGTTCGTCACAAATGATCATCTCGGGCTCAAGGGCGATGGCCCGCGCGATAGAGATCCGCTGGCGCTGCCCGCCTGAGAACTCGTGCGGATAGCGGTTCACGTGGCTGGGCTTAAGACCCACCGTTTTTAATAAATCAATGGTTCGCTCTTCTCTTTGAGCTGGAGTATAGAGCTTATGGATTTCAAAAGGTTGTTTTAAAATTTGTCCCACCGTCATGCGCGGATCAAGGGAGGCGTAAGGATCTTGGAAAATCATCTGAATGTTTTTTCGGGCCCGGCGCAATTCTGATCCCGAAAGGGCCGAGAAATCACGACCGTTGAACTGAATGTTGCCCGAGGTGGCTTCATAGAGGCGAATGAGAGTGCGGCCTAGAGTGGATTTGCCGCAACCGCTTTCGCCCACAAGCCCTAGAGTTTCGCCGCGGGCAACAGTGAGGCTAATGTCATCAACAGCTTTGACCTGTGCGACCACGCGTGACAACAGGCCTCTGCGAATTGGAAAATGCTTTTTTATTTTTTCAGCGACTAAAAGTTGCTCCACAGTTTCCCCTTATTCCTAGAGTGGATTGAAGCAGGCCACAGTGTGCCCAGGATTGATTTCGACTTCAATAGGTCTTTGACTACAAACTGATTTCACTCGAGGGCAGCGATTTTGAAATGGGCAGCCCTTCGGTAACTCATGAGGGGCCGGGACTGAACCTTCGATCGTGCGCAGGCGGTCCTTCTTTTCTCCGAAACGTGGGCGCGATTCGATCAGTGCCGCCGTATAGGGATGGCGAGGATTCGAAAAAAGCTCCGCAGAGTTGGCCTCTTCACACTTCATTCCGCCGTACATCACCATGACACGGTCAGAAACTTCAGAAATCACTCCCAGATCGTGGGTAATGAACTGCACGGCCATTTTATGCTCTTCTTGAATGGTCTGCATCAGCTCTAAAATCTGTGCCTGGATGGTCACATCCAAAGCCGTGGTGGGCTCGTCAGCAATCAAGAGATCAGGCCCACAGGAGAGCGCCATGGCAATCATGGCTCGCTGGCGCATGCCTCCAGAGAGCTGATGAGGATAGTTGGAGTAGCGGTCTTCTGGAGAGGGAATGCCCACCTTAGCGAGCATCTCAATGGAGCGATTGCGTGCTTCCTCTTTAGAAACATCCTCGTGGGCAAGAATTTGCTCATCAATTTGGCGGCCCACTGTCAGCACAGGATTCAATGCCGTCATGGGCTCCTGAAAGATCATGGCCATGCTGCTGCCTTTGAGACTTTGAAATTCGGGCGCTTTTAGTTTCAATACGTCCACGCCTTTGAAAAGCACTTGGCCACTGGTCACCTTACCGGGGTGCTCGATCAATCCCATCAAGGAGAAGGAGGTCACGGATTTTCCACAGCCGCTTTCGCCCACGATCCCGAGCGTCTCGCCTTTTTTAATCTCGTAGCTGATGCCATTGACGGCACGAAAGGCTCCTGATTTTAGATAAAAGGTGGTCTCTAGGTTGTCTACTTTCAGCAAGGTATCGCCAGTTTGCACTTGATCTAAAGACTCCAAGCTTTCTTCCCCCACATTATGCTGACCTGCTGCCAAGTTCAGCTCTAAAAATCCAATGATCTCAATAGATCCAATTATCCAATCAACTTAACCCAACGAATCCGTTCTACCCATAATCCAATGAATCAATGGCAAAGTAAAAGCTCCACTCCACCACTTTAGGTGACTTACCTGAAAGCCAAGTGAATTGCAAAACCTGACTTATGTTAAGAATATTTTTTGTTATATAAACGATTCTGTAGGGTTTCACCTCTACGGCCACCCAAGAAGCTAAGCAAAGGGATGTCGCTCTACAAGCCGATCCAAAACCCGAAACACCGACTTTTCAACGGCACCGGAGAGAAAGCTCGACAATTTTTCCTTCAATTTTTGCTTCTTTTCGATCTTTAACTTTAAGACTTTGTGCGTCTTTAAGGCGCGTAAAACGTAGTCGTCGCTGGTCAGAACCTCATCGATAAGGCCCTTCTCCAAGGCGTTTTCACCATACCAGTGCTCACCTGTTGCGACTTTAGGCATATCCAACTGCTGTCGATAGCGGCCCACGAAGCTCTTGAACAGGACATGAGTTTCCTCAAGCTGCTCCTTAAACTTTTCTTCGCCCTTACTGGTGATTTCACCAAACAGACTCACCGTGCGTTTAAATTCACCGGCAGTGTACTCACGATACTCAACGTCATGCTTTTTCAACAAGCGGTGAAAATTGGGAACCTGAGCAACCACCCCGATCGAGCCAATCACAGCAAAGGGGGCTGCCAGGATCTTATCTGCAACGCAGGCCATAAGGTAGCCGCCGCTAGCGGCCACTTTGTCCACGCTTGCTACCACCGGAATCTTGGCGCTCTTGAGGCGAAGCAATTGACTCGCCGCCAATCCGTAGCCATGAACCATGCCGCCTGGGCTTTCGATTTTGACCAGAACTTCGTCACCATGACGGTAAGCCAATAAAATTCCCGAAATTTCTTCACGTAACTCCTCCACCGCAGAGGCGCGGACATCACCGACAAAATCAAGTACAAACAGTCTTGGCTTGTGAACCGGATTCTTTTGGTCGGCCTTGTCTTCAGCTTTGCGTTTTTTGTGCAGGTCTTTGAGCTCCTTTTTTGAGAGGGTGCAATCTTGAATATGCGCTTCCACCTGATCGTACTTGCTGTCCAGCATTTCAATATCTAGGTCCGTCTTGCTGTGCCCCTGGACTTTTATAACAGTGCCTGCGATCAGCATCAGCACCACGGCAATGGCAAGCACAATCACCAGGGCCTGAAGGGAAAATGTTAATACGTCATAAAAAATTTCCATGCTTTTGTATCCTTGTCCAAGGCCTAATAACTAGATTCTGCTGAAAAAAGGCCACCTGTTTTGTTGGACCGGCAAAATCGAATTAGGGTCTAGGGGGCATTAAAATCCATTTTATTGATTTCGTCGAGAACCTTTTTGGTGAATTGCCAAAAGATGTTATATAATCAGGCTAGACATGGAATTCTATGAAAACTGATCGCATTTTATTCCGGAACCGGCTTTCCATTTGGATCCGCGCCGCTTTTTGCCGTGCCTTTTTCACGCGTAAAAGCATCCTGCCAGTTGCGCTCATCATTGGGTTGAACTTTGCGGGGGTATTCGCTGACGGCAGCTCCGCCACCGCATCAAAATCAAAATCGCCGACCCAATCGAAGCCGTCGGAACGCACGAAGGGCTTTTACAAACATCAAGAAAAAATTCGCAATTGGGAAGAAGAGCGCGAAAGTGGATATCCTGCACAACTGCGGCTACAAGAAAAGCGCGAGCAAGAGATGGCCGAGGCGGCAAACAAGTATCGCAAATCCGTAAATCACAAAAAAATAGATGACCCAGAGGGCACTCCCGAATACAAAGCTCACATCGATAAGAAAATCAAAGCCTATGAGAAGGCCGAAGAAATTCGCGAAAAATTTGCCGAAGAAAAGAAAACGAAAGACTCTAAAATATATGATCTTGATGAAACTATCGAGTACGGACTTACCGAAGATCGACCTCGGTTTCCATATAAAAATCGCGCAACTTATGGCGGCAAAAGCCTGATCAAGTCTAGCCGCCCAGGTGGTGAATCCTCCAGCTCTGGCTTCTCGTACGGTGGTTCAGCTGATTACAATAGTCCGCCGCCCAGTCCGCCCATTGATGATCCACCTCAAGATTCTAATGATTATCCCATGCCAGACAGTGGTGACGACCCGCCGCCGCCGCCTCCTCCACCGCCATCTCCCGATGACTTTGGCTCGGAGCCTGTGCCGCCGCCGCCTCAAGAGCCGCCCGGCGAATATTAACCATAATCACCAGGTGATTATTATCGCGTTTAGGTTATAGGCTCCTGAAAAAGAAAAATCTTCTGCCATTGAAAAATTGGCTTGGATTTACTTCTCGGCCTTGAGAGCGTTCAATTCGGTCTCGGCAACTGCTGCCACTCGATTGCCATTGCCAAACATGATCGCATCTTCGTAGTACTTGATGGCGGTCGCCTTATTTTTAGCAACACCTAAGCCATCGCGATACAATCTTGTCAAGGCCACCGCAGACCAATCCGTTTTGAACTCATAAGCGGCCAAGTAGAATTCTCGCGCCTTTTGTAAGTCTTTGGCGACACCCGTGCCTTTTTCATACATCACGCCCAATTCATAGTTTGCCCAGCGGTTGGTCTGTGCCGCCGCTTTCAACCACCATTTTACTGCAAGCTGGTCACTCTTGGCCACACCGAGTCCGTCTCTATAAGCGTAGGCCAAGTTGTGTTGACACCAGTGAAAGCTATAAGCTGCCTCTGAGCAATTGCGCAGATTTTCAAAGTGTTTGCCGAGATCAATGGGAACGCCCAAGCCGTCTTTGTAGATCTTTGAGAGCTCATAAAAAGCTCCCAAGTGCTTCTGCTCGGCAGCCGCATCAAACATCTGCCTGGCCATGAGATAGTCCTTAGCAAAACCATCCGAACCCAATAAGTAGCGCACTCCCACAGTGTGCAAAGCCGTTGGATTTTTTGCCTCTACCAATGGAGCTAGATACTTCATTCCTTCGCTGGTAAGATCATCCACCATATAGGCGCGACCCAACTGAGCTTGAAACCGCACATTCGAAGGGTACTGCTTCACAGCCTCCAAGCAACTGGCTTGTGCACCTTAGGCATCAAAAACATTTTTCACATTATTGGCCCCATCACCATTTTTCTGAAATCCAGGTGAAAGCTTATTTGGATCAAAAGGATCGGCCCCAAGCAGGTCGCACTTGTGGAGAGAGTTATTGATTGTCATAGCGACTGTGGCAATCTCCTTGGACGTGACTTCACCCTCACTCTTTTTTTGAAAGATCTTGATTCTCAGTTCATCCAAGGACGACGTGGATGAGTCTGGTGAGCTGTACATCAAAAAAGCCGAACCGCCTGAATCCGAAAAATCGACGGGCATGTCTACAGCGACCACTGCTCCCGACTCAAGGCTCAACGTGCCCTGTGGCTCTGTTACTAAAACGATTTCATACTCTCCACTGCTTGGCATTTTAAATTGAATCTTTTCGGTCACGCCATAATAGCTTGAGGCCGATTGTGACTTATTGAGATCCTCGATGACTATGGAGCCCTCATTCGCCAAAGGCTGATTTGTATCGCCGGTAGGAGCTGTATCTCCAGAAGGAGAGCCCTGCGATGAGTCAGCGGGCGAGGCAGTGGAACCGCCGCCTCCGGTAAATGGCGAGCCACAGCCGGTACTGAAAAAAGCCAGCGAAAGGCTGCAAAAAACCTGTATCAAATTGAAACGCTTAAAAAAATTATCCACCGAATACCCCCGCAGCAAAATCTATTGCCAATGTAAACTAACCTACAATAAACATGCCGCCTCTCCTCCTCATAACTCTGAGAAAGGCGTCTACGAATTAATCAATGGGTGTCACAATGTACAAAAATCCGATGAATCCTATTGCCACAGACTCAAGGCAGAACCGATAAAATGATGACTAAAAACCCCTACTAAGGTCGAACCGCTACAGCCTCCCAGGCCTTTCAGTGGGGATCTGATTGAACGACCTCAGTATGAAATTTTCCGAGCTGTTCAGAGACAAATTCCAACTTGTCGCCAGGCTTTAAAAAGTCGAAACTTTTGACCCAGGCTTGTTTCGCCCGAGAAAAATCAAAGGCCGAGGAGAATATCAGTTTTATCTTCTCCCAAGTATTCGGGCTGCGAAAAATTGTACCAGATGGAGTCCCAGTGCCGATGAGCACCCACTGAATTTCTGGCGAAACCAATGCGCTCGCCGTAAAAACCAATTTGTGAATCTGCATCGGCCTAAGTATATTCTGTGCGGGTCGTACCGTCTGCCGAAGTTGCCCCTTGACGATGAGCTTAACTTCAATTTGATCCCACACCGATTCGTCACCAATTAGCACAATCGGTCCAAAAGCATTGGAGCCTGGAAAACTCTTCGCACGCCCGAATCCAGGAGCCATGTTCTTTTCGTCAAACTCTTGAATTTGAATCATGCGATCTGACAGGTCATTGTGCAGAAGAAATCCGAACAGTTCGGGCTCTTGTCGATGCATCAATAGGGCCACCTCCGCTTCGTAATCCAAAGAGTTGCGAAAGACTATGGGGTCTTGAATGCGGGTGGGTACTGAGTTTTTTTCAAACAGCACTGCACCCTGAAGTGAAACATCCTTGGCATGATCAGAGTAAGTGAGCCCCAACCCTAGCGATTTGATTTGCAAATCTGAAAAAGGCGGAGTCAGGGATTGAAAATCCAAGGTTCTCGCTGAATCTTGTTCACTGAGTTCAGGCGACACTTTCAGGAGCTGTGAAAATGAGACCCATTTTTGAGAAAGCTGGCTCGCTCGCACCGTGTCGGTGGAAAATTCTTTAATTCTGAGCAAATTGCCATCGCTTGATCTGGTTATGGTGATGGAGTCAATCCCGCTTGGAGGTTGAGCTGTCGACGGCAACTCCTCTGCGCCGCCCACTGTGGAGACGAGCATCGCCTCCACAGAAATTTTCAAAAGATTCTTAAACATCTTCATGAACTACCACCTAAAAGCAGCTGAGCAGTGTGGACTGGAGATGTGCAGGCGGCGGCTCTTGCCACAAACTGAGAATATAGCCACCCCCTCCCGAACCAGTGGGCTTAACTGCTTCAGCACCTGAAGAACGCAGCATTTTGATATGCTCAGCCACATCACCTTGCGTGAGCCCCCAACTTTGAAAAGATTGATGAGCCAGATTCATTGCTCTGCTGAGCAAGGCAAATCTCTCAGATTCTGAGTTTTGCAAATTGGTCATGGCTGCGCGGCAAAGCTCTACTGACTCTTGCATTTGCGCATCAGTCTCTTGCAGTGCTCTCGGAGAGGCCGCTCCAAACCTATTCACTTGCTCTACACACTCTTTGGTTACGCCCCTATGGCCACAGTATGACAAATACAAGAGTGGTCGCCACGTGAGTTCAAAATACTTTGGATCATGGCCTATTTTAAATTCTAGTGGTTGTCCAGAACTCGCCGAAGCAATATCAACACCAGAGCTTTTGCCATGAAACAAGTCTTCAAGTCGCTGCGCCATCGAAAATTCATCAGTAGCGGGTATCATCTTTAGAAATGAAAACCATCTCGCCATGAGCACGCACATAGCCGCCGATGCACCAAGACCTGCGCCCAAGGGCAATTTGCATTGCAAATGAAGTTGTCCTTGAAACTCTCTACGTGGAATTTGCAACAACTCACACGCATGCTCCAATACGCCCCAAAAAATCATTTGATATTCGTCAGCATTGGGCCCGGAAAAATCAGCTCTGAGTGGCATCGCGAGCTCTGAACTCGGACGCGTGTAAGTCATTTCTAAAAAGCGAGACCTTAGCGGCAACACCAAGCTCGCACCACCACGCAGAACGGAGTGCTCACCTGAGAGAATCCATTTGCCAAAAGCTTGACTGGTGAATTGACTGCTCATGACTCAGCTAGCTTGTTGGCGCAGTCGAATCCGCGTCTGCATTTGCAGCCATATTCGCAGACAGATTCGATACTGTCTGAACTCTGTTGTCATTGAGCTTCTCCAACCACCAAGTCGCGCAAGACTCCTGATTGTGACGAAAAAAGAAATGCACATTGGCGCCGGCATCCACTGTAATCACAGGCCCATCGCGGTGCTCGCGCCAATATTCAAGCGCTGAATTGATGCACTCAAGTGAGCTTGGCCTCAAAAAACTAAAAGGCTCTGTTGAGGTTAAGAAAAGCGCATGCATATCCCAAAACTCTTGAAAACAAATTTTAAAGCACTGCTCCCAATTTTCACTGCGCAGTTCTGTGAGCAAGGATCCCAAGCGCGACTCCGCTCGCTGAGCCCGCCCCTCAAAGAGCAAACTGGTCTGAATCATGCGATGAGCTTCGGTAGACGATATTGTTTTTTTCGTGTTGTCCACCAAGGCTGCGATATGGATTAAATTCTGAAACGGCAACTCCAAAGGCTCAGCCGCTTCCCCCGACCAAAGCGCCCAGGAATCAAAAAATGATCGGCAACTGGAGCCACTGCCCTGACGACTCAATTTACTCAGATCCCTAAGTGTCGGCATGCTTTTTTGCGCAGACTCGTCTTGAAATGCAAGCGCCGCAGCCTTGGTTAGGGCAGCAAAGCTACTTGCTGAACTGGCCATGCCACAGTCTGCAGAAAAATTATTAGCAGAGCGGATGCAGTAGAAATGCTTTTCCATGCCCCAAGTTTTTTTTAAAAACTCAAAATGCTTAAGATAGCGGTCAATCGCACTCTTTGGAAACTCAGTGGGTCGAAGGTCGTCATCCACAAGGCGCTCCCAAATGTCCGCGGTTCCCGAAATTTTCTCTATCTCCACACGGGTGTGAAGATAGGGCAAGGAGTAAGACAGCGACGCATTGATTGGCAAATTGGTCGCCTCATTGCGTTTTCCCATATACTTTATCCAGGCTATATTGGTAGGCGCCTGGGCTACCCATTTTTGTGTACTCATGGCAGCAGCATAGCCATCATTGATTGACCCTGTCATCTGCAATTTTTCACTGCAAACAGGGCTCAGCGAGAGACGGCACACAAAGTGCGCAGAGATAAATCTGCCAGGTGTCTGCTTATCTGCTCCAGATACTGATTTTCTACAATGAGCGTCACAGCGTCAGCTCCCATTGCACCACAGCCTTTGGCAGCGCAGATTCCAGGCCATACGCGAATGACCTGCAACAGAGCTCTTGTCCCATCAGACACCAAACTCAACTCATCAAGAATCCCGCTAAACTCAATGATGCATCGACAAAATTGCTGCGCGGCCGACGGGCTCTCATGTACCGAAGACGACTCGAACAGAGCTTTTGCTCTGATCACGATGGGCTCGAGCCGTTGACAGAGCTCCTCAACAAAAACACTCTCGCGCTGGAGCTTTTGCAAATGCTCATGTGTGGCCAACTTAGCTCCGGTCGCCACAACGATGCAGGTCAAATCTGCAAATGGCCATTGCGATTTCGCCAGTGTCTGCGAGTTTTTTTCGATCCAGAAGAAACCGGGTTCCAAGGACCACTGAGCTAAAAAGTCGTAACCACTTGGGCGGGACGAGCCGACTTCAGCCGCTTGCAAATAGATTTGGTGATCTTCCCAGGCTCGTTTTGTATTAGGGGCTTCGCTATGAGCGAGCCTATCAGACCATCTCATGGCGCCCAACACCTCTGCTGTCGATGATCCAAAGCCGCGCAAACCCTCCGGAGCATGAAATTGCAAATGGTGTTTGGCAAAGATCCGCGAATGCTCTTGAACAAATTTAGCAACCGGAGAATCAGGATGAAATTGCGTTGCCGCAGCGGAATCAGGTACAGCGCTCATCTCATAACAGGGTTCATGTGCAAGCAGCAAGGCCGGGCCTCCGGCCAGAGCCAGATATTCACCGAGTATAAAAGTCTTTGCCGGAATTTTGATGCAGCTCACTTACTGCAGGATCTCGCTATTTTCTGCGTGGCCTCGCTGCGCTCGAAGTTCTGTCAAAGCATCAATCGCCTGCGACAAGGAGATTCGCTTTCGCGCCGACAAAATCGCTTCTAATTTTTTTTGCAAGACAGGCATTTCAATTTCGTTGGCGCCAGCACCCAAACTCAAATTCTTAATGTGCAGCCGCATATGCCCCTCAATGATTCCGTCGGTCACTAAGGCCCGCAAAGCGCCTAAATTCTGAGTCAAACCTACGGCGGCCACCACTCGGGCGAGATCTTGAGCCCCCGTCACTCCCAAAATCCTCATACACAAAGAAGCTGTGGGATGGAGAGTTGTCACACCACCGACTGTGCCGACCACAATCGGCGCTTGAAGCGTGCCGACAAGGGCTTTGCCATTGCGCTGCCAGCGAGTGATGCTACGATAGCGCCCGTCTTTGCAAGCAAATGCGTGAACTCCCGACTCTACAGCGCGCCAATCGTTTCCTGTTGCGATAAGAATCGGATCCATGCCATTGAGCACACCTTTGTTATTTGTAGCAGCACGGTAGGGGTCCAGCTCGGCAAAGAGTGAGGCCTCCTCAATTTTTTCTGCCACTTCTGCATCTATGTTTTCCAGAACAATTTCGGCCGTGGTGAGCTTGGTGTCGGCCAGATTTGACAAAATACACATTGTTACGGATTCGCCCGTGGCCACTTCAATTGGAGTTTTTAAATATTCGCAGACCTGATTAACCAAATTGGCGCCCATGGCTTCGCAGGGATCCATGAGGACGTGCAAGACTCCCATCTCTAGACCATCTGGTCGCTGCAACACGCGCAGCTCAATGGATTTTACGCCACCCCCACGTTGTACCAAACCAAAAGCCACTTCACGATTGGCCATCTGCACCCAATAGTTTTCATGAGCCTGTAACGCTGACCGCAACCTTTCGAGATTTTTGATCTTGCCTATCTGAATTTGGCCAATAATGTTGGCTCCCGAGCTACGAGTGGTGATATGCCCCGATTCGCGGATCCACTTAGCGGTTTTGCTAGCCGCCGCTATGATGCTGGTCTCCTCAACGGCCATTGGAATCAATCGATCTATGCCATCAATGCGAAAGTGCACCGCCACGCCAAGAGGCAACTGAAAGTAGCCAATCACATTTTCAATAAATTTTTCACCCAGAGAGATGTCACGCAGTCCGCCCTGCTGCAGGTATTCGCTGCCTTCTTCTGCCAACAGACCCGCCCGCACCAAAACCTGCAGTCGTTCCTGAAAACAAAGTTTTGAAAAACCTCTAAATACTTTGTCTAGACTTTGTTCATTCAAATTCATTTTAAGCCCTCCGCATCCACCGAGCTCGCCCGAGCTCCTTAAGATCTTTACAGCCAGAGCAGAACATGGCAATGGCCAACTCGAGACGTAATCGAGCATACAAGTTTTCTAGGTTTTTTTCAGCTTTGTCTTTGATTTTTATCTCGCCCGCTGAAGTCATCTCAATCATGGCCTCGAGCCAAGGCTTGGCTAAGCCAACAATCTCAGCTCCCATTGCGATGAGCTTTGCCACATCGAGACCAGATCTGACACCACCAGAGGCCCAAAGATGAGCTTTTAACTCGGCACGTGTGGCGTGTTCGAGGCAAAAGCTCAAGCTCTGCCCCCAGGAGCGAAACGACTCTGCAGCCGAATATAGAATTTGATCTTTATTCGACCGACCACCCTCGATTCGCCCCCAGTGTGTACCGCCTGCTCCGCTAAGGTCAAAATAACTTATCCCACATTCCTGCTGCAGCCTTTGAATGGTTTTGACATTGATTCCACAGCCCACTTCCTTAATCACCACTGGCACCTTAGAAATTTCCACCAATTGCGCCAAACATTTTATGGCCCCACGAAATCTGGGAGTGCCCTCTGGCTGCAAACACTCTTGGAGAGCATTGACATGAACAAAAATTCCCACGGCTCTTAAGCTGCTGACGAGCTCATAGGCCCGCGCAGCTCCATGCTCAATCAACTGAGCAATGCCGATGTTTGCAAGCACCAAGGCGCCGGGAAACTCCTCGCGCACGGCCCACTCGCCAGCCAAGGTCTTTTGATCTTTGTCGAGATCACGACGCTGCGATCCCACACCCAGCAAAATTTGAAAGCGTTCTGAAATTTGAAAGAGCAAGCGATTGATCTCGCGAGCAAACTCATGCCCAGCCGTCATCGAAGAGATGAGAAGCGGCGCGCTTAACTTTTGCTGTTGAAAATAAGACGAGGTGTTCACCTCGTCAAAATCGAACTCGGGAAGAGCTTCATTGAGAAGCTCTATTTTGTGTAGATCATTGAGCTCTAGAGTTTGATTCTGCGGATCTAGAGCCAGGCGGAGATGATCCATTTTTCGAGAATCGAAAGTTGGTATTTTTGTCTCCACCTATGTATGCATCCTAGTTCTGCATTCGCAATCAGGCACCAAAGGCCTAAGCCAATGTGTGCTTACAAAGAGATTGAAATGCTGTTAGGTCATGAACTGCCAAGTCAGCCAATTGCTTTCGATCGATCTCGATACCCGCTTGCGCAAGTCCACCGATCAAACGAGAGTAGTTGGTACCAAACATACGAGCAGCGGCGTTGATCCTTTGAGTCCACAGGCGACGGAAAGTTCGTTTGCGAACCTTGCGATCTCTGAACATATAAACCATGGCGCGGTCATTTTTTTCACGCGCATGAATGAAGCAACGGCTGTTTGCTGAATATCGACCCTTTGAGGCCTTGAGTACTTTTTTGTGACGGGCTTTGTTTGTTTTACCACTTTTTACACGTGCCATAATTTACCTCAAAATACCAATGTTCTACGAGTTTGATAAAGATTGGCATCATCGACGTAAGATGTTTTGCCCAAATGTCGCTTGCTCTTTGAACTCATGTGCGAGTTCAGGTGGCGCAAACGTGTGCTCTTTTTCTTGATCTTGCCGCCAGGAAGCAGTCGCAAGCGCTTCTTCGCGCCGCTGTGTGTACGCTGTTTCATTGATTTTCTTTCTCCGGTCAGGCGATTGAAGCATTAGACTTCAACTCTTTGGCATGGCTCCAACTCCATTGGAACTCATGGGCCCAAACAATGGGCTTGGCCTGAGTCAGTGTAGGGGTACAATTACAGTATAAGAATTGAAATTGTCTAGGTCTTTTTTAAAAAAGAGACATTTTGGCAGCTAGTGCCTTGTCAGGGAAGTTTTTTCTAGACGCGAGGAGGAAGCTGTATGAATAATACCGCGACGACGAAGCAACAACGAAAAAACTTTCCTGACAAAGCACTAGCCTCAACTGCAGAGCGCGGCCTTGGTTCCGCGCCCATGTTCCAGTTCAGCCCTCACTCGCCTCACCCTCTTCTTCAGCCAAACGATCGGCTTCTTTTTGCTCCGCGTCTGTCTTTGGCTTCAGGGGATGCAGCTTCAGGTACTCTTTCACTTTTACAGGATCTGGCGAAAGGAGCAAAAACAAGGCCTTGCCTTCCATCTTCGGATTTACCTCAACATTGGAAACATCTTGCAATAGCTCCACGCACTTTTTCAAAAGCTCAACACCAAACTCCTGATGGGCCATCTCTCGACCCATAAAGCGCAAATTGATCTTAACTTTGTCGCCTTCAAGCAAAAAGCGCCGTGCATGATTGATTTTGGTGTCCAAATCATGTTGATCGGTTCGCGGGCGCAGTTGGATTTCTTTAATGGTCACAATCACTTGCTTTTTACGAGCCGCCGCCGCCTTTTTCTTGTTTTCGTACTTGAACTTGCCGTAGTCCATGATTTTGCAAGTCGGGGGCTGCGCAGAAGGAGCAATCTCAATCAGGTCCAAGCCGCGGTCTTCGGCCAAGCGGATCCCTTCGGGAACGGTCATGACTCCCAACATCTGACCTTCTTCATCAATTACGCGAACCTGTGGCACGCGGATCTGACGATTGACTCGCAGTCCGTCTTTGTCGCGCTTTTTATCTTTATCCTGAAATCCAGCTCGAAAGGGACGATCATATTGGCTAATGCTAACCTCCTAAAAGTTATTGCCTACCTAAAACCAAACAAGTGAGATATTGGGCCTTATTATCAATGGCTCAAATCCACTTGAAATTCACTCTTTAAACTTCGCGTTTGTATTTCTTTAATAATCTTTTCAATCACTAGATTTGTGGGCTGAGCAGGGAGCATTTGCCCCGTGTGCAACCTCACTGAAACCTTCTGTTCCGCCGCCTCTTTATCGCCAACAATCAGCATCAAAGGAATGCGATCCATCTGCGCTTCACGAATCTTGTAATTAAGCTTTTCATTGCGCGAATCAAACTCCACTCGAACACCAGCTTTGAATAGCTGCCCATGAATCTCTTCGCAGAAACCGTTCACGCGATCCGTAATATTGATAACCCTCACCTGTTCTGGCGCAAGCCACAGCGGCAAATGGCCCGCCGTGTGCTCAATATAAACCCCGATGAATCTCTCGAGCGTACCCAAAATAGCCCTGTGCAGCATCACTGGGCGGTGCTCCTGGTTGTCTTCACCAGTGTATTTAAGATCAAAAACCAAAGGCAAATTGAAATCACATTGCAAGGTACCCAATTGCCAAGACCGACGAATGGCATCCACAAACATAATGTCCAACTTGGGGCCATAAAAAGCACCATCGCCTGGATTCACTTGATACGGAATATTGAGATTTTTGAGCGCCTCGCTCAAAGCATTCTCAGCCTGGTCCCAAACGCTGTCATCGCCCATGCGCTGCTCTGGCCGTGTGGAGAGGTAGACCACATATTCATCCATGCCTAAAAGTTTATAAACGTCATTTAAGAGCTTCATAAAAGATGCGATTTCAGCCTGAAGACTCTCGGTGGAGCAAAAAATATGAGCGTCATCTTGGCAAAAGGTGCGCACCCGCATGAGCCCGTGCAAGGCTCCTGATTGTTCGAGTCGGTGCAAACGCCCAAAGTCGGCAATCCGCAGAGGCAGCTCTCGGTAGGAGTGCTTTTGCGAAGCATATAGCAAACAGTGTGATGGACAATTCATGGGCTTTGACGCGTAGTCGTGCTCATCCACCTTGGTGAAGTACATATTCTCGCGATAATTTTGATAGTGTCCTGATTGATGAAAGAGATTCACATCAAAAATCTGCGGAGTGATGACCTCTTTGTAGTCGCGCTCACGATAAAAATCCCGCAGCATCTTTTGCAGCTCATTGTATATGACTGTTCCTTTGGGTGCGAAAAAGGGAGAGCCTGGCGCCCACTCATGAAAATAGAACAGATTCATTTCTTTGCCTATTTTGCGATGATCGCGCTTTTTTGCCTCTTCCAGATTGTGAAGATGCGCTTCCAGCTCCTTTTTATCGCGAAAGGCCGTGGCATAAATGCGCTGAAGCATGGGCTTTTTTTCGTCGCCGCGCCAATAGGCGCCCGCAACGCTCAAAAGTTTAAATGCTTTGATTTGCCCTGTGAACTGCACATGGGGTCCGCGGCAAAGATCAAACCATGGGCCTTGGTGATAGATACTGACTTCAGGTGAGTTGAGGTCTTGAATGACTTCAACTTTAAAACGTTCGCCCATCTTGGTAAAGGTTTCGATGGCCTTGTCTTTTGACCATACTTCTTTTTGCAATGGGTAGTTGGCCGCAACAATGGCCGCCATTTTTTCTTCAATTTTTGCAAAATGCTCTTCGGTAAAAGCAAACGGTGAATCAAAGTCGTAAAAAAAGCCATTCTCAATGACGGGGCCAATGGTCACTTTCACTTCGGGCCAGAGCTGCTGCACAGCCTGAGCCATCACATGGGCGGCGGAGTGGCGTATCACTTCGTTTGCCGCTTCATCACGAGTGGTGATCAATTGAATTTTTTGGCCATCGTTGAGAGGAGTTCGCAGGTCATGAATTTCGTTTTTTCCGTCCAAGCGGACCCCGAGAGTCTCTTTGGCCAAGCGCGAACCGATGCTCTCTGCAACCTGCAAAGCCGTTGGCTGTTCTGGAAATTCTTTGACGCTGTTGTCTGGCAGTTGAATTCGAAAGATAAACATTCGCTTAACTGGCGGGATTTAACATTTTAGAGTTTTTCAAAAATAAAAATTCTTTTAACATAGCTCTTTCGTTACAAGCTTATCATAAAATGGGTCAAGTGAAAGGACCCAGCTTCTACCAATATGCAGGAAAATTCACCAAAATGCAACCAATTATAGCTTTAAGCGCCGAGGCGGCAAGGCCCGAGACGCTGAGGCGTGCTCCTAGCACGTCGCAAGCGGCGACGGCCGCAGCCAACGACGGTCCAAGCTTGAATCGAAATTTAACAACGCCAACTTCATCGCCAATTTCTAGTCAAGCTTCGACCAAGGCGGCAAGGCCCGAGGCGCTGAGGCGTGCTCCTAGCACGTCGCAAGCGGCGACGGCCGCAGCCAACGACGGTCCAAGCTTGAATCGAAATTGGCGTTAGTAGGTTACGTGATGTTCAAGAGCTTCGTGCAACCTCGGATCCTTAATGGGCACCAGATTGTTCTTTTGCAAAAAGCGCATCAGCAAAAACAAGAATACGCCCAGGAATCCTAAGAACACGCCCACTTCCCAAATGCCAAAGGTCAGCTTGCCACCAAAAAAGTTGGGATAAACCATCCAAAAGATATCAACGTACTGCATGACAAGGATCAGAATAGAGACGGAAACGAGGTGAGTGCTGTTCCGTTTGGCTCCTCGAGGCAACAGCGCCAAAA
Source organism: uncultured Pseudobdellovibrionaceae bacterium (assembly GCA_964388665.1). Taxonomy (GTDB): domain Bacteria; phylum Bdellovibrionota; class Bdellovibrionia; order Bdellovibrionales; family Bdellovibrionaceae; genus CALCCV01. The sequence continues at coordinate 13,326 of CAYMBJ010000029.1, read as the reverse complement.
AGGGCACGATAAAGCGGAACACCAACAAGGACATCGAAACTCCGAGCCAGCCTTGCTGCGAGCGCATGATAAAGTACTCTGTTTCTTCTGGAATATTGGCGTACCAAATCAACATGAACTGCGAAAATGCGATGTAAGCCCAAAAGACAGTGAAGCCCTTTAGGAATTTGGCCACATCGTGCTGATGCTCTTCGGTGATGTAACCGGCCACAAGATTGCTCTTTCTCAGCCAAATAATCAGGATGCACAAAACAGCAAGAGTTGATTGAAACATTCCAGAGAAACAATAAATTCCAAATATCGTCGAATACCAGGTGGGCAGTAGCGACATCAAAAGATCCATCGAAAAAAATGTAAAGGCCAATGCAAAGAAAAGAATGAAGGCAATCGAATAACCTACGTTCTTGTGAGTGTAGGATTCGTCGCCAGACTGATCCTGCTTAATCGATCCGCCAACAATCCAATTTTTAAACAGAAGTGCGCCGCCGATGAATATGAAAAGTCTGATGGCAAAAAACGGTAAATTCAAATAGGCCGCTTTCAAGTGAAGATGATGATCCGCTTCCATCTTTGCTGAGTCCGCCCAAATCCAAATGTGCTTAGCTCCCAAAAAAAGGATCACGGCAGCCACAGCCACTGCCGGCAAAAATGACGTCAGTGCTTCAGAGAGGCGGCGAACTGTTACACTCCATCCTGCCTTTGAAACGTGATTGATGGCGACAAAAAACAGTCCGCCGATTCCCAAACAGGTAAAAAAGAAGAAGGCCACTAAAAAAGAAGTCCAGGCTCTGGTGGGAGCCATGTAAAGAGCAGCCCCAAAACAGGCCACACCAATGAGAATCAATAAATAGATCAGTGTTTTTAATCCCGGTGACGTGACAAATTTACCGAGGTGAAGCTTTGTATGTGAATGTCCTTGTGCCATTGCGGTTTTCCTTATTTCTTCTGCATATGGCGAATGTACTGCACCACTTGCCATCGATATTGTTGCGGAATGTGACTAGCGTAGGGACCCATAAGTCCCTGACCCATTGTGATAACATGATAGAGTCGCCCATCTTCCCAGTTTTTGACTTTATCACTCAAGAGACTGGGCGGCTTTAAATTCATCTTCTGAGCAACAGAAGTGCTGTCACCACCGGCCATGGTTTGGCCGTGACAGACCTGACAATGAGTTTCGTAATTTCTCTGGCCAACCATAAGCACTTCGACATCTTCACTGCCGGCAAAAGGATTCTTCAGCTCCCGCGCTGCCGCCTCGACATTGTTTCCGTACGGATAGGGTGTGAAACCTTGGGGTGCTGTGTGCTCAGGTGGAACCAATGCTGTGGGTTTTGTAGGATTTTCCGAATCCCACTCTTGAGACATCACAGCTGGCTGCTCCATCATGTCTTGAATCAGCTCCACATTGGGTTGCGATGGATCTTTTGTACAGCCAAGACTTGCGCCCAAAGAAAGGGTTAAACCTGCAATCGCAAAATAAGAAAGTAATGCCTTCACTTTGAACTCCACTCTAAAACTCATGAACTTTTTTTACGTCCACCGCACCTTGGTCTCGAAAGAGCTTTTCGATTTTGGCCACGTCAAAAAACGAATCATTTTCTGGAACAAATATCGCAAATTTATGCGAGGTCAAATCGGGGTCAATATTTGGTGGGTCGATTTGCGGCATATTGCAGTGATAAAAAAGCGCCACAACACTCGAAAGGGCCGCAAACAAAATGGTCAACTCAAAACAGATGGGAATAAATGCAGGGAGCGAGATAAAGGGCTTGCCACCTACATTGATTGGCCAATCCACGGCACTTGTCCAGATGGTCAGCGCCAAACCTGAAGCCAATCCCACCAATGCCGCGATAAAAGTCACGTAAGGAATCGACGAGCGTTTCACTCCCACAGCCTCTTCCATTCCATGCACGGGAAATGGTGTGATGGCATCAAACTTGGTGCATCCTAATGCTCTCGTCTGCCGAGCCGCTTCCAAGACTTTGTGCTCGTCTAAAAAAATTCCTGCAATTCCACCCACGCGCTTAGCCATGAACTCCCCCAAAACATCTGCAATTTGCCGTCGTCATCATATTCTCTTTCTAGTGATGTGAAGTTTCTCGTCCCACTGGCAGCACTGGTTTCACCTCTGCAATTGAAATCGCTGGAAACAATCGCAAGTACAGCAAAAATAAAGTTAAAAACATTCCAAAGCTGCCCACGAGGACGCCGGTATCAAACATACTCCACGCATAGTTGCCCCAATTGGCCGGCAAGAAGTCATGATGAAGAGATGTGATGGTGATAACAAATCGCTCAAACCACATGCCGATATTGACGAATATAGAAACCACAAACATGATCGGAATGCTGCGACGGAAAGACTTCACCCAAAACAACTGCGGTATCAAAACATTGCAAGAGACCATGATCCAATACGACCATCCATAAGGTCCAAAGGCACGATTGATAAAAACAAAGCGCTCGTATTGATTGCCTGAGTACCATGCGATAAAAAATTCTGCGGCGTAGGCGTAACCCACCATCAGGCCTGTTGCCATGATGATCTTGTTCATGACTTCCATGTGATCTATGGTGATGTAGCTCTTGAATTCAGGAAATCCCAACCGCACCAAGGTCATCAGCGTGATCACCATCGCAAATCCAGAGAAGATCGCGCCCGCCACAAAGTAGGGCGGAAAGATGGTGGTGTGCCAGCCAGGCAACTGCGCCACAGCAAAGTCAAAGGATACGATCGTGTGAACCGAAAGCACCAGAGGTGTCGACAGACCCGCCAAGAGTAAGTAGAGCATTTCGTAGTGACTCCAGTTGCGAGTCGTCCCACGCCAGCCCAAAGAAAGAGCGCCATAAATCTTGCGGCGAAATTTATTTTTGGCTCGATCCTTGATGGTTGCAAAGTCAGGAACCATGCCGATGTACCAAAAAACCATAGAAACCGTGGCATAGGTGGACACCGCAAAAACGTCCCACAAGAGTGGCGAACGAAAGTTCACCCACAATGGTCCGCGCTGATTTGGGTAGGGAAAGAGCCAAAAGTCCAACCAGGGTCGGCCAGTGTGCAAGAGCGGAAAGAGCCCCGCTGTCATCACCGCAAACACGGTCATGGCCTCAGCGGTTCGCGCCACCGAAGTTCGCCACTTTTGACGAAACAAAAACAAAATCGCCGAAATCAAGGTGCCGGCATGACCGATACCAATCCAAAACACGAAGGTGATGATCATCGTGCCCCAGCCATTGGGATTGTTAACACCCAAAAGTCCAATACCTGTGGCAATCACGATCGCCAAAACCACCACATAAAAAATCAAAAGTGACTTCGCTCCCAAGAACATGGCCACCCATCCCTTAGAGGGAAAGCGCTCAACCGGGGCGCAAATATCGTCAGTGATATCTTTAAGAGTCTTATTACCAAGAACTAGCTGATTGCGTTTCATCATGAGTGTTCACCCTGCTTACCTGGAGCCTCATTGCCGTCACGGGCCATGGTCTCTTTGCCATTGTTTCGAATCTTAGAAAGGTAACGAACTGAAGGTGCGGCATGCCATTCTTCGAGAAGAGCATAGGCGCGCGGTTCGGCTTTAAATACCTGTGCCACTTTGGATTCAGGATCGTTCATGTCGCCAAAAACAATGGCCTCTGTCGGACAAGCCGTCTGACAGGCCGTCTTGATGTCACCATCTTTTAAAGGCACGCCGGCAAGCTTCGCTTTGTTTTTGCCGGCTTTGATCCTCTGAATACAGAACGTGCATTTTTCCATAACCCCGCGAGAGCGTACGGTCACATCAGGGTTGTACGCCAAAGTTAAAGGCTTTTCAGTCTTTCCTGTAAAGTTGAAATAGTTAAAGCGGCGCACTTTGTAAGGACAGTTGTTGGAACAGTATCGAGTTCCAACACAACGATTGTAGGTCATATCATTGGTGCCTTCATCGCCGTGTGTGGTGGCCAAGATCGGACAGACGGTTTCGCAAGGGGCATTGTCACAGTGCTGACACATGACCGGTTGAAACACTGTCTCGGCATTTTCAGGACTGCCAGTATAGTAGCGATCCACCCGGATCCAATGCATCTCACGACCTTGAATGACATATTTTTTGCCAACAACCGGAATGTTGTTTTCTGACTGACAGGCCACTGTGCAGGCCGAGCAGCCCGTGCAGGAATTGAGATCCACCGACATGGCCCACTTGTGACCATTGTAAGCGTGCCCTGGCCAAAGATTCCAAATCTTGTGCTTTTGAATATTCGCGCCAGGATTCTTGCTGTACTCAGCAACAGTGGCTTCAACGACAATCTGTCGACCTTCCATCGAGTGATGCCCCTGGACATTGGCCAATTCATTTTTTTCGCCCGCAACGGCTGTGACCGTCACCGCCGCACCTGACATCACGGGGCGCTCTTGCCAACCCACCATTGCGTAGGCATTCTTGCCTTGGCCAGATGCGATTCGACCGCCCTTTTCTCGACCATAACCTATAGCCACTGCGGCAACACCATCGTGCAATCCGGGTTGAATGTGTACAGGCAACTTCATCTTGATCGCAGCCACCTGAATTTCAGCAACACTGCCCTCTTGGAGATTCATCTGCTTTGCTTTAGCTGGAGAGAGGGATACGTAATTGTCCCATACAATTTTGGTGACCGGATCTGGCAATTCCCACAACCAAGAGTTGTTGGTGTTTTGTCCATCGCCCATTTGCACCGTGGGATAGAGAACGAGTTCAAAGCCCCCACTTGCAGTCGATGGCTCACTCATTTTGATTTTCGAAACTGATGAGTCAGAAAAACTGCTGCTGCTGCGCGGATCCACCTGACCTACATAGCCCTTTTGCAGTGCCTGGCTCCAAAAGTCTTCGAAACCCAGACCGCCACCCATTCGTGAATAGATGGAGTCTTTCCAAATGAGGCGCTGGTATTTGTAATCTGTATCGATGTCATCACTCTGAATTCGACTCGGGCCCACTTTGGCGATGTAGCACCATGACATCAACGAGAGCACAATCGAGCGCGTGTCATACATTTCACGGATGGTCGGCTGATGCAGAAAGTGCAAACCAGCAACGGGCTCCGCATCACTCCAAGTTTCACAAGGGTGACTGGCCGGTAGAATCAAATGAGAGTGGTCTGCCACCTCATCCATGATTGTTGATGTGGTAACAATCATCTCGACTGGCTTTAATATAGTAGCCCAATCCGCATGCGGCAGAGCATACATAGGATTCGTACCATGAATGATCAGAGTTTTGTATTTTCCTTCCGTGCAGCCAGCGATCAACTCACCCAAGCTGCCCTCGGAGCCAAGATTCACGCCCATGGCACCAGGAAAAACGGTTTTACCAACAGCACCAATCAGATGATTCAAGTAGTTCACAGCAATCTGCAATGAAGCTGCATTTTCAGTCTGAGTCACGGTTCCGCCCGAGAGAACCACCGCTTCGCCGCGATTTTCTGTTAAAGTTTTTGCCAATGACTTGATGTCCTCGCGCGAGAAGGTGCCTTCATTGGACTGAATCGCCTGATTCGCTGCCGACTTCAGCGATGCCGGCAATTCGCCGCCCAACTCTGTAATGAGCGCCAAAGCAATCGGCAGTTGCTGCGAAGGTTTGATTCGATAGCGAATGTCCGCATTGGCTCCAGTGAGTGAGTAATTTGAGTCAAACACCACCAAGCGCGACATATTCTTTATGTCTTTTCGACCACGGCCAAACTGTTTGCTGTGAGTGCCTGGCATCATCCAGCTTCCTAAGAAGTCGGCATCGATGGAAACGATAACTTTAGCTTTTTCCAAGGAGTAGTAGGGTAGCGATTCATTACCAAAGCTTTCCTTTTGGCCATCTAAAATGTCTTGGTAGCCAATGGGATCAAAGACAAAGTGCTTGGCTTTGAAACCCTCACAAAAATCCTTCAATGCTGTTTTGAGAGTTAGCGAATCAGTGGACCCCGTGAGCAGAGCGACGTCGCCCTTTTTTAGCTGCTCCACCAGAGTGGAGTCGGCACCATCCCAGCTGACGCTGATGGTGTCTTTATTGGATCGCTTTTCATTAAAAAGATTCTTGCGTGGCCCTCGCAAACGGTCTGGATCATAGAGGCTGAGGATGGAAGCCTGCACACGGGCTGTTGTCGCGCCCATTTGAAGTGGATTGTCAGGATTTCCCTCGATTTTAAGGGGACGCCCGTCTCGGGTTCGCACCAAAACGCCGACGGATTCAAGGCCATCTCGAACTGTGCTTGTATAGTGATTGTAAACGCCAAAAGTCACATCTTCTGGCTGCTTGTTGTAGGGAACTATTTTCTGTACGGGTCGACGAATGCAGCTGGCTGTTGTTAGGGCAACAGAGGCCCCCATAAGCTTCATGAATTCGCGGCGAGCCCAGCCCTCCTCCTTTTCCTCACGCAGTGGTGAGGAGGCGAATTCTTGCTCGGCTTTGGCCATAAACTCTGGATCTTGCTCGTAATGCTCGAGGCTCATCCAGTAGCGATGATCTCTTTCGATCTTCTGTTTTTTTGGCTCTTTGTGATCGTCGTGAGTGTGTTCCATATTTACTGATTCCAATCCAATTCTAAAGCTAGTGGTGGCAAGTTGAACAATTGATGGGAGCATTGTTTTCAGGTTGACGATGACAGTTTATACACCAACCCATGGACAGATCTGAATGTTGCGATACGCGACTCATGGTTTCAATGGGTCCATGGCAGGTTTGACAATTCACGCCGCGCAAGAGATGGGCCGAGTGATTGAACTTGACGTGCTCAGGCAGCATGTGAACCTTCACCCAGGCAACGCTTTCACCTTTGTTGTAGGCATCCGCAAGTTTTTGAATTTCAGGTTTGTCAGTAGCGACTTGCATATGACAGTTCATGCAAGTCTGAATGGCCGGAATATTGGAGTGAGTCGATTTCTCCACCTGATTATGGCAGTATTGACATTGAATCTTGTGAGTTCCCGCATGCAAGGAGTGATCAAAGGCGATCGGCTGCTCCGGCGCATAGCCTTGGTTGTACCCTATTCCAGGCTGAAACTTGCAGGAGGAGAGTGTGAGGGCTAAGGTTGCCAAAAAAATTAGGGAAAGACATATGATGAGTCGCTGAGGTTGATTTCCCAACGCGCCTGTCATCTGCCTGGAACCAATTGGGCGCATAGTATTCCTTTTTTTGATTCTCAAAATGTACTCAAACTTTTTGTATGATTTTCAGAAGTAATTAACTCTAAAAAACCAAAGCTTGGCAACTTTCTTTTTGCAAAGATATTGATAAATCAAAAAAAAAAATTTAATGGGAATACTCTTGCTCAATTGTTACACAAACAAAAAATCAATTGCCCGTATCGAAAACACCCTCCCCTACTTTGCAGATGTTTTCAGCGTCTTGCGCCGGCGGGAGTAGACCGAGTATGTATAGCCAACAAACAGAAAATGAAAAAGGATAAATCCTGCTACATATTCAAGCCCGCCAGCACCGAAGCCGTAAGAGTGCAACCCCGCGCCAAGCACAAAATTGACCCCGTACCAGGCCATGATCACCAACGAGAAACTGACAACGCCTGTGGCGATCATGCCGAAGTCGCGAATGAAGCCCCCTAAGCGCCCGTGCATCACTGCCAAATAACCCAACAGTGCAATCAACGCCCAAGTTTCTTTTGGGTCCCAGCCCCAAAAACGCCCCCACGAATAGTCTGCCCAAATTCCTCCCAGGATAATTCCAGGCGCCAAAAACACCACACCAATTTGCATGGAGCGATAAATGGCCTGACTCAGATCTTTGATGGTTTTCTTATGTTTCTCTTCGCCGCGTAAATAATAAATTAAACCAATGTCCCCGAGGGCAAAGGCCAAGAAAAAGGCGGCATAGCTCACCGTGATGGGCATCACGTGAATGATCAACCAATAGTTGCTGCGCAGTACGGCCTCCAACGGCGCAATCGATGGATCCAACACAATTGGCGCCGTGTCGGCAACGATCAAAGAAAACGAAGCCACCAGAGTGGCGGCAGCAATGACAAAGCGAAATTTATAAATGGCTTCCAGTACAGCGCCAAAAATCATAGCTCCCCAAGAGACCCACACCACTGTCTCATACATATTAGAGACAGGGGGACGTTCTGTAAGAAATATGCGCAGACCGAAGCCATAGGTGTGGAGCAAAAACCCTAGAACAGCGATAGCAAAGCCCGCCTTAAAAACCTGATTGCGTGCCGTGCTCCAGCCCAGCAGCATCAAGAAAGTGGCAATCGCATAAATGATGTAAGCCCAACGAAACGGATGAAACTGATTGTAATGAACTTCGGCCCTGATCTTGGTTTCCTTAGCATAGGCCTCAGGGTTGGCCTTTTGCGCCATCTGCATAAAATTATCGACAGATGTGTCCAATTCCGCTTTTACCGTTGCCAAATCTCGACTGGCGTCGGTCTGAGCACCGAGAACATTAACAAAGGCCTTGGACAACTTTACAAATTCTTCCTGAGCCTCGCCCGTCAATTCCGCAACACTGAGCCACTGCGTGCCCTCCGCTGGCGGCATCACTCTGAGCATGCGGCCAGAAGCCACCTCTTGAAAAATAAAAAACTGATTTTCAATTCTCTGCAAAGCTTGAAAATAAGGCGTCAGCTTTTCTTTGGATTCGCGCTTGGCTTGAAGCTCTTGGCGCAGCAGCACAAATCGGTCTGAGCCAAAAACTTCTTCTCCAGTGAAGTAGCGCTTCTCTTCCAGCGCAAGCCCCTTGAGCACCTCGCGATTGCGCACTTCAAAAATGGGCTTTTGCTGCCACGCCTCGGGGCTCAGCATCCAGGTGAAGATCACCTCGGTTGCGGGCTTTCCCTCGTAGGTGTCCTTGCCGTAAATGAGCTTTAGGGTTTCCCGCGCAAAAGTGTCGTAGGGCTTGAGGCGCCCACCATCTTGAACTGGCAAATATTTTATTTTCTCACCGACGGCGGCCTGAGCAGCGTTTGAAAAAACGGCCGCAAGCGAAAAGGTAGCAACAAGCATTGAGCTCAGAGTGAAGCTCATTAAGAGAAACGAGGACAGGCGCCTTTGCAAAATAGTCATTCTGTTTTCCTTGCCTTTTGTTTAAAATAAAAGAGCATAATGATGCCAACCACCATAATGAGAGAGCCTAAATACTTCCACCAACGACCCGGATCAAAATTGACGCTGAGAATGCTGGCCACCGGCTCACCAGTGGGTCCATCTTGAAAGCTCGCCTGATAAAAGGTCAACCCGCCATGCTTCATCGGTTCATTCATTGATATCAGCACTTCGCGCTCCGCCTCGCCACCGCGCACCCCAGAGTCAGCAGCTTCTGCATCACCGCTAGTTGACTGAGCCGGCACGCTCACAAGACTCTCGTACTCTTTGGCCTTCATAGAGCCCTGATAGCGGGTCACTTTGAAGTCCTTTAGCACCACCTTAAAGGGCAGATCTTTGCGAAGATTGGCATAGGCAAATAAATAGACCGCTTTGTCTGTAAAGAACTTAACGACATCATTCAACAGAACCCAATGCTCAGTGACTTGATCTTTATGTATGAACTTCACTTTGAGTGCCGATGTTGTGACTTCTGGAGTTGGACGATCTTTCTTTTCGATTTGCCACTTCTCTTCTGCGAGCGGCAAAAATCGTAGAACTCTGAACTCGAGCCCCATCCACCCCGTCTGTAAGGTCTCCCCCTCTTTGAGGCGACCCTTTTTAAATGCATCTATGGCCTTATTGTTAAAAAGTGCATATTCGATTTCACCTGGATTTTTGGGGTCTTGCTGCAAGTAGATTTCGTTTCGTCCCTGACCCAAAATTGGAATGCTACCAAAGCTGACTCGCGCCGGTCCGAAATCGTGCCGCACAATTTCGCCGGGACGTCGCTGCACCAGCCACTCGATCACATTGGCTCGCCCATTGGTCATCTGAAAACGCAGGCCACTGCCGCGCTTAGGTTCAACTGATCCCACCACCAAGCGGTTGGCCAATGCGTATTTATAAAAATCATCAACCACCAGCTCGCCCTCATCCAGAGGAATGCGAATGGGGTCTTCTTTGGTGGGCGGCTTCGAATAAAAGTCCACCTCTTGACCGATCAACTTAGTATACGAAGCGCCATCAAACGAAGTAAACACACTCACTTCGGTCTCGGGCAAATTCACGTAGCGAGAGCTGCCACCGATATCGATGCGCATCGACCCATCAATTCCGTATTTGAGCGTCAACACCGACCCCACCAGCAGCACCAAGATTCCGATATGAGCTAAAATGAATGGCAAATGGCGTCGCTTCCATGGCCAGCGATCGACCATCACCGCAATCAACACCACTGCCAGCAAGCCCATAACGGAGTACATCCAAAATGTATCGTAAACAGTTTTTTTTGCAGTGAGGGCATCGTATTTTGATTCGACTATGGTGCCCCAGGCAATGATGATTCCCAACCACAATATCACCACCACTGCAAGTTTGAGCGATGCCAAGCGACGCACGATTTTTTTAGAGGGACTGATATCTTGATTAGCCATGCGTCTCTCCAAGCGCCTCTTTATCCGCCTCATGATTGGCTTCGGCGCGAATGCAAGCGATTGTCTTTGACAAATTCCTAGCGATATTCATTACAGCCGTCTGTAGTTTGTTTTGCATCTGCGCAAAGCTATCCAGCTTAGCCTTGGTCGCCTCGTCCATATAGAGGCTGCGATTGAGCTCCACCTGCAAGGTGTGGTGACCTTTGTGGGGATGACCGTACTGCTCGGTGATGCGACCGCCATAATAAGGCCAATTGTAGGCCACCTTAAATCCTGCGATCACATAGGACACAATCACTAAGTTGCGAAACAGTGGGTGAGCACTTTTTCCATGTGAATCACTGATGACAATATCAGCGCGCATCTCGCCAGGATCTCGATGCTCAACCGTGCCTACCGACGGCATGGAGTGCAGATCCAGGTGCAATAGAATTTGTTGCTCTTGCAAAATCTTTTGCGCCTTTTGCTGCAATTCACGATGAAAGGGCTCATAGATGAGCTGGGTCAAAGCCTGATGTTCCTTTTGCGTATAGGGTCGTGCCATCAAAGCATCGCGATGAGTCGTGCGTGACCAATGAAAACCTCTCGAGAACCTGCCCGACGCATTGGGACTCGACTCGAGTGAATCCACGTCTGTGTCTGTCGGCACGCGATTGAGATCCACGGCATATCGGTGCCACTCGGTGAGAATGGGCGCGTGCCCCAAGGCTTTCAAGACCGGAGCATAGAGCTGATCAACGTAGCGATCCACATCACCCATCAATATCGGTTCTGGAAGTGACTCTAAAAATTTTGCGATATCAGGAATCTTTTCCCCAGCATGAGGCACACTAAAGAGCAGGGGCAAACTTGATAATGAAGGGACTTGATCGCGACTCACTCGGCTCCTCAGATGCAAATATATATTTACGAGATTCGAGGCGTTCAGCAGCTCGCCTCAATTTTAACTTTTTCGTTAACAGATTACTGCCATTGAGCCTAATGATCAAAATGAATCCGCTCTCCTCCAGCAGAATTATGCCTTTCGAAAGCTGCTTCTTGACATTTAACCGCGAGTTTTTAAACTGACTCGATGCCAGATGACAAAAGATCCATGCAAGCCACCACCAAGAAAGCCAAAATCTATACCAAAGTGGGTGACTCTGGTTCCACAAGCCTTGTGGATGGCTCAAAGGTGATCAAAGACAACGACCAGGTCGCTGCCTACGGTGAACTTGATGAACTCAATTCATTTGTAGGATTGCTACGCACGAAAATGGGCAAAAAAAGCCCCACCCTGCTACAGAACGTACAGAACTGCCTTTTTATTATTGGCAGCCGCTTTGCCTGCGCCCAGGCAAGTGTTTTAGGAAAGCTACCGGCTCTGCCAGCTCAGGCACTGCTAGACCTAGAAACGGAAATAGATAAAATGGAAAATGAACTCGCGCCCCTCAGGAGTTTCATTCTTCCGGGCGGAATCGAAGCCGCTGCCATTGCACATATTTGCAGAACCGTTTGCCGTCGAGCCGAGCGCGCTGCCGTACGCGCCTTCGTTGCAGAGACCCTCCACCCCCAGGAGAGAGTGTATTTGAATCGGCTCTCTGACTATTTTTTTGTTCTGGCTCGCTACTGCAATCATCAAGAGGGTGTCACTGACGTCATTTGGATCAGTCATGAAACTTAGAGAGGCCACAGAGGCCGACTTTCATACGCTCAATTCATTTTACGCTTCTTTTTCTAATTCGGGACCAATCGAGACTTTGCAGAGGCGCTACCGCCCGATGAATGAAATTTACGGCCCACAAGGTCGCACGTCGCGGATTTTTATATTTGAAAACCGCGTCGGCGAAATCGAAGGCATGGTCTCTTTCGTTATTGTGGACTGCATTTTGGACAGCCATCTCAAACGCATTGCTTTTGCCAGAGACCTGCGCATTCGCCAAACCCGTGAGGCCATTCTCGGCTGGACCTCTTTCTTTTTGCCAACGCTGCAGAGAATTCAAGAAGAAGAGAAATTAGATCACTTTTTTACCTGCATCTCTGATTACGAAATGTTGGCACTGAATTCTTTTGTGAGAAATCGCTCAATAGACAAGCCGATTCCACGCTATGTGCTCTTTTCGAAGTGGAATTTGGTGAGCATCCATGGCAAATGGCCACGTATGAAAAATCCTCTGCCACATTTAAAGATAAAATTGGGATCGCAAATTTCAGACTCCAAGCTGCATGAGTATTATTTGCGAACATTTGCCCAGCGGGATTTTAACACTCTCTACAACGACTCCATGATTGATCAGGCATTCGCCGCCTGGCCCAACCTGCATCGAGACGATGTGGTGACTTTGGTCAATGCGAAAGACGAAATTGTCGGTGCATGCGCGCTCTGGTCACCCAACGGGGTCGCACAGTATGACGCTCTCAAACTCAATTCACAAGCCACCAATTTTCGCAATTTGCTCACGCTGCTCCATTTGATCAACCGAGCTCGACCGCTCACCATTTCCGATTCGCAAGATCGAAACTATCTGAACTTTCGGCAAATGACCTATGTGTCATGCCTGACCCCAGATGTGTTTGAGTGTCTAATTTGGCACTGCTATCACCTGTGCCCGCAACGGGAGTTTCTTGTCTACGGCTATAGCAAAGAGGACTTTCGCATGACGCCCCCTAAAAAACTCATCACCAACACTTGGCCCTTCGGCATCTACGCAATGATTCCACCCATGCAAAGCTTGCCTTCTTTTTTGGGCCCTCACCACTCCAATTCGCTCACTTTTGAACCCTTTTTTGCACTCTAGTACACTGTAATATTAATTATTTATATCTAATTGCGTAATGCCAAAACTAGA
>CAYMBJ010000028.1:0-46374 GCA_964388665.1 uncultured Pseudobdellovibrionaceae bacterium | reverse complement strand
GACAACTCAAATTCGAGGTCGAGTTGTCAGATCAAGTACTGCGCAATACACTTCAGTTTATAGACGACGTTTCCGCTCCAGTTGAAGTGTTTCAATCAACCTGTTCTGAGTCGCAACACACTTTATGTGAATATTCTGCATCTATAAAGTTATATACGGTTGAGTTTTTATGGACAAAGCACCCTGAGTCCGAAAAGATTGGCACGAAATTAAAGTACCGCAAAGATTTAGGTGGCAGCGATGTCATCTTTATATATTTCCTCAATTCGTTAAACACTGAGTTGCCTTCTGAGCTGATTGGAGACATGAAGCCACATCGCCTTGCATGTGAAGACTACGCTGCATTTGGAGGAAGATCTGAATTGCCCAAGCAGATGAATTTTCTCAACTGGGCCGTTGAGGAGATGGGAACCAATCCTGAAACTGGCGTTAATGAAAATCGAATTCAGTATTCATTTGTGGATTTAAAGATGACAGCCTGTGACGGTGGTCTTTGTGTAAATGGGTTTGCTGCGGGTGCACCTTTGGCGATTGCGCTGTTTGGTCAGGACAGCTCCTCAGCAACACTATACAAAGATCCAAAGACTTTTGAGATTTGCCAGGTGGGCATTCGTGGCGGCGTTTCGCCAGTCTTTCAAAAGGCCATAGCAGAAACAGAAGCTATAGAATCGAAGTTGATTATTGTTAGCAAGGATCACCTCAAGGCCCCTTCGAGCTTTGGGACCTTAGAAGAGTCCATACTACAAACATTTTTGAAGATTGAATATCTTGAATAGGAAACGAATCAATGACAGTAAATAGCATTCTTTTTCTTATTGCATTTGGCCTCTCTTCTGTTTCTGGCTTTGCAGCGGAAATGCCATTCTCCGTCAAAATGGACAAACTGGCGAAATCGGTTCGAAGTCGCCCTTTGAGCATTGAAGAAAAAATGAGCCTGCGTGATGTTCAACCAGGTGATCAGAAGGCCTATTTGAGAAACAAAACTCAGGAATTTTTAGATTCCAATTTGTTAAGTCAATCAATGGTCTACTGGCAATTGGAACAGTTCAAATTGAGAACCTTTTTCGGCCCCGAAACTCTCTATACCAGCGGAGCCTTCGAAGAAAAACATATAGAAGATCCATTTACACGACTCGTAGCAGAGGTATTCAGCAAGAATCAAAGTTGGGACAAACTCCTGACTGGGACCACATATCATTTGGAACCCCAACAAGCCAATTTCTCATTTAGAGCCAATCCCTTTTCTGACTTTGATTTCTTTTCGCTCCTTCGCCCAAATTTGCCGAGAGAAGGAAAACTTTTAGCGAGACGGCAAATTGACTATGACGCAAAAATTGCCCCCACGCGCCTGTATTTTTCAGCCAAGGACCCTCGAGTCGCTGGCCTCCTGAGCACACCGAGATTCTTTCGGAGATTTTCGACAACAGACGTAAATAAAAATCGCGGGCGAGCCTCCCAGGTGTATCGGATCTTTCTCTGTGATCCCATGTTTCCCGTGATTCCTGAAGAACCAGACAAAAAGAACCGCTACCTAAAATACCTTTTGGCACAGCATGAGAGCGTGACCGAGGAGGATCTAGAAAAAGCCATTGCCGATCCACACGGTACACAAGCCTCATGTGTGGGTTGCCACAGCAAGTTGGACCCAATGGGACGAACACTCCAGGGCACTGGTTATGTCTTGAGCCCTTTCCCCGCTGCTGGAAGTCTCGTGATCCGCCGCTCAAGTGGCGACTTGCAAGAGAACGTGATCGGTATTGGTGGTCTGGCTCGCGAAATCGTCAAGCAGCCAGAGTATGCGCGCTGCCAGGTGCGTTGGTTTTGGAATCAATTCATTGGCACCGATGTTCCTCTATCTGAAAAGCGAGAACAAGAATTGGTGGATGATTTCAATCGTCTCGGCCGCAGAACAAAAGACTATATCGCTCACCTCGTGAACCAACCCGAGTTTTATGAAGAGCCCGAGCAAGGCCTCGAAGACTCCTTCGTTAAAGTCAGGGAACATTTAAAAACTTGTGATTCATGCCATAGTGATGATCCCTATATGTTTAATGTTGTACCCCCACAGTTTTCTAAAATATTTTCGAGCAATCTGAGTGATGCAGAAATCATTGGTTGGTTGACGAAAATGCGGGAACGGGTGAGTCGCGCTCCTGGCGAAAAAGGAAAAATGCCGGCAAATTGGCAAAAATGGCCTGAGGCGGACTTACAAGCCGTGAAGAGCTGGCTGAACAAAGGCGCTCAAGATGAAAATGGCCAGTTGTGGCTTCCAGAACTTTAAGAAAGGAACGGCAAATGAGCATCAAAATTTGTAATTGTGTGGCGATGAAAGCCTGCGCCACTGTTGCGTCTCTTTTTATCGGATTTTCGGCTATCGCAAAACCAGCACCAGGATTTCTGTTTGACATTTCGTTTGAGAAAACCTGGTCCAGATATCCCTCCCCACCTGTTCTCATGGAAATGCTCAAAGCCAGCTTCCCTTTAGAATCCAAAGAAAGCGCTTCATTTCAATTTAATGATTTCAATAGATACATCATGGGCGACAGCAACGCTGCCACTGGCAAGCCAGTTCACATACGTCCAGGAATGAGTTTTGTCGAGTGGTATGCAATTACGATAGCTGATCTATTGCAATCTGAGTACGGAGCTCTCATGCAATCCACCAGTTTTCCACCTGGCTCCCATCGAGTAACTCTAAATTTTGATCTTGTTAAGAAACTATTGGGCGATCGGATCGCTTCTCTCTGCAATATGGAGAACAACGGATATTTTCTTGAGTCGCTAAAAACTTGCAGATTGGAAGAGATCAGCGAATCAGATCTGCAAGAGGTGGTTTCGTATCAACTGCTTTATCTGGTGGGCGATGATGATGTTTTGGAGTATCGCGGACTGGGTACTCAGGGGCAACAGATTAAAGATCAGCTTTCTGATTTCGTAACTATGTTCAAGACGAGCCCACCAGGCACGATGAACATTGGTTCAATAAGAAATGATAGCAATATACTGACGCTATTGGCTTTTACAAAATACATGATTTTGATGAAAGACATTTTGAGGTTTTAAGAATGAAGAGGCATAGAAAAATGGATACAATCCTGCAACGAAGGTCTTTTTTAAAGGGTGCTGCAAATTTGTTTCTCGGGAGCGCGATCGTCAAATCCCCTCTGTTTGCAAAGGCGCAGCTTGAGGCGGATGTGCCGAGATTTTTTGTTCTTATTGTTGTCTCCGGAGGCATGGACTCCACTCTAGGATTAGAACCCTTTTCTAATAATCCCAGTGAGAAGGATCTTTTTCTTGGCTATCGCCCCGATGAAATCATTCAGGCAGGAGGGCTTTCCTTTGGGCCAGCGGCCAAAGCACTGGTGCCTTTTGCCAATTCGCTCGTTGCAGTTAATGGCATTGTCATGCATGAAACGAATGTTGATCATGGTGCAAACTTAGTTTATGCGACCTCGGCAAAAGGAGCCGGACTGCCCGACTTTCCGCTCACTCTTGGTACAAAAAAGCTAGGAAGTCGCGGCGTGCTGGTCCAAGGGGGCGTCAACACCGGAATGCTAGACAAATTCAGCATCACGGCGCCCATTGATTTGGTGGCTCTTTCGAGTAAATCGATCAATCTTGATTTCATATGCTCGCAATTGCCCGGACAAAGTGGAGGATTTTTTGATGAGGCATTGATTGAATCCTGTAAGGCAAGGCAAGAAACCTCCACCTTGTTCTCTACTTTTAGGCAACTGCAAATTGAGAATGCCCTCAGTGGAGTTTCTGTTAGTGAACGGATGATTCTGGCGGCTTTTGCGAGCTCTGTGGCCTTTCAGGCAAAGATCAATCTCTCAGTCAATGGTACGATAGATTCTCATGCCAATCATTTTTCTACACAGATGAGCTCTCAGACAGATGCATGGAATCACGTGGCGCAAATATTCAATGCCTTTAAGGCCACGCCCTTTAAGGATTCTGGAAAGTCTTTGTTCGATACAACTGTATTTGCGGTTGTCACTGACTTTACCCGCACCCCAGCACTCAATGCCTCACAAGGAAAGGACCACAACCCGCAATCAAACTCGTTTTTGCTGGCTGGTGGCCCGGTGAAAGGAAATCAAAGCATCGGCGGCTCAAGACTGATTTCAAGGGCGAACTCTTTGACCGGTGCTAGCACCCTCTGGGGATTGCCCGTCAATGCGCAAAATATTGTTGCAAGCAATCAAGCCGAACTTGAAAGCACCGCTTTTGATTTCATTTCTCCGGAACGCGTCTACGGAGCACTTCTCGGAGATTCCTTTTCGACGAGTGAGCGCATCGCGATGGGCCTAGATCCGGCAAAGTTTCCACCACTAAAAGGAATTTTGAGATAGGTTCATAAGCGCCAATTCCCTTTGCAACTTCTCTCAATCTTCAGAATCGGTGTCCAAGATTTCATTAACATCGTCGAAATCTCAGTATCTATCAAATCTATTATATCTTTGACTAATATCGTTAGTGACAATACACCAATAGATATAGAGGACAGGCATGATTCAGTGGATTAACTATCATCATCTTTTTTATTTCAAGACGATTGCGGAAGAGGGAACTGTCTCAAAAGCTGCTGAAAAACTGCGTTTAGGTCAGCCCACCCTTTCTGCGCAGCTAAAACAGTTTGAAGATACTCTTGGTGTTCAGCTCTTTGAAAGACATCACAAAAAACTTGTATTGACGGAGCATGGTAAAGTGGCACTAGATTACTCAAAAAATATCTTTAAGATGGGCTCTGAAATGTATGAGGTTCTACACGACAGACTCAAACCTCTAAAGCCGTCACTTCACTTAGGAGCCTTAGATAGCGTTCCCAAGCAAATTGTCCTGCAGCTTGTGAAACACGCATTTCGCATATCACCCTGTCAGATCAGCCTCTCTGAAGGAAAGTCAGATGAACTATTAAGAGAACTTACGGCTCACCGTATGGACCTTATGGTGACAAATTTTCTGCCAACGGGTACTGATGGCAAAGGACTCTACCCAAAAGCAATCACTAAAAAGAATGTGGCATTTTACGGAGCACCTAAATTTAAAGCTTTAAGAAAAGGCTTTCCTAAATCAATTTCTGGGGAGCCGATGATACTACCCACATACGACAGTCGCCTACGCCAAGACCTAGACCATTGGGCAAAGGTGAATAAAATTGAGCTCAATATAATTATTGAAAGCCAAGACATATCAGTAAAGAAGCTCATGGCTGTTAGTGAGCTAGGCTTAATTCCAACTGCGACTCATACTGTGACGGGTCAGATGCTACGTGGTGAGCTGGTTGAAATTGGTCAACTTCAAGGTGTGCATGAAGAGCTATTCTTGGTAACAGCTCAAAGGAGGATCGAGAACCCGATCGCCTCAAAATTAAGGGACACATTTACTGTATAGATTTTAGCAGTACTACAGACACTTTTTATCTATTTTAACAATCTATGGTTTCGCCGTAAAGTAGTAGGTGTGAAAGCATAATGCTTTCACTTATTACCTTCGGAGGACTTATGTTGACTTCAAAAAAGACAACTCTAAAACCCTTACTTGAATCAACGGATGGTGTTCATTTGACCGTTTACTTGGTAAATCGAGGGAAGCTCATTGACTTAAAGGCTCAGCTTCGTGAAGCAATTGGCCAAGCCTATGAATGGCTAGACCCAGTTATGTCGGTTTATGAAAGAAACAAATTCTTAGAACCACTCAATTCCCTACTCAAAGATGCAAGAATTTTTAAGCAAATGAAAGGCAATATTGGAATCTTTCGTAACCAAGATTCCTTTAGAGTCCTCAATGTGCCTGTTGATGTTGAGATGACATGCCAGGTCGCCACCAGCTATCATGTGAAGCCCTTGCTTCGATGGCTTCAAGCTGACCAAGAGTTTTTATTTTTGGGTTTGGAGAAGGATGCTGCTCATCTGTATAAAGGAAGCCAGGATTCGCTTAAATTAGTAGATTCTATTTTGCGCCCTGAATCACTTACAGATAAAAATGCATTGGGTGACTGTACAAGCCTTAAGGAATCTCAGCAAAGAAAGCTAAAAGTGGATGAAACATTCACTTGGCTAAATGAGTGGATTTCACAACTCACAAAAACTTCGAAGCCCAAACTATTTGTGGCTGGAGAAAAACTACTGGTCGATCGCTTAAATCGGAGCCTGCAGTACAAGAATGCAGTTAAGACTCCTGCTGCAAATTTTTTTAGTAAACATAATGTGAATGAGGTTTATTCAAAAATTAGGAAAATACTAAAAGTGGATTCAAAAGCTGCTATTGAGAAAGCCTTGATGGAATTTCGCTTTGCTGAGGAGGGCAATAGAACTCGCAAGAATATATTCCAGATTTCTAAGGCAGTTGCTCAAGGACGAGTCAGAAAGCTCATCGTGTCAGACGAACTGAGCATCTTTGGGAAAATTGACAAAAAGTCTGGAGGGCTTGCCATACACCCGTTTGACCTCGACCACGAGGACGATGATATCTTAGATGATTTGGCTCAAATGGTTTTAAGCCAAGGCGGCGAAGTCATTGTTGCCTCACGAAATGAAATTCCTAAAGGACGCCCAATTCTAGCGATTGTAGAAGATGACGGTAAAGAATTAGAAAAAACAGAAGACTCCTATCACTATGAAGTTCTTCAAGAGAGATTTGGATGAAACGGATTGTATTTTTTGAAATTTTACAGACGCTAAAAACAGAACCAAAGCTGATGCGAAAGGTTAAGATCTTTGCAGTGGTCGGGATTGTAGGGTTTTTAATAACGGTAGCCTTGATGATTTGGGCTGGAGTTTCAGCTTTCAACTATGTGGCATCCTCTGCAAGCCAGGTTATTCAATCACCAACAGCTCTAGGTCATGTTGAAAACTTGAAAACCGAACTGAAGAGTCTGCCAAAGCTACAAGCCATCAACTGCTGGGGTAAGGCTCAGAGTCTCATAGCCGTTCAGCCCTGGCTAGAGCGACCAGCACTAGATAACTTGGTGAACTTAAAAGTGGCTTGTTTTGAGCAGAAGCCGAGTGTCTGCCAGGGAGCAGAGTGCGAAAAGATGAAAGAGTTAATTAACACAGTCGAAGGGAGTTTTATATGATTCAGATTAAGTTTAAAAATTTAGAGAAATCAGAAATGGCTCGCGAAGCCGTACAGGACAGAATTGAGTTTTTGGCAGATAAATTTCCTGACTTGGGTGAAAGCAAAATGCTTGTCAGTTTAGAAATGGAAAATTCACCAACTCAGGCGGGCCCAGACCTTTTCAAAGTTAAGCTTCATGTTTCTAGCGGCCGGTACAACGGAATTACCGTAGTGAAAGCTGACTCAAATCTCTATGTAGCTGTGGCTGAAGTCGTTGACCACATGCTTGAAAAATTAAATCGGTTCGGTGACCGAGTACGAGTCAAAGAAAGAAAAAACGCGAGGCATATTGCCCGTGAAGTGGAGCAAGGTTTTGAAAGGAGAGAGCAGGGCATATCGGCTCTCAAATGTGGGAGCTAAAGAGCGCCAGGGCGCGAGCGCGCTGCTGACCATGGACAACAATGGGTGCTGGGTAGCCGAAGCGGCTGCGATCACCATCTGGATCGTGCAAAAGTTTTTCTGGCGCTGATGCTAGCTCAGAAATGTATTTTTTAATATAGAGCCCCTGTGGGTCAAACTTTTGCGATTGCAGCCATGGGTTGAAAATACGAAAATAGGGTTGAGGATCGCAGCCCGTGGAGGCCGCCCACTGCCAGCCACCATTGTTAGGAGCAAGATCGCCATCCAGGAGCAGCTTCATAAAATGATTTTCGCCCCAGCGCCAATCAATCAGTAGGTCCTTTGTTAAAAAGGAGGCCACAATCATTCGCACACGATTGTGCATCCATCCTGTCTGCGCTAGCTGGCGCATGCCCGCATCCACAATCGGAAATCCTGTTAGCCCCTTCTGCCAGAGAGCAAACCAATCAGAATTGTTTTCCCATTTTAGATTTCTATACTGAGGTAAAAAACTCGAGTTCTCCACTTCTGGTTGATGAAACAGAATTGCATAGTAGAATTCTCGCCAAATCACCTCTTTGATAAACTGCATCGGACCCGTGGAGTCTTGCCAGTTGAGGCTCCGCAGTGCCGTCGCCAGATCACCCTTCTTTTGCTGCTCTGAGAGGCGCCAGAGCACTGCATGCAACACCTGCGAAGTCGTCAGGCTGCCATTTTTTAAGTATATCGACAAGCCTGAGGTGCCACGTTCTGCAGGAAGGTCCCGTTTATCAAAATAATCAGGAAGTCCGCAATCGACAAAGCTCTGAAGGCGTCGATAAGCAGCCGCAAAGCCAGCTTCAGGAAGGGCGATGGTCACGCTTTTTTTATTGATATCTTGAAACTTTTGCAAGGCATCCACTTTTTCATAGCCTGCAGACTGCAAAACCTCCGACCACTGCAGTTTGAAAATCTGTTTGGGCGTGCCTCCTGATTTTTCTATTTGTTTTTCTAAATCCAAAAAATAGCGACGGGCACGATCTTGGTCAGTGATTCGCGCCAAATGATCCGGCTCTTGAATGGCATTCAACCACCTCTTTGCAAAAGGTGAAAACACCTTATAAAACTCACCAACTTTTGCGCCCTTAACAATTTCTTCTGGTTCAAAAATCAAATGATCACGAAAGACCTTGTGTGCCACCCCTGCCTTCTTCAGCCAATCCTGGACACTGGAGTCGCGCTGTCTTGCAAATGGCTCGTAGTCTCGGCACCAAGTAACAAGGTGAGGTAGGCCACCTGCTCGGCCCTTGGCAAAGAATGGCAAGACCTGCTCATCCACCACCCAAAGATCTCCACCCCGACACTGAAGCTCACACTGAAGCTCTTTTAAAGTCTCTAAAAAAAAACCGAATCGATTGTGCGAAAAATCAGTCCGTTGCAAAAACTGTGAGTCAAAACAAAAAAGTCCGAGCGTTCTGCCCTGCATCTCTTTGAAGTTGTATTGCAGCCCAGGATTTCCAGCGATGCGCAGATCACGACGAAACCAATGTATTCCCCAGGGGGCCAACTGACCTTGGCTGGCCCCGCTTTCTGCTGACGGGTTCGCTGGCTTCTTCGCTGGTCTTTTCTCTGAGCTTCTACCTGCCATTTTTACTGAGTTTTTTTATCTGACGTTTTCTTTTCAGCACCGCTAGCGTGAGTGGCTCCCTCTTTGGCCAGGGTGCCTTGAAATTTACTCAAGGACTTTGCCAACCGACCGTTCTTTTTGTCTTTGGCCACTGGGGAAGAGATCAGTTCTTTAAGTAGACTTTTGGCCTGCTTAAGATCCCCTTGCTCTTTGTAAACTTTGCTGAGCAGCAGTCCTGTTGAGAGGCGATTGCTGCCATAAGAAAGATCATAGGCCTGAGTGGCAATGGGCAATGCCCGAGCAAACTCCTTTTTATCAAAAAGCAGATGCGCCTGCCGATAGTAAAAAGTGAACTCTTTGGGATAGCGCTTTTGTAATTTCACCAGCCAAGGTTCAATTTCAGTGAGCTCTTTGGTTTTCTTCATATACGCAACCAAATAGATCACAAGGTTGGGATTGTTTTCGTCAGGAGCGAGCTTTAAAGTTTCATCCACGGCAGCATTCCAAGCCGCTGTCGCTTTGTCTTCTTGCTTTAAGCTTTCATAAATTTGCGCTTGGGCGGCGTAGGCCTCGGGAATCACCAAGCCTTGCATTTCGAGAAGTTCACCCTGCTCATGAGCCTTTGCGATCAGCTCTGGCTCTTGAACCCAGCGCTTGGCCAGAGCCAAGGCTTCGTCTAAAGTTTTTTGAAATTCGCCCTGTTGCTTTGCTTCATTTTGCAATTCCGCCAAGCTCATTCGCCACTGCAAACTGTAAAAAGACTCTGGAAAGGCCGCAATGGCCGCCTGCAAGCTCTCTGAATATTTGGTTCTGTCTGCAGCCGCGAGGCCCTCTGCTGCCTCGGAGGAGTCACGCTTTTCTTCCCAAGCATAGATCTGACTCTGAAAGGCACTTATGGAGTTGCTGCCAGCGAGCTTATAGTACTTATTGGCTTCGCCATACTGCAAGGATTTGAAATGGTGTTCTGCCAGCTGCAAGGCTGCTTGCCTGTTCTTTGTATTGGTATTGTCGATTCCATTGTTTTTTGCACCATCTTTTGCTTTCGCCAAAGCATTGGCGGCTTTGCGCAGCTTTGCCAGATTCTGAGGACGCTCGGTCGCCGTGTCCGTCAAAACTTTTGCCAGGGCAGCTGCGGGCAAAAAATCCAAGACTCGCTGGAGCTCTTCTCCGTTTTTATCAAGAATTAGTAAAGTAGGATAAGCTCGGATGGCGTATTTTTTTAGGGCTGCATAATTTTTTGGTTTATCAACATCCAACTTCGCCAAAACATAGTTGGGAGTGGCCGCCAGCAAAAACTCGGGAGCAGGAAACACCTCGCTCACCAATCGCATGCAAGGGGGACACCAGCTGGCACCGAACTCAACAAAAACCAGTTTGTCTTTTTTACGAGCCTCTTTGATAGCCCTATTGAGGTCATCGACAATAAAGGGCGATTCACTTTCTGCAGTGGCCGATACCTTCACCGGTTCCGCCTTTGCCACTGTGGCCTTTGCAGAGTATGCGGCGATCGTGTAATTTGCCAGATCCAACTGGTCCTCATGCGACTCACATACGGTGTTGTCATCATCGCAGACATAGTACTGCGCTTTCACGGAGCTACCTGATTGCTGCCCAGTGCCCGCCTGCTGCTCGGCGACAGCAAAAATCAATTGCTCTTTTGCAATCGACTCTGGCGGCGCCTGAAACTTTGCTCCAATAATTTGCGCAGGAGCGTCAGGATTGAAATGAAAGCCGGGCTTGATGCTGTAGACAATCTGGTAAGAAGAATTCTTCGCAGTCGATTTTTCAGATTTTGCTTTGATCACCTTGTAAGTGGTCACCCCTGCTGATTTTAATTTGGCAGAATCGGTCGCCACCGCGGCAAAAGGAGCTGCACAAGTAGCCGCAAAGACTGCACCAAGAAATATGACATTTGCAAATCCAAATCCAAATCCAAATTTAGGCGAGGCCTGTCCTTGCGATTTTTCAAACCAGTTTTTGTATAGCATCCCAACTTCTCCTATCTTGTACCAAATCCAATTGATTGATCATCGAAGGTCTACGGATCAAGTGGAATTGGAATTATTCGTCATGCCGATCGAGAGTCTTTAGATTTCTGTCACAGCGACCTTTAAATTCATGATCAGGCGCGCGCACCTTTGGCGAATTTTCAAACACCAGCCGCAGGCCTGGAACATTCACGCGAATCAACTCCGCCACCGCCGAGGGAGTCGGGCTGTGACTGTAGCCCAGTTCATAAAGCAGTGACCAAATTCCATGCTTCCAATAGGCGTAATCCTCAAAGGTGCCATCGGCGGGATAGATCACGTCGGTGCTGTTCCCCGTAGCGTATTTGCTAAACTGAGACGCCAAGTTCACTAAACGCATAAATTCTGTTTCATAGCCAGTCGTGGTGTCATGAGTGGACATTCCCCACGGGTACACTACCGCCGGATAGTGCGTGTGGAGCGTCGCCGAATTGACAACGTTCTCTTTGTCTATCAGCTCGGCAATCGCTTGAGTGGACTTTAAAGTGAATGGTCCTTCTGTGCCACAAGGTCCTGGATAATTTCGATTGGGGTCATAGCGGCGGGAAGTAGCGGCGGTGCGCTCGTATCGATCATTGGTGTTGTAGCCAGCTATGTTGAGCACAGGGATCACATAAATGGTTTGCCCATCTATTGGTGCCTTAGCAAGATCTGCCGCAAAGGCCTTGGCAACTTCTGTCGAACCGTACTCATTGCCATGATGAGTGGCCACCAATAGATTTTTCACGGGCCCGTTGCCGATGCGCAGACCCAATATTCTTTCACCCGAATCCGAGAGACCGATGTCAATCTGCGAAGTGGTGGCCGCGTACTGCTGAGTCAGTTCGGTCATAAAGCTTTTTACTTTTTCGTAGCGAGTCTGTGCGGTGGCGCCCGCTGCAGCCCCCAACACCAAAGAAACCACAAAGCCAATCGTTAGCTTTATCGTCGCATTCCCCATAACAAAATCCTCCATCCGTGCACCTATGGCTCGCAGAAGGCATTTCCGCAAGGCCGTGAGTGCACCGATTCAAGCTTAAAAAAAAAACCGAGGCAAGCGCTAACCTCAATTCGACAAATAATTTTTGCGGCGGAATGCTCCAAAAAGCTCTCTCGCACTCCTCGACCATCAAATGGGCCAAAGCAGCACGAAAACCAGGCTAATCTGCCAAACCTTTTCTTAGATTTTTGCTCTTTTGGGGAATTTTGTAAAAATGGCGAAGAGGTTGAGGCAAAGCCTTTTCTGGCTCTGAAAATGAATTTGCTAACAAAGCATTTGAAGATTTCTCGACAGAGGTCTTAGGACTCGACCGAGTTCGTCCTAGTCGAAGTTGATTTTATTACTTAGAATAAAATAAGAATTTTTAAAACCTTGGCCATAAGGTCAAGCGAAGGATAAGCAATTGTGAATGCTGGCAAAAAGAAAATCTCAGCTAGGCCACCACTAGAGGGAATCTACATTTATGTATTCCTGATGACGCTCAGTTATTTCTCAGCCGATCTGGCCATATTGCACTTTCGTGACCTGATGATTCCCAGCCAGGCACCACCCTCATCGCCGAAACCGCCCATTTTTGAACCTGAAATCGACAAGGGTCAGTATCTGTCGATTATGAACCGGCACCTGTTCAACTTTAAAGGCGAAATTCCAGAGCCCCTGAAGCCCGCAGAGGGCGTGCCAAATCAACAAAGAGATTTGCCACCGATTCCGACCGCCTTTCCACTGAACCTGATTGGCACCTTGGTGCACTCCAATCCAGAAAAGTCCATTGCCGCCATTGAATTGCGCGGCAAGAACCAGATCGTCTCCTATCGTGTTGGCCAAGAAATTCCCAACATGGCCGTACTCGAAAAGGTCGAGCGTATGAAGGCCTTTATTCGCAATCTCAGCACCGAACGCCTCGAATATGTTGAGATGAAGGCCACAGGTCCAAAGATCAATCTTGGAGGGGCGGCTCCGGCAGCTGGGCCCAAACCCGAAAAGACCGAAGTGCAAAAAGTGGGCGACAATAACTTCGTAATCAAGCGTTCCGATTTGGCTAAATACTTAAATGATCTTCCTTCCGTGCTGATGCAAGCACGCAGTGCACCTGCGCGAAAGCCCAACGGCGACATTTATGGCTTTCGCATTTTAGATTTCCAGCCAGGTAGCATCTATGAACAGCTGGGAATTCAACCCAATGATGTCATCAAGGGAGTCAATGGCACCAATCTGGTTTCGCCAGCTCAGGCCATGGAGCTTTTTAATGCACTAAAGAACTCAAGCCAAGTGGCAATTTCAGTGGAGCGAAACGGACGCGATTCCAATTTGAGTTATTCGATTAAATAGTTTTATAGCGGCCTTAAACTTATAGATGAGGCCACTGGAGACGAGGAGCACACAAGATGAGGACAGAATCAATGCAGAAGCGACTCCTAAATTTTTTTTTAACGATGCTTCTCGTGCAGGCGCAATCGCAGAGCTTTGCCCAATTTGATGATTTTCCGCCACCCCCACCTCCCGATGATTTTGGTGGCGATGACCTGCCGATACCTCCTCCGCCCCCGAGCAACACAGGGAACTCTGGCCCAACCGGAAGCATTGGCGGAAAATCTGCAGGCAGCAGTGGTACTGCAGCTGCAGAAGAGATGGACCCAGCCGGCAGCATCAGTAAAAAGCAAAAGCAAAAGTTTGCCGGAGCTGGCATTCAAGACATCACCAACGAGAACTTTCCTGAGACCATTGAGTCTTTTGACTTTCCCAATGTCGACATTCAAGACCTTGTAAAGGCCATGAGTGAATTGACCGGCAAGAACTTTATCTTGGATAACAATGTCCGCGGCAAGATCACCATCATTGCCCCAAGCAAGATCACCGTTGCTGAAGCCTACAAGGCCTTTTTGAGCGCGCTGGCCGCCAATGCGTTGACGATTGTTCCGAGCGGTAATTTTTTAAAGATCAAGCAAGCCCGCCGCGCTCTGCGGGACGCCATTGAAACTTACTCAGGCGCATATTACCCCACCTCTGATATCATGATCACGCGGGTGATTCATCTCAAGTACATTTCTGCTGAGCAGGTGTACCGAGAGTTGCGAGTTCTGCAGTCCAATGAGGGCGAATTGAATCCTTACCCGCAAACAAATTCGCTGATTCTCTCTGACTGGGGGTCCAATGTGGACCGCGTGATGAAGATTCTTTCGCAGTTGGATGTGCCTGGTTTTGAAGATCAATTAGAAGTGATTCGTGTGCGCTACGCAAAATCCAAAGACATTGCCGAACTGATCGATAAAATCATCAACAAAGACCAGCCCGCCACTCCCTCTCGTGGGCGATCCGGTGGCAGCTTTTCTTCGGGTGTTCCTCGCTTTCCCAGAGGGGGCGCGGCCAACACCCAGTCCGCTCAAGGCACCAGTTATTTCAATGCCTTTCCTGATGAAAGAACCAATTCCATCATTGTTACTGGAAACAAAGCCGGAATTGATCGCGTTCGCAAGCTGATCCAGCAGCTGGACTTTCCCATCAGTGACGAATCAGGTGGCGTTTATGTGTACTACGTAAAATATGGCGACGCTGAAAAGATTCAACAAACCCTCACTGGTGTTGTCAAAGATGCCACGCCTCCGGCCTCTTCATCATCCACACCAGGAGTTCCGCGTCCCTACATTCCGCCACGGCAAAACACCGAAGAGTCCTCCTCAGGAACCAGCCTCTTTGGTGGTGATGTCAAGGTCACAGCGGATAAGAACACCAACTCTTTGGTGATCACGGCCAGCAAACAGGACTTCGCTGTGGTTAAAAATCTGCTCGACAAAATCGATATCCCTCGCCAGCAGGTCTATGTGGAGACGGTGATCATGGAGATCAAAATCGAAGACTCCTCCAACTGGAATGTGGGTTATTATCAGCTCTATTCTCCATCTGGAAAAGTGGGCTACAATTTGGGCCTGCCCCTCTCGGACATTCTTAACCCCACCAGCACCAGCGATGGCGTGATCTTGGGTTTTGCCAGCGGCGAGATCAGTGTTAAAAATCCGCTGGATGCTTCAGGGCGAGACATCAAATTGCCCAATTTGCTGAGCTTTATTTCGTTTTTAAAGAAGAACAGCAAAACCAATATTCTTTCTACCCCTCAGGTGTTGGCACTGGACAACCAAGAGGCCAAAATCATTGTCGGGCAAAAGGTGAAGACCTCAGAAAAGACTGTTTTTGCTGCGGGCGGAGCCGGTGGCACCACAGAGGCCAGCTTTGATGATGCGGACACAGAGTTGACGGTCAAACCCACCCTTAGCCCTGGATCTAACGAAGTGAAGCTCGATCTCAAGCTCACCACCAAGCAGCCGGGCACAGCCAGCTCTACAGGTGGCGCCTACTCGGTGAACATTGACAAACGCGAGATCAAAACCTTTCTCACCATTCCCGATGGCGACACCGCCGTTCTGGGGGGACTGATTCGCGAAGACCTAAAAGAGGTGATGATGAAAGTGCCACTTTTGGGGGATCTGCCCCTCATTGGCTGGCTATTTAAGTCAAAGCTCTCATCAAGCGAAAAGAACAATCTCTTGGTCTTTGTAACACCGAAGGTGTTAAAGAACCGCGAAGACAATAAAAATATCATCTCTAAAAAACTGGATCAGCGCATTGACTTTATCAAACAGTCTGGTGGCGTCGATCCCCATGGCAAGAAGCTTGATGAAATTGTCAAAAGCAATGCAGCCAACAACCCTGGTCTCGCTCCCAGTGGTGACACATCTTCTGAATTGGACGGATTTAGCACGGAAGGTGTATTTGAATGATGGTATTGGTGATGGTTAAACACCCCACAAAAACATTTTGGAGAGGTACAAACTAAGACTTTATGGATGTGACAACTCTGCTATTAAAGGCAACTTCACTGAACGAGGAGCAACTCAATGTGGTTTTGGCCAACTCTTCGCTTTCCAAGAACTCCACCGTTGGGGAAAAGCTCACGAAAAAGGACTTTTCATCAGCTGATGATTTGGTAGCGGAGCTTTGTAAGGAGCTTGGCATTGAGTTCATGCGCGAAGTTCCCTACAACGACATCTCCGCAGATTTGGTGCGCGACATTCCCATCAACTACTCTCGCTCTCAGGGCATTTTGCCATTTAAAGAAGAGCAAACCAGCGTCACAGTGTTGACCTCCAACCCTCTGAATATGAAGGCCTTGGACGATCTGCGCGTGCTCTTTGGCAAAAAGATCACGCCCATCACAGTGACAGCGCCAAAGCTCATTGATGCCATCAATCGGGTCTATGAAAAGAGCACTTCCAATCTGCAAGGTCTAGATGATATCGAAGAGGGCGACGTCGATCTTGATGACCCCATCATCGATCTTCTTGAGGCCGGAGAAGACGACGCGCCAGTGATTCGCTTGGTGAACTCCTTGATGTTCCGTGCGGTCAAAGAGAAGGCCTCGGATATTCATATTGAACCTTACGAAAAAGATCTTGTGGTGCGTTTTCGCATTGACGGTATTTTGTATGATGTCTTCAAACCACCAAAGCGCCTGCAGAATGCCATCACCTCCAGGATCAAGGTCATGGCCAATCTGAACATCGCTGAAAAACGCCTTCCACAAGATGGACGAATTCCATTAAAACTTGGTGGCAAGGACATTGATATTCGTCTCTCCACTGTGCCGACTGTATTTGGCGAGCGCCTGGTGATGCGTCTGCAAGAAAGCTCCAGCACCGTAAAGGAGTTGGGTCAAATTGGCTTTGCCGAAGACACGGTGGCAGGCATTTCTGAACTGCTGGAACGCTCTTACGGCATCATGTTGGTCACGGGACCCACAGGTTCTGGTAAATCCACCTCCCTTTATGCCTGCCTCACCAAACTCAACAAACCGGATGTAAATATTCTCACTGTCGAAGATCCCGTCGAGAAACGCATCTCAGGCATTGGGCAAGTTCCGGTGAATGCAAAGATTGGCTTAACCTTTGCGGCTGGTTTGCGCTCTTTCTTGCGTCAAGATCCTGATATCATCATGGTGGGAGAGATTCGCGACCTAGAGACCGCGGAGCTTGCCATCAATGCTTCGCTCACAGGTCACTTGGTGCTCTCGACCATTCACGCCAATGATGCCACTGGCGCTTTTCCGCGACTCATTGACATTGGTGCTGAGCCCTTTTTGATTGCGACATCTATACTTGGAGTGTTGGCGCAGCGTCTCGTGCGCGTTCTCTGCCCGCATTGCAAGGCTCCCTACAGCCCCACTCCCTTTGAATTGCAGAGCTTGGATTTGACACCGGATAAAGTCAAGGGCACCAACATTTGCAAACCCGTGGGCTGCAATCACTGCAATCAAAAGGGCTATGTGGGTCGAACCTTGATTGCCGAACTGCTGATGGTGAACGACGATATTCGTAGCGCGGTGATGCAAAGAAAAGACGGTGCAGCCATTAAAAAACTGGCGGTACAACAGGGCATGAGGACCTTTCGAGAACACGGTATCATGAAGGTCTTGCAAGGAATCACCACGGTCGAGGAAGTGCTGACAAATACACAGATCGACATTTAGAGCCTACCCAACGCTAGGCTTATAGGATATGGGTAAAAGATATGCCGATTTATGAATACAAAGGCCTCACCAGAGATGGCAAAAAAACAAAGGGCATTGTCGATGCCGATAATCTGCGTGCCGCCCGTTCAAAATTAAAAAAAGATGGCATCTTTGTTGTGGACCTCAAGGACAAAAAAAAAGGTGACCCACGCAAACGAAAAAAATCAGTAAAGACCGGAAATGTGCCTGTTCATGATCTTTCGCTCATGACACGCCAGCTGGCAACACTGGTCAAATCCAATATTCCCCTAGTGGATGCCCTCACCGCAGTTTCAGAACAAATTGAAAATCCAATTTTGGCGGAGGCCGTCGCCGACTGTAAGAATCTCGTCAATGAGGGGACTCCCTTTTACAAGGCACTGGCAAAATATCCAAATGTGTTCGACTCAATTTTTATTTCTATGGTGGAGGCCGGTGAGGCTTCCGGAAGTTTGGATGTGATTCTTATGCGCTTGGCAGAGTTTGCTGAGTCAGCGTCTGAACTCCGCACCAAAGTCAAAAGCGCACTCACCTATCCGGTGATCATGCTTGTGGTGACGGTGCTGATGGTGGTGGGGCTTTTTACCTTTTTGATTCCAAAAATTGTGGTGATCTTTGAAAGCTTTCCTGATTTGGAGCTGCCTTGGTACACTCTCATCATTATCGATATCAGCGATTTTATGGTGAATTACTGGTATATGATTTTCGCAGTCGCATTTTTTGCATTTTTTATGTTCAACAACTGGAAAAAGAGTCCTGAAGGGTCCAAACAGTGGGACGCCATTTCGTTGAAGCTGCCGATTTTTGGGCAGCTGACGCAGATGGTGGCGGTGTCGCGATTCACTCGAACTCTCTCCACACTTTTGGCCGGGGGAGTGCCGATGTTGATGGCAATGGAAATCGTTCGCAACGTCGTCAATAACCATGTTATCGCCCTCGCCATCGATAATGCGCGAAGCAATATCAGCGAAGGTGAATCGATTTCTGGACCACTAAAAAAATCGGGACAGTTTCCACCCATTGTTATCCACATGGTCAATATTGGTGAAAAAACTGGGGATCTTGAAAACATGCTCACCCAGGTCTCAGATGCATATGATTTTCAGGTCAAAGCCAAGATGGATTCTATCACGTCACTGATAGGTCCGGTGGTGACGGTCATGATGGGCGTGATGATCGGCGTGATTGTTATGGCTGTGCTCGTACCAATGATGGAGCTCACCAATGTTGCATAGATTCTGATGATAAAGGTCCAAGCACTTCGTTGGACCAGCGATGCTCGGTGTCCATGAATTTATCAAGAAAAGATTTGAACATTTCTTCAAGACCAAGGGTGAGCTCCGTGGTGCTCTCCAGCAAGACAAACCTGATAAATGCGTATAAAATGAGGCCGGATCTCTGTTATGATAACCTTCTAAGAACACAAGACTGCAAAAAGGAATACAAATGCGAATGAAAAAACACCTGCCCCGCTCACTTCAGAATAACAAAGGTATGTCTTTGATTGAAATCCTGATCGTATTAGGAATCATTGCAACGATTTTGGGAATGTTGGCTCCACGAATTATGGGCGGCCAGGACAAGGCAAAAAAGCGTCAGGCCCAAGCGGGAATGGCCAGACTCGCTGAACAGATTGAAATGTTTCAAAGCGAGTGCAACAGCATCCCAAAAAATCTAAATGACCTGATCTCTGGAGACAACTGTTCAAACTTCACACAAGCACTGATTAAGAAAAAAGAGCTCGAAGATCCTTGGGGAAATCCCTATGTCTATGAGTTGGATGGTTCAAGCTGGACGCTCAAGAGCCTTGGTAAAGATGGTAAAGAAGGCGGATCTGCGTTTAACAAAGATCTGATCTGGGGTGATGAAGGAGAAGGTGAATCGTCCAACCAATAAGCCTCCCTTGAAAAGCTCGCGTGGTATTTTGATCAGAAGGTCGAACGGATTTTCTTTGATGGAGGTGCTCATTGTCATGGGCATCATTGCTGCGGTGGCAACCATGGGAATTCCGCGCCTATTTAAAAAAGACAACTCACTGCGGGTCACGGCGCGCCACCTGCCTGCGCTTTCAAAAATGGTCAGAGCTCGCGCCCGCCTGACCAACTCCACGGCCCGACTGGTATTTAATCTAGATGAAAAGGACCCAAGCTATTGGGTGGAGAGAGCCAATGGCATTCTCCCCATCGATCTTGAGGTTTTGAATGATTTTAAAAAGCGAAACAACATCGATCAGGAAAATGAAGGCGACTCTGAAAACCCAAAGCCACCTCCATTCAGTCCCGACACTGTTGTGCTCAAAAAACCCAAAAAAATTCCCAGTGGCTTTCAAATTATTTCTGTGGAAACAGCTTACACAAAAGAACCTATCACCGAGGGGCTTGCCTACGTTCACTACTCTCCTGAAGGTCTTGTTGAAAAAGCCATAGTTCAGATTGGCGACAAGAAGAAATTCACATGGTCTTTTGTTATAAATCCTCTCACTGGGCAAATGACGCTCATTGAGAGCGCAAAGACCTTAAAAGATTTTGAAACCGTTAAGTAGATTTATTGGTTTTCAATGAAATCATTGTTATAATCTCATATGGGCTCAAAAAGCGGATTTACATTACTTGAAACTTTGCTGGCGCTCATGATCTTTGCCAGCGGACTGCTGATGGTCAACAGCTCTTGGTCAGGAAGCTTCATGCGCCTAAAGAAGACCAAATTCAATGTTGAGGTGACAGCGCTTTTGCAACGAAAAATTTTTGAGATCGAAGAGGAGTACCGCGACAAACCCATCGCTTCGATTCCTGAAGACCCACGCGAAGAGGATTTTGGTAGCGAATTCAAAGGCTACAAGTGGCGAGTCGAATCCAAAAAATTGGAGTTTCCAGACATTGGCTCCATCATTATGGCACAAAATGACGAAGGCACGCGGCAAAGCTTTTTGGACATGATGAAGAAATTTACAACCATTCTTTCTGAGGCCATTCGCGAAGTAAAGATCACAGTGATTTACACCGGTGGCAAAAAACCCGTGGAGTACGCATCAACACTTTATTTCATTGATTATGAAAAAGGACTCAATGTTCCTGGAGCCGATGGCTCAGACACCTCTGCAGCCGGCGGTGGTCCCGGAGCGGGACCATGAGGATTCCCGTGAAGTCCAATCAACCAACATGTGACTCACGAATCCATTCGTCTGCAGGATTCACGCTCATTGAAGTGATACTTGCCATAGGCATATTGGCGATCGTCATGACCTTGACAGCCATTTCTATACAGGGGGCCCTACGCAACAAGCGCACCATACAGACACAAATTGATGATGTCTCAAGACTCAGAGATGCGGTCCGGGTAATGGAGCGAGACATTCAATTGGCCTTTCACTATAAAGATCTTGAAAAAGAAATCGAAGATCTGGCTAAGGCCATCAAGACCGACGATAAGAAAAAAAACAATACACCTCCGACGACAACACCTCCCACAACCACATCACCTGGGGATCCCAACGCTGATAAGGCAAATGAAATAAAGCGCGAGGTGGAGCGTGAAAATCCCGAGACGCACTTTCTCGGCGCCAATGAAAAGCTCAATTTTGTAACGAGCAATTCGCCACGAATGGCCCAAGGCCAGAGACAGGCGGACTACATCGAAGTGGGGTATGAGTTGCGCGACTGCCGCAGTGCTGACGATGAATCTTCTTCCAAGTGTCTCATTCGGCGAAGCAGCCCGGTGGTTGATAAAGATGTCGACAAAGGGGGCACCGAAGATGTTCTCCTAGAGAACATATCAGAATTTGATCTTAAATATTTTGGCAAAGGCAAACAGGATTGGGTGGAAGATTGGAAAACGGACAATGGCGGCGATGCTGCGACCAAAGGTAAGTTTCCATTGGCCGTGGAGGTGAGCATTAAGATCGTCAAAAAGAACAGCGGCTCTAAAGGCAAAGGGAAAACCTATTCATTGAATGTAGTGGTCCCAATTCACTTTCCTAACAATATTGAAAAGCCCACCGCAGCTGCCAACGGCGCGGGAACTGGCGCTACCAGCGGGACCTCTAATGGAGCTGGTCCTGGCGGAGGAATCTAGGTGATGGCGCGATGAGAAACTCTTTAAAGAAACTGTTAAGATCGCAAGGGCAATCGCGAGATCAAAACGCAATGCCTAGAAACCAGAACCTTTTGATCCGTGGCCAAGAGGGTTCACTATTGATTCAAAACAAATCAGGCATAGCCCTCCTCACGGCGATGGCAGCCATGAGCGTAATGCTCTACATTTCGAGCGAAGTTAGCTTTGACTCCTTAGTGGAGTACTCGGTCAATTCACAAGCTCTCCATCGTATGCGCGCTTACTATGCGGCAAAAAACGGCGTGGACTTGAGTCTTTTTCGTATAAAACTCTACTATCAGGTGCAAAATGTACTGGGCGGAAAATTGGATCAGGGAATGATCGATCAGGTTTATAAATTCCCACTGGCGTGGCCTTTGCCGATTCCTCCGGACATGGGTTCTATCGACAAAGATGATATCAACAAGTCCCTAAAAGAATCCATAATGGTGGGCTCCTTTCTCACCACGATTGAAGATGAAGGCTCCAAAATTGACATTGGCGCGCTCGCATCCAACTCAAAAGCTCTGCGCGAGGCCACGGTCAGGCAATTGGTGCAGATTTTTGAAAATAAAAAAGAGACCGACGAAGACTTTCGCAAAAAATATGACAACTACGATTTTACCGAGTTGATCAACCAAATTGGTGACTATGCCAGCAGCAAACGTTCCTCGTTCAATGGCGGCGACAAGCGAGCTCCTTATCAAAACATCGGCCTCAAGGACTTTCCGCCCAATCGCATGTTTCGCACCATCGAGGAGCTGCACTTTGTGCCAAAAATGACTGAAGAGTTTTACCAAATTCTGCTTCCTCATATCACCATCTATGGCACTCGCTCCATCAATCCCAACAACGCCAGTCGAGACGTCTTACGCTCTCTCAACAAAGGCTTTACCGATGAAATCGCCACGGCGATTATCAAGCGCCGTGATGACCCTGAACTTGGCGGCCCTTTTAAAGATGTCGAAGACTTTTGGAACTATGTTGAGCGCGAGGGCTTGCGCCTCGAAGATGAAGCAAAAAAAGAAGAAATTCCGATAGGATTTGCCGCGATCAGTAGTTTTCGCATTCGTTCGATCGGTGAATTTAACGGCGTGTCTCGAGAGATCAACGCCATTGTCCTCAACCTTCACTCTGCAGCCGCCAGCGTAAAACAGATCAAGGATCAAGAAAAAAAGGAAGCTCAGGACGCCAACGGATCAAACTCTCAAGGTGGCAACAATCAACAACCCGACCCAGCCGGAGACAAAACTCCGCCTAAGATAAAGATCGACAAAGGGCCACCCAGAATTGTCTACTGGCAGGAAAAGTGAGGACCTTGCCGGATTGGGCCTTCTGGCGCGAGCTTTAGCGATTGTGACCAAAAATTATTGCCGAGTTGAGGTTAGATGTCTATTGGCTCCGCGCCTGCCGGAGAAACCTCTTCGGCGCCAGTTTCTTGTTCGGTAGGGGCCGATGGCGGTACTACTGATGCTTCAAGAGCCTCAATCGCAGATCTCGCTGTCGCATAGACAGCCGTCACATTGAAGGTCTCTTCTGCTAATTGCCAAAAGGTGTGATAGCGATTGAAGTTCGGATATTTTACGTCGTCCTCGGACCAGTTTTCAAATTTAACTGTCTGCATAACAATGTTTTTTGTAAAATCAAGGCTCTCGGGTGGAACTGTATCTTTGATGGCGTTAAAAATCCTTGTAATCGTGTTATCCAGACTCTCTGCTGGTGAGGTCAAACGAACTTCAATCAAATGCATCCGGGTCTCATGGTAAATTCTAAAAAGATTGTCCACGATCATCATGTCTTTGTACTTTTGCTCGTCAAGGTTTGCCTTAAAGTCAGCCTTTATTTTGGCTTTTTGTTCTTCTGACAAATCTGGATTCTTAAACAGTTCCAGATAGCCCTGACGCAAATCTCCCAGCTCTTTCAGTCTTTCTGAAAACGCCGCCAGCGAAGGGTTATTAGGAGAAATGCTTTTACCTTGCATTGCGATTTCATAGCGCCGTTGACTGGCCAGAGAGCTCCAGAATTTGGCGACAGAAAACGCCAACTGGTCATCAGGCAGGTTGCAGTCCAGACGCAGGATTGATTGATTTCTCCCTGGATGATCTGAATCGATAAAATCGATTTTACTAACAAAACCATTCTGTATTTCTTCTGGAGTCAAATCACCAAATTTGCTAATTCCCAATTCTGAAATTAAATCCGAAATGCCTTCGTACACAGCTTGACCAGGCATATCCAAATTCCACTGATCTTGGCGACTTGCCAAATTTGTTGAGAGAAGCTCCATCATTACTTCTGGCGACTTATCAGTACAACTTGCCGCCTGTGCGGACACAGAAATAAGTCCACCCAGAATCGTACAAGTCATAGTAAACGCTACAAACAATTGCTGTCTATTGAAGTTCATATCTATCTCCCGTCGCTTTCGATCCGCACGGCTTTTAGAAGCTCGCAAACTCGCGAAACCTCAGCAGCAGATCCCTATTTGAGAGCATTTCAAAGATTGTGCCGATATGAAACGAATTCTAGTTTCTAAAGGCAGTTTTGGGACGAACTGATACGGTTTGAGACACTCTTACCGGTAGCGCAAGAGAGCCCAACCGATATTTGGTGGTCGGGCGTCTAAATTTGATACAGTGTTTGATTTGAAATTGAGAGAATCCTCAGTGCCGTTGATCTGAGCCTTCGGAGGACAACCGGTCCAGCATTTTATTGATAGCGATTGCCTGCGGTGCTTTCTGGGTCAAATATTTTGCAGAAGAGTAGCCAAACCAATCCCAACAGCTAAGTGGGTTGCCGCTTCCAGACTGAACACTTGGATAGAGCACAACCACATTCTTGCTCTCAGCCCAGTCGTTGTATCCGGCCTTTTCCACCAATGCTTTTTGGACATAAAGTGGACTTTGTAAACAGCCATGAAACATCACATGCACTCGACACTTATGTGATTCACAGTAGTTGGGTATATAGACATAGCCTTCACTGGCAATCGAATCGTTGCCACTAGAGAACTCACGCTGATCAAATACAAAAAGCCTTGAGACATCGGCCTGGCCTCGCTCGTTGTTCCCCGTTTCATAAAACTTTGTAAAGACTTTTCCTGGACCATCCACTCCACAATCAATGATGTACGGAGACCTGGAGTCTTTGCAGGGCACAGGGGCCTGAAGGGCAGGCAGACCGTGGCCCGCGGGAGTATCTAAAAGGACAGAAACCTCCGCTCCAAATCCCTCATAGAACTCCTTCAATTTTTGCGCAGCTGTGGGAGCTATTACCGAATCTCTTGTTCCATGAAAAATAAATATTTTCTGGGGCTTAATAAATTCTGGAGCATCAATCTCCTCAGCCCTGGCAAGGTCCACAGTCTGCTGAATATGCTCAGCCACGAGAATACTCTCTGGAGTCTTCATGCATGTGGATGTTGCCGTGCTCGCATTGCCTTTGGCACAACCATATATGCCGCCAGCAAAGCTCGCGACACCGCTGACCCTATGCGCGTGCGCCACTCCAAATTGCACAGCAAAAAAGGCACCTGAAGATATTCCTGAAAGGGTCACGCCAGAAGACTCTGCAGAAATTGCCGGCAAAGAAATCTTCAAAGCAACTGGAATTGCATCTGCAAAGGCTTTACAGGCTGCCAGTGACAGCACCAGTGCGCCGCCAAAGCAGAAAGCTTTTCTCAATGTTCGAATCCTCAACTCAATATTTATCATAGCAACCTCGCTTTCTCTCACCTGAAAACACCACAATCAAGATGATAGCGCAATCGAGATTTATGAAATGAAATCAAGTTCATCTAATACACACTGGATCTTGGCAAAATCACAAAAAATAAAACAAATGCTCTAGGGCGTGTTTGCAAATTTGACGGACGCTGAAGACAATCCAAATGATCCAGGTCGGTAAATAGCGACTCTTTTTGGTACAGTCTGGGCAACCAGCCTGTCCAGATCCACAAAAAGATGGCACGAGGAGAGACACATTCTAAATATTATTTTTAAAATACCGATTTATTGTTAAGATTGAGGCTCAAGGGAAACCTACCAAATGAGTCCGTGTTTTTCGTTGCGATATGCAGCGAGTGGGGAAATATGAAAACCATACTGTATATGAGTCTTGCATTTGTCGTGGTGTTGACTTTTCAAAACTGCGGAAAAAACTTTACCACAGAAGAGCTGGCACAGAAAACTGGAGCCACAGGGCCAATCGATCAGCAGAGCGGTGAGAAATCGGACTGGGACAACATGAGCTCTGCAGACAAAGACAAACTGGTACTTGGTTGGCTTAACAACAAGTGCTCTTCCTGTCACAGTCAAGCTGTTAAGTCAGGCGGCGTGGGCTCGATGGCCACCTATCAAGATCTACTGACACAGCAACTTGTGGATCCGGGGCATCCTGATTCCTCTCCCCTCTTTGCCGAGATTGATTTAGAAGCCATGCCCCCTGGAATACCGGCAAATGATGATGAAAAGATGATGATTGAACTGTGGATTCGTGAAAAAGGCAGCCAGCCAACGCCGACTCCTACACCCACGCCCACGCCTACGCCAACTCCGACTCCATTTCCTACACCGACGCCATTTCCAACTCCTACGCCGACTCCTACTCCCACTCCGACACCAACTCCGACAAAAATCACCTTCTCTAAAGATATACAACCCATCACGGTGAAGTACGCGTGTGCGAGTTGCCATCATCCGACAATGAACACTTACACTGGTGTAATGAAATATGTGAAGGCCGGAAGCCCGAACAGCAGCTCATTTTATACAACTGTGGAGTCCAACTCCATGCCTCAAGGTAAAAACAAACTCACCACTGCTGAGAAAAGCCTAATAAGTCAGTGGATCACCAGTGGTGCGGCCCCATAGGCCGCCCTTGGCTTCGTCAAGGATTTGAAAGCAATACGCGTGTTCTGGACCTAGGCGAATTGACCTTTGTCCAGAGACGCTTAGGATTTTTCTTCATCTCGCTATAACTGCTACGCAAACGCCTAAAATTTTACTATTGTGATAGTATGGCCACCAAGTGTTTAGGTATTGATATTGGTACGAGCTCAATAAAGGTCGTTGAGGTGGTCGCCCACTCCAAGTCCTTTGCGTTAAATTGGGCATCTGAGTACAAGCTCAGTTTAAATCCTGCCCACGATCCTGAGATCGAAATACTAGAAATCCTGCGTGAGATTCTGGTTCGATTTGATCCGACCACGACTCGCGTGGCTGTTGCTGTGCCACAAAACAGCGTTGCCTTGCGCAAAAAACTCTTTCCCTTTACTGAACGACTTAAAATTTTAAAGAGTTTGGTTTTTGAACTGGAAGATGAGCTGCCATTGCCTGCCGACAGCACGATCTTTGAAGCAAAAATCCTGCGCACCTATGGCAACCAGGCCGAAATACTTGCCCTTGCAGCACCCAAAGCTTCAGTGCGAACCGTGCTTCAGAGATGTGTGGACGCAGGTTTCGCGCCTGCTTTGGTGAGCGCAGAGTCGCTCGCTTTTTCTAACTGCTTTGAAAATTGGTCAGAGGCTCCGCCTGCCCTGCCAAACGTGGCACCGGAGCTCGAAGAATCGGGTCCGCCCCCCACACACCTTCGTCTGGTTCTAAATCTAGGGCACACCCAATCCTTTTTAAACGTATATGAAAAGCGAGTTCTGCTAGGAAGTCGCTCTCTCACTTGGGGTGGCCAACAGATCGTAGAAGCTGTGGCAGCAAAGTACAATCTTCCATTTAGCGAGGCGCTCAAAGAGGTAGAAGCCAAAGCCTTTATTCTGACGTCGAAACAAAAAGACATCAACAATATTGATATTCGCGTCTTTTCGGACACGATCACCAGCGTGGTCAAAGTTCTCGCGAGAGAGCTGCAGCTGCACATTCTCGAAGTTAAATCTGAATTTAATGCGCTAACAATAAAGCTCGATCTAACCGGTGGGGTTTCTAACCTCCAGGGTCTATGCCCCTTTTTGACACAGAATTTAGAAGTTCCAGTCAATCGCATCGAAATCTTAGATAACTT
Source organism: uncultured Pseudobdellovibrionaceae bacterium (assembly GCA_964388665.1). Taxonomy (GTDB): domain Bacteria; phylum Bdellovibrionota; class Bdellovibrionia; order Bdellovibrionales; family Bdellovibrionaceae; genus CALCCV01. The sequence goes on along the minus strand of CAYMBJ010000028.1, from coordinate 18,661 downwards.
TGCCAATGTCTATTTCGACAAAACCCCACAAGGACATGCCAAGCTCGGCGTGGCAATTGGCCTTGCTCTAGAGACTCTCAAAAAACCACGAAACCCAGCGACCAATTTTTTACGCGGCGAATTTGCTCCACAAAATAATTTCTGGAAAGTTCTCAACGAAAAATGGGGCTACACAGCCAAGCTGGCGGCGGCGGCCTATGTGGCATTTTTCGCTTACGCCTACACCCGAGAAATTTTTGCCGAAAATCTTACCTACAGTGTTGAAGCCTCACTCAATGAGCAGGCAAGGGCCGTGGCTCGCCTGCCAAAGCGACAATCCAATGTGCGAGGAGTTGAAAAGTTCCTGCGTGAAAAACGCAAAGTGATGAATGAGCTGCGTGCAATATCAGGTTTGACTGAAATGAATTCCGCCGTGGAGTTCCTTAAAAAACTTTCTGAATCTGTCCCAGGACGCGAAAAGGCCAAGATCGAATTGGCCAAGTTTTTTGTCAGCGAAGATAAGCTGCAAATCATGGGCTACGCCGAAAACAAAGAGAGCGTCACGTTGATGCAGCAGGCACTAATGACCCTTTCCACTGACGGTAAAATTCAGACCATCTCCAATAGCTATCCACAAAAACCGGCACTGTTGTCGTTTGGCTATGAAGTTAAGATAAATCGTCAAATTGCCAAAGTGCAGAATTAAGGATCGCAATGACAGGCGAAGAATTAAAAGAGCAGCTTGTAAACCAACTCACTGAGTTCTGGTCAAAAATTGAGGAGACCTCTGCCTACAACCAGTTGCGCGATCGATACGAAACTCTCTCGGCGCCGCAGCAGCGCCTCGCCATTGCCGGCACGGCGCTATTGCTTGCCGGCATCTTGATCTACATTCCTTTTACCATGTTAGAAACCTCTTGGTCTTATGAAGAGGACTTCGTGAGTCAGCGTGATTTGATTCGTGAAATGTACAAAGTGCAACGCGAGATTGGTGAAACTCCGCAAATACCCATACCCAACTCCCCAGAAATGATTCGACAATCCATTGATAGTTATATCAAAAGCAGTGGATTCTTACCCGAACAGATTCGGGGCCTTAATGTCACCAACCCGAGCAGCCGACTCATACCGAACAAACACGTCAGTGGTGGCTTAGATTTATCAATGGCCAAGCTGACCATTCGCCAGGTGGTCGACATTGCTTACAAAGTGATGTCTAGCTCGCCAAGCACAAAGGTTTATGAATTGACTGTGACCAACAATTCAGAAGATCCCAAATACCAAGATCTCACAATCAAACTCCTGGCTCTCAATGTACCTGATATCAAATCTCTTAGCGCTCTTCCTGATACCGAGGAGGACAGCAAAAACACTGGCAATAAAAATCGCCGCAACTCAGGCTCTGGGCGAGGCTCATCGAACCAAGAAGAGGATGAATAGTGCTAACGATCATTCGTAAGATCCTTTCTCTACCGTGGGTTTACAAAGGAAAAATTCTCGTCTTTTTGCTAATGACCGGTATCTATTTGGTGATTCTTTTTCCACTGAATGACCTTTCCGATTATGTTTCCAATGCGACCCGCAATGCCACTCAGGGTTTTATTGCCATTGAATTTGAAGATCTGCACCTGAGCTTTTCGCCGCTTCCGGGAATTCGCGTATCTAAAGCGCTGGCAGAGATTGGCAACTTCTCGGCACTTGTGGCCAATGAGATCGGAATCTACCCAGCTCTTTCCGCTGTTATCAGTCAAGCACCTTACGGCACAATCAAGGCCGAGGGGCTTTTTCGCGGTGACATCAACATTTCAGTTAACAAGGGCAATCGTACCGAAGACGGCATTTCGAAATATGAAGTGGTTATACGTGGCGAATCGCTCGCACTTGAAGAGATCCGCAATTGGGCGCGCCTGCCAATGAATCTCAAGGGCAAAATGGAAGTCAAAAGCATCATCAATGCGGATCCCACAATGAAAGAATCTCCCGAAGCTGAAGTGACAATTGTTATCAATAATTTTGACCTCCCCTCCTTTCCTCTGATGACCGAAATGGGAGTATTTACAATGCCACAGTTGAAATTCTCAAAATTGGAATTAAACGGACGCCTCACAGGTGGTAAAATTTTTATCGACACTGGCAAGTTGGGTAGCGAAAAGGACGAGCTGTTTGGCACCGTAAAGGGCAACATGGGCCTCGCCTTGGCGGGAGGCCCACAAGGGCTTTCTCCACAATTTGGCGGCTATACAGTCGATCTCGATCTCAAAATGAAAAAGGCCTTTGAATCTCGACTGTCGCTATTCTTAAATTTAATTGGCCAGTATCGAAGCGAAGCTGGCGGAACGGCTCAGTATAAGTTCAAAGTGTCTTCCGCATCCATGAATTCACCCCCCCGATTTAATGCTCAATAGCTCAGGCATTGGTGCCTCCTGGCCCAACTGCTCTTGCCATTGCCTCTTCCACACTTTGCGCTCTTGAGCCCGATCCGCTCTTATAAATACCCGATCACCAAGGCCAAAGAACTCTTGAAAGCTAGGAATGCTAGCATAAAATAATTCCGACTCATGTCGAGCACTCATGGACTGGTAGAGTCTGTCGAGATCTAAGAATTTTTGCACTGCCTCCTCCTGAAAACCAAAATCCAGCAGTGCCTGCGTATAAATGAAATAGCCCTGAAACTTATTCATTTTGCAGGTTGGATCCGCTGACGCCTGCACTTCGTTCAGCGAAAAATTAAATTCCAGCTCAGCGTCAGTGAGTTTTTTCAGAGGCAAAAAGCTCCGAGCAAGGTAAAATCTATAATTCATCTTTTGGTCAAAATGACAAAGTTGGACAAAACTGCGATGAGATTCCGCATACAATTTTACTTGAAACTGGGCTGATCCCACTAAATAGTTGGCCTTTAATGCGCAATCAGGCAAATCTGTCCACGACAAGGATTGGGCCGCGGCAATGACATCACGATATCGCCCCTCATCATATAGGTCATAGAGTTTTCCCATAATAATTCTGCCGGAATCATTCACTCACCACCTCCTCGTCATCGAAGTAAGAACATCGGCAGGTCGAGCAAAAACATTGATAATCAGTTTGAGAACTTATCAAAACAATGCGACGCTAATTGCGACAGCTCAGAAAGACACATTCCAAAGGGAGGTCTATGAGATTCTCAATTATTTTCTTGCATTTCATTGCTGTTTCTCTGGTTCTGAGTTCATGCACCGTGTATCGCAATCAGGGGCGAAAAAATTTTGAAAATGAAGCCGGCAGTCGTGCAGTTCTTGCCGCGACCCTCTACTCTTTGGAACCCGAGCGTTGCCCTGAGATTGATTATAATATTGTCGCCCTGATTTATTCTGACAGTGACTACCAAGTCTGGCAGGATAAACTTGAAGCTTCGCACATTCTCATTCAACAAAATGCGAATTGTTTTACAATTGATTTTGCCAACGAAGATGAACTTCAAAAATTTTTAGCGAGCTTCGACCGCCGAACCCTGTTCCAAGATCCATATAGACCCCCAACTATGGTCGAGTAAATACAAAGTATTTTTGTTCTGAAGATTGTCGCTTGTAAAATTGTCTGGGAGAATATTTATAAATGAAAAAGCAACATTTGATTCTCATCATCGGAAGTCTGCTAAGTGCCCAGTTTGCCTTAGCTATGAAAATCACCACTGTCAAAGGCAAGAAGGCTTTGATTGACCTCGAGGGAGAATCCGCCGCTGCTGGCGATCAGTATTTTGCCCTCGATGGCTCAGGAAAAAAGAAGGCGGTCCTAAAGATTGTCCAGGTTAAGGGCGGCAAAGCCATTGCTGTTGTCGGTAAGGGCAGTGCACAGTCGGGATACACACTTCAATTGGGAAAAGCTGCAGGTGGTGGCGGTGAAGCTGGAGCTTCTTATGCTGGGAGCAGTTACTCGCCAGCCTCTAGCGGATTTCGCAATTGGGGCGTCTTGGGATCTTATCTCATGAACAACATGACTGCAAAAGTTGGAGTCGACACTGTTGGCGAAGAGAATGTGGCCATGTCTGGCAGTGGTTTTGGAGTTTTGGGATTTACGGATTATGCACTCTCTCGCAGTTTCGTATTGCGAGCTTCTGGTGGATACGAGATTTACGCTGTTAAGGGCACAGGCCTCAATTCAAAGTGTACGGATTCAAATGATTGTAATGTGAATATCAATTACATTTCGATGTACGGTCACGCCAAATACATTTTTGTTGAAAGCCCCAATATCTGGGCCGGCCTTGGCGTGGGCTTTTTGATGGCAGCCTCTAAATCGAGTTCGGTCCTCAACCCATCTCAGATCAGCGCCAATCAAATCTACAGCTTGAGTCTGGGCACTGACATCTCTATGGGTGGAAAGAGCTTCTTGCCAATTGCATTTGACTACAATCTTTTTCCTGCATCCGCCACTGTTCAAGCCAACTATATGGCTCTGCGCGTAGGCTGGGCCTGGAACCTCTAAAACTTCCCTGACAAAGCACCACTAACGGTTCTCAAGTAATTGTCGGGCCGCTAGGACAACATCTAGTGGCATAATGTCCCACATGCATTTTCGTATTTTCTCTTTGTTGATACAAGGTCCCTGACCGTGACTGCTGCAGGGGCGGCAGGACAACATCACCTCTTTGATCACCGTTGAATCGCGCGAAGGAAAGCCAAAGGGTGCGGGTCCCATCAGGGCAATGGTCGGTAAGCCCAGCTGTTCGCCAATGTGCATGATTCCCGTGTCATTGGCTATCACCAGGCGGCTGAAGCTAATCAGCGCAGCGCTCTCAATATAACTGAGCTCGCCTGAGAAATTAAAACATCTGTCGGAGGCGGCCAGCCGAATCTCTTCGATAAATGTGTCGGCAGGGCCACCCAACAATAGAAAATGCACTGGACCATGTTTAGTATCCCCGAGCGAACTGACCAGGGTCTGCCAATGAGCCAAAGGCCAGCGCTTGAGCTCCTCAGAAGCTGACGGGCCCAGCGCCACCAACGGAAAATCGAGCAGAGGCCGCCCACCAAGGCCCTTGAATCCTTTCAAACGTGAGACAATGCTCTCGCGCACTGAGTCCGCAAAGAAAATCTGTGGTGGCGGTGGCAGCTGTGTCGAAATGCCCCATTTTTTGAGCGGCTCTAGGAGACTCCGCTGATTGGCAAATGGCTGAGGAAAGGTATTGATACGAAAGCCAAACAGTAAAAACCGCTTCCAGCGGTGCTGTGGTTTGCGCAACCAAGTTGTTTTGTAACTCAAAGCGCGCCACTGAATTGGCCATGTGAGAGCCAGCACAATCAATCGTGTCCGTAAATTATTATGCGCATCGTAGATATGAGTAAAGGAAATCTTTCTGAGTTGAAAAATCAAAACCAAGAGATCTCTAAGTTTACGATTTTTTCCAAGAGCCCAGACCTTCGCAATCTGTGGGTGTTCTTCGGCAAGAGAGGCAAATTCATATTTGGTAACAAAATGGACCTCTGCTCCCTCCCATTTTTGCTTGATCGCCGATGGCAAACTCAGGGCCTGGACAATGTCGCCAAAACTGGAAAAGCGAATAACGAGAATCGTTTTTTTTTGAGCTTCGGTAGCTTTCAGCACAACAGCTAGAGCTTTGCCAGCTCATTATTAAGTTCTGAAATCTCATTTCGCAATTGCGCTTGTTTTGAACGAATGCTGTTCACTTCCGAATCCACGCCATGAATCTGATTTTGCAAGGAGTTGCGCTGGCTCACAACCGCCGGATCTTCTGTCACCTGCGTTTCTTCGCGATAGCCTGAACCCGTCCACACCCTATTTTTAGTGATGGTTTGCCGTGAGGAAAGCGATGCGAGTTGCAGGGTCAAAGAGTTTCTGCGGCTCTCTAAACTCCACATCTGCTGATTGAGGCCGTTTAACTCTTGTTCTTTGTTACGAATGCTTTCCGATAAATATTTCTTTCGTCCCCGATTGAATTCAGGAATAAAATCTGCTTCTTGATCCTTTGGACAGATTTGATTGTACGGACTGCCTTTGGCTCCCGCCAAATACCCATTGTTTTTTTTACAATACTCGCGCACGCCTTCTGCGTGCTTGGCCTTGAGCAATTTGAGATTGGAACCATCACACATCGCTTCCTGAAAGAACTCACCGCTTTTACCAGTGATATACGTTGTCTCAGGCTCGCAATAGTTTCTCATTCCTTTTTTAAAGCCCTGATCAAGCGCCGTATGGTCAATCTCAGCCTCCGCCTTTTCGCACTTATTGATCGTCGCATTGTTTGACAAGCGATTGCCAGACATGGCCGTCTTGTATCCAAAATCATACCAATCGATTTTTTTGCACTCCTGACGCACAAAATAGCTGGCACAGGAACTCAAGGCAAAAGCACTCAAGAGCAAAAGTAACGCCAACATTTTCCGCAGTTGCATTTTCGCCAGCTGAAAAGTTCTCAAAGTCACTGCAAAATTCTTTAATAGTCGCAAATTCATTGTCTTTCTCCGTTTATGGCTCGCGGTTGGCCCTCAATGAGGCAGCAGTCAATATCTATCAATTCTATTAATTAAATTCTGTGCAGATGTAAACATCTATTCCGTCAAGGGAGAGGCTTGGATCATCACTGGCTCTATGATAAAAGGTGTGCATGTACAATTTGAGTGTGATCGCTTTTCCCTCTGAAACCTCTATTTTCAGAGCCTCGAGCCAAGAGTCCTTTGAACAGCAACTTGATACTTTTTTTGGCAAATTTAAACTCACCAGTGAGGTAATATGGGCCTCCGAATGGCCAAACACAATGGCTGATCTCAACACGATCGTAGGGAAAACCAGTGGCGAGTATATTTTGCTATGGGCTGCGCATTTTGCAATTCCTTTGGCAGAGATCGCCAATATGATGGCCCATTTGCAAGAACAGAGTCCCGACTTTGTCACCTTAGCACGTCTACATTTGCCATTGTCCGAGCCAGCGACTTCTCCTGACAATGAGTTGCTCCTCGTTCAAAGGCGCTGGCGAGAGGCGATAAATGAAAAATTGAAAACCAATCTGCTGGATCCTTTTTCAATACGATGGCTTGGCGGCCGCGATGCCTTTGTGAAACTTGCCGCCTCGCTTACAACCAAAAAGCAAAAGGTCCTCCCGCTGGTGTTTGGCTCGCAGCTCATCGGCGCAGCTCAGGGTGCCAATTTGCGGATCTCAGAATTAAAAGCTAAAAATACCAGTCAATTTCAAAATCGAAACAGGGGTGCTGCAGCTAACAGTCACTTGGCGCAGGAACATAAAAAAAGCAACTGGTACAATTCCTCAGTTTGGTGGCAGAACCGTTGGCACATCATAAGGTTTTTGCTCACTACACATTGAGTTCTTCACTGCGATCAATCATGAGCTTCATCAACTTTTGCGCCTCATTTAAATTTTGCTGCACCGTTTGCTTTCCTTCAAGCTCCTGAAGCGACTCCTTGGGAGCGTAGCAGAGAGTCTGAAAGTAATCAAAGTTGTCACGAATCTGCACGCCATATTCTGATCGCAAACTTGGTGGCGCCAGCTCAATGAGTCGATCCAAAGGCATGCCCTGACTCTGACGACTGAGCTCACCAACAGCCATGGAATAGGCACTCATCACCTTAGCGGCCATCGCTTGATAGTGTTTCTTGCCAAACTCCCTTTGAATTTCTTTCCACTTTTGATTCAAAACCAATTTGAGTGTGCGTTTGCGCGATCCCAGTCCCAATTGAACGCGAGCGTACATTCCCAAGCCCGCCAGACATCCAAAAAAGGAGATTGCCAAAAACATCAACCAGTTTTGTTCGATAAACGCAAACTGGGCGGTGTCGATCTCAGGTCCTGGCAGTGCGGGAGCTTTGATCTTTGGGGATTTGCCATTTTCAGCCACGCCGCCTGTGGCTGTCTCTGAACCAAAGGGCACTTGATTCCCGTTAGGGTTTTCCACGACCTGAATGATTTGCGAAGGCGTTTTTTTTGAAATGTATTTTTTTGTGACGGGATTGAAGACCGAAAATTCAATTTCAGGCAATATCAACTCACCGGTCTTACTGGGGATCACCAAAACTTCAAACTGCTTGTAAGAGGTGCCCTCTTTAAAAAATCGGGCTTCGGATTTTACATCATACATCTCCAGGCCGTCGGGCCACTGAATGGAGGGCAGCTCAATCAATTTGGCATTGCCCTTGCCTTCAAAGCGCACTTTAAAAGTAAAGGGTTGATTGGCAAAGAAATTGGTTCCATCGGCCACAGCATTGATTTCGAAATCTCCCACCGCTCCCGAAAAATTTGCCGGGCGATCTTCTATTGGTAATGGCAGCACTTTGATCGGAACTGGCTTGGAAACTTTGGTGAATTCAAAAGCCCGACCAAATCCCAAGCCAAAGGGACTCTGCATACGCACTCGAGAGCGCACTTTAAAAGAATCGATCGTCGCTGACCCTGGCTTTATCGGAAACAGGGCATGCGAAGCAATCAGGGCTTTGCGATAGGGAACTCCGTCCACAATCTCTTCTGAAAAATTAAGTGCCGGAACCTCTTCAATAATTTCCTTCCAAAACCCGCGCAGATCAGGAAATTTGAGGCGATCAAAGGTCTCCATGATTCCGCGCGTGTAGACATACCATGAGACCGTCACCTGCTCGCCCTCAAAGACTTCTGTCTTATCCACTTCAACTTGAATAAAAAAGGCTTCGTCTTTATTTTGCGGCAAGGTCCGAAACTGCGGAGCTGGCCCTTTGCGACCTCGCAAAGCATTGTTGTCCTCATCGCCTGGGCCACCTGGCAATCCCGGGCGCCCCTGACGAAGACGGCCGCGCAGCTGATTGAGCAACTGCTCCTCCGCCTCACTCAAGTCTTCAGTGGGATCAAAGCCAAAAGGAAAGGCCTGACCAAAGGGGGATTGCACGCCGCTGCCGCGCCCGCGGCCAGCACCAGAGGATGTGGGCTGATCCGTGACTTTCAGCGTGGCAACGGGAACCTTGGTCTCTTGACCCTGAATATCAATCGTAAAGGGACCGGCACTGTAGTTTCCTTTTTTCTCGGCGATAAACAAATAAACATATTGCTGTATCACTTCTTTTTTGACTTCGTAGCCCCCGTTGCCAATCTGCATAGAGCTTCGCTGCGAAATTTGCGCGTCGGGACCGCGAACCTGACGAAGTCCAGAAATCGAAATGCTCTGGGGCGGCGATACATTTTCCGACTCCGTCGAGGTCACAGTAATGACGTACTCCACATGCTCACCTGGACGCACCTCTGAAGGAGAGAACTCAGCGCCCACAGCGGCAGCCAAGGCCGTCGCACCAAAGCCGCTAATGAGTGCACTCACCAAACACCGCACAATCCATTGCCAATTAAAATTCAAGCTAACTCCTCACCCGGCTACCAATCTTTGCCGGTCGCAGATTCCTTTGCGTCTTTCTTTTGATACTCACCGCGAATACGATTCTCCTGACGCTTGAGCTCATCTAATATTTTCTTTACATCACCCTCACGCAATTCTTTTCCTTGAAAGTCACGGGGCTTGTATTTTTGTGACTCTTTAAACTTCTTGGGTTCATTTTCATTTTTTTTGCCTTGCTTGCCGTCAGGATTTTCATCTTGATTTTGATCGGAATCTTGATTTTGATCGCCCTTTCCCTGCCCTTGTCCCTGACCTTGTTTGGAAAATAGCAATTCTATATTGGTTTTCGTCTCTTTCGAGTCAGGCTTGATAGCCAGTGCGCGCTGATAGGCCGCTAAGGCTTCATCAATTTTTTTAGTTCGCCCCAGCGCTTCGCCTTCATTAAAACGGGCAATGAACTGCTCTTCGAGTGACTGACTCTGCAGATCACCCGTGCGAAAGGCACGTGCGGCTTTTTCTGGATTCTTTTGCATCAAATAGGTCAACCCAAGATTGATCTGCGGTAAGGCACTTTGAGGCATATAGCGCAAACTGTGCTGGAACTCCTGCTCAGCCGCCGTAGTTTCTTGATCCTTTAAGTCCTTGATTCCTTCGTAGTTATGATAAAAGCCATAGATGCTGTCGCGAATCGAACCGCAACCGCTAAGCAGAGGCATAGACGCCAATATAAAAATAAACAAAATACGGCTACTGATTCGAAGGTTCAAATCTCCCCCTCCAAATGCGAAATTCATTGCGGCGCTCGCCCAAAAAGATCTCAATCAGCAACATCAACAGTGCTGCTAAAGCAAAATACTGAAAGTTCTCGGCGTACTCCATTGTGGATTCAGAATCAAATCGGGTTTTTTCAAGAGTTTCCACTCTTTCTATGATCTTTTTCAAATGATCACCGCCAAAAGTAGAAAAATAAAACTCGCCCTGCCCCACCTTAGCCAGCTCTTTGAGAGCGACGCCTTTTACCGATGTGATCACGGGCTGGCCTGTCTCTTCGTTTTTCTTGTAATCGCGTAAAAACCCCATTTGATCTCGCACGGGGATCTGCCCGCCCTTTTCTGTGCCATAGGCAATCGTAAAGAGCCGAATGCCCGCTTTGATCATTTCTTTGACCATATCGACAGCACCGGTCTCTTGGTCTTCGCCATCGCTTGCCATGATCACCACTCGGGTCACGCGCTGGGAGGCATCGGAAGTCACCCCGCCCCGCTCAAAGGCCTCTTTGGCGTAGCTCAAAGCGGTCTGGAAACTCGTACCTTGATTGCTCACCGCGCCAGTCGTGAGAGATTCCAAGAACATCTTGATGGACCCCGGATCATTGGTGATGGGTGACACCAAAGTCGCGCTTCCTGCAAAAGCAATCACCCCAACACGATTTCCTGGCATAAGATCGATCAGGCGACTCATCTCGATCTTGGCCTGCTCCAAACGATTGGGCTTGATGTCTTCAGCCATCATCGAGTTGGACACATCGATCAGAAGCATCACTTCCACACCCTCACTGCGAATCGTGGTTGCCGACTTTCCTGATTGCGGCCGTGCCATTGCCAGCGCCAATAAAATCACAGTGGTCACCTGCAAAATATTTTTCCAAAGTGCTCGTTGCGGCGAGTGAGACTGAGTCAGGAGCGGCAAAAGGCGAGCATCAAAAACCACTTTTGTTTTTCTTGCTTTTAGTTTCAGCCACAACCACGAAAGGAAAAATACAATGCCGATGGCTCCTATAAAGTAGAAATTTTCAGGATTGGCCCATCTCATACCAAACGCCTCCTGAGCCAAGTTTTTTCTAAAATCAAAGCAACAATATACAACCACAGTGCCACAATCAGATACTGTTGAAAGAGTTCTGTGTAGCGCGTGTAGCGATTGACATCAATTTTAGTTTTTTCTAGGTTGTTGATCTCGTTGAAAACTCCAGAGAGGACATTTTCATTTGATGCCCGCCAAAACTTTGCGCCCGTCTCGGATGCGATCTTGCTCAAAAGCTCTTCGTTCACATAACTTTCAAAGGGCTGATAGGTTTTGACCTTTTGTCCGAACACATCACGGTGATAAATTGGCAAGCGCGTGGGACCATCACGACCAATACCAATGGTGTAGACTTTGAGCCCATAGCCCTTTGCAATTTCTAATCCTGTTTCGGGGTCAATCGTACCGCTGTTATTTTCACCGTCAGTCATAAAGATGATCACACGTGTTTTGGCTTGCGAGTCTTTCAGCCGACCGGCTGCATTGGCCAGCGCCACTCCCAGCGCGGTGCCATCTTTGATCTTTGCGCTGGCAGCAGTCGTGATCTCTGACACGCGCTTCATGAGCACGGGATAATCCAATGTGGGCGGCACCAATGTAAAGGCTTCGCCAGCAAAGATGACAACCCCAATGCGATCAGAGGCTCGCTGCTCAACAAAGGCCTTGATCACACCCTTTGCAGATTCCAAGCGGTTTAAGGGTTTCATATCTTCAATCAGCATCGAGTCAGACACATCCAAGGCGATCACAATGTCGATGCCCTCAATGTTCTTTTTTGTGCGCGTGTCACCTTCGCGAGGCCTGGCAATGGCAATCACCAAAAAAACTCCTGCTAGCGTTTTTAAAAAAAGCGGCAGATGTTTAAGATACGCCCTCAGCCCCAGTGGTAGGTCTTTAAAAAAACCCAAGGCACTCACTTGAAACGAGCTCGCACGTTTCGTCCAAAAGATCCATGCCCAAGTCGCCACCAAAAACAGTGGCAGCAGCAATATCAAAGATTCGGGCGACTGCCATTCCACTAGGACCTCGCCTTTTTTGCAGATTTTGCGGCCGCTTCACTCATAAGCTCCACCAGATTTTGCACTTTAATAATGAGATCCCCTAAGTCTTCCCAATTCTGCTCTGTCTTTTTTACGCTCGCACTTTTGGTCTCTGCGTTTTTCTTGGGTTTGCCAAATCTATCGATTTCAAATAGACTCTGCGCGAGCAGGCTTCCCCAGACTTCAAACTCTTTTGCTGGCGCCCGCTTTTTGACTTTAGCAATGATCACTTTGGTCTTTTTTTCGGTCACCAGCACTCGCGCGTGCCGGGAGAGGTGCACCTCCAACACGTCACGAAGCTTCCTTAAAATTTGGCCAGGTTCTAACGCTGCATCGGCCATACCCGAAAATTGCTGCATTTGCGTTTGCTTCAATAGGCCCCGCAATTTTTGCTGAGCCTCCAAGGTTGGTGGAAGCGAAGAGTCCAAACTCTTAAGTGCCCGCCTCTGCCGCGAACGCGCCACCAAACTTACTATCGATATAAGAATGGTCAGCAGCAGCGCTACCGCCAATCCGATTGCCATGTACTTTACAATCTCAGGCATCACCGGCTGAAGTGGTCCAATAGGAGGAAAGGGCTTGGGCTGTTGTTGTGAACCTTCGATGACGGACTCCACCCGTAGAACCACAGGAGGCATTTCCAGGGTTTCGTCACCGATCTTTAGAGTCCACTTGAGAATTTCGTGCATGCCGGGGCCATAACTGACCACCTGAAATTCAGCATTTTCGGCATCAACCACTTTGCCGGAAAGTATTTTCAATTTGTTTTTGTCCTTGGGTTCAAGCTTCGCTTCTAGCGCCACACCGTCAAAGCTTCGTTCTTGCCAATCGCCCTGGCAGCGCAAAACGAAAATTCTCCCCACCGTCAACTCTTGTGACTTTAGGCCCGCCACTTCTGGAATTTCAGTTGAACAGGTCATCAAACTCATCTTTTTCTCTTCTTAAAAAAACTCACCAATGGATTTACGATATCTTCCTGAGAATTGATCACAACAAGATCGACCTGTGACCGTCGCAGTTCAGATTGCAGGTCACCAAGGCGCTTTTCTTGTTTTTTTCTGTAAGCATTGCGAAACACCGCGCTTCCGGAATCCACAGTCATGATTTCACCAGTTTCGGGATCCTGCACATCAATCAAGCCCAAATCTGGAAAGTTCTCTTCGGTGGGGTCCTTCACCAAGCAGGCGACGACATCGTGCTTTTGCCCCAAGTAGCGCAGGGACTGCGCAAAATTTTGGTCCTGAAAATCTGAAATCAAAAAGATCACGGTGCGCTTTTTTAAAAAGCCCTGCAAAAATTGCGTGGCAACCGCAAGACTCGTCCCAGAGCTTTTTGGTTTGATGTAAAAAAGATCGCGCAAGATTCGCTGCACATGGCCCGTGCCTTTTTTGGGCGGAACAAAGTGTTCAATTTGATTGCTAAAGAGAAGCAGGCCCACTTGGTCTTTGTTCTTTATCGCAGAAAAAGCCAATAGCCCCGCCAGCCAAGACATCACTTCGCCTTTGATCGACTTGTGCGAACCGTAGTCATTAGAACCACTGATGTCCACGGCCAAAAACAAAGTGAGCTCGCGCTCCTCTTCGTAATTTTTAATAAAAGTCTTCCCGGTGCGAGCGGTCAGTGGCCAGGAGATGGAGCGCACATCATCACCAGGCACATACTCGCGAAAATCTTTAAAGGTCATTCCTTGACCTTTAAAGGCTGTATGATACTCGCCCGCAAACAGGTTGTTCACCAGCTTGCGCGTGGAGAGCTCAATCAGTTTGACTTTCTTGAGTATCTCCGGCGGAAACACCTACTGCACCTCGATGGTCGCAAGAATCTCTTTGATGATGTCATCGGATTTTACATTTTCGGCTTCCGCCTCGTAGGTTAACAGAATTCGATGGCGAAGCACATCATAGGCAATCGCTTTGACATCCTCTGATGTCACAAAACCGCGACCGCGCATAAAGGCATGAGCCTTGGCAGCGCGATAGAGAGAGAGGGTCGCGCGCGGCGAAGCCCCCACGTTCACAAGTGGTGTGATTTTACCAAGCCCATACTCTTTGGGTTTACGGCTAGCCATAACAATTTCCACGATGTAGTTCTTGGTCTTTTGATCACAGTAGATTTTATCAACACGATCAGAAATCCGCACGATGTCCTCTTTGGTCAGCACTGTCGAGGTTTCAGGCTTTTCGTTGAGCCCCATTCGCATCAGAATCTCCATCTCCTCTGATTTGGTGGGATAGGTGACATTGATCTTAAACAAAAATCGATCCATCTGTGCCTCTGGAAGCGGATAGGTGCCCTCTTGCTCCAGCGGATTTTGCGTTGCCAGCACCAAAAATGGCATTTCCAGTTTATAGGACACTTCACCAATTGTGACTTGCTTTTCGGCCATGGACTCCAGCAGCGCCGATTGAACTTTTGCTGGCGCGCGATTGATTTCGTCAGCCAAAACAATATTCGTAAAAATCGGACCTTTTTTTGGCGCAAACTCTCCTGATTTAGGATTAAAAATCATTGTACCAATTAAATCCGTCGGCAAAAGATCGGGCGTGAACTGCACTCGTTTAAAATCAAGAGATATTGTTTTTGCAACTGTAGAAATGGTGAGCGTTTTGGCCAAACCCGGCACGCCTTCTAGCAAAATGTGCCCACCCGTAAAGAGGCCCATGAGGATTCCCTCCACCATGGACTTTTGCCCTACAATCGACTTCGAGATTTCAGCCAGCATCTTTTCGACATGCTGACTCTCCTGTTTCACCATCGCATTTAAGGTCATTACATCCATGTCTGCCATTAAAAATCTCCTCAACTTCAAAGTTGCCCGCAAAATTTACGAATCTTCAAATGATTCTAGCACTAGGGTTGCAAATATATCTCCACTTGTGCTCTGTTATCGCTCTGCATTCTCAATAAACATCTGCCTCATCCTTTTGAATTCATTTCGGTCCTTGCCAAAAGGCGACCGAAGAACGTAAATTGCCAAGGTATGAAAGATTTAAAAGTCGCCTCGGCTTGGCTATTGATGGTTGCATTTTTGATCGCAGCCCTTGTCGCGCTGACATTTGCATTTCGCTGGGGCGGACGCGGCGGCCTGGTCTTTAGTCTGCTGAGTTTGCTCACACTGTTTTCTATTTTCTTTTGGCTGGGAAGAGATCGCCTGCTCTCATGGTTTCGCGCCCAAGATCTCAAATTTGTTGAAATCCTTGGCCACGACCGTTGGGGCATGAGCGAGCTGCTACGTTCCTTAGACGTCAATGCCGAACAGGCCAAACTTTTTGTTGTCAAGAGTCCTTCTCCCACGCTTTTTGTTTCACAAACCTTTCGCTCGCTGCCCATCATTTGCTTTACTGACTCCTTGTTAGATCGACTCAATCCTCAAGAACGTGCAGCTGCGCTGTGTTTGGCCTTGGCTTTGCGCGACAGCTTGAGTGGCCTGGCACCGCAGTTCCTGTTCTTGTGCTTAAACTCTTGCCTCGGCATCTTTCAAGCCCTCGACGAAATCTCGCCTTGGAACTGGTTTTGGCAAAAACGAAAGTTTCTTCTGTTTCAACGTGCCTTCTCAATTTGCACTTTTGTGCTGGCCCGAATCTTTCTGACCTCCCATTTTTATTATCGCATCGATCAGCGAGCGCGCGAACTCGGCGCACCGACAGAGCAGCTGGCAGAAGTGTTATGGAAACTCTCTGCCTTTGCTCAGACTCGACTCATGAGCATTCCACTTTGTTTTTTGCCCCAGTTTCCGGTGGAGCCTGGTTGCCGTGGACATCGCCCGCTACTTCACCCAGGTCGCGAAGCTCGCATCGAGCGCTTGATCGGTTACTATCCACTCTAGTAGAATGCTATGCACCCGCTTTGAATCTGCCGTGAAGAATTCTCCAATTGAAAATTAGGCCTTCTTGAGGCACAATTTTAACCGTAGCCTGGCATATCCTGGCATATAATGAAGCCCCAAAAGGAGTGTTTAATAATGAACGAGCAATCACCCAAGTCTGCCGGTAAAGGCAACTCGCCAACAGATACAATGGAGGCAAGCTTTAGTGTTTTGACTATGTCAATTGCTTCATCCGCACTGATGGCAATGGGGCTTGCACCAAATCCACAAAATCAGGAGATTGAAAAAGACAAAAGCATGGCCCGCTTCAATATTGACCTACTGATCATGCTAAAAGAAAAGACCAAAAAAAATCTCACCGAAGATGAGGAGCGCTTCTTAGAAAAATTGATCGCAGATCTACAACTCAAATACGTGCAGTTTTGAAAAGATGAAAGCTTAAAAAGATAAGAGCTTAAAAAGATGAGGAAGTTCAAATGAAAACAAATATTTCTAAACAACTCGTAGCACTTTCACTGGCTATACAATCTTTGTTTCTAGGCTTGCCACTGACCGCATTGCCCTTGCTCTACTCTCAGCAGGCAGCGGCCCAGGTACCGGTCAATCCTGCTCCCACGCTCAAACTCTCGGATCCGCTTCCTGCGAATCTGTTTGTCGAACTCTCTAAGGCCATCAATCCTTCGGTAGTCAATATTTCCACCACCCAGGTGGGCGGCCTTCAACGTCAGCGTGATCCAATGATGGAACTCTTTGAGCAGTTTTATGGCGTTCCCATGCGCCCCCGAAACAACAAGCCGCGGCCGCTGGCCCTAGGAACCGGATTCATCATTCGCTCTGACGGATTGATCGTTACCAACGCCCATGTGGTGGCCGGTGCCGATGGCATTCAGGTGCAGATCAATGAAGGCAGCGAAAAAAAATATGATGCCAAACTCATTGGCTCTGATGATCGCACCGACATCGCCCTCATTAAAATTGAAGCCGAAGGAAAACTTCCAGCCGTTTCCTTGGGAAATTCAAAGGAAACCCAAGTGGGCGAATGGGTTTTGGCTTTCGGCAACCCCTTCAATCTTGGACACACGGTCACCAAAGGAATCATTTCTTCTATTGGACGCGAAATTCGTGAGATCAATAAAATTCCGCTTTTACAAACTGACGCCTCAATCAACCCTGGCAACTCCGGTGGTCCTTTGGTCAACAGCAAGGGCCAAGTCATTGGCGTAAACAACGCTATCAATGCGGCCGCACAGGGCATTGGTTTTGCTATCCCCATTGACGAAGTCAAAAGATTGATCCCGGATCTTGAAACACGAGGCTCCATTCGCAAAGGTTATCTTGGTATAGGCTTGGGAGAACTTGACCCCGCTTCAGCGCAAGAACTCGGCCTGGGCGAAGATGCTGGAGCTGTGGTGACATTGGTTGAACCAAAAAGCCCTGCTGCCATGGGCGGACTTCGAGTCTACGATATCATCCTTGAGTACAACGGCAAAAAAGTCCCGGGAGCCCGCGAGTTCACGGATATGGTCCAAGACACAAGCATTGGCTCAACAGCAAAACTCAAAGTTCTTCGCGCCAATAAGCGCATCACTTTGCAGGTTAAAATCGGCGAGAAAAAAGAGGAACTCGCGCGCCGCCGCACCAACACCAGTAAGGCGCCAAAGATTGCCGGTCAAAAGGTGCCACACAAATTGGGATTTTCTGTTGCCGATCTCAGTGAAGAAATGCGCGAGCAGTTTAGCATTCCCGATCAGGTCAATCGCCCTGTCATCAGCGATGTTGACCGTGGTAGCATCGCTGACACTGCTGGACTCCGTGTTGGCGATGTCATATTGGTGGTCAACAACGAAGAGGTGAACAACGCCAAGGATGTCGTCAAGAACGTAAAAAAGGGTCGAAATGTTCTGCGCTTGGCCCGCGGCGGAAATCTTTTTGTGGTCTCATTTGAAACCCGCTAGGACGCGTTCTTGTTTTGAGAATGCCCGCCTTCTTTTTTGGATTTCTTGCTTGGCCGATCGCCCAATTTGTTTCAAATTGAGTCAAATCCCGTGACTGCCACTTTTTTTTGCGAAAAATAGCAAGCCCGACTAAAGTTTTTGCGAATCCTGCCCGTTAGACTAGATAGAGCACAATATCAGAGCAGCATTGTGAAGGCTACGAGTGGGGCACTTATGAATATAACTGAAGTGAAAGTCTATCCTGTCAACGAAGACAAGCTGAAAGCCTATGTTGCTATAACAATAGACAATAGCTTTGTGGTGCGTGATCTCAAGATCATCCTTGGCCCCAGCGGCCTCTTTGTGGCCATGCCCAGCAAAAAACGCAAAGACGGCCAATTCAAAGACATCGCACATCCCTTAAACCAAGAGACCCGCAATCACCTTGAGGACTTAATTTTTGAAGCCTACGAAAAGGAACTTGAATCCATTGGTGATACTCTCAGCAGTTTAAAGCGGCAAAAATCAGATTCTTCCAGCTATGGCGACCAAGACTGAGACCAATCCTCCGCATTCTCATGTGACAACTATTGACTAAAATTTCAAAGCCTGGCAAATCTATCGTCTGTCCTTTGAAAATCTAAGACATGTTGGGCTATCGCCAAGTTGGTAAGGCATTAGATTTTGATTCTAACATTCGCAGGTTCGAGTCCTGCTAGCCCATCCATTATGTCCTATGATGTTACTTCAGTTTACAGAACACAAACTCAGAAT
>CAYMBJ010000027.1:0-46964 GCA_964388665.1 uncultured Pseudobdellovibrionaceae bacterium | reverse complement strand
CATAGAATCATTGTGAAAGTTGGTAAGTCTCCGCACGGTCGTGAGCAAAGTAGCAATTGGTTCAGCGATAAGGTTTTTTCAGGTTATACACAACAGGTAGATCTTTATGAGCAAATTTTTGTTTGCATCAGCGCTAATGTTTGCATCTATAGGAACCGAAGCTTTAGCTAGCCGGGTGGAAATTCGGCCTGGGGAAGAAGTCACTATTCAAGCTGAACAGACGACGACCGTTCGTTGTGAATCAAGCGGCGGTGGCGATCTAGAGAGCGGTTTGTGCCAAACGGGTCATACGATTTGTGTGGGTCTTCAACCGGGCACCTTGTGCGAAGTGGGTGGGGGATCCCGGAGTTACTGCGTGGTGACCGATTTCAACCCGGGCGGATTCCGACGGTGTTCTTGTCGCAGTGAAAACTAAAATCTGGTGTAATAGCTAACAGGCTCCTGAAAACCTCAGATACAGGCTTCTCAAAAAGGTAAAAATGGAAGGCCACAAGTGCCAAATCGAACGCAGGCGTAGTATGTACTACGTCGAAGTGAGAATTGGCACCGAGAACGCAGCAGATTTTCCTTTTTCAGGAGTCTGGCAATCTGACTGGTATCTTCAATTGCTGTCGTAACCATCATAGGTCTCTTAATTTCAGCGAGTGAGAAGTCGCCTCCATTTAAAACCTAATGTGTGGAAGTTTGCTGCGCTGGCCAGGCGGTCGCAATTTGTTGGCCATGTGTAGCGCCCAACTATCTCTTCTTAAAGAAAGTTTTTGCAGGTGCATCGGGAACTTCTTCATCGGCTTGGCCATTGTAGCGCTCTAAAAGTATCTTTACCAACTTTAGTGAAATTCGATCTTCGTCAAGGGTCTCCAAAGTGTAGAGGTGCGATTCTTTGCGGTAACCCTTGGTTTGAGTTTCGCTGTCTAATCTGCTCGGTAAAGATTTGAAGAAATAGCTTTCGTCTGAGCTCGTTGCAGATTGAACTTGCGCGGTTGCAGTGATTTCTGTCTTGGTAACTTTGGTGCAGCCTATATCACTGAAGTACACGATTTTTTCTTGAATCTGATTTTTAGCGGTAAAATCAATCTCTTCGCGGACGTAGGCGGCATCATTTTCTGAAAATCCGCACTTCTCCTCGACCCAAGTGCCCTCAAGCTCCGAGTAAAGAATCATCTCTTCGTCTTCCTTTTGATCATGATTGGGGGCGCATGCTACGAATGAGAGCGTCAATAGTGACAAGACAAAAAACTTCATAGGCCTCCAGGTAGTGTGGCGATTGTACCAAATTACCTGGAGGCTCGAAATGTCAAATTTTTTGACAGGAAATTCTTACCAAATATTCACATGAACGGAGAGGAGTCGACTCCTATCGACTCTGAGGCATCTCTAGTTTCTTAAAATGGGTTTGAGTACGTTCAAGTCGCCATCATATGGTTTTGACGCTTTGATATTCAATAGCTCCAACACCAGAGGATAGACATTAATGTTTTTGAATGCAGGAATGACCTTTCCTGATTGAATTTGCTCACCCTGTGCAATGAAGAGAGCGCCCATGCTTGTCAACTCTGTAGGCCACCCATGGGTTGCAAAGGAGGTCTTGCGGCTCGGTTCGTTCTGAATCAAAAAATTATGAAATTTCAAATAGTAGCCAGTATTGGCAACAAGCAGTATATCTCCCACACGATGGGGATGCGAATAGTGCCAGTCTTTTGGAATTTCATTGCGTTTGTAAACCGTGTAATTTGCAGCCGAAGGTAGCGCTTTCAATTTGCTGTACATTTGGTCGATTTCGATTTTCGCATCTGCAGATGAAAGCTTTTCGTCAGCAAGGAACAACGAAGAGAGAGCGCCTTGTTCTGCGGTTTTCCACCGAGAAAAAAGACCTCGGATACTGGGATCATCGACATCATTTACAATGATCAGCCCATCAGGATTCACAAGTTCCATGCCGTGATCGGAAACGATCACATAATTGACATTCTTGAGTCCAAGTGCGGCGACTTGGTTGTAGAGCTGCTCAAGATGCTTATCTACGTCTAGGATGGCGTCGCGAACTTCTGAGCTGTCAGGTCCATTTGCGTGCCCCATAGAGTCAACTTTTGAAAAATACAAGCCAACAAAATGCGGCCTTTGGGCGTCTGGGAGGCGAAGCCAGCGCATCACCTGTTCAATTCGCTCATCATGAGGCAGAGCATCTTCATAGGGACGCACAAATGTGGGGCTTACTCCGTCTATGTCGGCTTCTGATCCCACCCAAAAGCAAACCGCAGATATCATTCCGTTGCGTTCCGCGGCAGCCCAAAGAGGTTCACCGGAGTACCAGCTTTTATCATTTACAGTGGCGCCGTTACGCATTTCATAGTTCGCATTGCGTTTGCTATCATAAAAGTTGTTTCCCACGATGCCATGGTTCTCTGAGTATCTTCCCGTGACCAAACTAATATGATTTGGAAATGTCAGCGAAGGATAAATGGGCGTCATACTCTTTGCTCGAGTTCCCTTGCTTGCCAAGCTACTCAAAAAGGGCGGTTGATATTTGTCGAGATAATCATAGCGAAAGCCATCAATCGAAATCATGATGACATAAGGTTTATTGAGGGTTTCTTTTGAGTTGGTCCGCTCAACTTTTTGGAAATAGGGTTCACCATAGGGTACCAAAGGCGGGTCATTGGGGCGCGTGGTTCCATCACCAGATATGCAACCAGAAGCTGTGTAGAGCCCTCCCAGAACAATGGCAAGAAGACTCACGGACTTTACCAATGGTGCCGTTTTGCGCTTTGAGAAAAATATCAAAGACTTAATTTCTTTCAACATAATCGCTCCCTCAAAATTTGAGTTCTAATGGTCCCTTCAATTAACCTTTTCCTAGTTGCATTTATCAGCACAGTAGCCGCCAGAATAGGTTTTCTCGCAATATTCCAAACAGACACCAATAGCGCCGTAATAGCATTTAGGATTATTTGCTTTGAAGTCTGGCCAATACTTATTGGAGCAGTAACCGCCGGAATAGGTGTTGTAGCAGGCCTTTAACTGAGCTGCAAATCCTTCGACGATGATAGAACAGTTGCCACCGCCACCCTGCCCACTGCAAGTGACATAGGTGGAAACATTTGCTTGAATTGTTGCGGTTTCACCACCTGACAAATGAAGTTCGGCAGCTTGAGATGTCCAAGAAAAACATAAAAAAGTGATGCTCGCTAACACGACAGAAAAAAATTGCATTGAGTCCTCCTAAAATTTTTTTTAATCCTACGAATGCCCGAGATCGGCGACGCCAGATTAAAGCCCACAGCGACTAAGAAGGTCAAGCCTTCAGGCGCCCTCTGTCGCAGTTTTTATTGTTGGATTTTGGTTAGCATTTTTTGGAGCGCCTCGTGAGCAGGATGAAACTGATCGCCACTGATAAAAAAAGTGAGGGCTTTTGGCGAATGGATCATTTTCGAAAATTTTATCTTCAATCCATCAAGGTGTTCCAAAATGCCATTCAAATTTTCCGTATTGGTGAAGGCGCCACCAGAAACAGTGAGGCTGGCGACATTGGTTTTGAGGTCTTTTATAATCAGAGGAGCTTTGAGTTCTGCGAGATCGTTCATAATTTCAGTGGGTGCTGCAGCCCACACTCTAAAACCATATGGCGATGTTGATTCGCCGGTTGCGATCTGTGATGTTGCTTGATCGCTGTCGATTGCCAAAAGTTGTGGATGTGGAATTTCCTGTTCTGTGAGGAGCTTTAAGAAGGATGCAATGGTGACCCCTGCATGTAACTCTATTAGAGCAATGCGCGAAAAGCCGGTAACGGCAGTTACTTCAAGTTTTTCATACCTCTTGTTGATCATGGTGCCCTCTCTTTTTTCGCTGAATGCCCTTCCCACAAATAGGGGCAGCTGATTTTTAGCAGCCATCTCGGCAGCTCGATACTGGATCACTCTCGCGCCCCAGAAAGTCATATTGAGGAGTTGTTGATAATTGAGTTCGGAGATCTCCTGAGTCCCGCCAAAAAGCTGTGGATCAGCATTGCTGACTCCTGAAACCTCTTTGAGGATTTCACAGCATTCCGCGTTCAGTGCACAGGCCATGGCAATGGCTGTGAGATCGGTGCCACCCCTACCCAGTGTCGTGACTTCTTTTCGCTGATCTGAAACTCCCTGAAAACCCGCAATGACCGCCACTTTGTTTTCAAGAAGGGCCTCTACTACCCGTTGCGGGCGCATATCGATGATGTGAGCATCCTCATGTGAGTCCGTCGTGATCACTCCCGCCTGACTTCCTGTAAAACTAATGGCCGGAACATTGAGATCATTGAGAGCCATCGTCAACAGAGCCATTGAGGTGCGCTCTCCTGCGGACAGCAGCATGTCCATTTCGCGCCGAGAAGGAGCTGCACTCACCTGATGAGCAAGATCAATGAGTTGATTTGTGGTTTTGCCCATTGCGCTGACTGCTACCACCAAGGCGTGTCCTTGTCTGTGCTCCTCGGCGACGGCCGCAGCCACTCGCTTTAAATTCGCGACGGTCTCTAGTGTGGCGCCACCATACTTTTTAACGACAATTTTTTTCGAAAATTTTTGCAGTTTCTCTTGAGCCGCCTGCCACGTTAATTGAGCCAATGCGTACATTCCTTGTTTGTTAAATCCAGAGACCACTTATAAATTCAGTTTAAGTCCGACGAGTAGCAAAAATCATTCTTTAATTCACTAGCTATTGACATCTCATTTTGCTTTTACATATTATATACACAATGGATAGCCGCAAGATTATTCACATTGATATGGATTGCTTTTATGCTGCCGTTGAGGAGAAATTCAATCCTACATTGCGTGGCAAGCCTGTTGCTGTGGGTGGTCCAGCCCAATCCCGCAGTGTCATTTGCACTGCCAATTATGCAGCTCGAAAGTATGGCGTACGCTCGGCGATGCCGAGCTCTATGGCAGCAAGACTGTGCAAAGATTTGATTTTAGTGCCGCCAAATTTTTCTTTGTACCGCCAAGAGTCTCAGAAGGTGCGGGAGATATTGGACCGCTACACATCCGTTATTGAGCCTCTCTCTTTAGATGAAGCCTATCTTGATGTTAGCCAGTCTTCACATTGCCAAGGCAGTGCCACCCTGATTGCTCTTGAAATTCGTAAAACGATTTTTAATGAGCTCGGCTTGAGAGCTTCAGCCGGTGTTTCGAATTGCAAGTTTTTGGCTAAAGTCGCCAGCGATTGGAACAAGCCAAATGGACAATTTGTCATTGCGCCTCATGAAATTGGCGAGTTCGTAAAGGATCTTCCTGTGGAAAAACTTGTGGGAATTGGCAAAGTGACATCCCAGCATCTGCGCTCTCACGGAGTTCGAGTTTGTGGCGACATCCAGGCCCTTGACCTGGAGCGAAGGCGAAAGATTTTTGGAAGAAGGGCTGATGACATTCTAAATCTGGCAAACGGACTGGATCCCCGTCCACTTTGTACTCACTGGGAGCGAAAAACTCTGAGCGTAGAAGAGACCTTTCCCGAAGATTTTGGCGGACTTCGCGAGGTCTCAGATAGACTCAAGAAGATGTACCAGGATTTTTGCGAAAGAATGCGTAAAAAATCTTATATTGATCGGATCAGTGGACATGTGGTGAAAGTGCGTTTCGCAGATTTTTCACGGACCAGTTTGGAGCGGAAAGCCTCTCACTTTCCGTCTTTTGAAACCTTCCATGCCATGCTGAGCGAGGCCATGGAACGAAAAAACATGAAGTTTCGTCTTGCAGGGTTTGGCGTGCGCTTGGGAAAGGGTGATAGTGAACCAACATCATCTGCTGAGATCAGGGCGCCCGCTGCCTATCAGCAGTTGCAGTTTTCTTTGTAATACCAATTCTTTGTGCATTCATTCTTTTGGAGGGCATAAAATGAAGTTTACTCATTAAGACAAATTGTTAGCACGCCCTAGTAACCCACATTTTTATATGCGGTTGGATTTTGTGCCAGGTACTTGGAAACCAATGAGGCGGCTCCTTTTGGCACTTTTATAGAGTGGTTTTTGATTTGCGGGGGCACATATCCTGAAAGAAGTTCAGCATTCAAATCGCGCAGAGATTTTCGTGTTACCCCCAAGGCCTCGGCAATTTTATCAAGATCGAGTCCACCCTTTACATTTACCAAGTCATACTCCAGCGGTTCCATGACCTCCAAGTCTCGAAATCCATAGAGATTGGGCGCTTTTGCAATCAACATGGCAGCCAATATTTTGGGAATGTACTCTTGAGTTTCTTGAGGCAGTGCCTTGAGCTGAATGAGTTTCCAGTAGTCTTTGGTTTGATACTTCATCACTTTGCGTCGAAGGCCGTTTTCTCCCATATTGTAAGAAGCAATAACCAGATACCAAGAGCCAAATTCCGAATAGAGATCTTTGATGTACCGAGCCGCAGCGAGGGTGCTCTTTTTAAAATCTCTTCGTTCATCGAGCCACCACGAAGTTCGCAGACCATACCTCTCCCCTGTTGTTCTAATAAACTGCCAGGGCCCAACAGCATTGGCTACACTCTTAGCGATCGGCGAAAAGCCACTCTCCACCATAACCATATAGCCAAGATCCAAAGGAAGATGCTCGCGCTTGAGTTCGCGCTGAATGTAGGGCAAAAATTTAGATGACCGAGTCAACCATTCGCGA
This sequence comes from uncultured Pseudobdellovibrionaceae bacterium, assembly GCA_964388665.1. Taxonomy (GTDB): domain Bacteria; phylum Bdellovibrionota; class Bdellovibrionia; order Bdellovibrionales; family Bdellovibrionaceae; genus CALCCV01. The sequence continues at coordinate 40,339 of CAYMBJ010000027.1, read as the reverse complement.
AACCATTTTTGACCTTTTGTCTGATAGTATGAAATCCAGTAGCTGACCTGTTTGTTGTATGTCACCGGTAGATCAAACATCAGAACTTCGTTGGGGCGAGTGTTATTTTTTTTAGTATCCACAGCATTTTTGATTCTTGCCTTTAGAGTTTCGCTTTGACTAAGGGGTGCTGGAGACTTGGCTCCATATGAAAGCACAGGAAAACCTAATATCAAAATAGCCACAATCGACAAAATGCTAAACTTTTTATTCATATCCTTAAGTATGAAGTCAAAGTGAAGAACTGCGAAGGCTAAAGATTCGCTCCTTGACTATAGGGCAGTCGCTAGCGTTGACACCGTCTAGCCACGGTTCTGACACAAAACATGTGAAATCACGTCAATAGTATCTTTAGAGGCGACTAGAAACCTGGCACGACCCTTGCTCAGTACTGTGAGTTGTAGAGAAACATTGTTTTTTGGCAAAATTTTTTTGGGGGAGGCTCATGAGTACAAAAGGAATTTATACATCCATGAGCGGAGCCATGACCCAAAATCTCAAGCTCGAGACGATTGCCAATAATATTGCAAATGTCAATACACCCGGATTTAAGCGAGATCAGCAGGTCTTTCGTGAATATTTGACCGCCAATGAAAAACAGCCAGAAGTCATTCAGGTTCCAAAGGATGTCGCGGCGATTGAAAGCTTTTACAACATTCAAGGTGGTGACAAAAGCTACGCAGAAGCTGTGGGAACCTTTACTGATCATAGCCAGGGTGGGATCAAGGCGACTGGCGGGACACTCGACATTGCTATAGACGGTCAGGGATACTTTGAAGTGCTCACTCCTCAGGGCACGCGATTCACTCGCTCGGGAAATTTCACACTGGATGGCAATGGCAACTTGGTGAACAAAGAAGGATTCTTTGTTTTGAGTCAGGGGGATGCTGAGAGCAATCCGCAAGATCGCATCATTCAATTGCAGGGCCAAGGTGCAGTGACGTTTGCAGACAGCGGTGACATCTATCAAGGAAAGGAAATTGTTTCGAAGTTGGGCGTTGTAAAGATCGCTGACCCAGACTCGATTCAAAAGGTCGGGAGTTCTCTATTCGAATTCAAACCTAATGCGAATCCTCAAGTAGAGAATGTAGAGAATCCAAATTTACGTCAGGGCTTCATTGAAACCAGCAACGTCAATATTGTTCAAGAAATGACGGACATGATCACTACGAATCGAATATTTGAGATGAATCAAAAGGCAATTCAAGCCCATGACTCAATGGCAGACAAAATGGTCAATGTTGTTGGAAAAGTTTCAGGTTAACAGTCGTTTAGGAGAATGAAATGTTCAAAAGTTTAAATACGGCTGCGACAGGTATGGCAGCTCAACAAAATAATATTGAAACGATCTCCAATAATTTGGCAAACGTCTCGACGACTGGCTTCAAAAGAGCTCGAGCTGAATTCGAAGATCTGATTTATCAAACCCTGAGAGAGCCCGGCTCTGCCTCGGGTGCCAACTCATTTTCGCCCACCGGAGTGCAAACGGGGTTGGGTGTGAAAACGGCAGCGATTCAAAAGGACTTTAATATTGGTAGCTCGGTCATTACGAAAGGGCCTTTGGACCTGCAGATTGATGGAATGGGCTTTTTCCAGATTCTAACTCCAGATGGTGAAACTGCCTACACCCGGGATGGATCCTTTAAAAAAGATGGCAATGGTCGCATTGTCGATAAGAACGGAAATGCTCTGCAGCCAGAGATTCTGATTCCTTCAAATGCTGCAGGTCTAGAGATCACACCTCAGGGCGAGGTCAGAGTCATTGTCGGTGGCGATGGTCAGCCGCAAACAATCGGTCAAATAGATATAGTCAACTTTGTGAATCCCACGGGATTAAAATCTCTCGGTAAAAACCTGTTTGGTGCGTCCTCCGCGAGCGGCCAGGCCGTCCTGTCACGACCGGGCGAGAACAGCACGGGGTATCTGGCACAGGGTCAGCTTGAGGCCAGCAACGTCAACATTGTGGATGAAATGGTAAATATGATCACAGCTCAGCGAGCGTATGAAACCAACTCAAAGGTCATTCAAACATCTGATCAGATGCTCCAAGCTGTCACAAATATGAAATAGTGATGAGAAAAACAGCCAGATGGGAGGCGGATTGAATAAGACTGAAAAATTGTTGCTCCAGTTTTTTCTTGTGGTCCTCCCGGTTCTATTTGGCCTACATAGTTTGGCGGTAGATATTGAAACAGAGTCGGCGAGAGTCGAGTTGCGGTTTAACAGTGATATCTATTTGATGCCGGGGCAAGATCTTCTTTGGGAGCAATTACTAGATTTTAGCGATCTCAAGGCGAGAGTGCCTCGCAAGGATTCTGAAGACTTTCAAAAAATGGCTTCTTCTACCGCAATTAAGGCGCAAAAGCTCAATCAAAACATAAATCGCGGAGAGTCGCAGGTGGCTGACCGCGAGTTGCGGACCTTGATCATAAAAGATCTGATCAGTTTGCCACTTTGGAAAAAGTTGAATCCCCAGTTGGTGTTTTCAGATGGTGTCAAGATTCATACAGCCAAGGAGTTTTGGTTTAAGAATCTACTTCAGCAAATTTCTCAACAAATCAATTCGCACAAACAGTATTCACAAATCACTATAGATTTTGACATAAGTAAAATAAATGCAGAGGAATTGAGTCCTCCCTATTGGGATACTACAGGCGTTCGCCAAGGCTCACAAATTCTCAGTTACAATACTACGAATGGCAAAAAGACAATTCCGATTAATGTTCGCGTGTTTCGCAAGGTCTGGGTGACCCAGAAAAGTGTGCGCCGCTCCGAATTGGTCAGATCAAGTGATTTAGAATTGCGAGACGTCGAGGTGACTTTTCGAGATGATTTTGAATCAAGAGAGAGAGTCAAGACGATGGCTTGGAAGCGATCTTTGCCTGCAAACACTCCAATTTCAGAAAAAGACCTACAACAGGTTCAAGTGGTGAGCTTTGGTCAGCAAATTGAAGTGCTATCTGGTGACGGTGACTTCTCGGTATCGCTGCAAGGTATGGCTCAAAGAGCTGGAAGTGTTGGCGAACTCATATCTGTTCAGTTGGCGGGATCAAAGAAAATCGTCAATGCAAAAATTCTTAATCAAACTCAAGCGGAGTTGCAATAATGAATCTCATTGGTTTTTTTAGTATAAATAGAGTCACATTTTTGGGTCTCACCGTCTTTCGAATTGTGCTCATATCCTCTCTGATTACGCTGCTTGGCTGTGGATCAATGCCGTGGGACGAAGACGAGAAAAAAGCCGAACCGAATTGGGTAAAGTATTCTGAGGTTCCTCAAGTTTTGGTGCCCACCGATCGCAACTATAAGCGCATGACCAGGAACCGCATGGAAGAAGAATCAGAACTTCAGGACAATGCCGGATCGCTTTGGAAAATGGAAGGGCAAACGTCTTACTTGTTTACACAAAATCAGGCGCGGCAAGAAGGCGACGCTTTGAACGTAAAACTCGTGCAACCTATGCTTGGACAGGCCGAAACCAAGGTGGCTGTGATAGGAGATCTGCTAAAAGAGCTTGAAGAAGAAAAAGAAAAACAGGAGCAAAGGTACAATCAGGAACCCACTGTCGATGTGCGCGGACCCGCGTCTGCAAAAACTGACAAAGCGGCAAACGAAAAGAAACAGCCAAAAGAAGAGCCTGTTGATATGAAGCAGATAGAACACATTCCTGCTCGTATTGTTGAAAAACTTCCGGATGGAAACTTTCGCATTCGTGGCACACAGACCATGAACATCAGAAAACGTCCATTTCGAGTGCATTTGACAGGAATTGTCCGTCCTGAAAACTTCAATGATCAGGGAATCGACTCTGACAAGGTCATAGATCCGCAGTTGGACATTGTGGGAATTCGTAAAACGCGGACTTCAGACAGCGAGGAAACCAATGACAATTTGCGAATGTAATCATGAGCTAGCTAAACCACCGAAGGCAGTGAAGGCGCTTAAGGCAACCAAAATGTCCTTCTATCATATCGTTTGGCTTATTGGCACTTTCTTGTTGATCGCGACTGTTGAGTCTGCACAGGCCGCTCGCCTAAAAGACATTGCCAGCATCCGCGGCGTGCGAGAAAACCAATTGGTTGGATACGGGATCGTCGTTGGTCTTAAAGGAACAGGTGACGGCAAAGGTGAGATGACTGCAAAGTCACTCTCGCGAATGCTTGAAAAGTTAGGTTTGAAATTAGAAAATAAAGACGTCCAGAGCAAAAATGTCGCTGCGGTTATTGTCACTGCAAATTTGCCGCCCTTTGCGAAGGCAGGAAATCCACTGGACATCACTGTGAGCGCCATAGGTGATGCTTCGAGTTTGTTGGGAGGCACTTTGCTGCAGACCCCTCTGCGGGCCGCAAATGATCAGGTTTTTGCGGTAGCTCAGGGCGGGCTTTTCATTGGCAGCGACGGCAAAGACATGCATCTGACCTCAGGGCGAATTCCCAACGGCGGAATTATAGAAAGAGATTTGCAGGCCGACTTTGCATCGCGAAAAATGTATCGAATCAATTTGCACAATCCTGATTTTACAACAGCCGCAAGAGCTATGCTATTGATCAATAAGGAGTTGGGTGGAGTTTATGCCTCGGCCAAAGATGCAGGAACCTTGGATATAATTACACCCTTTGCATATGAGAATAAGGGCGTCGAACTCCTAGCGACCATCGAGAGTATCGAGATAAACCCTGATATGAATGCCAAAGTGATTATCAACGAAAAAACAGGAACAGTGGTGATTGGTGATCGCGTGCGAATTTCAAAAGTTGCTGTCGCTCATGGTGGAATTTCAATCAAAGTGGCGAGCGAAGGAAAAAAATCCGGAAAAGATGAAGAGTCCGAAAAGCTTGGCTTGCTCGATGGATCAGTGAGTGTTGGCGAGCTGGTGAAGTCTCTAAACAAATTTGGTGTCTCGCCAAAAGACCTGATAACTATTCTTCAGTCTATTAAGGCAGCTGGAGCTTTGCACGGGGAACTGGAAGTTTTGTAGAATTGTGTTTTGATTTTAGACAGGTGGCTATAGAATTGAATGAGTATCATCTACAGGATGTGGATGGTGCCTGGGGAGGGTGAGGAAGAGATCGAGAACCAAGGATGGTCAACGATTTTGTTTCTTGCAGGAAACGGGGCAATGGTCAGCACGCACCAAGGATTGGTGGCAAATAGGACCGAAGCTAAAAAGAGTCTAAGTGTAGGATGCACGAGATTCTCTGACTCTAACTCCCCTATTTTTTTGTTTCTATTCGAGAAAGCGCTGTTCAGCGTTTTGCGGAGGTAAAAAAAATGAAAATTTTAAATCCTCCAATGCACTTTTCTAAAGATAGCAGCAAATCTCTCGACGAAAAATTGCAGGAGGTTTCTCATCTTTACGAAAAACAGTTTCTTCGCGAAATGATGAAGGCCATGAGATCCACTGTTTCGAAATCAGAGCTTTTGCCTGTCAATCAAGGTGAACAAATCTATCGTGAAAATCTAGACAATGAATATGCAGAAAAGTGGGGAGACGCTGGGGGCATTGGGCTCTCGACGCTGATCTTTGACCAACTCAAGCAAAAGTTTGGAAGCCTGCAAGGTGCCGAGCGAGAGTCGGCGCCCAAAGGAATGTTTCCTCTGTCAATGCGAATCAGCAAGCCGCCCGGTCAAGAGTCAATGAAAGTACAATCACCGTTTTCTGCGGTGGTCAAAAAAGTCGAAATCATCAGGCCTGAGGGGCCGCAGACAGATGCCATTTACCAAGTGGAACTGAGCCATGCTGATCCTCTCAGTAGCGATGGGAAGCTTCCTGAAAATTCTGGCACCCTTTCCTCCCAGTTCAAATTTTCTGGAACGCTATTGGCGAACCAAGGCCAGTCGCTATTGCCTCATCAGACCTTTGCTATGACCTCTTCCCCGGAAGTTCTAGTTCAGCTGGACCAAATAGCAGGCTCCTGAAAAAGGAAAATCTGCTGCGTTCTCGGTGCCAAATCTCACTTCGACGTAGCACATGCTACGCCTACGTTCGATTTGGCACCTGCGGCCTTGCATCTTTACCTTTTTGAGGAGCCTGTCTCTGAGTATTTCAGGAGCCTGTTAGACAAGATCTAGACGTCTTGATTTATTAAGTTTTTGCGAGATTTTCCGACAACGGCTGGCTTCTTTTGGTCTCTTTATGATACAATCATAATGAGACCCAGGAGGCAGAGAATGAAAATTACACATAATAAAATTGGCCAGAATCTCAATTTGGTAGATACGGGCAAAGCGGATCAGGCGCAAAAAGGCGGAAAATCGCCGACGGCCTCATCTTTGTTCGATGATGCTAAAGCGGCACAGAATTCATCACCATCGGCAAGTGTTGACCTCTCTCCTCGAGCGATGGAAGCAAAAACAATTAAAGAATTGGCTCTGGCGGCTCCTGATGTGGATGCGCAGAAGGTCGCAAAATTTCGTCAATTGATTGATTCTGGAAATTATAAAGTGGATGCAAAATCAATTGCAGACAGAATGGTTGACGAGCATCTCGCGTTTGCAGGAGAGACTTCGTCGTAGTGATTCGTTTTTGGTATTGTAATTAATTTAAGACAAGGCAAGTAGTCATGGAAGACGTAAAAAATAGAGCCTATCAAAAGTTGCATGGAAATCTTGAGGATATCGTTAAGGTGTATCGTCAGATATTAGAAACTGTGCGCAAAGAAAAAGAATCTTTGGTAGAGGCCAATTCAGAGAAAATTCTGGAGTATTCACAGACTAAAAATCAACTGCTTGCGAAGGCCCGTTCATTGGATGCTTTGCGCGCCCGATATGCTGAAGAGTTGGCCTCTTTGGTGGCCTGTGATCCAGAGAACCCTCGCCTGCTCGATATTGCAAAAAATATGGGAGGTGAAGAAGGTGAACGCCTCAGAAGCATTCACTCCACCTTGGAGCTCTTGATCAAGCGAATATCAGAAATTAACTCTGAAAATGAAAACCTCGCCAAAAACGCGCTAAAGGCTTTAAACGGCCAGATGACTGAAATTAAAGAAACCTTAACTGGAAAATCAACTTACGAAAAAAAGGGCCAAGTAAAACTGGGCCCTGCCACATCAGGGCATTTCGTAAGTCGCGAAGCGTAGTACTGCCCAAATTGGGTAGGAACTTCCGAATCGTGGAGATAGGAGAGACAGGATGTCCCGTATTTCCGCCATGTTGGATGTTGGCCGTAGGTCACTAGAGAATAGTCAGACGGCACTTCAAACCGTGGCTCACAATATAGCGAACAAGGCCACGGAAGGGTTTTCACGTCAGCGCGTAGAAACACTGTCGAATGCGCCCATTGGTGCAGGCAATCTTCAAATCGGCATGGGTGCAAGACCTGGGGTAATCACACGCACCAATAATCCTTGGTTAGAAAAACAAATACAACGTGAGGGATCCAATCTGGGCTTTCAAAACGCTCGGGCGGGAGCGATGGAGCGTGTTGAGCAGGTTTATAATGAGCAGAATAATAAGGGACTCAATCAATACATCACCGACTTTTTCAATGCCTACCGGGAGTTGTCGAACAGCCCTGAGAGTTTGGCGTCGAGAACCATGGTTCGTGAAACTGGCTACGCTCTCACTCAGGACTTTAAACGTGTGACGACCCAACTTCGAGATGTACAAGATGATGTTGATGCCCAGTTAAAAATGAATGTTGAAGAGATCAATCAAATTGTAAAAGAAATTTCATCGCTCAACGAAAAGATTCAACTTGTCGAGATTCAAGGAACACCTGCGAACGACGAACGCGATCGGCGCGACCTATTGCTAAAAAATCTTGGCGAGAAAATTGATATTTCTTGGGCAGAGGGAAACGACGGCCTGGTTTCCGTCACGGCGGCACGCACCGGTGTTTTGGTTTCGGGAAGCAGTTTTGGTCAGCTCTCCGCGGCCCACACTGGCGAAGGCAATCGCGTCGAGATATATTATCATTCCAATCCCGATGCGACTCCAGGAAATATCACCAAGCTCATCTCGGGCGGTGTGATGGGTGGTGCGCTAGAAGTTCGCGACAAAGAGGTTGAGGAGTGCATTAAGCAGGTCGATGAACTAGCTTACAGCATTGCTAAAGAGGTCAATCGCGCTCATATCGAAGGCTATGATAGAAATAGCCGCGAGGGAATTTTATTTTTTGAAATGCAGGATACCCCTGAGGGCTATGCATCTTCTATGCAAATGAACATGACGTTGATGAATGACGTCGGTCGAATTGTTGCCGCTGCAAATCCAAAAGCACCGGGCGACAATATGATCGCCAACGTAATCTCGTCACTCCAGTTCAAACCACTCATGAAGGATGGTGTCTCTACCTTTGATGACTTTTACAATTCAGAAGTGGGGCGCATTGGCACGGTCACGCAGCGATCTGTAAAGTCTCTGGAGTCCCAAAAGGGAATTATTGATCAGCTGAGTAACATTCGCGAAAGCATCAGTGGCGTCAGCCTGGATGAAGAGGCGACCAAGATGATTGAGTTTCAGAAGGCTTACGATGCCTCTGCGCGAATCATAAAGGTTGCCGACGAAATGTTTGATACAATTTTAAATTTAAAACGATTATAATTGGAAATTAGCTTATGCGCGTGTCAGATAAAATGAGTTTCAATCAGGTGGACCGCAACATTCAAAAGAATCGTGCGGAGATGCTTGATCTACAAGAGCAAGCAGCAACTCAAAAACGCATCAATAAGCCCTCGGATGATCCCACTGCGGCGGCGAGGGTGCTTACTTCGCGTACTGAAGAGCGCGGCAGCGCACAGTTCATTAAGAATCTGAATCACGCAAAGGGTTTTTTGGAATTTACAGATCAGTCGCTGGGAGAGCTGGGCGAAATTTTGGTTCGCGCCAAAGAGTTGGCTATCTCTCAGGCGAGTGACGCCGGGGCCTCCCTTGAAACGCGGCAGGTGACCGCGACCGAAATTGAGCAGATACGCAATCAGGCCCTGCACATCGCTAATCGAAAGCTGGCAGATCGTTATATTTTTGGTGGTTTTCGCACTCAGACAGCTCCCTTTAATACAGAGGGTGAGTACGGCGGTGACAATGGGGACATTAAACTTCACATTCACAAGGACTCCTTCATTTCGATGAACATTCCTGGCAATCGGGTTTTTTTGGGCGAAGATTTGGGTCGAGATGGGATCGCTAGAGCGAGCATTTATACGCCGACCGACGTGAACGAACTCAATATGTGGAAAGAAGATCGCCAGATTGAGCAACAAGAAAAGCAAAAGTTGCAAGAAGACTTTGTAATGACCCGCGCTCCCGCGAGTCTGCACGCACCCGGAAAATCAGGGCAAAAAGACCCCGTTACCGAAGCCTATGGCATCAATATTTTTCAGACAGTCCGAGATCTTGAGATTTCTTTAAAAACCAATGACAAAGAGGGCGTGCAAGAAAGCTTGGACTCTCTTGACCAAGCCATTCAGCAAGTGATTATGGCTCGCGCCGATGTGGGATCCCGCACTATGCAAGTGAATTCAACATTAGACTCCCTCCAAAAGGCGATTGTTGATAGCAAGATCACGGCTTCACAGCTTGAAGATGCAGAGGTGTTTCAGGTGGTGTCCGATATCTCGAAAACGGATTCAGCACTGAGGGCTTCGCTCGAAACTTCAGGCCGTGTGACGCAGAAGAGCTTGATGGATTTTTTGCGCTAGTGGTCGGTCCAGTTAATCTTTTCACATTGTCTCAACGCATTCCTTAAGGTGGATATTCCTGAGCTGGCTTGACAATCTATGGACCCAAGCTTAATAAGCATTTCGCCTTTGGTTTTTGGCGGTTGCTAGCGTCCCACAGGAGCTAGACAAAGGTGCCCAAAAAAGGGTGCGCTGCTACTTTTGAGGTCCGGATTAAGACATTAAATTCAAATGTTCTTCAGCAACCGAAAAGAAGTGTCGATAGGAAATCAGACAGTATAGTTAAGGAGTCTTTTATGCTTGTTCTCACAAGGAAGTTGGGTGAAAGCATCGCCATCGATGACCATATCAAAATCCGCGTTGTGCAAATTAAGGGAAAACAGGTTCGTTTAGGGATAGAGGCTCCTAAAGACACCAAGATTCATCGTGAAGAGGTCTATATGGCCATTCAGGATCAGAATAAGGAGTCCGTAGGTGTCACTTCTGAAAAGACACGCGATGTTTCGCGGCTTCTCAAGGGTGAGAGCGGACAAGGCAAAACCTAGTCGCATATCCAAAAAAAGAGGACAGCCACAAGGAGCATCCTATGCCATTGAGTCTTCCGCATAGCGAAATATATCTCGACTTGCAGAATTAATTTGAACCATCGGTGATTTAAGGCCAGATTTACCTAAGAGTGGGTAAATAATTTAGCCTAATTGGCCAGCAGAAGTATCGTATATATATGATGTTCAGACGAAAAGCCTTTTGTCTGAGATATGCTGAACTTTCGACTGGGTCGAGAGCTAATTATTTTATCAAGTGATAAAGATCAATTGGTTGTTTCGATCTCATTGAAACAAGGGGGGCCAGAATGATCATACAGACTTCACGGTTTGGTAAAATTGAAATCGCATCTGACGATATTCTTACATTTAATGAGGGCTTGCTAGGATTCAGTGATCTGCGCAAATTTGTAATACTGGATGATCCCAATGACGAGATTTTTGCGTGGCTACAGAGCTGTGAAGATGCCAATATTGCATTCCCGATCTTGGAGCCAGAGCTCTTTATGGACGCATACAAAGCTGTCTTAACAAAGACGGACCTAGAGATGCTTGACTTCACTCAGCCTGGATCGGCTGGGTTACGGTACTTTAGCATCGTAACGATTCCTGAAGATCCGACATTGATGACAGCCAACCTTAAAGCCCCAGTGATTGTGAATATTGAAAAACGCACTGCCCGCCAGTGTGTGCTTCAGGACAATAGTTTAGCAATCAAAGAACCAATTTTTAGCAAGCTCCAGCAGCGCGTGGTCCAAAGTCCACAGCGTTCTATCAAAGAGCAGAGTCAGTCCAAGGGTTTGACTATAAAATTGAAGCCAGCCATCACAGACAAAGAAGTATAGACTCTTTCGACATAGGAGTATTTTCTACATGACCAATTTGTAACAGGACACGAATGCCTGCGGATCGTGGTACTTTCGATGGACCATGCGAACAGCCTTATCAATTTTTATCGTCAAATACCTCATTTTTAGTGTTTCCGTTGTGAGCGCGAAAGCCTCACCAAGTTCTGAGCCTGACCTCAGGGATGTTGTGGTTCATACGCAATCCGTGGCAAGCGCTCGCGATAGTGGCGTGACTTGGGGCTCGCCAAGCTTGGATATTCGTCACATGCTGAGTTCTAGCGGGCCAATTGGTTATAGGGGCCCACTTTATTCTTATGGTCCGCTTGGATCGCTGGGGCCCATTGCTGGGCAAAACCAGAGTGCCTTTGATTTTGCTGATCCGCTGAGTCTCTTCATGGCAACATTTGGCCCCAGTGCAATGATGAAAGCTGCCGGAGACTGGCAGTCTCTGTCGCAGTATTTGACCAATAATAATGGACCGCTGAGTGCTGCAGGTCCACTGGGTGAAAACGGCCCTCTCACTGCAAAATTCTATTATAGCAAATTCGCCAATTCTCATTTTAGTTCCAATTCTCGCTCAAGTTCACTCTCTAATTCTAGCGATGGCACTCATGGCACTGATGGCAATGGTATTGGACAGCACCTGGCGGCAGATGGGGCCCTCGGGATTTTAGGACCTCTTGGTCCTTTGGGCCCACTTGGTCCACTGGGGCCTTTGGGACCCATGGGTGCGCATGGCAACGAAATCTCACGCAGTGGCGAGTACCTGCATAATGGCCAATTGGTCCGAAAAATTGAAGTTCCTTTCTCTTTCTCTAACAGTGGAAAACATCGATCTCGTGTCTTTCCTCTTTTCGAAAACTACGATCCTGAATTTGCCATGGCCAAAAAGGATTTAGATACATCCTTTATGACCGTCGGGACACTCAATCCAGGTGATCGTGCACAGCAATTCTTAACTCACTCTTTAGAGACTCAATTTGTGACCATCATGGTGTTGGCAGAATTTGAATTGGATTCTTATAGCTTGGACGTGACAAACTTAACCAAAGGACGCAGCTATCGCCTCGACTCCACAGACATGGTTAATTTTGTAACTCTGGTGGCTGAGGCCGGTGACAAAATTGAAATACAGATAGATTTGATTCGCTCGCTGGTCTTAGACAATCCCTTTTTTCCAATCTACACTCACCGTTACCGCCTATTTGTGGTGGGCGGCACGGCGGAATTCAATAGATCGACAGGAACGGGGCCTCATCAGGTCATCTATCCATGAGGCCTGTTAGTCGATGCTAAGGTCATCCAAAGAGTTGATGATCACTTGCGGATTGGCCTGCCCAGGATCTTGATAATTCATAATGCCCTTTGCTCTTACCTTAAGACCTACTTTGATCAGCTTATTACGGTCATTTTTCGCTTCAATTTTTGATTCATCCCAGGCCTTTTGTAATTTATTGCGAATGCTGGTGAAAAGCTCAGGATTTTCAAAATTAACAAGCGTGTATTCAAGAGTCTGTCCTTCAGGCATTTCCTTTTTAAAGGCAAACACATTGAAGCGAACTTGTGGGCTTTTCGGAAATAGGATCAGATCGCCAGAGTAGTCAACGGGCTTCCCATGTAGGCTTCCTACAGCTTCGAGGATTTCTAAGCTTCCGGCTTCACTCTTTAGATTGAGATGAGTGATTTGTGATGGCTTTTGCCGAATTTCAAAATCAAATCTTACAATGTCGCCGCGGCTGAGTTTTTTGGCCACGGCCTGCTGTGAAATTGGCACGAGCACAGGCAAAATTGTTCCCATATAATCTGCTACAAACATCCGGCCCTCGCCATGCTGCGCATGAATTTTGGCGACCAGTTGGCTCTTTCCAAGTAGGTCATCTGGAAGTTTTACCTTGTATTCGTACTCACCCATTTCGTGAGAATAGGGAACGGTCACTTCAATAGAGTCAGCCATGATGTGCAAAAAAGGACGGAGCTCAGATGTGAGCTTTCCTTTGATCTTAATTTTATCGTGGCGATTCAGAGTAACAATCTTTCGCCAGACTTCCGCATTGCCGCCAATCAGCGCAAAGTGCTGAAACTCAAAAAAGTCTGTTTTGGACCGTGCGGTGACCACATAGCGACTGTTGACCTTATCGATACCGTGCACTTCCACTTCGGCTTGTCCTTCGCTCAGCAGTTTTTTGAACTCCTGAAGGTCAATGGCATGACTGGGTTGAGAAAATAATGATGAGCACGCAAGAGTCAGCCAGCACAAACCCATTGCCAAGGCAGTGTTGATTAGGCTCCTGCGCTTTACACGAGTGGTCAGGGTGTCGTCTGTATTCCGATGCTCAAGACACTGCATAATTTTTGAACTCATAAAGCTCTCCTTTGTCAGCGCCCTTGGCGCGAGTTTTTCCGGCAGAGGTCTGTTTGTCCTTTTTATTTCAACTCTGCAACTGTCTCTTAAGAATTTTTCCACTTTCCCCTTTGGGAATGGAGTCGACAAACTGAAAATACTTGGGAATTTTAAATTTAGCCAAGTGACTTAGACAATGCGCGTGAACGGTATCAAGGGACAGCGTCGACGTAGATGGGTCAGAGTCCTCTCTCACCAAGAACGCCTTGCCCACCTCGCCCCACTTGGGATCGGGAACGCCAACTACGGCTGCCTCCCTGACTCCCTCCAGCTGGCTTAGGACTTGCTCAATTTCTACAGGATAGACATTCTCGCCACCAGATATGTACATTTCTTTTTTGCGTCCCATGACATAGAAAAAGCCTTCTTCATCATAGCGAACCAAATCACCAGTACGGAGCCAGCCATCGACAATCGTCTCTGCCGTTGCAGCCGGATGATTCCAATAACCTGCCATGCACATGGGTCCGCGTAGGCACAATTCGCCAATTTGATTTGGCGGTAGCGCATTGCCAAATTCATCAATCACCTTGGTCTCGATATAAAAATTGGGAAAGCCTATTGAGCCAATCTTGCGAATGGACTCATGCTCGCCAAGAGAAAACACATTGGGTCCAAACTCCGTCAAACCATAGCCTTGGCGAATCAGTATTCCGCGATTCTGCCAGGTTCGAATGAGTTCGACTGGCATGGGTTCGCCGCCAACAATTGCATAGCGAATTTTGGCCAAATTTGCTTTTGCAAATTTAGGCGCGCGCGCCATCAGGTCCATTGTTGTGGGGACGCCAAATAAAATAGTAGCGCCTTCTGATTCACACAATTGCAAAACCAAACTCGGATCAAATTTTTTTGTGAGGATGACTTTGCCGCCGTGATGAAAGAGTGGCGTGGACAGCACATTCCAACCGCCCGTGTGAAACAGCGGTAAAAAAATCACTGCGCAGTCTTGACCGGTGAGATCCAAGCTCAAACCCGTATTGATCGAATTCCAATACAAAGATTTGTGGGTCAGCAGGGCACCTTTTGGAGCGCCGGTTGTACCAGAGGTGTAAAGTATCATCACAGGATCATTAAAATCGGTGGGAAAGCGTTCTGCATTTCCCAATATTTGCGGACCAGCCCCTTCGTTCACGGGATCGCCATCACATGCGGATTGAAAGCTAGGGGATTCAGTGAGAGCTTCTCCGGTTAGATCGAGCCACGTTTGCGGGCGCAGCTCAGGAGGCGCGTTTTCAAATAGGTGATGATAAGCTTTCTGGCCCACCAAAACTTTTGGCTGGCAATCCTGAAGCACGTGGTTCACCTCACGCTGAGTGAAGCGAAAGTTTATGGGAACCAAGATGGCACCCAAACGCTGACATGCAAAAAACAGTACAAAAGAGTCAATTTCGTTTTGTGCAAGCAAGGCCACGCGGTCGCCTTTTTGCACCAGACAATGCTTTGCTAAATACTCTGCGCCTTTGAGACAGCGGTCATAGAGGTGTTTATAGCTCCATTGGATGTTGCAATGCTGGCCATTGTCGCCGCTGGCTCCGTCAACGAGGGCGATACGGTGGGGCCGATAAGTCGCCCAGCGCTTAAGCCAATCTAATTCAATGGGTTCATTCATAGTTGCTCCCCTCTTGAGTGCTGACAGTGCATTAGCTTGTTCATTCAAATATTGAAATTTGTCAAGATTTGGTGAAGGCTGGTGTTAATTTGAAAATAACGAGGTGATCTTGAAATCCACTGATTCCGCTGTTGAAGGTTGTTTTTGTTGTTCAGGCAAAGCTTTTGCATCCTGCTGTGAGCCCTTTCTCAAACGAAAGTCTCATCCTTTGTCTCCTGAGATGCTTATGAGGTCACGTTATAGCGCGTTTTGCGTGAACGACATGGAGTTTTTGCGCGAAACCACCGATGCTCAAGCTCGTTATCAAATGGATTGGCAAGCCACCGAAGCCTGGGCCACTTCAGCAAAGTTTTTAAATTTGGAAGTGCTCAGAGCGACTGACGAAGGCAACAAGGGCATTGTTGAGTTCAAAGCTAAATTTAAACTCGCTGATGCCGAGGAAGCACAAGTTCACCATGAATTGTCAAAATTTCGCAAACAGAACGGTCGCTGGTACTACAGAGAGGGAAAAGTGTTTGATCAAGTTGCTTCGTCGTAACCCCACTCCATAGCGAGGCAAGCCATCGACATGCCGCCCCCAGAGCCAATGAAGACAACCAGATCACCTTTTTTGAGGAGCTTCTTATTGCAAGCATCCGCAAGCGCCATACCAATTGAGGCGCTTCCCGTATATCCATATTCGCGCATAATGTTGTGGGATTTTTCCCGAGGTAAATTCAATTTATCAAGAGTTTCATTGATACTATTGATATTGAATTGAGTGATAAAAAACTTGTCAATGGCACTTGGAGCCTTGCCAATGCGATCGCAAACGATCTCCACAAGTTTTGGCCAATGATTGCCATTTGTCTCGGGAGGAATTCTCTTCGGAAAAGCGAGCAAATGCTTCTTTTCGTCCAGCACTTGCTGGTTCAGGGGCATGGCCGATCCGCCCGCATAAATTCCCATGTAGTCGTGAAATTCACCCTCAGTAAAGAGTTGGCTCGCCAAGTACCCATGATCGTGAGAAGCGCCCACCACAGCAGCTCCAGCACCGTCGGCAAACAAGCTAGCGATTTTGTAGTCATCAAAATTGAGGTACTTGCTCATGGCATAGGCGCCGACGACCAAAATGTTTCGGTATCTCTCATCAGCTGAGATGTATTTGCAGGCCACGTCCAAACCAGTTACAAAGCCAGCACAGGCTGTATTTAGATCAAAAGTCCCAGCTCGTTTGGCTCCCAAACGATGTTGCACCACTGCCGCAGTGGATGGCGAAATGTAGTCGGGAGTGTCTGTACATACGATGATCAGATCCAAATCGGTCGCCTTGATTTTGGCTTTGGCCAGAGCCTTTTCCGCTGCGGGGAGAATAAGATCTGAAGTTCTTTGATCTGCGCTCATCCAGCGCCGAGATTCAATATTTCGTTGCTCCCGTAAAAAGGTTCCGATGTCTTTTTTATAAAGATCGTCGAAATAGGAATTGGTAACCACATTGTCTGGAGCATAAAACCCAGTACCAGTAATAACTCCACGTCGAAGACTCTGTTTCAAATCGGACGCGCTCTTTGCTTGAGGATCAATTGAAGTGTAATTCATGATTCCATTCCCATCCTTTATAGAGGTTTTAGTGGCACTCATGAATCGCGATTTTGCAAGGAAAGGTCAAGTTTCTAAAATAGAATTTTTGCTCTATTTAGCAAAATAAAAAAAGCACTGGGTTTGCAAGACAATAAAGTTGACCAAAGTTAAAGATTCAGTCACGGGTTAGATTAACAATTTTGAGAGGAGAGATTATGACCAACATTAAATTTGATTTTTCAAATAAGACAGCGGTGATCACGGGCGGAGCTCAGGGCATCGGATTTGAAATTGCTCGATCGTTTTTACAGACGGGTGCTCAAGTCATTTTGTGGGACTACTCTGAAGACGCTCTCAAGAGTGCACGGGCGGAACTGAGTGCTTTTAAAAATAAAGTGCATTGCCAAGTTGTCAATGTAGGCGATCGCAACTCTTTGGCCACTGCTGTGGCGGCTTTGCCCACAGGCGTGGACATTTTAGTAAACAATGCCGGAATTACGAGAGACAAATCATTTTCCAAATTGTCTCCAGAAGATTGGGATTCAGTCATTCAGGTTAATTTGACAGGGCTGTTCAATGTGACCAAAGCTCTTCTGGAAAAATTCAGCACCACGCACCAAAGTCGGCGCATCATCAATATTTCCAGCGTTGTCGGTCTGTATGGCAATTTTGGCCAAGCCAACTATGCAGCGGCAAAAGCGGGAGTGATTGGTTTTACCAAAACTCTTGGAAAAGAGTTAGGGAGAAAAGGTTTCACCGTCAATGCGATCGCTCCTGGATTTATCCGCACGGCCATGACCAATGCCATGCCAAAAGAAACGCTTGAACAGATGGCGGCGAAAGTTCCTGTGAAGCGCTTGGGTGAGACTCACGAGATCGCTCACGCTGTCATGTATCTGGCTAGCGATGAAGCTAGTTATGTCAACAGCACCGTTTTGAGTGTCGATGGAGGAATCGTTCTTTAGGGAATGATTCACAACTCAACAGAATGATTCATTATAAAGTCTTTGCGAACATCCTGCCCGAAACCACAGTCTTTGTGCATGGAAATTTGGCCAGCGGTGCGTGGTGGGAGCCCCTGCGTGATGTATTTGCTGCTGATAAGGCTGTGGCTTCGGTTGCAGCGCCTGGGCATATGATTTGCCTCGATCTGCCTGGCTGTGGCGGGTCCTCACAACCGCAGCGGTCGAGTGATATGAATTTGCAGAAAATTGCCGACGATTTTGTGGCTCTTTTGCATGGAGAGCTCGGTGATTTTATTCACAACACGGCAAGTGATCAAAAAAAATTGTCAGCGGTTCATTTTGTTGGCCACTCGGCCGGTGGGCTCGTGGTCGCGCTGATGCTGGCCCTCCTGAGTTCCTCGGCAGATTCATTGCAAAGCGCTCGACAAACAAGCGACATATTCAATGCGGATCTGCACAACAAGTGGCGAATGAATAAATGGAGAATGGGCAGAGCCCTGCTTTTGGATCCCGTTGGAGCGAGGGGATTGCCCGATGATGGGCAGTTGGTTCGGCTTTTTGCAAAAATGAAGTCCAACCCGGCCTTGATCGCGAAAGTGATGGCGGCGGCGATCAAAGATATACGCACGGAAGACCCCTTCTTTCAGGCGCGCATACTGCCGGATGCTATAAAAGCTGCAGAGTTTTCGGGCCCGTGGCTTCTCAGGGCGCTACATAATATTGATCATCGGTTGGAGTTAAAAAAGATAGCCAATCCCGTTCTAGTTTTGCATGGAGAAGATGATTTTATTTTACAGGAGCGCGACTCGCAAGATCTCGCCGCCCTCATGGAGCGAGGTGAATTTAGGCAAATTCCCGAGAGAGGCCACAGTTGCAACATCGAAAACCCCGAACTGATGGCAACGCAATTGCGAGAGTTTTTGTATCAGCAAAATCTAAACGATGTCACCTTGCCAACTTAGTTGGCATTTGCCCGAAAAAAATGATTGTTGAATTGAGGCTAGGTGATACAGCGCGATGTTTTTTAATCAGTTTGCGAAATACCATCGCTTACGCTACAAATCATATTGATAATTAATCGATAATTTCTTCGGAGTCATTCTGGATGCAAGGTTCAAACGACCAGCACAATCGTTTTGGTGAATTCATTTTTATCTCTTCAATGGGAGTGGTCTTTATTCTCATTGGCTATCTTTCCTTTTTTCATAAAGGAATCGATCTCAAGGAGAACATTCGCGATCCCAAGGAGATGGAGCAAGTTGCTCCGGAGCCAGTGATTGCAAATATCGACGATGTCCAAGAGCCGTGGGTGCCGAACGAAAAAGTCGTGGCTTACGGGCGACAGCTTTTTAAAGCGAACTGTGCTATGTGCCACGGTCCAAAGGGCGAAGGCGATGGCTCTGCTGGGCAAGCTCTCAATCCCAAACCACGCAACCTTGTGGAAGGGAAGTGGCAGCATGGTGGTGGCTACATGGGCATTTTTAAAGTGCTCACAAACGGAATTCCGGGTTCTTCAATGGCCGCTTATGCCAACATGAAAGCTTCCGATCGCTGGGCACTCACTCAGTATGTTAATAGCATTACAGAAAACAAAGTGGCCGAAGAAGCCGCGGCAATAGCAGAATTTGCAAAGACGGCAAACTAATATGGGCAAAGTTTTTATTAAGAATCAAAAACCTGCGTTGATTACCGAAATTTGCGCGAGTCTGCCAGGCCAGGCCAGGCGAGGATTTTTAGTAAAGCAATTGGTCATTGCTGCAGTGGCAATGGTTCTTCTTGGCTATTCGTATCCTTCCTTTTCCCAATCATCCCCCGCCAGGCAGGCGCCCTCTTCCTATTCTGGGCAACCAGATCTGGGCACTTCAGATGCTGCTCCCGATGACCTAAAAGGTGTCAGCATTGATGAGCAGTTGGGTAAAAAGATTCCTTTGGATTTGAGCTTCGTTAATCAGAACAATGAAGTGACCACTCTTGGTGCGATGCTTGCGGATAACAAGCCGCTGATACTGTCTCCAGTCTACTTTAGCTGCACCACTTTGTGCAATCATCACCTCAATGGATTGGTGGCTGGACTCAAAGAAATGGATTGGAAGGTCGGCGATAACTTTAAAGCCGTCGCCATTAGCTTTGATCCGCGTGAGGATGCGGACCTTGCTGCCGGAAAACGAGAAAGTTACATTGCAGAATACGGTCGTCCCATTTCAGGAAGCGAGTGGGAGTTTCTTACCGGCGACGAAAAAAACGTCAAAGCACTTATGAGCGCCCTGGGTTTTAACTATAAGTTTAATGAAGAGGCCAATGAGTGGGTACATGCTTCCGCGGCCATTCTCATTAGCCCCGACGGAACGATCACTCGTTATTTGCCGGGCATTGTATTTAGCGGCAAAGATATTAAATTGGCTGTGACCGAAGCGGCAAATGGCACGGTCGGCAGTTTTTTGGACCAAATGATTTTATATTGTTTTAAGTTCAATCCCCATTTGAGTCGATACACGTTGTACGCCTTCAATTTGATGAAGGTGGCCGGTGCGATGACAGTAGTGGTGTTGATGGTGTGGTTATTGCCCGTTTGGATTCGTGCGCGCAAGCATGCCAATGCGTAGTTTGCTGTTCGCGTTTATTTACGGGCTGGAGGAACGAAGGAGCCAATGTTCATGTTGAAAGCACTCTTGATTTCGTCACTCGCTGGTGCTCAGTCATTTATGCCGCCGCAAGCAACGGAGATATCGGCACAGGTCGATAATCTTTATGCGTTTTTGCTCCTCTCGAGCGCGATTGCCTGTTTCATATTGATTGGCGGTATGATTTATTTTGCGCTCAAGTATCGACGCAAAACTGATCATGATAAGACTGCGTACCTCACTCACAATACCTTTTTAGAGTTTTTGTGGTCCTTTATCCCGTTGGTGATCTTCCTCGGGGTCTTTGCATGGGGATGGTACATCTATCATGACATGCGTGCGGCGCCTAAGGATGCACTCGAAATTCATGTTGTCGGTAAGCAGTGGGCTTGGGAAGCGCAGTACAAGAGCGGCGTGCAAGCCAGTGAGATTCGCGTTCCCGTCAATCGTGATGTTAAGCTGATCTTGTCGTCCAACGACGTTATTCATAGCTTTTTTGTGCCCAGTTTTCGTATCAAGCAAGATGCGGTTCCGGGGCGCTACACCTCTTTGTGGTTTCGCGCAGAAAAGCTAGGAGAATTTCAGGTGTTCTGTACAGAGTTTTGCGGGACTCAGCACTCCGAAATGCTCACCAAGATCCATGTTCTCCCACAGCAGGAATATGATCAGTGGCTCGAAGAGGAAGCCAATGTTCGCTTTTTGCCAATGGCCGAGCGCGGGGCCAAGCTCTTTAACGTGAAGGGTTGTGTCGGATGCCACAATGCCGAAGTGGAAGGAACAAAAGTAGGACCTTCCCTATTTAGAAAATTCAATACCCAAGAGACTATGGCGGATGGAAGCCAGGTTCTTGTTGATGAAAACTATATTCGTGAATCGATTTTAAATCCTAACATTAAAAAAGTTAAAGGTTTTGAGGCTGCGAATATGAACTCGTATCAAGGTCTGTTATCAGAGGTCGAACTTACCGCTTTGGTTGAATATATTAAATCGGTAGGACAGCAGTAGGAGATTCTATGGCCACGGCAAATTCGGGTGCTCACGGGCATTCAAAATCAGATGGAAGCGTTAATTACATTAATGAATTCGCAGGAATTAAATCATGGCTAACGACTCTGGATCACAAGCGCATTGGTTTGATGTATATGATATCAGTGATGACTTTCTTTTTAGTGGGCGGCATTATGGCGCTCCTATTAAGAACGGAGCTGTATTCACCCAACCCCAGTGCGGCAACTGGAAACATATTTCCTAATGGTGATGTCTACAATCAGGTCCTCACCTATCATGGCGCCATCATGGTTTTTATGGTCATAATCCCAGGGATTCCCGCGATCTTAGGTAACTTCTTTTTGCCGCTGCATATTGGTGCTAAGGACGTGGCTTTTCCCAGATTGAATTTGGCCAGTTGGTATGTGTTTATGGCTGGCGCCATCATGGCGGTAAGCACATTGCTGACAACCAAGATTGATACGGGCTGGACGTTCTACACGCCTTACTCAATCAAAACACAAACGGCTGTGATCACCATGGTCTTGGCGGCTTTTACCATGGGAATGTCCTCCATTCTTACTGGATTGAATTTTATTGTGACGGTCCATAAATTGCGGGCACCCGGAATGACCATGTACCGTATTCCGCTTTTTGTATGGGCAATCTACTCGACTGCGATCATTCAGGTACTTGCAACTCCTGTTTTGGGAATAACGCTGCTACTGCTGGTTGCCGAGAAGGTCTTCGGTATCGGTATATTTGACTCAAAACTGGGTGGTGACCCGGTGCTCTTTCAGCACTTCTTTTGGTTTTATTCTCACCCAGCGGTTTACATCATGATTTTGCCGGCAATGGGAGTGATCAGCGAGTTGATCACAGCCTTTTCGCGCAAAACGATTTTTGGTTACACGGCCATTGCCTACTCTTCATTAGGGATCGCTGCTGTTTCCTTCTTTGTATGGGGTCACCATATGTTTGTGTCAGGCCAGTCAGAAGTGGCCGGAATCGTATTTTCATTCTTAACTATGCTGGTGGGTGTGCCTACAGCCATTAAGATGTTCAATTGGCTGGCGACTCTTTATAAAGGTTCCATTCAGTTCAGTGCGCCAATGCTCTTTGCCTTGGGTTTTTTGTTTCTCTTTGCGATCGGCGGCGTGACGGGGATCATGTTGGCGACCGTGGCCACCGATGTTCACTTTCATGACACCTATTTTGTGGTTGCGCACTTTCATTATGTGATGGTGGGTGGAACACTGATGGCGATCATGGGTGGATTCTATTATTGGTTTCCAAAAATGTTTGGCAAGATGGTCAATGAGAACAGCGCAATACTCTCTTTCTTTTTTATTTTCGTTGGGTTCAATGTAACTTTCTTTCCGCAGTTTATCCTTGGAGCCATGGGGATGCCGAGAAGGTATTTCAATTATGTTGAGGCCTTTACAACATTGAATCGGGTGTCCACGATTGGTTCTTATCTTATCGCAGTTGGCTTTTTGATTGGTTTGTACACAATCATTAAGGGAATTCGCAGTGGGCCTAAGGCGCCTGCCAATCCTTGGGGTGCAAAGACATTGGAGTGGACGGTGCCCTCACCTCCGCCTCATCATAATTTTGACGTTGAACCCATAATTACAGCGGGGCCTTATGAGTACAGATAGTGCTGCTAGCCATGATTCACACGTAGCTCACCATTTTAAAAATGCTGAGCACCAATATGACAGCGCCAAGCAAGGCATTTGGCTGTTCATGGTCACTGAGATTTTGATGTTTGGTGGCCTTTTTGTCGGATACTTTTTATTTCACCACAAATATCCAGAAATGTTTGCCGAAGGTGCAAAGCAGCTGAGCTGGGTCATGGGGACAATCAATACTTGTGTGCTGCTGTTTTCATCATGGACTATGGCTTTGGCTGTGATGTACACGCAAAAAGGTGAGCGCGATAAGGCCTTCAATATGCTTATGGTGACCATTGGCTGCGGTCTGATATTTATGGTCGTAAAGTATATTGAATACACCAGCAAGATTCACCATGGTTTTTTGCCCGGTATTTGGCTGAACACAGAGCATGTAAATCCAGTGCATAGCAATTTGGGCCTTTATTTTGGCTTTTATTTTTGCATGACGGGTCTTCACGGTTTCCACGTACTTTGCGGCATGGTGCTGATGGGCTGGGTTGCAAAACGCATTAAGAGCGGCGAATTGGGAGCGGATTATTTCACTCCCGTTGAAGGTGTCGGTATTTTTTGGCACATCGTCGATTTGATTTGGATTTTTCTGTTCCCTCTACTTTATTTAGTGGGTTAGAATTTTTTTAACCTGACAAGGAGAAATCATCATGGCGGGAAACTCTCATGACCATGCTGGCGCATTTAAAGAGTACACGAAAGTACTTTTGATTTTGTTTACACTCACTGCCCTGACGGTGTTTACCAGTCGCTTGGCTTTGGGTGCCTGGGCGGGGCCTGTGGCTTTTGTAATTGCTGGTGCCAAAGCATTTTTTGTGATGTCAGTATTTATGCATTTGCGGGAAGACAAGCCGGAAAACAAAATCATTTTTGCCACGGGCTTTTTCTTTTTGATGGTACTGATTTTCTTTTGTGCCTTGGATATCAATACCCGGGTCATCGAAACCAGCACGCTTAACTAATACAACTTCGATTCAAGATTGACCTGAATTAGCTCCCTTTGTGGGCTTGTCTATGCTAGACGTTCAGCCAATGAAAGCATTTGCTGATCTCACTAAATTTGGCATCGTTATTTTTGTCCTATTGAGTGGAATCGCGGGATACATGACCAGCTTTGCAGTGGAAGCTGCATTTTTGTTGAGTGAATTTCTGTTTTTCTTGTTTGGCCTCTACTTTATCAGTTCGGGGAGTTTGGCTCTCAATCAAGTTCAGGAATACAAAACAGATCGGATGATGGCGCGAACTGCAAAACGGCCCATCGCGACAGGTTCAATTTCTCCACGGGTTGGACTCATTCTTTCACTGGCCTTCATCGTGGTTGGTTTTGTGCTCCTAAATTATGTGAGTGCATTGTCAGCCTGGTTGGGGCTCCTGAGTGTTGTTCTTTACAATGGCTTTTATACACTTTGGTGGAAGCGCAAATGGATCTATGCAGCCATACCTGGAGCCATACCTGGAGCCTTGCCGGTGACCATTGGTTTTGCAGTTCATTCGACCGAAATTTTTAGTGCTCCCAGTGTTTTTTTATTTTTGATCATGTTCTTGTGGCAAATGCCCCACTTTTGGGCCTTGGCGATCAAGTATAAGGATGACTACCGCAGCGGCGAAATTCCGACTTTGCCTGTGGCCTTAGGCTTGAAAAAGACCCTCTATCAAACGGGACTGTACACCTTTGCCTATTGTGGAGTTGCGCTTGCAACCCCTATGTTTTTTCATTCCAGTTGGTTTTACATTTTGCTAACAGTGCCCTTTGCCATCAAGGTCATGTACGAGATGATCGTTTTTTTGAAGAGCAATGCCAACAAGCATTGGCTTGGCTTTTTTCTCTGGACAAATTTTAGCATGCTCATCTTTTTGTTTGTTCCCGTGGTCGACAAATGGAGCTTTCTCTTTCTTAACCGTGTATAGCGGCAGATCACCGAGGTTTCCTTCTGGGGCCATCATAGCCAGATGGGCCTATGGCTTTGTTGTCGTCTGCAATTTCTACTGAAGTGGCGCAAGAGCGGCAACTCAAAGGCCAATCTTAACGAGGTTATCTTTGGCTGCGCGCATTTCGTCAGTTAGTTTTGCGAATATCTCTTTGGTAGAAAGAATCTCGTGAATGAGTCCAACAGATTGGCCAGCACTCCAGACATTTTTCCAACTGGGTTTGAGTGCGGACTTTTCTAGTGTTTTCATGCCCGCCAAATGAATGAGTGGAACTACAAATTTTTTGGTGGCTGAATTGTTTTTTAAAGTCTTGATGTACCAGGGCAATTCAAGTCCCATTTTGCGAACGTATTTGGTGTCGATAACAGCTGCCGGTGTGCCTGAAACTCGAGAGGTGAGAACAATCTCCTCCGGAGAGGCCTCAACCACAGCATTTTTGTAATCCTCTGTAACGGTCGCTTCGCGGCTGGCAATGAAGCGGGTCCCGATGCTCACGCCGGCTGCGCCGAGTGCAAGTGCGGCGGTGACTTGCGACCCATGCGAGATTCCACCCGCGGCGATGATCGGAATCGATAGCTTTTCTTTTAGCCATGGAATAAGGACAAGTGCCGAAACTGGACCGGCATGGCCGCCAGCGCCACTGGCTACGGCGATCACACCATCAGCTCCCATGTCTTGAACTTTGAGTGCATGCTCGAGATTGGTGACATCGCAAAACACCTTGGCGCCATTTTGATGAGCCTGGCGAATCACCTCTTTTGGACTTCCCAGCGAAGTGATAAAGCATTCCACTCCGTTTTCGAGAGCTATTCGCAGGTCATCCTTTTGTCGAACATTGGACTTGTTGACGATGATGTTCACCCCAATTGGTTTTTTTGTGCGGCCTTTGATATCTTTGAGGGCTTTTTCGTATGCAGAAATCGGGCGAAAATTGAGGGAAGGAAAAAATCCGACCCCTCCCGCATCTGAGGCGGCCACAACGAGATCTTCGTTGCTGACCAAAAACATGGGTGCAGCAAAGATGGGTAATTCGATTCCTAGCATTTCCGTCAATTGTGTTTTTATCAAAGCATCTTCCTTTTTGTTTGAACCTTTTTGATTGGACTCTAATTTAGTTGTGCAACCATCAGACCTTCGGTCGTTGGTAAGATCACTGAATTGAATTTGGCACTACTGGCGATTTTGCGATTGAATTTTCTCATCACTTCAATTTGTTTTTTTGAAAAGGGTCCCTCGGCGCTGTCATCATAAACGGAATTTGCTAAAAACACATTGTCAGCAATCAGCAGGCCACCGGGACGCAATGCTCTTTCTGCAAAGGCCAAATAGTTGAGATATTGAGCCTTGTTTGCATCAATAAATACCGCACAAAATGGACCCGTATTTTCAATTTCGTCAAAAATCTCTGTGGCATCCCCTAGTCGCAGTTCCAGATTTACCTTCTTTTGACTTGCGGCATCGGTCAGTATTGACTTGGCAAGCTCATAATGCTGCGGAAGTTTTTCGATGCTCCAAAATTCGGGATCGGGTACGGAAGTTTCAGTTCCGTTTGCTTTTGCCTTCAATCGTTGGTGGCATTTGGCAAGGCTTTCGATGATCCAGAGTGCGGAATGTCCTGTCAATGTGCCAAACTCTATGACTCTCTTTGGGGCAATCATTTGCAGCAAAAAGGAGATCAGGTGCCCTTCGTAGGGAGAAATTGAAATGCGATCTTTTTGAATGCTTGCAGCATTAGACAACGCCTGCAGTTTTGCCTCACCAAGTGAACTACAGAAGAGTTGCTGTAAGTATTTTGCTCTTAGGTCGAGATCAACTTCACGCATGCTTTCGTGTTTCCCTTACTTGCGCCCTCAGTTTCTTGTCGGTACAATTATTCTGTAGAGCTGCCTCAATATACTTAAGTATGAGCCTATACGCCGATGGGGGCAATAGATGGATCCGCTTTTGGAAGTAAAAAATTTGCACACAGAGTTTACCACTGACGAGGGGTCGTTTTTTGCCGTCGAAGATGTGAGTTTTGTTGTGGAAAAGGGCAAGGTTTTAGGAATTGTTGGTGAGTCAGGGTGTGGAAAATCCGTGACCTCGCTTTCGGTGCTGCGTCTTATTCAAAAGCCAGGCCGAATTCGCTCTGGCCAAGTGCTGTTTCATGGCAAGAATCTTTTGGATTTATCGGAGCCGGAGATGCGCAGCATTCGTGGCGGCAAAATATCGATGATTTTTCAAGAGCCCATGACTTCATTGAATCCTGTATTCACCATAGGCAATCAAATTGATGAGGCCATTCGCGTCCATATGCAAGGATTGACCTCTGCCGAAGTGCAAAGTCGATCCATAGAGATTCTTCGAAAAGTCGGAATACCTGCTCCAGAAAAGCGCTATCACGATTTTCCGCATCAGCTTTCAGGCGGTATGCGCCAGCGCGTGATGATTGCCATTGCAATGAGCTGTGATCCGGAGCTATTGATTGCAGATGAGCCAACGACTGCATTGGATGTAACGATTCAAGCGCAGATTTTGGATCTCATTCGCAAACTCCAGGCTGATACAAAGGCCAGCGTCCTTCTCATCACTCATGACCTCGGTGTGGTGGCAGAGATGTGCCATGACGTGATGGTTATGTATGCCGGTAAGATTGTGGAGTACGGTTCTGTCGAAGACATTTTCTATCGCCCGCGCCATCCTTATACAAAAGGACTCATTGATGCAGTTCCGCGGGGCTCTGAGATCGTTCGATCGACAAAAAATGATCCTCTGGCCACGATAAAGGGAATGGTGCCTTCGCTGCTGAATTTGCCCAAGGGATGTCGATTTGCAGATCGTTGTTCTTATGCGCAAAAGACTTGTTTCGACTCTTATCCACAGCAGACCAAACTTCGTGGCAGTCATCGTGTTTCTTGTTATTTTCCACTAGAGAACCAGCCAGGAGCAATGTCCAATGAGTGACGTCCTTTTAGAAGTGAGAGACCTAGTAAAAAGCTTTCCCATTCATGGTGGTTTTCTGCACCAAGAAGTGGCCAGCGTCAAAGCGGTTCAGGGTGTTAGTTTTCAAGTCAAAAAAGGCGAGACTCTTGGTGTGGTGGGTGAATCTGGATGTGGAAAAAGCACCCTCGGTCGTTGCATCATTCGTTTACTAGATCCGACGTCGGGGCAGATCCTTTATAAAAATAAAGACATCACTCACACTCGTGGTGAAGAGTTGAGGCTTCTCCGTAGGTCGATGCAAATTATATTTCAAGATCCCGTGGCAAGTCTCAATCCACGGATGACAGTGGGTTCAATTATTGAAGAGCCCATGATCATTCAAAAGCTATTCTCTGATCCCAAGAGTCGTACAGAGAAGGTGCAGTACCTGATGGAAACTGTGGGACTTCGGCCCGAGGCGTTCAATCGCTATCCTCATGAATTCTCTGGAGGTCAGAGGCAACGCATCGGTATCGCACGCGCACTTGCGGTGGATCCAGAGATTATCGTCTGTGATGAGCCTGTTTCTGCGCTCGATGTGTCGATACAGGGACAGGTCATCAATCTATTGATGGACCTGCAAAGTCGACTGGGTCTAACATATATTTTTATTGCTCATGATCTCAATGTTGTTCGTCACGTATCTGACCGGGTCGCCGTGATGTACCTCGGTAAGATCATCGAAATGGGGCCAGCCGCCCAACTGTACCAGGCGCCGCTACATCCGTATACAAAAGCATTGTTATCAGCCATTCCGATACCAGATCCAAAAATTTCGCGAGAAAGAACAATTTTGACTGGAGATGTTCCTAGCCCGATCTTTCCTCCCCAGGGTTGTCATTTTCATCCGCGCTGCCCTGTGGCCATCAAAGCCTGTAGTGCCGCGTTTCCGGCGCGAAAAAACATAGGTGGTCATGAGGCCTGCTGCATTTTGGTCTAGGTCTGGTGGCGATTTTTACCAAATTGAAGCTTCATTTTAATTTCACAATTGTCGATAGGAATTGAAATAATGGAAAAAATCAATTTCTGGATCCTTATTGATGCTTCGACAAAAAAACGCACTCAACCTCTCACTGAGGCTGAAATGAAGCAATTGCTGCGTGGACTCTCCTTTTCTCAGATTGAGCAGATGCTGCTATGGACAGACGGATGGAAAGAGTGGATGCCTCTTATGGATTTCCTGAGTCCAGAGGAAGATACCTTTATACTTCCAAAAGTCATTGATCAAAGTCTCAAGGAAGCAGTGAGTGATGGGGGCCTTTTCACCAAGATCGAGCGCGATGAGCAAAAGACGGTTGATTATGGATATTGGTTTCAAGATTTCCATGCCGTCAATTTGAAAGAAAGTATGAAGGCTGCCAAGGCGGCGCCACCCATCAAAATCACCAGAGAGATTGAGCGACGCGTAGCTGAACGTCATGATTTTAAGATAGAAATATTGATCATGGACGTCCGCGGAAAGATTTTTAAAACACATTCCGAAAATATTTCACTCTCAGGTACTTTGCTCCACGAGCCAGTTCCAATTGAGCTTCTGCAGGGACACTTCGAGTTGATCATTATAAATAAATTAGAAAAAAATCCTGCGATCGCAAGAATTCTCTTTAAAGGTAAAATTGTTGGCGATATTACAAATCCACACCGCCTATCCTTTGTGGAGCCAGGCGAAGATATGACTGCAAAACTTGAAAATATGTTCGCTGCCTATCAACGAGCGCAAGAGGCATTGATGAAGGCAAAAAAGCTACCCTAGTGTTTGTCAGGGAAGTTTTTTCTAGACGCGAGGAGGAAGCTGTATGAATAATACCGCGACGACGAAGCAACAACGAATAAACTTTCCTGACAAAGCACTAGCCTCAACTCGACAATAATTTTTGGCCAAAAACGCTAAAGCTCACACCAGAAGGCCCAATCCGGCAACGTCCTCGCTTTTGCCAACCTCACCTTAGGGGAACTAAGCCTTCGGCTGGCAAAAGCTGTGGGCGCCGCCGCCTTGGGCCTTCTGGTGCGTTCTGCCTCAAAAATTATTGTCGAGTTGAGGCTAGTCCTTCAAAGAAAGCAATGTTCGTACGGTGCTCTTCAGTTTGTCCACATCAAATGGTTTCTTGATGAACTCATCCGCACCAATGTCAAAGGCCTGTTGGATTTCTGATTCACTAGATTTGGCTGACACAAAAACCAGAGGAATGCTCTTTAGGTCGCGATTCTCTTTGAGCATCTGTGCCAGTTCGAGGCCGTTGATCCAGGGCAGGCCAATGTCGAGCAAAATAAGGTCAATGGGCGTGCCGTCTAGCACAGTGGACAGCTCGGTTGCGTCTGCAGCCAATTTTAAGACGTATCCTTCCTGTTCTAGGATGCGCTTTAGGACGGCTCGCATAGTTTCATCATCTTCGATGACCAAAAGAACCAAAGGGTCCATCTTCTTTTTCGCATCTCGAAAATGATCTAAAGAGACAACATCTTCTTTGGCGATTCGAGCTTTAGTGACCTTTTCGATTTTATCAACCAGGTCCTTGGTGTTTATACGTTTGCCCTTCATGCTGCCACCTTGCTTCCCCTATTCTTGGGATTCTAACCATCTTTCACAATCAATTGCAGCCATGCACCCGGTTCCTGCTGCGGTCACCGCCTGTCGATAGATATGATCTTGGACATCTCCGGCTGCGAAAATGCCAGGAATCTTAGTGTACGTGGAATTTGGTTGAGTGATAATATATCCGTTATCGTCTAAATCCAAAATCCCTTTGAATAAGTCTGTATTTGGTTTGTGGCCGATAGCAACAAAAAATCCTTCAACAGCCAGTTCAGAGGTTTTGTTGGTTTTTAAATTTCGCATTTTAACGCCGGTGACCATTTTTTCATTGCCGAGAATCTCGTCGACGGCGGTGTCCCAAATCACTTCAATTTTAGGATTATTGAGAGTCCTGTCTGCCATAATTTTGGATGCACGAAATTCATCGCGACGATGAATGACAAATACCTTGCTTGCAAAGCGAGTCAAAAAGTTGGCCTCTTCCATTGCGGTGTCGCCACCACCCACCACTGCCACCGGGACATTTTTGAAAAATGCACCATCACAGGTTGCACAGGCTGAAACTCCTCGGCTCATGTATTTTTTTTCTGACGGCAGACCAATCCACTTGGCACTGGCTCCCGTTGAAATGATCACTGACTTTGCCAAATGAGTTTCTTTGCCCACTGTGATTTTAAAAGGCCTTACGGAGGCGTCGATGCTGTCGACATTTCTTGTGATAAAACGCGTCCCAAACCGTTCAGCCTGTTTGCGCATGACACTGATCAGGTCCGGTCCCGTGATACCATGGTCAAACCCAGGATAGTTTTCGACTTCAGTTGTAATCATGAGTTGTCCGCCGGCCTCTTCGCCCTCGATCATTAGGGGATTCAAATTGGCGCGCGCAGTGTATATAGCGGCAGTAAGTCCGGCGGGTCCAGAACCAATGATTATTGTGTTTTCAATTTTGTTTTCACTCATTCAAATTCTCTTTCTCTATCTCAATAATGCGGATCGGAAGTGAGCAAATTCACATACAATTTACGACAAGGCAAAGTTAGTATTTACGAACCGAGAATTCAGTGCCCATTTTACAAATTTACCTGCAACGTCTTTAGGGTCTAGCGTCAAACCGAGGCGGTGCGGTGGGCTTCCTTGGGGCAAAATCCCATTGGTAAAATAGCTCGGGCGAAAAAGGCGAATGTCGATATTCTTAGCAGGGTCACCCTTTACTTCAGCCTGCACAGAGCGAATGCTTGCGCTCAGAGCCGCTTTTGCGGCAGAGTAGCTGGCCGCTAACATGTCTTGCTGATCTGCCACCAAAGAAGAAACAAAAATTATCTGCAGGCGCTTTTCTGGGTCTAAGTCATGAAGAATGCGCAGTTGCGAAAAAAAACTCACATCAATGGCCCATTGATGTGCACCCCAGCGGCCTCGCCAAAAGCCGCCAAAAGGTCCGCCTCCTGCAAAAAACCACAACCGATCGGGTGCAAAAAGCTCGATGCGTTTCAGGGCATATTCCACCTCTGTGGGTTTGCTTAGGTCCAACTTTTCCCATGAAGTTTTAAAAGGTTGCTTTGTCTTGTCGGTAGCCTCAGTTTCAATTTTCAAGGGGTCTTTTCGTTGAAAAATGAGAAATTCAGAATCAGGAGTTTGCCGCCAAACTTCCAAACCCAAGCCCTGACCGAGACCAAATATAATGGTTCTGCTACTCATAATGCTCACTCTTGAGAATTCATTTACTTACAGTTACAAAGAAACATGCCACGCTTAAGTTTTGCAAGACACAATTTTAAAGACATCGAGATTCCGATGGGGACGCCTTTGATGAAGGGCATTGTAGCGCACAAGATACCAGTGGCCTCCTCTTGTGGCGGGGATGGAATCTGTTCAAAGTGCGCGATACGCATTGTCGAAGGGGCCGAGAATCTCTCTGTGGAGACCACTCGCGAGGTCGAGCTCAGAGAGCGCAATGGCATCAGCATTGGTCATCGAATCTCTTGCCAGACTTATGTCTATGGCGACATCGTCGTCGATACAACCTATTGGTGAGAAGACGCGCGACTCCGATATTATCAATTTGAGATTTTTGAAATTTTCGGTTCGTGCACGTTCCCACTTCGAAACATCATATATCAAAACGAAACACATTTTAGCTCTTGGATCGTAAATATAAAACGCGACTGTCTAATATATTTTTGTCAGTGAAAAAAACCTCGACGGTCCGCGGGCCGTAGTTTGGTCCTGAGTTGGCACTGCAATTGCCTCTATTCAATATGAAACAATTGAACGTGGGGGACTGTAAATGAATCGTGCTGTAATGCTAGTCGCTGGCTTAATACTTATTATTGGCTTTCAAAACTGTGCACAGCAGAGTCCGAATGCACTTCAACAAGCAAATTTTCAATCTCAAGATTCATCTGCTGACGTTGAGAAAATCTATCCAGATGGTGATCTGTCTCGTGTTGATACGATAGAGATTCCGATTCGTTATCAAGACGAAAACTCAACAGCTCGAGCAAAACTGCTTCGTGAAGGTCACCTCCTCGTCTCTATGAGAAACGGCATAATAATGGCTGTAGATGATGGTGGGCAGAAAATGAATGAGCATGACCACTGCATCTCTGACGACGACCGTGTTGAACTCCGCAGCATCTTGTCGCGCGCCAATGTCTGCCGCAAAAAATTGGCCGGCGAGGACGGTATGGTTTGCGCTCAAGTGATAAAGTCACCCTATGCTAGCCTCTACAAGAGTGATGAAAAGATCGATTTAGGCAAAGACACTGACTCCTGCGGTCTCAAAGCCCTTGAGCTGTGTGGCGAAGGCAGTCTCCGCGAAGACTTCTTGGCTCTCATCACAAAAGTAAAATCCAACTGGAGCAGCTCTAGCTGCGTCTCTGGAAGCTAGTGCGCTTTCAGTTAAGGTCGAAAATGCATAAAAAAAGGCTGAACAGTGTTGTTCAGCCTTTTCGTGCAATCTCAAAATAAATTGAAATTACAATCTAAATCCTACCTCAAAAAGGGCAGCAATTTAGAAAGTGAATCGTCCACCGATATTGATGGCAAGAATGTCACCATTTTCGATTTCATATTCCTGAGTTCCTGTTGAAGTTTCTTCGCTAATTTTTGAATCAAGAATTTTGTCATAGCTAAGTGAGCCTAAAACTGTAGTGGATTCATTGATGGCAAAAGTCGGTATAACGGCTAGGCCGATATAGTTAGGAACTCCAGTTTTAAAACCAGTTTCCTTATCCTTTTTGTCAGCATTGAGTGTATAACGAGCTTCAAAATCAATCTTAGTGGTGTCCATCTTCATTTCATAGAAACCAGTCAGCTGAGTTGTTGTGCCTTCTTCTGTAGTCGTCGTAACATTGTTCCTTTCACTCTTTGCAGTCTTAAGCAACTCAGTAGAAAGTCGAGTACCTACCGCGCCGGCTCCAACTGCCCATTGGTAACCAATGTAAGGGCTGATGTACATGCCACCTGTTGCAGCATTAGTATCGCCAGAAGTTTCAACTTTTTGATTTTCAAGAGCCGCTACCAAGTTCACACCGTAATGTGCACTAGAGCCCTCTGTAAAGGCCATTGCGCCTTTTGCAAAAATATTTAAGTCGGTCAGACCTGAAGAAGTTTGACTTTTGGTGCTTCCCGCAGCTTCAACGGACTGGTTTGCATAGCCTACTGTCAGTCCAGCTGCGAAATCTTCAGTGATGCCTCTTTCATAAGTTAAGTTAAGTGTAGGACCAGTCAGCTTTTGAGCATTGGAAACACCTTTAATCTTTGTGGTTGAAGATGTGTACTCAACGCCGGGTGTGAATACGTTTGCATCTGTTGGTGCTTGGTAAAAGTATTCAGATTGGATAGCTGTTTGCGCGGTGGCAACGAGTGAAGTGGCGAGCGCGATGGCGACTGCACCGATTGTGTAAAGTTTCATTTTATTCTCCTTGTTTGGCAGGTTTTGTAAACTCATGTGTTCACAAACTATATGCAAGTCGCCTTTGTAACAACTGATGTGTGAGTTTTTCAAGTATTCCGTGATCCATGACGATAATGGCTACAGTGGTTGTGTTAAAAAGCGCACAATTCGCTGATAAAGTGGTACTAAAACAGAACCACTAGCGGGTTACGCAGGCTGCGTCCGATATTTTTGCCAGGTAAAAGCGTTTCTTTTGCTGATCATTTGCGCACACACCCATGCAGTAGTCGCCATTGGGATTGCGCACGATTCCTAGCGGCAAAACCTCGCGCACCGAATAAGATTTGTTTTTTTGATATGAGATTTGCAAGGGCGACCTGTTTTGCACGGCGCGAATCATCTCGGGCATCCAAGGGTATTGGGAGTGCATCAGTGAGAAGTCTGGCCAAAAGAGGTGTTTGCCCTGATGTTTCCATAGGTGCTGGAGCTCTAGGTCGGCTGTGCCTTCTTTCTGCGAAATAATGTCCAGCAATCTTAAAAATACTTGATGGCAGACTTTGGCGTCCGCCATGGCTCTGTGGGCGACATCTTGTGTGATGGAAAAATGTTTCGCCAAACTTGCCAAGCGATGATTTTCAATACCAGTCAAAGTATTGATTGCTAACAAGCTTGTACAAATGCCTTCGGTTTTCGGCGCTGGCAGTTGCTGCTGTTCAAAATCCCAAGCCAAAAATCCCATGTCAAAGGGCGCATGGTGGGCAACCATATGCGCGCCATTTATAAATTTATGAATTTCTGGCAAGATGGCTTTCATTGTGGGTTCGTTTGCAAGGGACTCTGCCGTGATGCCGTGAATGCCGATAGTAATGGGATCAATTTCACGCAAAGGCTTAATCAATACAGAGAACTCATCAATGATTTTGTCGAGACGAAAGCGCACGCCCGCAAACTCTAAGATTTCACCACCGACAGGATAGGCTCCTGAAGTTTCGGTATCAAACGCAATAAATTCTAAGTCTGCCAATCGCTGCATATGCATAAGGAGTTGTATTGAGAGAGCCGAAAGCTTGTCAAGGCTAGCGAGCGGAAATTGTGAACTCATTATCGATTAGCAAATGGCAACTGGACGAAAGAACTGCCTTGAATGAATAGGTTTTGCTAAAATCCACGCGGGCTTAGAAGATAGGGCATGTCCAATAGTCTGTCGCGAATGCTCCCTCTTTTGATCTGTACGTTTTTTGGGGCAGATCTATTTGCAGCCGAGGCGGGCAAGTCTTCTTATGATATGAGCGGGCATATGGAGCTCGATTCCAACATTGTAGAGTTGGGTCTTACTCAAACTCTGCGCAATCCAGGTCTCAACTCAAAATTCAGCCTGAATCTTGGTCCCCAGGTGGAGTTTGGCATTGCAGGAGCGAACCGAAAGTATCCTGATTCTGAAACCAACTTTCTGCTACGACCGATCCTAACGGTGAAAATTGATTTTTCACCGAGATCCCAAGGTGAAATCGCGGCTGTGCAAAACTTTTACTTTCAACCCGAGGGGCGGGATGGCACAGACGTAAAGTTCACCCTAACTGTGAGTGGCTATCAAATTTATTTGCAATCAGTTGGCAACTGGGAAGGTTCTCAGTCTGCGGCGACTTACATTGCATTTGCTAAGATCACTAATCTCGGAGCGGACTTGGATTGGATCAATCGATTTGGCTACGTTGTGCTAAAAACGGATAATTACTCGAGCTACGCAGAAATTAGCTCAGATTTAAAATACTTTATTAATGAGCGCTTTTATTCCTCTGTAGAAATCACCGGAACTTCGAATGCAGCTCAATTTAATGGTGCCGGTGAATTCTTTATTCTGGCGAAGCTGGGCACTTTCTTCTAAATAAGAACCGCAACTACTCGGTCGCTCTCTCCTCATTTTCATAATCAAATGGACTGAGATCTGGATTGATGTCTCGCAATTCGTTAGAAAGCGGATTTTCTAGCTGCTGCTTTACCGTGGGTGCTGCGGAAGGCTTGCGGGCAATTTCTGGTGTTGCAATGACTTCAATCTGATTGTCAGAAGGCCCGTAGATGGTTTGCAGAGGGCGGCGCTTCTTGCCATCTGAGGTAACGTCATTTTGTTTGACCTTAATGATGATTCGTCCTCGAGTGCCGTCGCGCGTAGACTCTCCCTTGCGATCTACTAAGAGTCCTTGAGTTTGAAATTTTACCGAAGGGTGCTCAAGTGAGCTCATCAAGTTTGTCTTGATGAGGGAAGCTCGCTCAGCCAGCGAACGCTTGGCTTTGGTGCTGTCATTGGTAGGTTCAGACTGCAAAATCATTTCGCTGTACACTTCGACTTGGGCGTCCTGAAGTCCCTCGGTGCCGCGACGCAATTTTTCAAGAATTTTAGTATAGTCGGGAGTCGTTGCAGCAGAGCCCACCTCAAACAAAAGATCATCGGGAATTTCTATCTGAAAGCCAGATGAGTTGGTCACCACTTGGGCTCCCGTATCAGCAAGTTGATCAATAAGAAAGGCCTTCACTAGTTTTTCTGAACCGAAATCCAAAATATTTGGCGTTTTGTCAATGGGCTCCAGAAAGCTTTGAATCGCTTTCATTGGCTCATTGATAAAATCGAGAAATAATTTTTCAAGCGTGATCTCGGCGCCAAAGTTTTCAAAGTTGTACTCTATGATTGATGGCGTAGAGAAATAATCACTGATGGCTTTCTTTGTTTCAGCAGATTGACCCAGAAGCCACATAACCAGGAAGAAGGCCATCATTGCTGTCATAAAGTCGGCAAGCGCCACCTTCCAAGAACCGCCGTGGTGTCCACCACCGACAACGGTTATCTTTTTGATTACAATTATGGGTTTCTTCTCTGCCATTATGGCTCCATATTTCTTTTAGCCTGAGCAATCTTTGCTTAGGCCGCCTTTTTGATTTCTTTGGTCGCTTTATCGAGTTCATCAAAATTCGGTCGCTCTTCAGGAGTGATAGATCGACGTGCATACTCAACGCAGACCAGGGGCGGTGCGCCCTTCTGAAGGGCCACCAGTGCGACTTTGATCGCCTCAAGATAGCGACCCTCAGCCTCAATGTCTGCGGCCATCTTGGTGGCTGTTGGACCAATCAATCCGTAGGCACCAAACACCCCCAACATCGTACCAACAAGTGCACCGGCGACCAGGGAGCCGATCTTTTCAACACCTTCAGTCAAATGGGCCATGGTTTTTACGATACCCAAAACCGCCGCCACAATTCCTAAACCTGGAAATCCGTCGGCAACGGCCTGGACGGCATGTTGCGCCAAATGCTCTTCAGCATGAATGGCTTTGACGTCGGCATCTAGCAGGTCGTCGACATCGTAAGCAGTCAGTTCGGCAGATAAGGTGATCTTCATTGTATCACACAAAAAGTGCATCGCATGGTGGTTGGCCATAAAGCTCGGGTAAGACTTAAAGATCTCACTCTTTTCAGGCTCCTCAATATGCTTTTCAAGCCCTTGCGGGCCCTCTTTACGAAACACCTGAAAGAGCTGAAACAGTAACTGTAGCAATTCGAGATATTCCTTTTTCTGCGGTCCCTTTGCGGTCATGGCTTTGATGCTCAGCTTTATTCCCGCCTTGATCACCTTCATCGGGTTGGCGATAATGTAGGCTCCAAGAGCGGCGCCGGCAATGATCATCATCTCAATGGGAGCTGCTTTGATAATGATGGACATATTTCCGCCCGCAATGACGAAACCGCCAAACACCATTACAAATACGACAATGATTCCTACAAATCCCATTTTGACCTCTTAGGTACTCTCATCGGTGAAGCTCGCACGGAGTTGAGGTCGAGATTTTACCACTTGCAAAAAAACCCGAGAATAAAGCACAGTGAAGGGATGAAGAGTTTCTTAACGGTCATTTCTATTGCCCTTTGTTTGGCGTACACCACCTCCAATATGACTTTGGGCCAAGCTTGGGCCCTGAGTTCTGATGAAAGTCTAGCCAATAGTCCCGAGGAGCCTTTAAAAATAAAAGCTGAGATTTCTCCGCAAGAGTGGTCTGGGTCTCAAATTGGGACGCTGACATTAACCTTTGATTTGCCTAAGGAGTATCACGCTTACGAAGATCAGTTGCGTCTGCGTATGACCTCGCCCGGTGGATTTAAAGTGGCCACTCCCAAGACTCATGGTTCTGTGGAATTTTATGATAAATTTTCAAAAAGAATGCGCAAGGGGATGGTGGATGGATCCGTCATGGAAGTGGCTATAGAGGCGCCCCCAATATTGCCAATTGGACGAAGAGTGCTCAAGTTTGAACTCACCTACCAGGCTTGCACGGAAAAGACCTGCCTGTTTCCGGTGATCAAAACCATCGATGTCCCCGTTGTGTTTCCGCCCAGTCACCTGAAAGACAATAGCGGAAGTTTAGCGGAATCGCTTCAGGAAGCTAAGCACGCAGCGCCGATTGCGAATTTCTTTTCTGGAAACTTCGATTTGGGTACTTGGCTAGAAGGCTCCATGCTGGTGACAGTTCTGTTGATCTTTCTGGCCGGCGTATTGACCAGTTTCACTCCCTGCATCTTTCCCATGATTCCCATCACGATTGCCGTTCTCTCGGGCCGCGAAGATGAGAAAAGCAGAGTCAAACGTCTCGTTTTTGTTTTTGTTTACATCCTCGGAATTGCGACAACCTATTCAGCTCTGGGTTTCGCGGCTGCATCGACCGGCAAGCTTTTCGGGTCTTTGTCTGGAAATCCGTGGATCTTGTCGATCACCTGCGCGCTCATCTTGATTATGGCGCTTTCCATGTTTGGATTGTTTGAGATTCAAACGCCTTTGTATCTTCAAAATAAATTGGGTATTGGCAAAGGGAAGGCCTCTTTGGGCGGGGCCTTTGTCACGGGCCTGCTTGCTGGAATTATTGCAAGTCCTTGCGTGGGCCCAGTCTTGGTGACTCTCTTGGGTTATGTCGCCTCCAAGGCCAATCCGGCCTTGGGAGTTGCACTGCTCTTTGTGTATGCATTTGGCTTGGGATCTATTTTTTTAGTGCTTTCTTTTTTCGACAACCTGGTGCGCAAGCTGCCCCGCTCGGGACCTTGGATGAACTTTATGAAGGGGCTGTTAGGATTGGCTTTGCTGTGGGTGTTTTACTATTATCTGAATGTGCTGGTGCCGGAGCGGATCTGGGAATTCTGTCTTGGCGTCGGATTCATAGCACTGGCAAGCTGGTGGGGAGCTTTTGAACCCATCAAGTCAGGTGGCAGCACGAGGACTCGATTGCTCGCCATCAAAAAATCTCTACTGCTCGCAGGTTTTCTTGTGGGCTTTGTGTACATAGCCAATTCGATTTTTCAATTTCGACCCAATCCGAATATGGTAGTACACACTATTGATGAATCCACCGGTGAGGCGGCTCAAGCCGAAATTGTGTGGGTGCCTTATAGTGA
This sequence comes from uncultured Pseudobdellovibrionaceae bacterium, assembly GCA_964388665.1. GTDB lineage: Bacteria > Bdellovibrionota > Bdellovibrionia > Bdellovibrionales > Bdellovibrionaceae > CALCCV01. The sequence continues at coordinate 708 of CAYMBJ010000027.1, read as the reverse complement.
AACCGCAGTCGCCAAAGCCCTGCAGAGTGGTAAAGTTGTGATTGTTGATTTTTTTGCCGAATGGTGCGCGGCCTGCCATGAGCTCAGCAAGATCACATTTAAAAATCCACAGGTCCTCAATGAGCTCAATGGAGTTGTTCTTTTTAAATATGATGCAACCAAATCTTCTGCAGAACTGACGGCGTTGCAGACCAAATACAAAATATTCGGCTTGCCCACGGTCCTGTTTTTCGACACCAACGGCGAGCTTCGTCCAGACCTCACTCTCACAGAGTTCGAGACTCCGCAAAAGTTTTTAACCCGTCTGCGCAAGGTGACCGCAAAAAAGTAATTTCGCGATCGTTAGAGGGCGCGTTTTAAGACTTCGTTTGGCCATGAGTTCTTGTTTTCCAATGTATAGGGTACGAAACCATCTATTTCAACAGGTACACCAGAAACAATCGTCCCATCCTGTTTTGTACTTCGGGAAACAACCACTGATTGACTTATGAATGCATTCTCGCTCGAAGAATCATACAGGGGCACTGTCTCAAGGCGAAAGCCATTCTCTGCTTTTGCATCCAAGAACATGTTAATAGTCAAGCGCGCGTAGGCTGTGTCTGCAGCCTGCGGATGTCCATAGAATGTTGCATTGGCACCAAACTTTTCTTTCAAATTACTGACCAGGCCATTTGCTAGTGGACATATTTGATTTGTTATGATTTTCTT
>CAYMBJ010000026.1:0-50506 GCA_964388665.1 uncultured Pseudobdellovibrionaceae bacterium | reverse complement strand
CGACTTCGGCAGTGATTGCGCGCTCTTTTTTGACAAGCTCGCCTATTTTATTTCTCAGAACTTCTGAAGACACAGATTTTAATTGCATACCTACCTCCAACAACAAAGGTAGGTATAACATAGGTATTTATTCTGGTGTTTTTGCGATTTTTTGAAAAGCGAAGTGAATTTGAGACTCTCAATGAATCCCTATTTATAAGACGTAATCTGCCATATACGCAGGAGAGAAGCGCCACCTGATCCCGGCCGTGTTTTGCGAGCAGGAATCTCGTCTCGGGCACATTAAAGATCTCCAAATCTTGTCAATCACTTTCGCGATATAAAATTTTAAAAAATTGCCTTCCATCCATCGAGCCAATACATAGCTTTTTGAGGGGATTGTTTAGAAAATTTTGAAACTTGCTTGGCCAATATTTCGCTTCAATTTCTGGTCAGAATTTCCGACTTAATTCTGCCTTAGTCCTGTGATCAGATTTCAGGCCATACTATAGAATTCCAAAGTCCATTTGATGTTTTGGGCGGTGCCAAGAAATCTTGAACATCGAATTGATCGGACCAGAGACATTCAGTAGAACTGTTTCATATGAAAACTGGAAAGCTTTTTATTTTAGTTCGTGGTCTTGGCGGTACTGGAAAGACAACACTGAGTTGGGGAATTGCGTCCGCTCTAAAAATTCCTGTCTTCAACAGGGACGACGTCAAAAACGCGGTGCGACCATTCGGACTTGGAGTGGAATTAGAGACAGAAATTGGATATGCGGTAATGATTGAGCTAGCTAAAGTTCAGCTCCAGCAAGGCATATCTGTAGTCTTGGATGCCAACGCGCGATTTCACTCCATGGAGGAAAACTATCAAAAGCTAGCTTCCTCTACAGGCGCAAGTTTCAGAGTAATCACCTGCAGATGTCTAGACGAGTCTCTATGGGAACAGAGAATTGTAGATAGAGGCTCGAGGCACCCAATTTCTTTCGCCGAAACTAAATCGATGGTTATTGAGGATTACAATGGTCACCATCATTTGAATCTGGATACCTCAAAAGGGTCTTCAGATTCAAATTTACACTTGGTCCTCAACTGGCTCTCTACTTGATCTAGGCCCTGCATTACCCTTAAGGTAAGAATTCACACGTATAATCATTTGGTCTTGTATTGATAATTGACACTCGATCTCGTTCCTGGTGATTCAAGGTAGGTTGACTAGCAAATGGATTTAGTTGTCTTTACGGCAGTATTGTTTTCTGCGTTCTTTCAGGCGAGTTGGAATTTTGCAACAAAACGGTCAAAATCAAATAAGACTGCACTCCTTGCCGTAGGGTGGTTTCTTTTTGGAATCATTCTTCTGCCGATTGCTGTTGCTGTAACGCCATTTCAAGATTTTTCTCCGGTATGGCTCAAATTCATAATTGCCTCCGGACTCATCCATGGCGCCTATGTCTGTTTTCTTGGTTGGGGATACACAATTGGCGAAATTTCGGTGGTCTATCCCATCGCGCGCGGGCTGGGCATTGTAGGTACAACTCTGCTATCCATTTCCTTTAACATTCATCAGCTTTCACTTATTGGCTTTTCGGGTATTGTAGCAGTAGTTGCAGGCACGATTCTGATTGGACTAAAAGAAATTCCTCAAAAGGAAAAGCGCCTCGCATTTTTTGCGGCCACCTTAATTGCGACTACTGTTAGTGGCTACTCTGTGGTGGATAGCTTGGGAGCAAAGATCGTACCCGCTTTCCTGTACATTGTTGCTATGAATCTTCTGGCGCCGTTTTTTGCCGGGCCATTTTTATTTTTGCGTCTCAAAAGTGAATTGGCGATCACATTCAAACACCACAAAGTGGAAGCTCTGATAGTGGCGCTTGCGGGATCGTTTGCTTACGTAATTATCTTATGGGCGTTTCAAAGAAGTCCGGTATCTTATGTCGCTGCTTTACGGGAGTGTTCAGTAGTCATCGCCTCTATAATGGGAATCGTCCTGTTGAAGGAACAGATTTATAAACGAAAGGTAATTGGCATTGCATTAATACTTTGCGGTTCCATTCTTATCAAGATGGCATAGTTGCCAGACTTAGCTATACTAGCAATACCGGCTATTCTAGCTATTCTGCTATTCTAGCAAAACCTGCAGCTAGTTTTGCTAGATCAAATAAAGGATGCCCACAAGCAAGTGGCTTGGTCAGCAAGTCTTCACCTATGAAGTGCTCTGTCACTTATTAGCGACAGAGTCCGTTGATGGAGGCACAGCGTAGCCGCCACCACTGGCTGAGGTCACAGGCACTCGGCCATGATACTGGTCTTCGTTAAAATCATCCACTTGAATGGCTTCGTACCGAACGGTGTCGGCCTCTTGAATCAGCTTGTACTCTTCATTTGAAATGACATTTTTATTTTTCGCCTCATCCAGAAGCAAATGCATTTTTGCCTTAGGCAACACTCCAGCCTTTACAGCAGAACGGATCTTTTTCTCTGCAGATTCAGCTCTGTTGACAATGCGAAATGCATTTTCCAATTTGAACAGCTGCTCGTGCGGCTCTTTAGGCACAGTCACGCCCTCTGTCAGACGATTGCGAACCTCTCCTTCAATCAACATCAATGATGAAATTGCGTGAGACCAACCATCAGAGGCCTGATTACCAATTGGATTTAGACGTGACCAGGTTCCCAAAATGCCGCGGAAAAGCCATCGGAGTCCTGGCACACGCATATTGTCGTATATGCCGTCAAATGCCTTTTGAATTTCATAAAAACAGTTCTTCAAATTGTGGTGAACAAATGGCAGATCCTCTTGCTTGCGACCATCGGCCTCGAAGCGTTTTAGCACACAGACACCGATGTACATGTATGCCAGCACATCTGCAAAACGACCCGTAATTTTTTCTTTAATCTTAAGCTGACCACCCAAGGCACCCATGGCGATGTCTGACAAAATTGCAAAACGACTGCTGGCCCATGCCAGGCGGCGAAACCAAATCTTTAGGGCGGGATCGCAGTCAGGAGTTCCTGCCATGCGACCACGGGTCCAGGACAAACAGATGCTGCGGCAAAAGTTGCTGATGATATGCCCCATATGCCCCCAAAAGGCGCGATCAAATTCTTTATAATTGTCCTCTTCCACGGCCTTCACTTCGCGGTAGGCAAAAGGGTGCGCGCGCAAGGCCCCTTGGCCAAACACGATAAGAGTGCGAGTGAGAATGTTTGCACCTTCAACCGTGATACCTATGGGCGTTGCTATGTAGATCTCGGCAATGAGATTTTTTGGCCCCAAAGAGATTCCTGCGCCACCCATGATGTCCATCGCATGATTGATGATCTTGCGGCCGAACTCTGTGGAATAATATTTTAGCATCGCGGTCACCACCGGAGGCTTGATGCCTTTGTCAAGCGCTCCCAAGGTGTAGCGGCGCATGGCCTCTAGGGCATAGGTTCTAAAACCAATGTCACCCATGGCCTCTTCAACACCTTCAAAGCGCCCAATGCTCACGCCAAACTGTTTGCGAATCAAAGAGTGCGCGCTGACAACGCGAGTGACGAGCTTGGCGCCGCCCGTCGCCTGTGCGGGTAACGAAATTCCGCGGCCCGCTGCGAGACTTTCCATGAGCATCGTCCAGCCCTTGCCGGCCCCTTCAGCGCCACCGACAATCGCATCAATCGATACCACAACATCTTTGCCTTGAGTCGGACAGTTGTAAAAAGGTACACCCAGTGGATCATGGCGACGACCCACCACAACTCCAGGCGTGTTGGTGGGAATCAAACCACAAGTGATGCCAAGGTCCTCGCCCTTGCCGAGAAGATTTTCAGGATCGCGCAAACGAAATGCCAGACCCAAAACTGTAGAGATGGCCGCCAAGGTGATCCATCGCTTGTTCCAATTGAGGCGAATGTAAATCTTTCCATCCTGTCCCTTGAAGAGAATTCCTGTGGCATTGAGAGAGCCTGCATCTGAACCCGCCGTCGGCTCAGTAAGACCAAAGCACGGCATCTCTTCGCCTTTTGCCAGTCGAGGTAAGTAATAGTTTTTCTGAGATTCAGTGCCGTAATGGTTCAACAGTTCTGCCGGGCCAAGTGAGTTGGGCACCATGATGGTCACACCAACAGGCAGCGAGCGTGCCGAAACCTTCATGATCACTTCGGAATGACAAAGCGCCGAGAAGCCCAAGCCGCCATACTCTTTTGGAATGATCATTCCTAAGAAGCCTTTTTTCTTGATAAAATCCCAAACTTGAGGAGGAATTTCTTTTGACTTCCAAACCTTCCAAGGCTCGATCATGCGGCAGAGCTCCTCGCAGGGTCCATCCACAAAAGCCTTTTCCTCAGGAGTGAGCGATGGGTAGGGCTCGTTCATCAATTCTTTAAAGTTGGGGCGACCCGAAAAAAGATCTTTCTCGACCCACACAACTCCAGCATCCAGCGCAACTCTTTCGGTTTCTGAAATCTTTGGGAAGAACTCTAGTTTTTTAAAGAGATTCATTATTGGTTTAGAAATCAAAACAGTTCGCAAAGGTGCTATATTAAATAGCACTAACACCGCTGCAAAAGGAACGAGCAACCAAACTGGCAAACCAAAGCCTAAGCCAATTGCCAACAGAGTGATCGACCACAAAATCAAATGGCTGTTGAAAAAGCCCAAAAGCAAGATTACCAGTATTGAGGCAATACTGAATAGAAGGGGATATCCCGAAAACACTCCATGAATCAATTCCACCCGACAACTCCTTGTTGATACACTCTGCTCGACTCTATCTCATTAGAATCACTTGTCATAAGAAACGCAAGCAAAGATGCACAATCTGTAGCGGAATCCAGTGGGAAAGGAGAGAGAGTAAAAACTCAGCCATTTAACAGGAGCCTGTTAAATCAACAAAAGGCCCGGATAGGCCTTTTGTCGAAATTCGGTTTTCATGTCTTTAGTATTCATGTCTTTAGTTTCTTTAAAGATACTTCTAAAGAAATTCCGAAGACATTTCTAAAAACTATCCTGAATACCTTTCCAAAGACTTTTTAAAAGGGGTTTTCCTAACACATTAACAAAGCCAATGTAGAAAGCCAATGTAGGGACTTCAGAATCAGCGAGTTATGACTACTCGCCTGTGCCCGCTGCTTCTGTTTCGCCGGACTCAGCAGGCGCGCCTTCCATTGAACCGTCAGCAGTTCCTTCTGTAGGAGCAGCCATCATTTCGCCTTCAGCAGATGTCTCTTCTGTAGGAGCGGCCATTTCACCTTGAGTAGCACCCTCTTCTGTTTGAGCGCCCTCTGTTGGTGAGTTTTTAGAGCAAGTAAAGCCTGTTGTAAAAGATAAGGCCAAAAGTGCTGCAACCACGACTATTTTCATTTGATTAATTCCTTTCGTTATATTTAAAACCGCACGAATCATGTCTGAAGCTGTTCTAAATTTCAAGTGGTAACTAAAAGAATCATGTTCACAATGCGTTGTCAATCTCCCGCAAGACACTCTTTGGGAGCAATTCAAAAATATAAACCCTAGCGCCGCTGGCAATTCGGGCACCAATAAGTCATTCGCTGCGCCAATGGTTCCGCTAAAATTTTCTTACCACAGCTTTTGCAGTTTTGATCCTTGCGCCCATAGACACCCAAAAAATCCTGAAATCCACCGGCGGAACCGCGCACGGTTTTGTAATCTCGCAAGGTCGTGCCGCCCTTACCTATGGCCTCTTCCAAGGTTTTCACCGTGTGCATTAGAAGTCGCTCAAGTCGAGGCACCGAAATCTCTTTTGCTATTTTAAAGGGATCAATTTGTGCTCGAAACAAGGCTTCACTAGCATAGATATTGCCAACGCCAACAATCACTTGAGCATCCATAAGAACCTGCTTGATTGGACGCGCGCTCCTGCGAAATTTCATAATAACTTCATCTTGCTCAATCTTCGTCATCCAAGGTTCCGGCCCGAGTCCCGCCAGCAACTTAGCCGCCTGTCCTCGCCCGGCATTCAAAAAGCAGCCAAAGCGGCGCGGATCATTGTAAATAAGACTCCGCCCTCCACGAAATGCCATGACAATATGATCATGGCGCGCGGAGGCCTGATCTGTCCAAACGCCACTCATTCCCAAGTGCGAAAGCAGGGCGACATCTTGGAACTCAAAGAGCAGGTACTTGCCTCTTCTTTTAACATCAATAAGCAATTTTCCTTCGGCCGCCTTGACACTTTTTGGAACTGGATAGCGCAAATCGACTCTTCGCAAGAAAAGTTTTTCAAGGCTTGCAGGCTCGCTATCCAGATTTAGAAAATCGATAATGCCACGTCGAACATTTTCTACCTCGGGCAGTTCAGGCATTGGACTCCTAGCGTGTTAATCAAATTGCCAAAATTCCTTTACTCTTTAACATCATTATCCAATCGATTCCAGACCTCAGTTGAGGAAAGGATCTTAGGCGAGGATTTTCTCTAGTCTCCTCCTCAAATTCCGGCCCATTGTCTCCTATTGAGACAGTGGCTTGATACCGAAGTCTTAATGGTAACCTTCAACACATGGCAGTGGTGAAAATGAGTTTTAAAAACCAAGCTTTATTGATCAAGAAGATCCTGAATCTTTCAAAAGGGCATTCCTTAAAAATGCAACTGATGTTTCCTATTTTCATCGGCTGTATGATCATATTTTCTCTAGTCATTTTTTACCAATACAAAGTGGAAACTGCTCGAGCGGAACGCGCTATCACAGAAGCTGTTAATGTTTTGGCGCAATTTTTACAGCAGACGAGCGGGCTTTATGTGGTCAATTGGGACTCCACAACACTAGAAAGCTTTGTTACAAATGCAAAGAACAATCCGCAGGTTCGTCATGTCGGTTTTTTCTCTGCCGATGGCACAACAATTATCAACAACCCTGCAGAGCTTGAGAGCGATCTGGCCTCTCTAACAAAAGAAATTTTAGATCTGACAGGTGAAAAGGTCGGCTCGCTAGAAGTAAAGTACTCACTTGCCGATGCAAAGATGCGAGCCCTGGCCTCAATGAAAATATCTGCAATCTCCTATGGTGCAATTTTGGTCTGCGTTTTGCTTTTAGCATTTTTTGTGGCCATGCGCTCATCAAGGCCGTTCACGGAAATCGCCCAGCAAATGATGAAGCAGGCTGCGCTAGCAGAAAACACCTCCGAACAGCTCAACGATTCCTCGGACCAACTCTCTGCCACCGCCAATGAGCAGGCGTCCTCCGTGCAAGAAACTGTAAGTTCGATCACCGAGATGGCTAGCATGGTCGAGCAGACAATGCTTCATATTAAAAATGCAAACGAACTTGGCACAAGGATCAGTCGCAAGACCGAGAACGGTGCACAGACCATGGGCCGAATGACCCAAGCCATGAACGAAATCCAAAGCACCACAAGCGATCTCAAGCACATTGTTGATGTAATAGAAGGAATTCGAGCCAAAACCACCGTAATCAATGACATTGTTTTTAAAACTCAGCTTCTAGCGTTCAATGCATCTATCGAGGCCGCCCGAGCCGGCCAGCATGGTAAAGGATTTGCCGTCGTTGCAGATGAAGTTCGAGATCTTTCAAATCATGCTGGGCAGGCAGCAAATGACATCGAGAACTTGATCGCAGAGAGCCATCGCAATGTCAGTCGCGTGGTCAATGTTGTCTCCGAGCGAATTGCCGAGGGGGACGCCATCTCTCGTGAATCGCTTCAGCAGTTTATGGAAATTGCTGAGGACATCAAAATGATCTCAGCAAGTATTGATGAGGTCTATGGGGCGGGACAGGAGCAAGCCTCAGGCATCAATCAGACTGTGAAGGCCATGGATCAACTCAACGAAGCTGCGCAGAACAATGCCTCGGCAGCCAGTATGATTGTCTCGCTAGCCAACGAAGTTAAAAATTCAAGTAGCTTTTTACAAGGGTCTGGATCACGAATTACTATGCTCGTCAGTGGGCGAACCGAATCTTCAAATGAATCAAAAAGAAGAGCCGCCCAGAAATTTAACTCCGAGAGTGATGATTTTGAAACCAATCCAGAGCCCAAAGGTTATGCGCTAAAGAGTGGAGTTTCGATGCAAAATCGAGAGATCCTCAGCCAAAATATGACAGTGGGCAACAAAAAGAAAGTTTTTAGTATGGCAGAAAAGATGAAGTCCAAAACCAGAATGTCTGCTGTTGATCAGGATACAGACTCATCTACGGATGACAGCAGCAGTGATTCATCACAAAAGAAAAAGGCCTAGGCGCAGAAACAGCACCTGGTGTCCCGATTCAGGATGCTAGGCCTCAGATGATCAGAGCGCGGGCATGAATCTATTTCTTCTTTTGAGTCGCCGAGAGCATGGCCCGAGAAGACATCTGCTTCATAACATTGTCCGCCTCGGCTGCGTATGGAGGCCAAAACAGGTGCTGCGCAAAAAAATCAGGATTCGTTTTTAGCATAGGGTTGTTCACCTCTTTGCTCGCAGCCACCATCGAAAGGCCTTTCACCACACGGTTTTGAACTTCAGGGCCCAAAAAGTAATTCATAAAAATCTCTGCAGCCTCAAGTTTTTTTCCAGTAACGCTGGCCATGACATTCATTGTGTCGAGCCATACGGTGGTGCCTTCTTTAAACTGAATCAACTGCCAGTCTTCACCTTTATCTAAGAGACCCTGGATTTCGATTCCATAGCTGGCAACAATCTCCAAATCACCACCGAAGTCTGGAACTGCACCCCAAAAGGTCTTCACCTGATTGTAGAGAGCATTTAAAAACTTTTGCGCCTCTCCGTTCGGATCTCCCAGCTTTTTGGCCTCGGCCTTTTTCCCTGCTTGAACCAGCAGATCCAACTCAAAGGGCTGCTTGCCAATGGCCATCATTGCCAATGCCACATTGGGCTGAACTTGTCCCTTGGTCAAACTGATCTTGCCCTTCCACTTTGGATCCAGAAGATCACTGAGAGACTTGGGCAAATCCTCTTTCTTTACTTTTTTCATATTTGCCCACAGTCCATAAGCGCCGCCACCCCAGGGCACATACAGATGTTTACCATCGACCATGCCGTAGGGTATGTCGCGCAAGGCCTCGATGGTCTTCTTATAATTGGGAAGGCGAGGGCTTGTCGTATTGATGCCCTGTAAAAGCTTTGCTGTTCTGCCATTTTGCATTTTGATGTAATTCAATGTTAAGAAAGAAAGATCTGCGGCACCAGAAGCAATCACACTGTGCATCTGATCTGGGCCCTCCGCCCACTTCGGCACCAACTCCGCACGAACTGGATTACCGGCAGCCTCAAGTAACTTATTCACTGCCGCAATCTCGTTGGGCATGACATAGCCATCCCATGTAAATATTCGTAACTTATTTTCATCGGCGCCCAATGCCGGAAGGCAAAGTAAGGCAAAAATCAAATATATAGACTTTCGAAACATGGGTGTCCTCCTGTGATGCAAATCTGCTAGAGTTAATTTAATGACTGAAATGTGCTATGAGTCAACTACACATTCCACCATCAACAAACTCAATTTACAGGTTTAGAGAACGACCTATGTCAGACGGCAACAAGTGGCCGTGTCATTTATCAATAAAATAGGCATCATTGAGGTCATTTGACTCCGCACGCCGCGATGACCTCTTCTTGTGCTAGAGGATCCACAACTGCATCTGGGTTAGATCCAGCATTCACTATATTCCTCAATATTCTTTGGGCATCACCCTCTTCTGCTTTACCTGCCAAACTTGCCAGAGTTGTAATAAAACTTGTCTCCAAGGCGGTCGGAGAGCTGTCGCTGGTAAGAATCTGACTTGCCAAGGTCGCTATAGGTGTAGCGGTGGAGATCGCGTCTGGTGCTGGAGGAGTCAGGGCCGTGGTGCCCTTTAATCTCCCTCGCATTTTCGAAATTCCCGTACGCTCACCTTGTGTTGAAGTTTCAGTCGTAGGTCTATCACCGATGCCTGAATTGTGAAAGCGAGTCGCTGCTGCCTCTGTTGAAGTGCTTCCACCTCGAGTATCGGTCTTCTTTGCTTCGGCGACACTCATGTTGACAAAACTACAGATAATTGTCATTGACACAACAAGCTTTCCTATTGATCCACTTTTCATTTAACAATCTCCTTTTTTATTCATTCTCAATTCAATAACTATCAACATTGTCTCGCCACTCAACGGCAGCTGCAATTTTGCAATCATTCCATCGTGAGCTTCAGTCATTACAACAGCAATCTTTAGGCCAACCCTGTAATTTCTCCACTGCTATTTCTTTGCAAGAATGATCAGACAGTGCCATTTTTTGACACTTCACTCTCGAGTAGAGGCAATTTTTGTCACTGCCCTGGGTTAGTACGAAACTGTTCGACTTCGTCGCGGCGAAGCTGGGATGAAATTTTATTTTGTTCAAGAGCGCAACCAATTGACTCAGAAAAGTCTCCTCTTCTTCCATAAAAATCGTCGAGCCAAAGGACTTCGTCGCAGTTTTGCTTTAACAGGTGCTCAAGTTCACTGCCAAAGAGGCTCGCAAGAAGTCCCAAAGTTTTTCGCGTTTCTGAAAAGGCGCAATTCAATTGATCCTCCCCGGTTTCACGCAAGAGTGTGTCCCACCAGCGAGAGTAATCCAAAGGACGTTTTCCTACTGCCACCAGCAGTTTAAGAGATTCAACCACGGCAGATTTCATTGAAATTTGACTGGATCGATCAAAAATCGGATTTCCACTTTTGTCGTTTGTTTTCAAAGCAGCAAAAATCAAATTTGCTAGATCTATAGCATCGCGGTCGATGAGAAACTGATACGCCGACAAAGCAGCCTTGAACATTTCATCGTTGCGACCCAATTTTAGATACCCGTTCTCTTTTCCTGCCAAATCCAACATGTTTTGAAGCGAAGTAAATGTGCTACTGCTATAGTCGCTAGATACTTTGATTGGACTTCCTTGAGCACTGCATTCAGTTTGTCCAAAAGCTGACCCAACCTCAGGTACATTTATTCCTTCAGAAAAATCCTGTAGTATTTTATCAACGGGTTCTGGATCTTTTTGAGCAAGGAAACGGAAGTCTTGAGATTGTGCTGAATCAACTCCTTTTTCAAGATTTCGTCGGAGCCGAGACTGCGCCCGCCGAGCAATTGCCTGAATTCGCGTAGAGGCAACAGCCGGCAGTGCAGCCTCCACAAGCCCGTAGGCAGTCGCCAAATCCTGTCGTGAAAATTCTGAATTTTTTGGATGCTTTTGACTATTTCTATCGATCATCGCCATACCGACTTTGGGATATTGACTCAAGCGATATAAATAGTGCAAAGCAGAACTCTCAAGATTTCTAGCTGCGTCCGTGAGTCCGCTCGCATTTTGTTTGTTCAGAATGGACTCTGAGATTTTCCATAGGACCTGTGCGTATACCAAGGCCTCACCGTTATTAGTGGCCGAAAGACTTCGACCAAATTCACTGATTAGGTTTTCTAATGGCTTACTCAGCAATGATTTCAGGCCATTTCGACGCTGTTCTAATGCAGAAAAAGTTTCCTGATACCCTCGATTGGATGCCTCTCCAGCGTAGAAAATGGCACGAACTGAAGTGTGAGACAGAAGATCGATTATTCCCTTTTCTGCATGCCCACTTCCGGGGGAAAATACACCAGCGTCTTTCCAAACCACCGCATTGCTATCAACTGCGTTTTTGATAGCCTCTTGATAACGCGTTGGTAGGTTTTTATCTTGAAAATGTGCATCGAGTGGTTTTGCAATCGCTTCATTCCAAGCCAGGTCAAAAAAGCCCATCGTGTCTTGCGCCATGATAAGATTCGGATTCACCCTACGCATAGCGAACTCGAGAAAGTCTGCGTAATCCTTTTGTGCAAGCTTCTTCAAATTATCGTCTGAAATGTAGTTGCGAATATTCATAAGGGTCGGTGTCAATCGGTGCCTAAGTGGTGCAACATCTACTTGATTCAAAAACATAAAATCAGGGCTAAAATAATCCGCATACAAAACTGAATTCATGGCATTTTTTTTGCGACTACAGACCTCGGGAAGGTCTGTGCCCAAAGGCCCCAGTGTTACTGAAGGCAATCCTGTTGAAACCCGCAAACCCTCGCGTGTTTTTTTCACCCATGAGATCAAGGGTACATCGACATTCTCAATTTTTTGATCGCCTAGTGGTTCACCACAAAGAGACTGCTCAACTAGCACATCGAGATTCGAATAAAAGCGAATTCCACCATTGCCAAATAGTGTCGAAGAGGTTCCGTATGCATAGTCAGTGAATAAATTTAGAAAGCCCTTGCGTCGCTCAGTAACCGCTGGCAACGAGGCTGGAGCAAAGATTCTTCCTGCTGTTTCCTGATAAAGGATTGCTTCCATATCATCGAGCTCAAGCTGCAAACGAAATGGATAGCCAATGTGATCATGCAGTGCCATGTATAGGCGATTGGTATAAACCTCCCGCGCAAAGACTCCCCGTTGACTTGCTGAACTGACGCCGTGGGAAGATGGCACAATAGGCGCCTCAATCGCAAAAGCATTCCCTTCCTTATCAGTAGCAAACTCATCACAACGCCATAAAAAATTGTCTCCCGCAGGCCTGGGCAACCTAAATACAGAGTGAGCCTGTGACTCGCCTTTTCCACAGTCATTCACCCAATATTTATCCATCATACCTGTTAACTCCCTTGGTCTGCGTTGCTCCCATGCTAGATTCTCTCTGGTTCCCTCTCGGTACTTAGCTGGCAGCCGAAAGAAGGAGTTCGCATCTGTAAGCAAGGCTGACAACCTCTTCACAGCTGAAGTCAAAAGCATTGCCGCTTTTTCGATTTTCTCATCTTCAGGGATTTGCTTGTTCATCATGATGGCTGCGGCTCCTTCAACGCTGAAAGTGCCTGGCTCGGTTTCATCACCATAAATTTCTAAAAAGGCGATCATAATGGTCTCAATGGCGCTATCAATCTTTGGATCAATTTCTGACCGATGAGCCTTAAGGTTGTCGGCAAAGGACTTTGGAATCCAGCCTTCACGGGTCAAAGTCTCCACGCCCTCGTCCGTTCTCAATTGATCTAAATTGTTGATCAAATAAAAAAGAGAATCCGCAAGGTCTATGACTCTTTTTAAGTTGCTACTTAGAAGTAAAACAATCTGCTTGTCGAATGCGCTTCGGTGAAAATCAGAGCTGTCTCTATTTAAGAAACCCAAATGAGTCGGCTGAGGAAGTAAAACTTCGTGCCCCCCAAATCGCAAGAGGGCGTCATAGTACTTTTTACCTTGGTAAAGAATCACTTCGGGGTAATTTGTCGCTGAGTTCCAGTTTTCCAGAATTTCATCAACATCAACGCCAATATGATTAACCCATTCGCGCGCCTTCCATTGTATATCCGACAAAAACTCTTCAACAGACCTAAGACGGGTGGGCTTGTTGCAGTCCTCTCGTTTGGACAGGTCGTTTAAAATGCCACAAGGTTTTTTAATGCCAGAAGTTTTCCAATCCTTGCCAAAAGACGTCAAATAATCTACGGATACATTCATGTCCTTAAGAGTGGATTCAGTTGATTTTTCGAACGCAAAACCTCTTGCATAAGGAGTTATCCACGGACGAACAATGTTCTCATCTGCCCAGTAGGATGCGAAACCTAAAAACACTTCCTGGCCCAGCGTTTTTGACATATGTACAAGAGCCTGAACAGTGTAGCCGACAGGCCCGCCCCGGCTAAAAAATCGCAGGCTTCCTAATCCGACAACTTTTACTGCTGACAAGGTAATGGTCACGACCTTGACCCCGCCCCGCATGACGACTGATGATTCTATCCGTCTTTCTATCGCTTCTTTCACTAGGCGATCCAGGATGTCCATTTTAGGCTTCAAGTTATTTCCAAACGAAACCATTTTTCGACCAGAGGCTTGCATTGCCGCGCCGCTAGCTTCCCAAAGGGCATAAACTCCAACTCCTGATATCATTGAAGCTAAGATTGACGCTCCAACATCGGCAGCCTTTTCCGACGAAAACCAAGTCAAAGTAGCGATTCGACAAGCTTCATAGAAATCTGTAAGCTGATCCTGAGATTCAAATGCATCCTTCCACCGCTTGCTTTTTGATTCATTGCACTTGCGAACATTAGGATCATTTTTATAAGCAATGACCTGTTGAGAAATAAACATTCCAAGACCCATCGCGCCACCGTTTAATGAAGCACGTCGAGTTCTGATCCTTTCATGAAGTCGTCGCGCAATCAATTTCTCGTCAGGGCTCATGGCGTTGAGTTCCGCCGCAGTCAAATTATCAAGGGGCAATGGTCGGGTAGAATTAGAAAACTTTTTGCTGCCGGCTGATGCCAAGTAATAATTGCAAGTATCATCGATAACATCAATCATCGCCGAAGTTACCGTGTTTTGAATGGCCACAGCCATAAGTATTTGCAGTGCCGTGTCGCCAGAGAGAGACTGTTCAGCCCAGTGGATGGCCCATGCAGGATCATCAGAGGACATTTGAAAAACATTTGCTAATCCCAGCCCAATAAAATCTCCAGAAAACTCTTGAGGAAATTCCTCGGCCACGGCCTTTGGCATCATGGCAAGAAGACCCAAGCCCCAGCCCAGGCCTTTACGGCCCATACAAGCTCGGCGCATGCGTTTAACATATTCCTGAGGAGTCGCTGGCATCCCCGATAATTGCGACGACACCATGGCTACAGCTTTTTGCGCCTTTGCTTTTGGGTCTCCAGACTTTGGCATCCTAAATCGAACCTGACTTCCGTCTGTCGCAGTTCCTAGCAAGTAATCTTCGCTAGCTAGAACAGATCCAGAAATCAGCATCACGGCAGCAGATAACCATACCAGAATTGTTCGAATTTTTTTTTGGTCTGCAGAACCCATTATCGACTCCATATTTAACTTATAACTTCAGCAGTACTTTGCGCTTTTTCAGCAAAGCCAGTGTTCAGTTCATGCACCCGCTTACCTAAGAAGGCAGCAAATCCCGGACCACAACTTTCGCAGCAAAAACAAATGGATGGCCACTCAACCCTCGCCACAGGAGGGACGAGCAAGAATGGCAATACTAGGCATTCACATGTCTAACTGTTATACAAAGTTCGAGGCGCGACGCGAAAGCCTTGTTAGCCTAGGCAGAAAAGGAACATCGAAGTAGTTTGGCAGATTGGATTTTTGCAGCTGAAGGTATTTTTGAGATGAGCTCTAAGGAATGATGTAGCCGAGAGCCAGATTGTACATGATTTTTTTAGAGACACCATGAACGCCCAAAGACTGCTGCAGCATCCATGAACTTCCCAAGATGATTTCGTTTTGGACCATAAAGCTGTATGCAAAACTCGGTGAGGCTTCCAGGTTTAAAGACTCGTCATCCGTCGTCCACTTTAGGTTTCGTAAAATCAACGGCGCTCCCAAACCCAATTTTACGCGCGGGGAAAGACGTGCAAAGTAGGTGGGCGTAAAGACAATGGCGCTCCAAGGAACGCGATCGCTATTGTTGGCAGGAAACACACTTGAATCCTGTGGCGCACCGTTGGCGCGACCTGAAATCAGACTCACTTCTCCCGCCCATGCAGATCTAGCTAACAAGCGTTGATACTGGAGGCTAAAACTGGTTCCCATGAGGGAGGCGTTGTGATCACGAGTGGCGGTACCGTCAGAGACTTTATAAGTTTCAAGCCAACTCCACACTCCCACTTTAACGGCAAGAAAACCATGACTTGAGCCATTTGCCGCCCGTGCTCTTTGCTTTGTCGGCGCGGCGGTCTTGGCCACGGCGAGAGTTTGCCATACTAGCAGTACCAGAGTCGCCATCACCACCCGTATGAACAAAGGGAGATGCGAACATCTTTTTACCAAGCTAGGTGAAACTGAGCTTGATATTGCCATCTGTCCTCCTCTACTCCCTCAGCTTGCCAAGGCCGATTTTGAATTGCGGTGAGACGAAACTCAGTTCGTGGCGCAGGAAACATGAGCGCGCCAAAACTCAATTGGGTATCATCAGGAAAGTTGGAAATGGCATTGCGAAATACAAATTGCAGATTTGAAAAGAAAAAGTATCCGCGAGCCATAGGTAAAACGGACTGCACATAGGTGTACATTTCGTGCGACTTTTCGAGTTCGGTTGGCTTGTCCTCTTTAAGACCCGCTTCCGCGCTTAAGGCTGCTCCCTTGCCCAAGCCGTATTTTGAGTGCAAGGCAAGACGAGTCCAATTGACAAATTGATTTTTTGAATACAGCGCACTCACGCCGAAACGAGCGTCATCGCTCGTGTCAAATTCATACATCAAACTGAGCCCCTGTTGTCGCAGTGGCGCCTCTTGAAACTGATTGCCAGCAAACAGATGCACATAGAGTTCACTATTTTCTTTGATTTGCTGAAGGACAATTCCATGGGTTTGATCGTTTTGCGCCAGACCCAGACCTTGGCGGCTGAAAAGGGTATGATCGATCTGCCTTAGACCAAAAACCTTATCCATCATGCCACCAAAAATCCACCAGCTCTCGCTCAACTTCCAACGCAGATAGTGCTCGCGGGAAATCCATTTTGGCACTTCATCTTCTCCCGGTTTTCCTTGTTTGCCAACAGGGACGGGGACATAGCCGTAGGTGAGCATCAAAACATTTTCTTGATCCTTGTCCAAGTGGATCGCTAGCGAGGCGTCCGCCTGCATTAGAATGCTTCGCGCATCAGCACCCTGCCGCTTCAAATAGAGATTTCGCACTTTCAAACCGGGCCGAAACCTTCCCAATTCTTTGCCAGGAATAAACCCTGCAGTTTCGCCCAATCGCTCATCTGTTACCGACGCTGGAAAGAACGCTCGCGACGAAATCTCCGCAGCAAAGAGAGCACGTCCGTAGTCATTGAGAGCCCCGCCACCGGCGCCATTGTAATGGCATGTCATACACGATTTATAACCAAAACCAATGAAATCCGGGTAGGCCTGACTGGAAACTCCGTAACAAAGGCAGTATAAAAAAATAGTCAACACGATGACGAAAGAATTCATTCACTAAATTGGATCTTGCCCTCGTATCGAAGTCAATCCGATTTGCTTGACCTAAGTCGTTGATCGCCTTCAAAAATTTTTAATATCTGCAATTCTCTGACCGCAATTTGATATTGAATGCGCCAGCGGCGAAATGCCAAAACAAAAATGTCTGGGTCAGACTCAGCGCGAATTCGTTTGCTAGGAGAGGGAAATGGCGATTCGCACAATTGGATATTCACAAAATCCTGCAAATCTCGCTGCAATTTCTCTGGCAAAAGCGCAAGTCTACTCAGTGCATCGCTACCCCATGAAATTTTATAACCTTCACACGCCTGCTGTGCCCATCCCTGCTTTGCATTAGCAATGGACTCAAACTCAGGCAGATAGGGCTTAATGTCAAATATTGGTGTTTTGTCCAATAGGTCCACTTGTTCAAGCCAAAGTTTGTTCGCTGAGACCTTGACCAGTTTGACCAACGACAACCCAAGATGATTGGGACGATAGGGCGAGCGACTGGCAAAAACTCCGACCTTTTTTTCAGGAAACTTTGGCGGTCGAGTCATGGACTTCCAGTTTTGACTCTCATGAAATCCAAAAATAATCCACAGATGCGAAAAGCCTTGAATCTCCTTTAAGCTTTGTTCAGGATTGATCCAATTCTCCAAACGGATATAGCCGCTATGCATGGACAGCCCACTCTGTCGCGAAAGCAGCTTCTTTTCACTGATCTGCCCGCGATAAACGCCTATGGGTTTTATTTGCCAACTTGATTGCACCACTGCCTCTTCCACTCAGACGCGACAATTCCTGCCGCCACGCCAACGTTCAAAGAGTTTTTATGTCCGCCTCCCTGAATCTGCCTCACCTCATGTGCAAGCTCTAAAAGAGCCTTGCTCACACCGTAGCGCTCATTGCCAACAAACAAAACGCAAGGCTTGATCTGAGTGTAGGGCTGCGTGTGCTCAAGGCTCTGGAGGCTTGTCTCAAGCGCCACATAATGAAATTCATTCTGCCACTCACGAATCTCTGAAGCGCTTACTGACTTCCATTTCAGCCATTTTTCGGCGCCCATTGCGGTCTTTTGCACAAGCTCGTGATCGGGTCGAGGCGTGTAACCACAAAACCAAACTTCGCAAATGCCGAGGAACTCAGCCGTGCGCAATATAGAACCCACGTTGAATGTCGATTGCAAATTTTCGAGACAAATACAAAGTGGAATGGAGACGCTAATGGTGGGCGCCACCTCGTCCTTTTCGGTGATTAGAAACTCATCATCGCGAAGCGACTTTTCGATCACGCGCTCAAGCCCTCGCATCACCATGCCAAAGTGCTGATGATCAAATTCACCCTGAAGCCAAGATGGCAGGCGCTTTAAAAACTCAGAGAGACTCTTGTGATTGCGCTGCTCTTTGATCTCGACAGATTTCAACTTCGCAAGACAGTCAAAAAATACCCGGCGAATGTCTTCGCGCTGCTGATCTGTTAACTGATCTGTTAACTGCTGTGAAAACTGATGTGTTATCTGCGCTGATATCTGCTGTGAAACATCCAGGCGCGTCTCTTTTTGCGAAGACGCGAGCTCCATCGGCAGCAGCAATTTGTGACATTCCTTGAGTGCATTGAGCGCAAAGCTCGGACTATGGCAATTTCGATTCAAGTTTAGACCTCTCGATCACTTGACCCGTGACCCAACGGCAGCTTCCCGCTCTGGCACCAGCACCGAGAGTCCGCCATCGTCGCCCTCTGCCGCCAGCACCATGCCTTCGCTCATGCCAAATTTCATTTTGCGCGGCTTTAAGTTGAAAACAACCAGTACCTTTTTGCCTATGAGGTCTGCCGGCGCATACCACTTTTTAATTCCAGCAAATATTTGGCGAGTCTCCTCGCCCACTTGAACTTTTAATCGTAACAATTTATCGGCCTTCTCAACAGCTTCAGCTTCGAGCACCAGTGCCACTCGCAAGTCAACTTTCATAAAATCGTCCATCTCGATTTCTGAGGGAAGGTCGTCAGCGCCTTTGCTCTGGATCTTTTCTGCCACTGGCGCCGCTTGAGATGCCAGCGTGTCTGCCAAAATGGATTTGACCGCGGCTTCTTCAACTCTGGTGATGAGTGCCACAAAACATTCCAAAGTGACATTTTCGATCGAAGTTTCTAAACTTTTCCAAGTCCAGTCACGCTCAAGCAATAGCTTTTCGGCTCTGGCCGAATACTTGGGAACCACGGGCTTGAGAGCAATGGCGAGAAGTCTATAAATGTTGAGAGTTGTGGTCAATACAGCCTGAGTTTTTTGCGGATCCTCTTTGACCATCTTCCAAGGCGCCATTTCGTCAAAATAACGATTGGCAGAATCAGCAACTTCGCGAATCACATTCATTGCTTTAGAGTAATCAAACGAAACAAATAGCTGCGGCACTTGACGCAACTTTGCCTGAGACTCATTGAAGAGTTTTTTGCCGGTTTCATCAAAAGTCGTTAGGTTTCCGTCAAATTGTTTGAGTAGCATCTGCGCCCCACGTGAGGCCAAGTTGGTGATTTTGCCCACCCAGTCAGAATTCACTCTGTTGACGAGATCCGTTGTAGCAAAGTCCATATCATCGCTGCTGCTGTTCATCTTGGTCGCAAAGTAAAATCGCAAATACTCGGGATCAATATTTTTAGATATTGTTTTAGCCATAATGAAATTGCCTTTAGATTTGGACATTTTCTCGCCATTTACAGAAATGAAACCATGAACATGCACAGCCGATGGCAAACGAAAATCTGCAGTCTTTAGAAGGGCTGGCCAAAACAGAGTGTGAAAATAAACAATGTCCTTGCCGATAAAGTGATGGACTTCATATTCAGAGTCACTGCGCCAAATCTTGTCAAAGGAAAGTCCCTTTTGCTCGGCCAAGATTTTTGTCGCCGAAACGTAGCCCATTGGCGCGTCCACCCATACATAAAAGAACTTCTTCTCTTCGCCAGGAATGGGAATGCCAAAATAAGGATCATCGCGACTGATATCCCAAGCGCGCAAGTCTTCACCAAACCATTCATGCATTTTTTTTGAGGTCTCCGGTGCCGTATGACCCTTCAGCCATTGCGACAAAAACTCTTTGTACGGATTGAGCTCAAAAAAGATATGTTCACTGGACTTAACAATGGGTGAACTGCCGCAAAAGGCGCAATGAGGCTTCTTTAAATCGGCCGGGCTATAGGCAGCGGCGCACACATCACAACTGTCACCATTTTGATTTTCAGAGCCGCAATTGGGGCAAGTGCCTTTAACAAAGCGGTCTGGCAAAAACATTTTATCATGCTCGCAATAGAGTTGATCAATGCTCTTTCGTGAAAGCGTGTTCTTTGCTTTCATCTTGCCGTAAAACTCTTCACAGAGAGCTTTATTTTCTGGAGAATGGGTCGAGCTGTAGATCGAGAAATCAATACCAAAAGCATCATAGTCGGCCTTGTGGTCTTTCCAGACCTCACCTATCAGCGCCTCAGGATCTTGATTGCGCTCTTTGGCTTTGAGCAAAATCGGTGTCCCATGGGTGTCATCGCCACAGACATAATGAACCTCATGGCCTTGCATCTTTAAAGTGCGAGCCCAAATATCAGCTTGGGTGCTTTCAAAAATATGTCCCAAATGCAGTGGGCCATTGGCGTATGGTAAGCCAACGGTCACTAAAATCTTCCGATGAGCCTCAGTTGTGCTTGCAGTTTTCAAGACCAAGTTCTCCTGTTAAAATAAAAAAATTGCCGAGCCTTCACTCTATAGCGTATTTTGATATATATGGAAAATTTTTTCGCGAGCCTCCCGCGCCATGAGGGCATGAGACACTTCAAAGTGCCAATTGAACTTTATCCAGCAGTGCGGGATCATTGAGAACGGCCTCACCGCCCTTGGCAATGGCTATCAAAGGATTGTCTGCGACACGAACATCAAGGCGAATCTCATTGCGAATCCTCAGATCCAAGTCGCGAATCAAGGCACCACCACCAGCTAACACGACACCATTATCGATTATGTCAGAAACCAGCTCCGGCGGAGTTTGCTCAAGCGCTCGATGAATTCCCAGGATGATATCCTGGATGCGGTCATTCATGGCCTGGCCGACCTCTTCGCTGGTGATTTCCATTTCCGTGTGCAAACCTGTATCTGCACTGCGCCCGCTGACCATGGCAGTTCGTACACCCTTTTTGGGAACGGCTGTGCCAATAGAGATTTTAATCTCCTCAGCGGTCGTCTCTGAAATGATAATTTTCTTATACTGTTTTAAATACTGTATGATCGATTCATCTATCTTGTGGCCACCGACACGAATGGTTTCACAAAAGACAATATCGGCAAGAGCAATCACCGCTATCTCTGTAGTGCCACCACCGATGTCTATGATCATATGTCCCTTTGGCGAGCGAATGGGCACTCCCGCGCCTATGGCAGCCGCCATTGGTTCATCGATCAAATACACTTTGCGAGCCCCCGCCTTTGTGCAGGTTTCAATCACGGCTTTCTTTTCTACCTCTGTCACGCCGTAGGGCAATGACACCACCATGCGCGGCTTATTAAACTGACCTTTAACACTTGGATAATTTAAAAAAAATCGGAGCATCACCTCCGTCAGTTCGAAATCAGCAATCACGCCATCCCGAACAGGCTTGATAGAACGAATATTTCCTGGAGCGTTTTGCAACTTTATCAATGCTTCACGCCCTACAGCCACGGCCTTTCGCCGCCCTGGCGTCATCTCCGTATAGGCCACAATCGATGGTTCATTGACCACAACACCCACCCCTCTGGCGCTGATCAGGGTGTTGGCAGTTCCCAAATCGATATAGAGATCTGCCGCCGAATCATCCTTTTTTAACCACGAAAACACAGTTCCTACCTTCTTTTTGGCCGCGCTGAAGCTAACTCTAAATTTTAATACTGACTTCTCTGCCTTGGTCGAAATTGATCATCAAATCCCATGATTCCGCCCAAAGAAAAGTAACCCATGCCATCGTGCAGATCTACTGACACCTCCGCAAAGAATTTAAAGTCATCCAATTCTCGGTGAATAAATTCGGTGCCCGCGGCCAAACTTGTCCCCACATAGGTTTTGTCTTTAGCGACATTCAAAAGCACTGGCAACGCGACGTACGGAAGAATGGTTCCCGGCTCAATCGTGTAGCGTTTGCTAATAAGTGGCGCCACGCGCAAGATGGTGAGTGAAAAGTCCTTATCATTCATGTAGATCAAACTGGCTTTGCCACCGATCGCGGGCTGAGTGTCCAGATCAGGAAAAGGAACCCATTTGAGCGAAGCCGAAGTAAAAAAATCCAGTCCGCCGCTACCAAAACCAACCCGTGTGCTCAAAGAGTCATTGATTCCAAAGTCGCCAAACAATCCAACATTAAAACCATCACCTGGATTGGCAGAGAACGTAGGTTCAAGCCCCAGTTGATAGGTCCCAGGGGCAATAACATCTCCAGATTCTCCGATGGAGAGAGTTCCCAGCGCCCGAACAGAGATACTCAGCAATACAGCCATCAACAAAATTCTCATGATCAACCCCCTTTTGGGTAATTTTCGGCATTATATTTTAGCCATATTTGACAACTCCGTCTTTGACGGCGATTCTAAAAATATAAATGCGTTTACCAATCAGTGCAATTGTCATCACTCTAAATGAAGAAAACAATATTTCGCGATGCCTAAATTCCCTCGCGTTTTGTGAGGAAACAATTGTAGTGGATAGCCACTCCAGCGATGCCACTGCCCGCCTGGCTCGCCAAATGGGTGCTCGCGTTATTGAGTGGGATTGGCAGGGTTTTGGACTGCAAAAAAAATTGGCGACCCAAGAGGCCCGCTTTGCCTGGGTTTTGTTTGTTGATGCGGATGAAGTTGTGAGCCCAGAGCTCGCATCAGAGCTTGAATCCGCATTTTCAACATTAGATCCAACGACCACCTATGGCCTGCCTCGAAAATCCTTTCACTTAGGACGTTGGATTCTGCATGGCGGATGGTACCCTGACCTACAGTATCGGTTGTTTCACCGCGATTTTAGCAATTGGAACGAGGCTCCGTTGCATGAAAAGGTGATCAGCAAACAGTATCGGCAAATGCAACATCCTTTGCTCCATCTTGTGTTCAAAGATCTGTCACACCAGGTTCTCACCAATGACAAATACTCGACCCTAGGGGCCAAGCAGCTGCACAACAAAGGGGAAGTGTTTTCGTTTTTGAAACTGCTCTACCGCCCCTTTGGAAAATTTTTTGAGTGCTACGTCCTGAAGCAAGGATTCCGCGATGGTCTCCCCGGCTTTATCATTGCCATCGGTGCTGCCTACTCCTTGTTTTTGCGATACGCGAAACTATGGGAAATATGCGAAGCAAAATCTTGGGAGACGCGACAGGCAGACCTCAGGGAGGTTTCATCTGAATAATCTATCCAACCCAGTCTTCATGCGAATGATCTCTGGCATTTTCATCTCTGGTATTTTTTTCGCTCATTTCTTATGTGCAAATGCAAATACCAACGCAAATACCAGTTCCAGTTCCACTTCCAGTACAAATACCAATTCCACCAATTCCAATTCCAATTCCAATTCCAATGCCGATGCCCAAGCTCAAGCCCAAGTGACAGTGAAAATCATAGAAAGCATCGGTGAGGTTCAGATTCAAACTGGCGCCGAAAAATCAAAGACGCTCTCTAGCAAGCTCAAAGCCTTTGACACCTCTACACACATTGAAACAAAGGACGGCGCCAAATTGACTTTACAATTTGAGTCCGCCAGATTCGTAATCTTGCCAAACAGCGCGATCAAATTGTATTTTCCGGATAAGGACAATGCTTCAATTGGTATGGAGATCCTCAGCGGCACTCTTCGCACAACTTCTAAAGGTCCGTTGGCCACCACGGTCAAAATCACCAGCGCCGTGACCAGTGAAGACCTCATGCGCTGCGACTGTTTTTACAAATGGGACCCTGCCTCTGGAATCTTTGAATTTGGCGTTTTTTCTGGTCAGGCCACTTTTGGCCCCTGGAATGCAAAAGAGCGTGTCATTGTCAATGAGGGAGAGATGTATCAATTTCTTGTGGAGAAGGAAAATGGAAAAATTCTCTACGACATCTTATTGCGCGGAAAAAAGAATCCGCGCGCCACCATGTCGGGACCAGAAGCCATAACACCGGAAAAAAAAGAAAAGATCACCGCAGAAGTCGCCATTAAGGCCGCCGCAGAAAAACTACAGAAAAAAGTGGACGCGGCCAAAGCAAAATTCAAAAGAGCCAATTTTATCTGCGCCAAACCCAATGCCAAATACAATCAGTGCTCATGGAGCTGTGAAGGCTTGGGCTCCACCAGCAAAAGGCTTCAAAAACAACAAAAATGCCCAGTGCAATTGACGGGTGTCAGATGTGTGCGCCGTCGCTGCAATGCTCAAGGACAGTGGGACGATGAACAGACCTTACTCAATAGCGAAGCGCTGTTGAGGTGCAAAACGCACGTGACTGTGGACACCTGTGATTATTAGGCTCTTGTTCGCGACTTTGCCGCCAACCGTTGCTCGCGGCGGTCTTTGGCTTGAGCATAGCGACGACGATCATCCTCGGTTTCTAACACCAGTTCAGGAACTTCTTCAGGTACGCCTTCAGGGCTGATACAAACAAAAGTAAGATAAGCCGAAGATGTGTGAAAAAACTCCCCCGTTTTTACGTTTTCAGCATCGACGCGAACACCCACTTCCATAGAGGTCCGTGCGACGTAATTGACGCTGGCTTTAAGATTCACTATCCAGCCCAAATAAACAGGAGCGACAAAACTCAGTGAATCAATGCTTGCTGTGACAACTTGCTTTTGACAGTGCCGACCGGCTGCGATTGCGGCGCAAATATCGATCCAAGACATGATCGTGCCGCCAAAAATGCTGCCCAGTGAATTGGTATCACCAGGCAATACGAGTTGGGTCATGATCACGCGACTTTGAGAGATACCTTTCGAAGCTCGCATGATTCACGACCCCACCTTAAAGAATCCTAAAAACTACATGCCCATCGCACCCATATCAGAGTTGCCACCATTGCGATTGGTGCCATTCTGTGGGCTTGTTGGTAGAGTTGTTCCTGCAACAGTTGAGTTGCCAGCTGGAATTGTATTCACGATATTCGCATCGGCAACTTTGGGAACTTGTCCCGCTTCTGCCTTTGCTTCCACTTCAACAAAACCCAAATGAGGAAGGCACCACACAATTAACTGCGCACGCGACTTTACGTTCATTTTTTTGTAAATATTTGTGAGATGGAACTTCACTGTCTTTTCAGTTACAAACAACTGATTCGCAACTTCCTTGTTGGAAAGTCCTTTAGACACGAGCTCCGCTACTTCGGCCTCACGATTTGATAAACCTTTTTGAATCAGGACATCTCTGAGCATCCTTGCTCCCTCCCGCTATTAGTTATAAAATTTGCTGGCCCTTTTGAGGAATCCAGCCTCAAATTGACACACCACCTGTCACATAGTCTGACAAAAAGCCTGGTCGAATGCAATACCCCTGGACTCAGGTTTCTAAAAACTGGACCGATAAGATTTGGACACTTGTAAGAGTGTTCGACACCGCTCAATGCGGGTTGATTGCATAAAGAGGAGTAATTCATGTTTCCAACGAATACCAAATTTCTCATCGTCGATGACTTTGCAACTATGCGGAAAATCATAAGAAAAGTGCTTCTTGAGTTGGGCTACAATCAGATTGAGGAGGCCGATGACGGTGCCACAGCTTGGCCGATGATTCAAACCGCACACACCACTGGGGCTCCCTACGGCTTTGTCATTTCTGATTGGAACATGCCAAAAATGCCTGGAATCGAATTATTAAAGACTGTGCGCGCCGACGAGAGGTTTAAACAGTTGGCTTTTATGCTTGTGACAGCAGAGAGCGAGCAAAAGCATATTCTTGAAGCCGCCAAAGCTGGTGTGTCAGATTATGTGGTGAAACCATTCAATGGTGTGACTCTGCGAGGCAAATTGGAGCGCGTTTGGGCCAAAGTGAATGCCGAAGTGAAAGCTGCTTAAATTTAACAAAATAATTTCACAAATCAATTCACCCTGCCATTTTTAATTCGCTCCATCAAAAATTGATCAGAAAGGATCAAAATTTTATGTCTGCAGCACCAAAGCTAGAGGGCAGCCCTCTATTTAATAAAGATGTGATTCAGGCCTTCGCCACGCAAGTCATTGCAACAATAGAAGCAATGGCTTCCACACCCACCAAAGTGGGTAAGCCATTTATAGAACAGACTCCAGAGAGTCGCGGCCACGTGGCAGGCATGGTGGGAATGGTGGCCCCCCCACTCAAAAGCACCATGCTGTTAACTTTTCCCAAAGCCACGATATTAAAGATCATAGAAAATATGTTGGGCGAGGTTCACACTGAAATCAATGGCGATGTTAATGATGCCGTCGGTGAAATGACCAATCAAATCTACGCATCCACAAAGACCAAGCTCAATCAAATGGGGCACAATTTTGAAATGGCAATTCCAACCGTGATCAGCGGTAATTTTGTCGTGGTGAGAAAAAAATCCCACACGGCAAATTTGGTCATCCCCTTTGATATTGGCAACGACATGAAGTTTTTTCTAGAAGTATGTGTCGAGTAGAAACTGAGCGGGCTTTTCTTCAACTGAAAGGGAGAGGTCAAGACCACAATTGTCTACCAGTTCCTGAATTTTACCATTTTACGCAGACTCTTGACTTGCTTAAGAGCTGTCTTCGTTGAATCACCGCTCACCAAAAGCAAGCCCATGCGGCGCAGCGGTTTTAACAGCGGCTTTCCAAAAATTCTTATCTGCGAGTTTTTCGCCCTCAGCGCCCGATTTATACCCAGAATTTTGTACTGCTTGGTTTCGCTCATCTTGGCCGGAGCCAGCAGAGCGGCACTTGCGCCCGAGCACAACAAATTGATTCCAGGAATAGGCAAACCCAAAAATGCGCGCAAATGAAGATCAAACTCACTGAGGTCCTGTGTGACCATGGTGACCATTCCCGTGTCATGCGGTCTTGGCGAGAGCTCAGAAAAATACACTTGCTTTCCCTTTACAAAAAACTCGACACCAAAGAGCCCGTTGCCGCCAAGTTTCGCGGTGATTTTTGCCGCCATATTCTGCGCCTCTTTTAATACTTTTGGATTCATCTTTTGCGGCTGCCAACTTTCTTGAAAATCGCCTCCCTCCTGTCTATGTCCTATTGGGGCACAAAAGTAGGTTTTGTTATTTTGCCTGACAGTCAAGAGTGTGATTTCAAAATCAAAGGCGATAAATTCTTCGACAATCACCCTCATCTGATCACCACGTTTTAATTTCATCGCGGCTTTCCAGCTATTTTTTACATCCGCGAAGCTCTTGGCTACGGTTTGGCCCTTTCCAGACGAAGACATGATGGGTTTGATCACACAAGGGAAACCAATTTTCTTTGCCTGCCTCTGCACGTCCAGCAAATTGTCGGCGTAGGCATATTTTGCGGTTTTAAGACCTAATTTTTCGCGGGCAAAATTGCGGATCTTGTCTCTATTCATCGTGAGATCAACAGCTTTGGCCGAGGGCACCACCGCAAATCCCTGCTTCTCAAGATCCCTCAACGCCTCAGTACGAATGGCTTCGATTTCGGGTACAATAAAATCAGGCTTCGTCCTCTTAACCAGTTTCTTAAGAGCCGCTCCGTCCAGCATATCAATGACGAAGCACTCATCGGCCACGTGATGTGCTGGTGCATTGGCGTATTTGTCTACGGCGATCGTATGTATTCCCAATCTTTGCGCGCTCAATACAAGCTCTTTGCCGAGCTCACCGCTTCCTAACAACAAAATCTTTAGAGGTCGATGACCCAATACTTGCACGTTTTTGCTCCCTATATTGTTTGCTTCTTAACAGAATCGTTGTCGAACCCAATGCACGGCCTGATCTCTGTTTTGCAAGTGCCCTTCTAATTGCATTGAGTAAGCTTCATCCAGTGCTTTTCCACGCTCTGGTCCCTTTAAAAAAAGCACATCCTCGCCATTTAGATATGGCGCTGGCAATTTTGATTGCAGCTGAACTCGATAGTACTCGCGCGAGCGCATATAAGCTGCAAAGACCTCATCTTGTTTTTCCCGCGCCTCTGCACTCGCATTTGCAGACAGCCTAAGGACATGTGAGCGCCAAAGCACTCCTGTCTCATAGCTGGCATTTTGCACGCGCAACATTTTTTGCGCGGTCGAATAGCCGTGAAAAGACGGAGTTTGCAAATAGGCTTCGCTCAAATCTCGCCAAATTTGCTTTTCACGGTTGGCAAAGGGCCAAGCCTTCATCCATTTCAGTGCAAGTTCTGGCTGATCATGGCTAGCCAACAGCCAGATGCAAAAAAGTTTAACCACGCCTCGCTGGGGAGTGGTTTCCCAAAAACTCCAAAGCTCCGCAGACAATGAAATCGCTTGAGCAGAATCAGGCAAAAGCACCCACCGTGTCAGCTCCAGCCGCAAAACTTCTTGCAAGGCATCAAAAGCGCCGGGTCCTTCGAGCAGACGAATCATCTCTTCTTTGATTCTTTCTGCAGATATTTGCTTTAAGCCCGGCGCCAACGCCAAGGCAGCCTCAGCCAAATCCGGCTCCAACTTAAATTGCAATTCAGAATAAAAGCGCAGGCTGCGCAAGATGCGCAAATGATCTTCGGCAAAGCGCTTTTTGGGATCGCCAACTGCGCGCAAGCGCTTGCCCTTTAGATCTTGTAATCCAGAAACAAAATCATAAATTATTTTTTTGGTGGGATCATAAAACAATGCATTTACAGTAAAATCGCGGCGCATGGCATCTTCTTCGGGAGTCGACCAACTCACCGCTTCGGGACGGCGCCCATCCACATAAGCTCCGTCACTGCGAAAGGTGGCAACGTCATAGACTTCTCCCTCCTCCACAACAAGAATCACGCCAAAGGCTTTACCAACGGCCTCTGTTTTGACAAAAAGATCCTGAACCTCCTCGGGAGGAGCACTGGTCACAATGTCAAAATCCTTCGGCTCCCGCCGCAATAACAAATCTCTTACGCAACCACCAGCAAGCCAGGCCACATGTCCTGCATGAGTGAGCATTAAACAGATGGTTTTTGCTCCCTTGTATGCGGGAAAGGTCTCAAAGAATTCATCACCAATAGCAATTTGCTTTGCCTTTTGGAGCTTATCTTGCCAAACAGGAGACTCAACTGGGTTTGTGAAGCGACTTGCCATGGA
Organism: uncultured Pseudobdellovibrionaceae bacterium; assembly: GCA_964388665.1. Classification (GTDB taxonomy): domain Bacteria; phylum Bdellovibrionota; class Bdellovibrionia; order Bdellovibrionales; family Bdellovibrionaceae; genus CALCCV01. Next base: position 21,408 of record CAYMBJ010000026.1, on the reverse strand, counting down.
GAAATACTAGATAAAATGTCAGTAAAAGACAATTGTTCGGAGAATCTTTCTACGAATATTCGCGATTTTTTGGATAATCTTGTGCTATCAGAAAATCTATCACATTGGGGAATGGCAAAACTTCAACACACTCAACTTGATGCCTACCGGAATTGGTTAAATGCAGGCTTTCAAGGGGATATGGACTACCTCACTCATCATCTTCCGATCAAAGAAGATCCCCAATTGCAGTTTCCGGGCTGCCAATCAGCTCTGGTTTTTGCCGCGTCATATATCGCGCATCATGCACCACAAGGCTCTCATCTTGCCACTTTGCCCATTGCCAAGTATGCGCAAATCGAAGACTACCACTTTTGGTTCAAATCAAAGCTTGATAAAATTGCACAGCGCTTACACGAAAAATACCCCGAACATCTGTTTATAGCACAAACAGATTCGGGACCGCTGATGGAGCGTGATCTCGGCGCGCGCAGCGGATTGGGTTGGCAAGGTAAAAACACCTGTTTGATTCACCCCAAACACGGATCCTATTTTTTTCTAGGCGAAATCCTCACAAGTCTTGATGCTGACACCGATAAACCCACTGAGGTGCCCATGCACTGTGGAACATGCACACGATGCATTGACGCCTGCCCCACTCAAGCCCTTGATCAAGAGCGCAATTTGAACGCTAAAAAATGTATCAGCTATTGGACCATCGAAGCCAAAGGCATTGCGCCTGTTGAGATTCGTGATCAGGTTGGCCAGTATTTTTTTGGCTGTGACATTTGCCAAGATGTCTGCCCTTGGAATGGCAAGATATTTAAGAATCTGCCAAAGTCAAAATTTGGGCCGGACGCCATTGATGAGTTGCGATCCATTTTAAGAAGCTCGAACAAAGCACTCATGAGGCGCTTTCAAAACAGTCCGCTGTCGCGGGCGCGCGGCTCCGGCCTTAAACGAAACGCAATGATGGTGATTGCGCACTACCGAGCCATTGAACTAAAGGCCGAAGTCGAAGAGTACACCACTCACGAGACATTGGGCGAGTTGGCGCAGTGGACTTTGAAGCAATTGCAGTTGGCAAAGTGAGTCAGCTCAAGGATGGAGCACGAATATTTTTCCGTGCTAGCCAATTCCCAGTTTCTTCATCAATATGTCGATCTCGCTTTGGTCCATTGGTTTTTGCTTAGCCTCAGGAGCAGCTGCCACGCTCATGCGATAGTCGGCACTGAACTTCTGTGCAACCCACTGCAAGCGATCGAGAAAGGTTTGTGGCAATATCTGCTTGATCTCTTCTGTGGTCGAATCAAGATTATTGATAAGAATCATCAGGTTTTCCGTCGCATCCAACAATAGGGCCACACAGATATTGTAAAAGTCCTCTTGGCCAACAATCTGTGAAGACTTATAACCGACGGCCTTGCAAACAGCCGAATAGTCGGCCACCCAATGTATTGGATGCTTCTCATCAGCCAACTGGCCTAGACCTTTGGCTCCGCCCATGATTCGATCTACTTTCTGCCCGTAGTCTTCAAGGGTCCTCACTTTTGTAAAATCGCCGTCAGCTTGTTCTAAAATATTTAGCAGATCCTCGACGATCTCCTTGGACTCCTGCACAAAATCTTCTAAAATGTCTTTATCGAGATTTGTCATGATATAGATTTTCCATATCCAATTGTGATGAACACTTTGGGAGAAAGGCAACGACAAAAGTGGTAGATGCAGATTTCACTTCAATTCGCGTTAGCACACTTAGAGGCGATCAAAAAATCGACTTTAATGCCTATGTTAAGATTAATGAAAAAATGATACTTTATTTACGACAGGGCGACAGCTTTGAAGGTGGCCGACTCGGGCGCTTGAAAGAAAAAAAGCTAAAAAAAATGTTCATTCGTACAGATGAAGAGCCGCAGTATCGCGAATATCTCGAAAGAAACATTCAGCAGGCCTATGATAAAAACTCAAAGGTAGATCTACAAACACGCTCAGAAGTCATTCATGGGCAGCAGCAGAGCAATGCCGAAGAGGTCTTTGAACACCCAGAAGACAAAGAATCTTATATGAATACGAAAGAAGCGGCCGGACAGTATTTGCAGTTTATCCAAACCAATGCGGATGCAGCACTTGCCATCCTCAAACTCGAAAACACAGATCAAAACTTGGGACACCATGGAGTTTCAGTTTCAACTTTAGCACTGAAGCTCGCCGCAGCCAACGGCATGAAAGATCCCGGTCAAACGCAGATGCTCATACTTGGAGCCCTCCTTCATGACATTGGCCACTTTGAAACCAAGTACGATTTGAGCAAAGTTCCAGACACACTCTCTAAGGAGGAGTACGAAGCCTATTGCCAACACCCCCGAATCGGCGCCGAGCGGGTTCAAGACAAACAGCACTTTGATATTCAAGTGGTCAAGATCATTGCACAACATGAAGAGTTGACCAACGGAAGTGGTTTTCCTTTTAATCTGACAGAAGCAACAATTGATCCCTTGGCCCTGATCGTTGGCACCTGCAATGCGCTCGATCGAATGATCAGTTTTGAAAAGATTCCACCTCGCGAAGCCATCAAGAAAATGATGATAGAGCGCATGGGAGTCTATCCTCTGAATTTTATGAAAAAGCTCAGTGACATTGTTAGAGAAGTCCATAAGGTTTGACCGTGAAAAAGGGCAAATCTTCAACGCCGCAGATGGATCTCTCACACATTCTTGTAGAACGAAGGGTTGATGCTGAGCATTTGCTTAAAAAGCTAAGAGCAGGCGATGATTTTGAAATTCTAGCCCTCCGGCACTCCCTTTGCGCTTCGGGCGAGCAAGGTGGCAATTTGGGCTTAGTGCCATTAAAACGACTTCACGCCAATTTTGCTGAAGCGGCCCAGGAACTGGATGCAAATCAAATCTCAGAGGTTGTGCAAACTTCCTTTGGCTATCATATCATCAGAAGAAATCAATGATGAGACTGTCATTCTTTGCCGATAATCCAAATGGGATTGAATATCCACTCTTGCAGATTCACTGAGCTCACAATCATGGCGTCCTCGCGCCGCAAATGATGCTGCCCAACGCTTCCCCGCCCCAAGAGAAGCAAACAAATGAGCGAGAGCAGCAGTCTCGAAATGAGTTCTGGAAAAAAAATTCCAATGGGATCCCTTGGGGCCTGTTTGCGACTTCGCATTTGAATCATATACATTTTTAACAGGACCATCAATAAAATGCCCAGGATCACTAAATTGCCAAAGGTCTCTCCCGGAGCCACTAAGACAAACTTTGCAATTTCACTTTCGACATCGCCACTGACTCCCCGCCAGCGACTCCCTTTATCGGCAAAATGCTGAATATCGAAAGTGGTGACGCCAATCAATAGGCTGACCACCACGAATATCCAAGCTATCTTCAGCACATTAAACAAGGATTTCCCAAGGAATGCAGCGATCCACAAAGGCGCAATCAAAAAACCAACGGTCACAGCATCGAAACGGAAACTGTTCCAAAGAACTAAAAAGTGCGGCACGGGCTCCGCAAAAGAGTATGTTTCTAGGAGACGATACAGCACCACCACTCGGTACACTTCAAAGTAAACCAGTACAGCGCCAACGAAGGTCAATAGGTGAAAATGCCTCTGTAAAACATTGTGTAAATAGTTTTTTACTTGAATTGCCGTCAGGAGTCCTCCGTATCGCCAATCACTTCGTTACCATTTAGATAGGTGACAGCACCAATGGTACAGTGTCAACCTGGCCAAGAATCTATTCATCATCTTGTCTACAAATCCTCAGTTGGTGGCCAATCTCACTAATTTTTGTGCACTATTGTCCAATAAGGTTTCATTTTGGCTCCAATAAGAGCTTTCAAAAGGGCATGAGTCTTGCTGAAGGAGGCACTGGGATATCTAAAACAAAAAGTGGGGGACTCATGAAAAAACCGAAAAACTGGCGCGGCCTGGTGGGGCGAATTTGCTTCGGCTCGGCAGCTTTGCTCTTTCTATTAACTGGCAGCTTTCCTGGCCAGCACAGCAATGCCGTCAAAGCTGACGACAGCCTTTCGCCACGCGCTGTGCATCAAATTCTGATTGATGAAGACGACCTGTACTTCAAATATGGTGAGTACAAGGAGATCGAGGCCACTCTCTTAGATGACTCCAAAGACAATATCCTCTGGCAAGAATCAGAAGGCGCATTGCCCGCAGGCCTTTTTCTAGAAGACACCACAGCCAGCACAATTCGTATTTTTGGTACACCTACTTTTGCTGACAGATGGTGCTTTACACTTTCTGCCAGTCAAATCTCAGATAACGACGATACTGAGGCCGTTGAAATTGCTTCGCGAGAGATTTGTTTCTACGGACAAGACAACAAAGAGAATTTTGACTATCCAAAGTTGGATACAGAGAGTCTTCTGCCCTCCGTTCGCTTGGGTACAAATTACCGCGAACGTCTTAAGTATGTCCAAGTCCCTGATGTGACCTACGAGGGAGATGTTCAATATGACTATCTTCCCGAAGGCATTGATGTGACTTTTCAACCAGAATTGCACAGATTTTTAGTTGCAGGCACTCCCAAAGAAGAGGGCGTATACCGCTTTTGGTTGACCTTAACCAACAGTCTCGAAGAGACCTACAGCCAGCAATTTCAGTTTGAAGTTTTGCCCAAAGCGACCCCTGTACCGGGCCCAGGGCCCACACCCACACCCACACCCACACCAACTCCTGATCCTATATATCAATGTCCTGAAGGCTATTACTATGACTCCACACTTGAACATTGCGTGCCAGATCGCGATGAATCCTGTCCTGACGGTACCTACTACGATCCCTTCCAAAACTCTTGCAAGCCCTGGGATACAACTCCCAATTGCCCAGCCGGATACTATTATGATTCCTTCTTAGAGAAATGCGTAAGAGTCAGCTACCCTCGATGCCCCTATAATTATGAGTGGGACGAGTACTATAATCGCTGCGTTCGCCAACCTTATTCGTGCCCTTTGGGATATGAGTACGACTGGATTGCTAGGGAATGCGTTCGCACCAGTTATTCACGACAGTGCCAATGGGGTTTCCACTGGGATTACAGTCGTCAGCGATGTGTGCGCGATTTTCTCGGTTGTCCCTCTGGTCACAAATGGGATTACGATAACGGGCGCTGTGAGTCCGCCAAGAAGCGATGTAACAAAAACGAATATTGGGATCCGAATGATCGCAAATGCCGTAAACTTCGCAAAGTCTGTGGCCCTGGCACAGTTTGGGACAATCAGCGAGACAAGTGTGTTGCTATAAACCGACCTGGCAAATGTCCCCATGGTTCGCGCTGGGATGTTCATCATCAGAAATGCGTGAATACGGACGGACCAGTTCGCCCAATGCCACCAATGGGCATGGGCGGTGGTGGAATGGGAATGGGTATGGGCATGGGAATGCCTGATCCTACGCCGACGCCAATGCCGCAACCAATGCCGCAACCAATGCCGATGCCGGAGCCAATGCCGCAACCAATGCCGATGCCGGAGCCAATGCCACAACCTATGCCAATGCCTACGCCAGAGCCAATGCCGCAACCTATGCCTATGCCTATGCCTATGCCTATGCCGGAGCCTATGCCGCAACCTATGCCGCAACCTATGCCTATGCCAGACCCAATGCCGCAACCTATGCCTATGCCTATGCCGGAGCCAATGCCGCAACCTATGCCTATGCCTATGCCGGAGCCTATGCCGGAGCCAATGCCACAACCTATGCCGCAACCTATGCCTATGCCAATGCCGGAGCCAATGCCACAACCTATGCCAATGCCTATGCCGGATCCAATGCCACAACCTATGCCTATGCCAGAGCCAATGCCGCAACCAATGCCGCAGCCTATGCCGCAACCAATGCCACAGCCTATGCCGCAACCAATGCCGCAACCAATGCCACAGCCTATGCCGCAACCAATGCCACAGCCTATGCCGCAACCAATGCCGCAACCAATGCCGCAACCAATGCCGCAGCCTATGCCGCAGCCTATGCCACAACCAATGCCACCAATGGGCATGGGCGGTGGTGGAATGGGAATGGGAATGGGAATGGGCATGGCCGACAACTTGGAGGACATCACTCAGTAACAACCCAACGCGCCTGAATTCAAAATCTTGCAAATTCACTCATAGGCGAAAACAGCAGCTGACTTCTGAAACCGGAGTCAGCTGTATTTCTGACAACTGCACTTGAAAATGAAAAGTGGCTCCGCATGGCGAATGTGCCAATTGAAAAATTACCAAACTTAAAATCCTAAGTTGAAATGATGATTTCCCACAAGCATATTAGCACCGGGTGAGTTTTGCCGTTGACTCATTTCGCGTTTTTTACAGCCAGTTACGATTGGCATTTGGAATAATTCCAAGATGAAATTGAGGATTAAATGTCAAAGTTAAAGTTAGTCGGACTCTTGTTATTTTTTATTTCAGGTTTTACGAGCCTTGTTTATCAGATGATTTGGATCCGCCAGCTCTCATTAGCCGTAGGCTCCACTTCTGCGAGCATGAGCTTGGTTCTGTCCATTTTCTTTTTTGGCTTAGCCGCAGGAAGTTTTTTACTCGGAAAATTTCATCACAAGATAGCCAATCCAATTTGGACCTACGGAAAGATCGAAGGTTTTATAGGAGTCTATGGCGCTGGATTGGTTTACTTGCTCTTTAATATGCAACAAATTATGGTCTGGATCTATCCTAGCGGCGAGCTCTCGCTGGTCTCGCATCTCATCAAATTTTCAATTGTATTTCTCGTATTGATTCTGCCAACACTGGCAATGGGCGCCACCTTGCCAATCTTAGTGAAAGCCTTCGAAAGCTTGGCTACCAATAGGAAAACAGATCTTTCGAACTCAAACAACTCATCAAGCTCTGTCAGCCTTCTCTATGGTGTGAATACCTTGGGCGCCGTGTTTGGCGCATTCCTTTCTGGATTCTTCCTGATTCCGTCATTTGGAGTAGAGATCACCAACCATGTTGCTGTTTTCGGCAATTTACTGCTCTTGGGAATCGCCTATGCCTACAGAAGCCAATTTGGATCCAACAGCGCTCGGGCTCAAGAAAAAATGGCAGACACGCTGGGTGTGGACAACAATGAGGAAATCTCTGCCAAGAGCGAGGTTGCCCCAAACCACCCTAGCAAAAGAAAGTCGTTTTCGTATGTGTTTATGAGCGGCGCAGCCGGATTCGCCACACTGACAGCGGAAGTGGTTTGGTCCAAATATCTTGGAATTTTCATGGGTACAAATATTTATGGACTCAGCATCATTCTTTCTTTATTTCTGCTGGGAATTGCTTTGGGGTCCTTGCTTCTAAATAAGATTCTATTCAAGATTAAGGATCGACAGCGTTTCTTTTATTTGCTTTGCATCGCTCTCTTTGTGCTTCTTTGGGTGGCCACAGCATTGCTTGCAGTCTTGCCTGTCGGTACAACTCTGCTCAGTTATTACATTGGCGGAGCAGTCTCTTTACTCACTATCAAATTCCTAGTGGCTGGGTTGTTTATTGTTGGGCCGACGTTGGTGTCAGGTATGTTGCTCCCATTGGCCATTGAGCTGATTTCACGGCAAAACCACGACACTCCAAGGGCCACAGGGCAGATCTACTCGGTCAACACGATTGGCTCCATAGCTGGCAGCTATCTGAGTGGAGTTCTCTTAATTCCTCTTATTGGATCATCTCATACACTAACGGTGGGTCTGATTGTTATGCTTGCTGCGATTATTGTGGTAGGCTTTAGTCATCGCTTTCTAACCAGTCGATCTGTTAAAGCCTGGGCCATTCTGTTGATCATCGCGCTCGCAGTATTTACTCAGGGCGATCTGCATTACAAGAATATCATTCGCAGTGCCTACCGCCAAAAAATGGATGGAAGCAAATCGCTCACAGAACTGTTGCAAATTTATAATCGAGACAATGAGCAATTCGTTAAAATAATCGAGGGTCAAACTGCAATCATCAGCCTTAGTCATGATCAGAGTGACGGCCCCAACTACCGCGATTTTTTTCGACTCAAAACCAATGGTCTCAATGAATCCATTTATTATCGCACCAGCAAAGACACCCTGCCAAAATACGAGGCGTTATTGGGACTTCTTCCTTACGTTTTTTTGGAGGACCCTCAAAACGCATTTATTGTCGGTTATGGTGGTGGATACTCTGTTGATTTTTTAAGTTCAACGGATCTCAAGCATGTTTTTGTGGCGGAGCTTGAGAAGGGCATTCTTGAAGCCGCCGACTACGTATATAATGGCAACAATCCAATCATCGCGCGCCCCAACGTTGACCTTCGTATTGAAGATGCACGCTTTCTATTGGCTGTAGGCACAGAGGCGCCATTTGACATCATTGCTTCGCAGCCGTCTCACTCCTGGCTCTCTGGAGTGGCCAATCTTTTTACTCTCGAATATTTTGAACTTGTAAAATCACGCCTAAAGCCAAAGGGCATTTTTTCGCAGTGGCTGAATCTTTACAATATGGATGTTGACGTTCTTAAAAGCATTCTAAAAACATTCTACTCAGTTTTTCCGCATGGGGCCGTGTTCACAAACCTTCAAGATGATGAATTGATTCTCTTGGGCTCTCAAAGCCCACTTCAATATGACTTACAAAGAGCTGATCAGGTGATGCATAGTCCAAAATTGGTGAAACGCCTGCAGAGCATTCCATTGAACAATGCCTATGAGCTGCTCGCACACATGACAGTTACCAGAAGTGAAGTCCTGTCATTTGCAGAAGGCGCCCCCATCAATACCGATCGAAATGCCTATGCCGAGACTCGCCAATCTAAACTTTTTTATGGTGATCGCCACCAAAATGTTCAGTCGTTTTTAGATAGTGAATTTAGAGGAGCTTACAACAAGCTCGTTCCTGATAGCTCCCGTGCGGAATCAAGCTTTTGGTTTAAAACTCTCGATGCTCTCAATGCAAGTGGAAATTTCTATAAGTACAATCGTGTATTGGGTCTTAAAAAAGAAGCTCTCAGCGAAAATCCAGAAGACAAAATGGCATTGGCACGTGCCTACTATCAAATGGAGCGATACGCTTCGGCTACAGAGATTTTAACTCCAATTTTAAAAAACAAAGTGGATGCAGAAACGCTGAATTTGGCTCTCAATCTTTTTCTCGCCACCAACAATTTTACTGAAGCCAATGAGCTTTTGAGTAGGCAGCTTCAATACGGTGACAACGTGTCACGCTGCTTGGCCCTGGAAGTCTATAGCTCTAGCGATAAACTCGCTGACGCCAAACCACTTGCGACCGCTATTGAAAAAGACTTGCCCGAGTATCTTAGAGACTGTGGTGAAAACGTAAAGTTTTACTTGGGCCACTATTACAATGAAATCGCCCGCCATGGTCAAGCCATTGCCTATCTGAACGCCTATTACAAACTTGTTCCAACCTATTTGCCAGCAATGAAGTACCTCATAGGCAGCCTCATCGCCACGGATTCAGATCAGTCTGCCTATGCCTTTATGGCCGAAGCAGCAGAGCAGCGCCTAAAAGATCGCTCTCGAATTGAGATCTTGCGCGACTATTATGTCAGTATCAATGCCGTGGAAGACGCCGCGATATTGACCGAAAAAATTGACAGACTCAATTAAGAGTTGGATTGGGAGCTCCTTGCCAGCGACTCACTTGCTTTTCAAGAGTCTCCATTGGCAAGGCCCCGTGCCTGAGGACCTCCGTATGGAACTCACGAATATCAAATTTTTTGCCGAGCCTCTTTTGGGTTTTTTCTTTTATTTCCATAAATTTCAGTTGTCCGATTTTGTAGGACAGTGCTTGCCCGGGGTAAGCAATGTACCGATCGATTTCGGTGGCCATTTGGGCTTCTGGTTTTGGCATTTGTGCCATCGCGTACTTCAATGCCATCTTGTCGCTCCAACCTTTGGCATGTATTCCCGTATCCACTACCAAGCGAACTGCTCGCCACATGTCGTAACTCAATTGCCCGTATTTGGAATAGGTGTTCTTGTACAAACTCAATTGATCACCTAAGCTCTCAGAATAGAGCGCCCAGCCTTCACTGAACGCATTGTAGCCCATTTCTTTCCGAAACTCAGGCAAGGACTCAACCTCTTGCGCCAAAGAGATCTGCAGGTGATGCCCTGGGACGGCCTCATGAGCTGTGAGCACTTCCATTTCCCATTTGGGCCGCGACTTGAGATCAAAAGTATTGGCTTCGAAGTAGCCCGCCCGCCCCGACTTTAAACTTCCTGACATATAAAAAGCTGTTGGGCTTTCTGGTGCTTTGTAGGCCGGCATCTCGCGCACCCCGTAAGGCAACCGAGGTAAAAGCGAAAACAACCGCGGCAATTCGGGATCAATTCGTTTGGCAATCTCACGATAACCAGTGATAAGGTCCTCGGGTTTGTCATAAAAAAACTGCGAATCCGTCTGTAAAAATTTATTGAACTCCGCTAAACTTCCTTTAAAGCCACTTTGCACCTTCAGTTTGTTCATCTCCTTGGCGATGCGCTTGACTTCACGCAAACCCAATTCATGAATCTGCTGGGCCGACATTTCGGTAGTTGTGTGTTGCCGAATAAGGTGCTCATACCAACGCTTTCCCTCAGGGAGTGCCGATAGACCTATCGAGCTTGTGGCCTTCGCCGCGTATTCATTTTTTATAAAATCGCTCAATTTTTGCAGGCTCGGAAGTGATTTTTTCACAAAAACTTCTTCTGCCTCTGCGATCAACTTTTTCTTGTCCTTTGCGCCAATAGTTTCCGGAATCTCATAAAAGGACTTGAGAATTGGATTTTTCTTTAAATCTTTCTCAAGCAAAGCCTCCATTTGTGGAATCACCTTTTCAACCACCAATTTTGGTGGCATCACTCCCTTGGCAATCCCCTCTTTCATCAGATCCTGGGTTTGCTGAACCAACACAGGCAAGGCCTCCAACCTTCTGATTCGATCCTCATAGTCCTCCGCCCGATTCTGCGGGGCCGCGGTCATCAAATCTGGAATCTCTGTCTGCAGACCTCCCATTTGTGTCATGGGAATGTACCGACCTGGCAATGTGTCGCTAACCACCTGCTGCCCGAGATTGTACTGCAAGATCTCCAAATTGAGTCTATCCTCGTCAGACAACTCCACAGACTTGAATTTCTCCAAAAACTCCTTTTGACAGATATGATCCTTGGCTTGAGTTTCAATTGAACTCTTTGAGAGATCCGACCATTTGGAATTGACGTTGTCATTGTTATAACCTACATAGGTCGCCCATTCCGGATTTTCCTGCATCAAATATTCCCAGTAACCTTCAACAAAGGTAGAAAATTTAGCCTGCAGGCTTTGTCGCGTAAGTTCAAGAGATGCAAGGTTCTTGCAGTTCACAACCATGGCGCGCACTGGGGTCGCAAGGCCCTGTTGGCAAAGCACTATCACGACCGAAAAAATTAGGGATCTTAAAGATTGAATCACCTTCACCATTGAGTCTCCTCTCGCAGCCGAGTGACACTCGGCAATTGTGAGAGCATCTAAGCATTGGAAATGCAAAGGTGACAAGCAATATTGCGCAAATATTACCTGTCAATGCACTAGACAGCTGCCAGTTTTTGTCTTCATTTTGTAATTTTCAACCGTGAAGCGCTCACCTCCTCACTAGAAAATGCAATTTCCAAAAATTTGCGCTAAACATAGTATCGAATCACACGCCTCAATTCGACAATAATTTTTGAGGTGAGTAGCCTAAGGATGATTTTGCGTGAATTTTCAAAATTGGCACTCTCGATATCAAGCACGCAAAGCGAAACACTTTCGCATACAGCTCGAAGTCCTCTTGAGTATGGCTGAGCCACAAATGAGCTTTCAAAGCCAGGTAAAATGGATGATTTTGCTGTTTGAATGGTTACAGGATCCAACACCTCCACACTCATCTTTTTCTAACACTCTAGAAGCCTTTTCAACTCCGCTCCAACCGCTGAACTCTTCAAGCGCGAGACTGGCCTATCTGGTCCAAGCGCTCCGAGACAGCCCACTTTGGCATCAGAATTTTCGGATCAACTTTATTGATCTGATCTTGCAAATGAGCTCGTTGGAGCTATTTTCTGAAGTTGGATTGAGCCACGAAGCCAGTTTTCTTAACGAGATTTATTCGCGTTGCTTGAACAAAGTCTTGCTCGAAGGCGCCCTACAAAAGAACAAGCCAGGACTCTTGGCTAAAATCTTTCCTGATCGCCAAGCTGCTGATTGGCTTTTGTCATTAAAAAGTGAAGTGGTGGAGCAATTTGTAATTCTGCTCATGAATGATGAGATTCCAGCGAAGGGAAGAGCGAGTTCCAAGATCCCCCAAAACCCCAAGGGCATAGACTCCTCCAGCAGCAAGCTCTCTCCCCCAAGTTGGTCAATATCGCTGCATTTGGAAAACGCAATTTATTTGTTGGTGAGTCAAATCCGCGCCGTTGGGCTCTGCCCCCAGCTTCGCCAACGATCCGAAACAAGCGAATTTCGCAGCTTGCCTTACTTTTCAATAAATCAAGCTGCGGATAGATTTATCCTAGCTATTCCAAATGCTAGTGATGGCGCCAAGGCCAAAGACGATGCCAAAAAAAATTCCAGCGAATATACCATAGATAATACCATAGATAATGCCATAGATAATGCCAGAGACATTGCCATCTTGGTGGCAAAAAACCAGCTCCTTGAACAGCTGCAACTGTGCCGAGCCAATATAAGAGAAGTTCTGTCACATCTTGATCAGCATGGCGTGAGTGTTTCCACAGTGCACCAGATTGACCGCCTCCAAAAGCAAATCGAACGCGTCGAATATTTGGTTCACCTTCGCAGCCTTGAGAAGGTAGACGCTGATCTGCTGCAGATGTTCGTCGCACAGCTGGTGACTGATGTGCATCAAAAAGAAGACCTGCTTCCTTTTATTGAAGAAAACCTGCGCCTATTGATGCGCAAAATTGTGGAACGAAATTCTGAAACCGGCAAGCTCTACATTGCTAGCACAACAGAAGAGTACATGACGATGTTTACTCGCGCAGTGGGCGGCGGCGCCATAACTGCCATTACCGTGCTCGTAAAGATGGCCATCACAAGCTTTCAATTTTCGTTGTTTTTTATGGGCTTTTTAGCTTCACTCAATTACGCGTTGAGCTTTTTGGTGATTCACTTCTTGCATTACACTTTGGCAACAAAGCAGCCGGCGTCAACTGCACCCGCTCTGGCTGCAAAAATTGATTTGCTTGAAAACGACAGCGCCACGGATATCAATATGCAGGAACTCTTGACGATGATCACCCTCACAATCCGAACTCAATTCGCAGCAATCTTTGGCAATATCGTCATGGTCGCGCCCACCGTGGTCACACTCACATTCATGTACCGTTGGGTGATTGGGCAACCTGCAGTTTCTGTACAAAAAGCCGCACATATCATTGAATCGGTGGATGTCTTTGGACCCTCTCTCCTCTATGCAAGCTTTACTGGTTTTTTATTATTTCTTTCGAGCTTGATTGCTGGATGGGCAGACAACTGGTTTGCGCTCTACAACCTAAGCGAGCGAATTGCGACTAACGAAATCTTAGAGCAGTCCCTAGGTTCCAGCAAAGCCCGAGCGCTTGGCATGTTTTTCAAAAAAAATGCGGCGGCACTGGCGGCCAATATATCACTGGGATTCTTGTTGGGTCTGCTGCCAGAGATTTTTAAATTCATAGGTCTCCCACTGGATATTCGCCATGTCACACTCTCCACCGGAATGATTTTCTCAACAGTTGCCACCTTTGGCTGGCAAGTTCTCCACACACCAGAATTCGTGCGCGCCTGCTTTGGTGTATTGACCATTGGTACACTCAATGTGGCTGTCAGTTTTGGTTTTGCGCTGGTGTTTTCGTTCTATGCCAAAGGATGGAGGGCCACCTCACAGCGGAAAGTTTTGCGGCTGGTGCTGCATCGTATACGAAGCGCTCCTCTTAGCTTTCTACTGCCTACGCCACCACGATTCAATAGTGCCAGTCTCAAGTCAGCCTTGGACCGAAACCGCAAGTCTGAAGGCGCTGAGGCGCGCTCCTAGCACCTAGCAAGCGACACCCGTCGTAGGCATCAATGTTCCAAGTCTGAATCGAAATTGGTATAGGTACGCTTTGATCTTTCCTGACACAAGAGTTGGGCCACTCTTCGTTGATTCTGTTAAGAAACTTATACGAAAAATCAGTTTTTTTAGATGGGAAACGGACCAAAATCTAGTATAGGTAGGGGCGAAATAACAAGAATTGGAAATTTATGAAGGCGGATCCAATCACACAAATTTTGCGGAGGATTTCATAATGGAAGCTCTGCCAATTTCACAACCAGTGCTCCAGTTAAAAAGTCTTGGCGGAATTCACATTCTGCTTGTTGATGACATCGCTGAGAATCGCATATTGATCAAGCGTTACCTAGAGAGAGCGGGCGCTAGGGTTGAGTTAGCAATCAACGGAGAAGAGGGAATTGCCAAGGCCATATCTTTTGATTTTGATCTGGTACTAATGGACATTCAAATGCCGATTCTGGACGGGCTCCAGGCGACCAAGGCACTGCGCCGATTGGGCTACCGTAAACCAATTGTGGCGCTGACCACACTATCAAGCCCTGAAGACGTCAAGCTAGCGCTGCAGATCGGATTCAATGCTCATCTGGCAAAACCCATTGCCTGCCGCGATCTCGTTGATTCTGTGCACAAAACGAATGCTCAATCTCTACAATTCTCCCATTGATTTTCGCTGATCCTGATAGAGCTTATTGAGATCTATGATGCTTCTTAGGTTGTTCCACTTGTTGTACAAACTTTCGGGGGACTTTGGGCAGCGTGTGAAATCGTTTTTTTGAGGACACGCCTACCAAATTTCCATCATCATTAAACGCCCGCACGTGCCAAGCATACTTCGCTTTTGGCAAGAGAATGATGTCGGCCGGAAGCTCAAGGCTATGATTGTTTTTACCCGTGGCTTTGCCAGACCACACCGTCACGATGTTGTCGAAGTCCGACTCAAGACGCAAGACCACCTGGTAATGACGTGGCCCTGAAGACACTTCTGGCAGGGGCTGCCAGAAAAAGCTAACCTGCTGTTGCGGATAGCTTGGAACTCTTTGCTTGAGTCCTGAAATTCGTCCCTCCCAAGGTTCCCTATTGATCTGAAACCCACGCGGCTCCGACCAGCGGGACACCCGCCCGCCGTCAAGAGTCGCGCGCACGCGCCACGTGTACACCACTTCTTTTTGCAATCGCAGCTTTTCATAGATGGGCAACACCGTACCCGCGTTGACAACAAAACGACCTAGCACTAGGCCTGCCTGGGCCTCGTTGAATTCAATCTCATAGGCAATCGCGCCCGAAACCTGACTCCACTCCAGCAGCGGTCGCGACGAGCGAATGTAACCGAATGGCAACAGAGGTTCTGGCACTGCCGTCGCATCAAAGTAGGCAAAGCTTGCCGGATCAGACCAGATCGACCGCGAACCACCAGCAAGAATCGATCTCACTCTCCAGTGGTAGACCACTTCATTTTCAACTGGAACAGCTTCTGGCAATACGTACTCATTGCTCGACAGACCTGCAACTTCTGTGATGACCGTATGATCATCGTCGAGAGTCAAAACAAAGTCATAGCCCACGACTCCTTGGTTTGCGACCCATAAAAATCGGCGCTGGCCAAACGGTGCACTGACCTGCGGGCTCAGCAATTGCACATTGTCGACATCACTGTAGACCATAAAGCTACCTGGGGCCGACCAGATGGAGTTCTTTCCATCAGCTCCGCGCGAACGCACTTTGTAGTGATAAACTACGTAGGGAACAAATGGCGCAAAGCTTGGCTGCTGATAAGAGGTCTCCAACAAGCCGCCCAAACGACTGATTGTTTCCGTTTCACTTTCATTTAAAATCCACAGTTCATAGGAGGTCGCCTGAGCAACCGGATGCCACTCAAAAACAGGTGTCGTGGTAGTAATGTAACCGACGGGGCCCATCAGTACGGGCACTGCCGCAGGATCATAGATTAAAAAACTTTCTATTTCTGACCACGAGCTCGGTTCACCATATTGATCAAAAGCGCGAACACGCCAGTGGTAGGCTTTTCCTTGGTCAAACACAGCGCCCACAATTGAAAATGTGGTCTCAGCAATGCGATCTTGGCGAAAGTATTCGATGGCATCAGTGTCGTCAGTCAATACGAATTCATAATCACGAGCCCCTGCAACCGCCTCCCACGAAAAGCTTGGCGCCGGATTGGTGATCAATCCCGCTGGGAAGACCGGCACAGGTGCCTCTGATGGTCCCTGTGCCTGAACTTTCGCAATGCCACTAAACTGCATCAGGCCCAGAGATAGACTAAGGCCGCATGTGAGTATAGCGAATAAGAAAACTTGACTCAGGTAGGACAAAAATGACCTATTGCTATGCACACTGTAGATCTTTTGCATAAAACCTCGCTGTTGTAGCTGTGCTCTCTACAATATTATCGGTCATTATGTTAAAAACCTTATCAATAAACTCAAAATGGCTCACATTGAGTGAGCCATTTTGAGTCATCGCTTGCAACTGATCAAGCACATGCAAACTGAACAGAACGTCCAATAAGCAGGCTCGATGAAGAGCTATTCCTCTTAGTTGCTGCTAGGAAGCTCTTGTAGCCGAATAAGGTGTTGCTCTGGTGTTCCCAAATCGCCGCGCAAATAGGCCTCGATAACCTCTGGAGGAAAGCTAGCAATCATTTGATCTGCCTTGTCTGGAAAAGCAGCTTGAATTTGCTCTGGCGTCAAGGGCCCTTTGTTTGCGGCCACCAGTGGCTTAATCTTGCTGAGCATCTCTTCAAGTTTAGGACGAGGAATCTGGCCGATGATAGAAACCATTTGCAATTTATTTATCGTCAACCCTGCAACCAGGTTTTCGGGAGCCGCAATAAATCTTGTATTCCCAAGGTCAAAAAACGTGTAGCCGGCAGCTAGCTCAGTGGAGCTCATGCCGTTTTCACCAACTTTTTTGCTGCGAACAACCCTAAAAGCTTCAGCAAAGTCACGCCCTGAAAGCGCATGCTTGGTGTCGCCGTCCATTTCTTTTACGATAATATTGTTGATCACCGAAGATAAATTGAACTCATAATTTGGAACCTCAAGACGTTTTGCAATACTCGACTGAAAGGGCTTGGCAACTTTCTCAAGATCAAACGTATTCATAGCGACTTTAATGGGAACCTTCTCCCCACTATTCAAAGTCATCTCTAGGGTCTGGGTGTTGAAATGCAAAGCCATATTGGCCGTCAGTTGCAACAGATAGGACTTTAACTCCGGTAAATCTGCATAATTATCAGTTTGCTTATCCAACAGTGTGCTTCTGATCTGCCTTGAAAATAAGGCCCTAGCAGCTTCTAATCGGTCAATCCAATACCCGCGAATATCGATCTGATCCGCATAAACATTTTCGCTCTTTGGATCTTTCATCGAATTGAAATGCTTACCAATAGATCCAATGATTTCAAATCCTTCCTCAGGCTTAATCTCATTGCAGCTCATAGCACCAGGATTCAAAGACCTGAGGGGTTGAAGTCTGACCGCCTGAGGTTGCGTTTTGCTAACGCTGGCACAGTGCAGATCTGGCGTCGTCAAAACGGAAGCCAAAAATTTTCCCCCGATTGCAGTCGCAAGTCGAAGATCTTTCAAAAATTCTACCTTACCCCACTCTGGACTGTCATAGGGGAGTTTCGCTCTCGTGTGAACTCTCTCTACGATTTCCATCATTAGGCGGATCTCATTGAACTGACTCCGAACAGAAGCTGCGTGGGAGATGTCTTCCAATTGGCTAAAGCTGGCTCTGCCATCTCGAAATGCGCGCCGCTCATATCTTTCTTCGTAGGACTCAATCAAATGATTCACAATATCAACCATTGACAGGCCTTGGTCAAATCTTCTGCAGCCTGCATTGATTCCTGTGTGCTCATCGGTACAGAACTGATACTCTTTGGTCACTTGATCCAATGGCAACTTCTTGGTTTTCGCATAGGCCGCCAATGTGCTTTCCAAAGGTATCAAATCGCCTTTCTTGTCTTCGACAGATCTCAAATAGCCAAACTTCAAAGCCGCAATGTCGTAGTTTCCTAAATGATGCAGACGCACCGTATCTTCGATGTACTCCATAATTGTACTTGACGGAATGGGTCGATCATATCCCATCGCGGTCAGCTCTTCTTTTGAATAAAAATTTTCAAAATCTTCTGAACCCGCAAAGTTGTGCCTCAAGCCTAAGTTGTGGCCCAACTCATGCAGGAGAACCGGAATCCAAATCGAAGGCATTATGATCTCGATGACCTTATTTTTCTCTTCGTCGCTGAGCTCACTCCATGGCTTAGAAGACTCGTTGAACTGAGCAACAAGTGCAGGACTCAGACCCTTGTACATGGTTTCCATTGGCGGCGCATAGCCACAGTTTTTAACATCGTGAAAGTAGGCGGCTCGCGCCTCAAGTGTATTTGCGAACATCTCTTCATTCACATTGCTGGTATATGAAGCGACCTCTTTGGCTATTGCACTGGTGTTTAAAGACTCTCTAATCTTTTTGGCCATTAAAGTAGAGGCCTTTGCCTGAGCCCAAAGGTCGTCTGCGGAACTCAACTTAGCAAGCGGCGTTTGCTTGAAGCTCACGGCCTTCGCGGCGGAAGGCGATTTGCTTTCAGCAGCAGGCTCTGCCTGAGGCCCTACTGGTGCAGCAGCCGCCTGATTTTTTTCGCGCTTTTTTTCGGCAATTGCTTTTAAAATCGAATTATAGGTGTACTTAATGTACTTTTTGATTGTACCCGAAAACATAATGGTGCGTGCACTTACGATCTCGCCCGTCACAGGATCTTCTGTTTGAGGGCCATAGCCAATCACCGAGCTTGCAACTGGATCCTCAACCAAGACAATCATAGAGTTGCGGATGTCTCCAGGTGATTTTCCTGATGGGTTCTCTAGTTTCATGCGAAAATTGACTCCCGCTTTTTCAAGTCCTGCATTCAAATTTTCAACTGTTTTAAACGTGAGTTCCTTGACTAGTTTATTTTCAGGCTTGTCAAAGTTATCACTTAACGAAAACACCAGTTCTTTGCGATTTGGGTTCCAGCGATTGAGAATGGTATGTTTGCCTTTTTCCGTCTTGTTGTTGTCTCGATCGAGAACATATTGTTTCGTTGAAAAGAATCCAAATTTTCCTTCATCAGTATGTGGGTAATCGACAGGCACATAGTCTTTTGACAGAATGGATTCGGTCGTGACCATCGAATAGTAAAACTGTGCCGTCACAGCAACATCCGAAAGCTCCTCAATATCACCGCCGCAAAGAAGATTCATTTTGAATGTCTTTTCAATCTGAAAATTCAGAGATGTCCTAGTAATGTCATAGTTGACAAGTTTAGAAGAAACTTCCTCGTAACATCCGAACTGCGTCTCCGACAAAATAGGTAAGGTTTCAAACTGTCCAGACTTCACCTCGGCCAATTTCAAGCGAAAATAGGGCTTTTGGTTCCATGGAATGTCGTTTTTCTCGACCTCTTCGCTGCCACAGTCGCCATATTTGTCCTTTTTACACTCATAGGCCAAATGCTCAACGGGAATTTCAATCACCAACTTATCGTTGGCCTTATTATCGGTAAAGCGAGCATCACGTTCGTGCTCCATGACTCTGAGTGAGTTCTCAGTGAACTCAAGTTTGACTCGACGATTCTCTCCAAATGAAAAGGGGAGACCGTCTCCCGACGAACGACTGATATTTCCAGATGCAGATGAAGCCAAGTACTCACCTTTGCTGATCATGGCCTTATTTGAGGTGCCAGGATCTTTAAAGGCATCTTTATAGGGAACCTCTTTCGTACAGGCCACCATAATCGATAGGCACAGCACCAGCATGCCCTGCTGAAGTCCTGTCGCAATTCCCCTGGTTGTCGCAGTTCTAGATTTCATACTGTACCCCTATTCGTAGATTAGTAAATTTATCATCATATAAAGAAACATTAGACTCTCTACCATCGGCTTTGACCGCGTTCCCTGAGGTATTGATACCCATCATTGTCGTAAAGCTATTGGACCAAGCGTAGGAGAGCTCCGCAGCTGTTAAAAATAGGTAGCGCTGACTCTCATCATAAGTCAGAGCCTGGCGATATATGCCACTCAGTGCTAGATTCAATGCTTTGGTGAATTGAATGTTTACATTGGCACTGTGATTGAGTGCGTACATTAAATTTTCCGCACCATCTCTTTTTACAGTGAACTCATGAACATTTCGAACCAGCGATAGACCATATCCCAGAGTCACGTACCGGGATTGATTGTCTATGGCAGCACCCAATCGAAACGCCCCTTGGTAACTGTCTGAGTCCACAACCACTCGATTGGTCGGCAAATAGCCGCCAAAGCTTAGGTTCACTGAGCTCGTGTGAGACGGCTTCCAAACTTTAGCAGTCATTCTCAATTCAGTGTTACTCAGGTGCGTTTCCTGCTGACCGGAGTCCTCTTTTTCAATCGTCAGATTCCCAGAAACGCTCCACACATTGTCCAACTTCAGGCGAGGCGAGAGTTCCAACTCCAACACTCTGTTAAAATCAGGTTGGTCCTCACGATAGGTGTTGCTACTGTAGGAAAGTGACATTGGGAATTTAAAGGGGCTTTCTTTTGGCGGAAGATTGAGCCACTGCGTTTGAGAGTAATTCACTCCAGTTGCCTCTTTTGAGTTTGAAGCAACAAATTTTGTTGTCTTTCCGAACCCGATACTTGACGAAATTATTACCAAGCCTATCAAAAATACACTTCTAGCCGTGCTAGTTTTGGGCTCAGATCTCTTTAAATGGTCGGTAAGCTTATTCTTCAACATACTACAAAATCATAGTACAAACTCTATACCAACAACTGCTAGGCCAACAGCCCAGTGCTTAATTCCAGCCAACGTGGGAGAGGCAACAGAATTTATTTTAATACCACTCATAAACTGGTCCCCTTGGCCGTTATGGAAATTTGCTCCTGGAACGCCAATTTTTCTCAGTATGCTGAAAGGAATAATAAAATGCTGACCGGAAGCTAGATTAACAGCAATGTGAATTAGCGAGTTGGATTCGAAAGTATAAACAAATTGTGATAGGCCACATACAACCACAGATGACATAGCAAACGATCCGGCCGCTTGGTTGTGCACCAGGTTTTTCGTACCAAGCGATTGATGTTTGCTCTGAACATGGCACAGGTGTGGTTAATAGTGAAGATAGGATCAAATGATATTTTTTTAAGTTCCCCTTGCCCAGTCACACAACCTTTGCGCCCTTTAAAAACCACATGAGTGGCCTGAGGAAATTGCTCCTTTACATCCTGTGGGTAAGAGGGGTTCATATCTGATTTTATAATGACATTTGGTTCAAGCAGAGTAAGCGATAATTTATCCACACCGGTTTTCGAGATGACGGGGTCTTGACACTGC
>CAYMBJ010000025.1:0-50815 GCA_964388665.1 uncultured Pseudobdellovibrionaceae bacterium | reverse complement strand
CTTCGAGGCTGCATAAAAATTAAATATCAATTTTATCCTGACTCAGGACACTAGTCGCTTCTTGAATGTTATCAGTCTTTTCAACAACCAAATTCCATTAATAGCAATTCAAATGCGAGCTTTTAAGATCGATAAATTTGTAAGCTTAAGCTTCGTCCGTGTGCTGGACATCTTTACCCCAGGTGACGACGATGAATTGGAAGAGTATGTAGAGGTAGACAGAGCCTACTGGGAAAAGAAAACTCCCGAAAGTCTCAAGATTCTTGAAGAACTCTTCAAAGATATTCAGAAAAGCATTTCCAACCTTTCAATCAAGTACAACCAGCAGTATTTAGGAACGCTTGAAAATGGAAAATCAAATAATTTTTGTATGCTATTTCCTCAAAGGAGAGGCAATTGCCGAATTGGCGTTGTCTTAAAGCCTAGTGATGTCGAAGCCTATCGAGATAAAGTTGAATTTAGTAAATATTATGAAAGAGAGTCTCGAGCATATATTAACCTTACTTCTGCCGAATTGGCATCGAAGAAAGAGCTAATCTTGGAGATCATCAAACTCTCTCATCGTAATTTTTCAAGCTAGCCTACGCCCTCCGCAGCGAGGATTGCTCCCTTTCATTGTTAAATTCAACCTGGCAGCTTGAAGGTTTTCTTGTTCTTGTAGTGCTTCCAGGTCATCGAGATGTCAGCATGACCTAAGAATATACTGATGTCCTCTAGACTGAAGCCCTTTATGAGCATCAGATCAGTAAAACCTTTGCGAGGGCTGTACGTCTCAATCTTATCAGCAATGAGTCTTTTGAGGGTCTTGTTGAGTGGCCTCTCAAAATCTCCAGACTCAATCAATCTTAATGCTTCCTTTTGCTCTTCAAAAAACACAGGAATGGTTTTCCAACGTTCAGCCTTGGGCTTGCTCACAAGTTTAGATTGATACACTTGCAGAACTTTGATCTTGTGTTCGAAGTCGTTTTCTATCTTAAAATGCTTCCCATTCTTGATGTGGCCCATCTCCACTGGACGAAGTCCGAACCACAGAGCAATAAACATCCAGTTCCACTTGAGAATTAAATCTTCGTTTGCAAAGGTTGATTTGACGGCCTTAAGCTTTTCCCATTTCAGAGGATCAGCTGGTCCCTTCTTCCCTGGCAAATCCTCTCTAAGGTCATTGATCTTTTCACGCTGAATCAACGTGAGCTTTTTTACAGGATCATAAAATTGGCCGTTCTTCTTGCAATAATAGGCACCCCATTGATTTAACAACCAGTTCAGTTTCTTGATATAGTCTGGACCCCATTTCTTTTCACGATAATACAGATAAAACTCATCCTGATTTTTTCCATAGTTGACTGGATCAAGCGCAAGTTTAGAGAGCATCTTCTGCACGATGGTCCATTGCTTCATGATGTTGTTGAGCCGTGATTCATTGTCGGAGTAGAGTTTTTTAAGTTGGGCTTCAAACGATGAAACTGCTGACTTAGGTAGGTAGGCAAAATCGATTTGCTTGTCATTCTCAATTCGTCTTGCAGCATCCACCATCTTCTTACGTTCTAGTTCATTTTGCTTATTGAGCTGACTCGCTCTCTTCTTTGCTTCCTCTATAGACATGCTGGGATTGAAACCAAAGGATATATAGGACTCCCTTGGGATTACCTTCTCTGTCTTCTTTGGTGTGTAGACTTGCTCAATTAGACGATAGGGATACTTAGATGATTTACGGACCATGAAACCCACGAAAAACCTCCAATATGGTTATCGGAGTCCCTTGGGAAGACTGAAATCTCAACAGCGTTAACAGCGTTAAATTTAACGCTGTCTAATTTTATAAACAGTTGAAATTATTAAACTTTTGAAGTTTATTGGCGTCCCCACGGGGATTCGAACCCCGGTCTACTCCGTGAAAGGGAGTTGTCCTAGGCCTCTAGACGATGGGGACCTGAGACATTTTGTATCGACTCGCTTTTACGGAAATTAAAAACAAAGTCTGACTCTTTGAAAAAAAAATGGTGAGTCGTGATGGGCTCGAACCATCGACCCCTTCATTAAAAGTGAAGTGCTCTACCAACTGAGCTAACAACTCACTTTTCTCTCCAAAGAGTTTTCGAATTTGGTTGAAAAGAGAATTGATGTCAACAATGAATTTATTTTTGGTAAAACTATGTGCATCATGCTTTAATCTCAATCTTATTCTGAAAACAGCGGTTTCACCCAAAGCGTTTGTTCTCGCCCTGGCCCTACCGATATCACGTCTATTGGCGTGCCCAACTGACTTCCCAAGAAATCTAAATAGTTGGTCGCCATGCGCGGCAAATCTTTCAAATTGGTGATCTTGCTCAAATCATCCTGCCAGCCTGGCAAATACTCAAAAATCGGCTCTGCGTGCTCGATTTCACCATAAAAAAGTGGCAGATCTGTCACCGTCTCACCGCGAATTTTATATCCAGTGCACACGCCAATACGATCATGCCCACTCAGCACATCGAGCTTCATCATTGCCAGATTGGTGATTCCATTGAGCTTGATGGCCGTGCGCAGAGCCACCAGGTCCAACCAGCCACAGCGGCGCGGGCGCCCCGTGGTCGCACCAAACTCAGCGCCCTCTTTTCGCAGGCGCTCGCCCACGTCATCATTGAGTTCCGTTGGAAAGGGACCGCTGCCAACACGAGTGGTGTAGGCCTTGAATACACCAATGATTTTATTTATGGCCATGGGCCCAATGCCACTGCTGACGCAAGCATTGGCCGCCAGGGTCGATGAGCTTGTGACAAAGGGATAAGTTCCATGCCAGACGTCCAACAAGGTGCCCTGAGCGCCCTCAAAGAGAATCCGCTTGCCTGACTTCAAATACTTTGAAAGCACGAGCGAAAATTCTCGAGAGCGGTACTGAGAGAGAGTCTCCAATAGTGGCGCAATTCCAGCTACCGTTTCATCGACGCTCACCGGTTTGGAACCATAGAGGTTTGTGAACAGTGAATTTTTTTCTGCCAAAGCCAAAGTCAACTTTTCGCGCAAAACCTTTTCGTCGAACAGATCACTAAAGAGAACGGCTCGCCGAGCGGCCCGGTCTTCATAGGCAGGACCAATGCCCTTGCCGGTGGTGCCGATCTTGTTGAGATCCAGTTGTTTTTCGCGAAACTGATCGAGAGTCTTATGAAATGGCAAAATCACCGAACAAGTTTCAGAAATCATCAGCTGCTTTGGGTTTTGCAAAAATCCAGCGGCACGAATGCCTTTAATTTCATCAACCAACCCGTAAATATCCACGACAACACCCGGTGCGATGGCGCAGAGGGTGTCTGGGCGCAAAACTCCGCTTGGTAGCAAATGGAGAACCGTCTTCTTGCCGTTTACCACCAATGTGTGCCCGGCATTTGAGCCACCCTGGTAGCGAATGACCATATCGGCCTTTTCGGCAAAAACATCGACCACTTTGCCTTTGCCTTCATCTCCCCACTGAGCACCAACGACAACGATTCCAGGCACGCAAATCTCCTTCAGTAACGAATTCAAAAGTCACAAACAGGAGAAATTTGCACAGACCTGCCCCCATGTCCATGCATCACGCCCTGCTCCTCGCCCCCAGTGCTGAATTTTATTGAGAACTTTGGCCCTGATCCTCGCGGTACCACTCCTCTTTGGGAGGCAATACATCTTGAGCGAGACCCTCGCGCAAAAACTTTACAACCTTTTCTGCTGCCATTTGCGATGACTTAAAAAACGCATCCTCGGTCATAGCGGCCATATGTGGCGTGAGCATGACCTGTGGCAATTGCAAGAGTTGTGAATCTCGCGACAGAGGCTCTTTAGAGAATACATCCAAGCCAGCAAAGCTCACGGCGCCCGAGCGCAGGGCCTCCACCAGATCGTCCTCTTGAATCAACCCGCCGCGAGAGGTGTTGATGATGGCCACTCCTCGATTGATGTATTCAAAGTGACTGCGATTGAGCATATTGGTGGTTTCTTTGGTTTTTGGAACATGAAAGCTGATGATGTCAGCGACTTTGAGCAACTCCTCATAGCTCAATCGCTCCACCTCATTGATGCGAAATTCTGCCTCGCTGATATAGGGATCATAGGCAACCAAATGCATACCAAACCAGCGGCCCAACTGCGAGACCTGCTTGCCAATGCGGCCCAGGCCCACCAGTCCGAGTGTGCGCCCGCGCAACTCGTTGCCCAAGAGCTCTGTGTCCTTCCAACCGCCCGCCTTCAGGTTCTTTTGACCCAAAAACATTTTGCTTTGTGACTGCAAGATAAAAGACCACGTAAATTGAGTGACACTGTCCACATTGGCCTGAGGCGTGTACATGACGGTGATGCCCCATTTTTGCGTGGCCTCTAAGTCCATGTGATCAAAGCCCGAAGTTGCCGAAACAATCACCTGCACACCAGAGGCCTGTTGCAAAATTTTATCTGTAATCACAAAGTTGGAACGAATGATGAGAGCTGAACTTGAAGAGAGCAAGGCCGGCGTCACTTCGCTTGGCTGCGCCACTCTCATGACTTCATACTCTTGAAACTGCGTCAGATAGGCAATACTTTCGGGTGCAAAGCGACCACAGATCAGAATGCGCTTTTTCATTATGTGCTCACTTTGCTATCACTCACTGCCGGCGGTTCGATCTGCAAATACTCTGCAGTCCACTCTCTCAGGCTTGCCAAAGTTTCAGGTGGTCTGTAGCCAAAATTCTCTAGCGCTTCATAGAAGCTACCTAAAAGCTGCCATTGATCCAGCGGCTGCAAGTGACCCATGTGACCGATGCGAATGACTTTGCCCTTGAGTTCATCCTGCCCACCAATCACAGTGATATTTTTTTCTTTCTCGAGCCAATTTCGCAGCGCTTGAGAGTCCATGCCCTCAGGCATGCGCAACACTGTGAGCGAGTCACTGGGTTGCTTCGGAAAGATCGGCAAACCCAAGCGTGCCGCCAACTCGCGAGTCCATTGCGCTCTTTTGGCGATCTCGGCATAGTGATCTGCTAGGCCCTGCCTTGACCACATTTCAAGCACCACATCCAAAGCCTTGATCAAAGACACATTGGAACTGAAAAAAGTTTCGCCCTTTTTATTGGCCTTGATTTCTTTTTCTAAATCAAAATAAAAACGAAAACCTTTTCCGTAGGCCTGCTGCGCTCGAGCAGACAGCCCCACAAAACTCATTCCCGTGGGCAACATAAAGGCCTTCTGCGAACCCGCAACAAGAACATCAATGCTCCACTCATCCATTTTTACTGGAAATGCGCCCACCGCAGTGATGCCATCCACAATAAAGAGCGGCGACGCCTGATTATTCACTTTCGATTGCCCATTTAAGAGTTTACCGATAGCTGCGAGCGGATGCAGAGCTCCGGTGCTGGTCTCACAAGCCTGGGTGTAGAGGGCTCGCAAATCTTGATGCGCTTCCAATAGCTTTTTGACCTCTTCGACATCCGCGCTCTCTCCCCATGGGACCGCGTAGGCTATGACCTCACAGCCATAGCGTTGCAACATCTCCTGCCAGCGCTCGCCAAACTTTCCAGAAACTATGCACAGCACTTTGTCTCCGGGGCTCACAAAATTGACCACAGCTGCCTCCATGCCACCACTGCCCGTGGCCGAGAGCATCACCACATCACTTCTTGTGTCGAAAACGCCTTTGATATTGACCAAAACCCGCTTGAGTATTGCATCGAATAAAGGCGTCCGATGATGAATCATCGGATCTGCCAGAATCTTCTGCACTTCAGGATGGATTTGAACGGGTCCTGGGGCAAATAAGCAATACTTCTCTGATGTAGATTTCATAATGGTAGATTTCTCGATGGCAGAATTCATAATGGCTGTTTTCATAATGATTGGATCATAAATTCCTTTATGGTATCAGCATAGTGATGAATCAACGAGTCGCCCAACAAATTCAAAATAATTTTCCCAGACCCCTTCGCCTCCTAAGGCATTTGCTATTGGGCTCGATGATTGCGACCTCTCTCATGGCCTGCTCCAGTTATGAATGGGGTCAGAGGAAGCGAATCTTACCGGGTGGCTTCACCAAAGCCACGATTCCAGTCTTTCAAAATTTTTCCATGAACTCGGGCATTGAGGCCTTTTTCACCAATCACTTGACCGAAGAGTTTCACCGTTCCCGCGTGGCTGAAATTGTTCCGAAAAGCCAGGCTGAGGTGATGATTGTGGGCGAAATCTTGGGTGTCAAGTACACGGTCGAGTCCATCGATAAACTTTCGGGCTACGCCAACCCTGACATCGTCTTGGGCCGACAGTTTCGCGTCTTGGCTCGAGTTCACTACAAAGTGATTCGATTGGACAACGAAACGGTGATCTGGGAAGACACCCTCTCAAACGAGAAGACTTTTCCCGCTTCCGCTGTGTCGATTCCAGGCCTGAACTCCACCAATGCACTTTATAATCTTTCTGCAAAAAGAATCAATTTGGAGCAGCTCTCCCGCTCGATGTCCATTGAGGCACACGCACGAATGATCGAAAACTTTTAAGACAGGAATCTGAATTGGCAACTCTGACGAGCTCGGATTTTTTTAATACAATTCAAAATCAGGGACTCCCTTCGCTGACGCTTATTCACGGTAGCGAAACTTTTCTCACAGAGCAGTGTTTAAAATATCTAAAGTCACAGTTTCCTACAGACGAAACTTGGCGCATGATGAATCTTCAGAGCCACTACCCTGAAGACGTGCAGCCCGACACCTGCGATAGTCTTTTCGATTTTCCTTTTTTTTCTGAATACCGCGTGGTCATCATTCGCCAATGTGAAAGTCTCAACGACAAGGTGGCGCAAACCATTCTTGACAAGATGACGCCCAAGGAGGGCCGCCAAGCAACCGATTGGCAGCATCTAAAATTGATTCTGGTCTATTCAAAGTCTATTGATAAAAAGAAGAAAATATCCAAAGCTCTTTTGGCCACAAGTCTCAACTGCGAATTCACCACGCCTTACCCCAATCAAGTGCGCCCCTACCTTGATCAGTACAGCCAACAGTTTGGCCTGCAGTTGAGCACCGAGGCAAAAAACATCTTAATGGAAAGACTCGGCTTTAAATTGCTATTGATCTACAAAGAGCTCGAAAGAATGAAGCTTGCATTTGCCCCCATTAAGTCATCAACTTCCCAGGAGTCAGAGGAGTCAGACGAGTCGCAGGCATCGCAACAAAACAAGCTCATCGAAATAGACGCTGAGCAACTCGATCAACACCTGTCCAAGCAGATTCATTCGCACATCTTTAATGCCATCAAGCACTTTTATGATCGCGACTCTCTTGAGTTCACCAAAGACCTTCAAGGCCTTTCTGAAGACGCGAGTCACTATTTGGGACTGATCAGCCTCGTGGCCCGTCAAGCCCGGCAACTTCTGTTGTTTAAACAGGCCACGGCCGAAGGCTTTCGTGGGCGTGCGCTCGCCACCAAAGTGGGATTGCCTGAATTTTTGATGAAGGACTACTCGCGGTATTCCGAAAATTGGAGTGTCCCGCGACTCTATGAGCTACTGAGCCTCTTATCTGAGAGCGAAGCCAAACTTAAGTCGGGCCAGGCCGGTCGCGCAACGCCCATAGACCGCATGAATTTTATGACTCCGCTGGCGCTGTTCTCATTTTTTTAGCCATTGATCCGATAAGTTCTATAACTTATGTCTGATCTTCAAATGTCCGCAAAATCCCATAGAAAATACCCGCGAAAGCCCATCAATCGCAGCATAGGGATACTTTGTGGCGGCACGTATTTTATTGCCGAGGGCCTCGACGTGGGTGAGGGCGGAATCGGCTTTAGCTGCGAATACGCAATGTCTGAAGAGCAAAATGTGGTGGTCACCTTTCAGATCCCTCGTGGTGCAATGATCATCGTTCCCGCCGTGGTAAAGAACCAAAAACAAAAGGACGACAAAATGGTCATTGGCGTCGCTTTTGTCAATTTGACCTTCACTCACAAACGACAGATTCGTTACTTTGTCTCTAGCCGAAACGAAAATGTTGCGTAAGCTGCTACTGAGTGGGGCGACTGACCAATTTTTCGTTGGTGGCAACAAGATCGGCTGCGATCTGTTCTTTCATCTTTTTTGCAGCCATGGCATAGCCACCGCCAGCACCATCAATAAAATGCAAATGATTGTTGGCACGAATCTCTTTTACAAAGCAAGTCATGAGCGCAGTGGCCGAGCGATGAGTGCCGTAGTAGATCTTGCCACTGCGATGCCATCTTTGCAGGACGGCCTCGATCTTGTGCGCATCCTCAATTGAGCAGTCCAAAATCATCCGCAGCAATCCATCAAACTTTCGATAGTCTGAGTTATCAGGAATTTCTTGCAAATAGGCTTTGATATCCACGTTTTTTAAGCGGATCCCCGTGCGAAATAAAAACACCACAAAAGAACTGATCAGCACGCGCTTAATAAATCCTGTGAGTCGCGCCAACCCTTTGCTCCGGCCATCGAGCTTGCCTTCTGTCCACGCGCTGGCAAAGATGCTACCCGGTTTAATTGATCCTATCCCGATGGGTCGAGCCGAATCACTCCCGCCAATTTCAATCTCAATCTCGTCAATTATCTTTTTGTAAACTTCATTAACCTTTGATGGGTCTGTATTGGCCATAACAATAAGGGTCAGCATTAGGCCTTTTTGATTGGCAATGGCTGCCCACCGACAAGAGAGCCCTTCCAAGTCTGCCGAGTCTTCGCTGAACAAAACTGGAGCATCATCAGCGGACTTTACAATTCGCTCCGCCTCCTGGAGGGCCGGGCCGCGCATCATTGCCAGGTAGTTGTCCTTGGCGATCTCAAGCTTTGCCACTTGCAAAGAGTATCCGTTTTCGTTGAGCTCATTCACCGAGACAAAGCCTATCCGCAGTTCCATATTGAAACGCGAGGCAGCCATCGCGGCTGTAGCCCGAAGCGCCTTTTCGCAGGTTGGCTTTAGGTGAGGCGGAATCAAAATTGTCGCGCCGTCGCCTCCAAAGACAAAAGGAATGTTCTCTCCCTTGCAGGCGTTGATAACAGCTGTAATGCAGGCGGCACCTAACAGATTCACCATCTTGTAGCGCCCCGCCTGAATGTGCTGGGTCGACTTTTTGATGTCCGTGATGATGATCCACCAATCAAGCGGCGCTGGATAAAAATGCAAGGGATCCGAGACCTGTTTGAAATCATAAAACTGCGGTAAGTTTCGATAGAAATTCGCGGTGTCCACCATCCACCTAGAATGAATCACCTCTTGCTATTTACAAAGTAGGATTTTTTTGTCTGGTCCTTGCTCCAGTTCCAGAGAGCAGGTGGCATTTTTCGATGACAGTGTCGGCTTCAATGCAGATGTTGACCAATTGTAGGTGAAACTCTTTAATCAATCCCTCGTAGGCCGTCAAATAGTCTAGGTGATTGTTCTCTTGCTGCAGAAGTTCACTCACAGATATACGTCCCGATTGAAAGGCTTTGCGCATAGATTGAATGACTTTGTCGCTCTTGGCGATCGAGTCGGTCAAGGAAACCAGACGCTGAGAAATCCGTTGATACTGATCCAAGAGTGTCTTTCGCTGCAAACTGATGGATTCTCGCTTTTGCAAAAGCTGCGCTTCCAAAAACTGCAATTCAAAGTTGGCCTTTTTCGCTTGCAATCCTGCGCTTCCCTGATCACCCAAAGTCCATGTCAATCGGACTCCGTGAAAACTCTCAATTGCTTCGGGCATCGTCCAAGCTTTGCTGTTTTTTCCACTCAAAAAATAATCGACGCTTGGCAAATAGGAGGATTTCGCCAGTAAGGACTCATTTTTCTTAAGAGCCCAGCTCTTTTTTAAAATCACAATTTCGCGATTTGACTCTAGATCGCCAAAGTCCCACTTTTGCAACTGTGCAAGGGACTGTACAAAATTCTTCACCGGCCAGTCAGGTCGTGCCGGCAAAGCAATCTTGCGCACAGTCAGTCGGTTTTCAATACTGGCCAGTTCCTGTTCGGTGGTCAAAAGTTCGGCCTCTTGAAAATCCTTAGCCACTGCCGTTTGCAACCACTCCTGTTCGCTGAGGACGCCAGCGCCGTATTTTTTTTTGGCCAACTCTTCTTGGCGATTGCGATTTTCGATTTGCAGTAGCAAATGCTCTTTGCGCTTTTGCAAAAAAATTGCCGTCAGCACTTCGTTGGACACCTGACTGGTGACGCTGGCGTAAGCCTCTTTCGTTCGCGCCTGCTGGCGCTCGTAGCTCAATGCATCTTGTCGCCAAGACAGCGACGAGCTGCCTCCAGAAAATAAATTAAAATTCAATATAGCTTCTGTTTCATGGATCTTGCCAAGATCAGCTTGGTCCTCTGGAGTTTTCACTTGGCGACTCTCAGAGGTGCTCACTGAGAGTGTTGGCAAAAACTTGCGCCAGCGCAACTCGTAGTCAGCCTGTGCCTTTTTCAATTCGGTCTCTTGTTCACGGTAAGTGAGATCCTGCTTCACGCCTGCAGCTATGATCTCTCCAATGGAGTCTTTGGCTTGATCACCTTCGGCGCAATGGCCACCCGACCCCCAGACATACACTGCTACAACCGACAAAACGCCTATTCGAGAGAGTCTCATTCGAGCTCCTGCTGGGGCCGCCGGCGACCATTGGCTAACTCAAATCCACTCACTTCAAATGGGGGCGTTGGATTGCTCTTTCGATTTTCACCATTGCCATTCTCCCCCACGACACTCTCTTCTGGGGCGCTGTCATCCTCAAATTCGCGGACAGCACCTGCCGCCATGGAACGAAGAAGACGCGCAGAATTTCGTCGTCGTTGCCACTTTAGATAGAGCAATTGCAAGCCCGGCACCATATACAACGTTGTCAGAGTTGAAAAGCCCAAGCCGCCCACCACTGCAATGCCCAGGGGTTGCAAAACTTTGCCACCATCACCCATGCCCAAGGCAATCGGCAACATTCCCAAACTGGTGGTCAATGTGGTCATCAGTATTGGACGAAGCCGAGTTCCAGCTGCATCAATCGCAGCCGCCTGCAGATCGCCAGAGGTCGCAGCCCGCTTACGGATAAAATCAACAAGAATGATGGAATTGGCGACGGCAATGCCATTTAGCAAAATTATTCCCAATAAAGAATTCAAACTCAGAGTCGATTTGAAAATGTACAGTGCCGAAAAGACGCCCACCAATCCGAGCGGAATTGCCACCAGTATCAATAGCGCCGAGACAATATCATTGAACTGCAATACCATGGTTACAAAAATCAAAAGTACTGAGAGCATGATCGCCATTTGCAATTGGGTGATCGCCTCGGAGAGCTCGGGTCGAGGATCGAGCTCAACAACTTTCACTTTAGGAAAATCCTTGGCAACGGCCTCTTTCACACTGGCCAAGATCACCTCTTGACCGTCGGTGCCCTTGAGCTTGGCTTTCTTGTCAAAAAAGCCCTTGAATTGAACAACTTCCCTGCCATTTTCACGAATGTAGGTGGGATCCTTTTCTGAAACTTTGGCTTCGACCAGTGTGCCTAAGCTCACAATTCTATTTTGATGTCGCACCGGCAAGGCCATTAGCGCCGAAAGTCCCGAATATTGCCCTTTGGGAAACATTATATGGATTTCAACCTTTTCATCCTTCTTTTCGATTGATTTGAGCTGAATGCCTTCGGTGGCAAGACGAGCCAGGTAGGCCACCTCTTGACGAAGCGAGGTCACAGATCCTTGTAAAAACAAACGCGGAATGATTTCTAGTTTTCCCTGCTTGCCTTTTTCCAATCCAGGTTCAGAGCGAATCTTTTCGGCAAGTTTGGCCTCCTGAATCGCGAACGATCCTACGGAGGAAGCTTTGACTCGCTTCTCATAGCTGCCACCTAAGAATTCAACCTTATAGTCATAACTCTTGGGAATGTTCATTTCCGAAGGATTCCAAGCTTCCACAGTGTAATACACTGAAGAAGTGTTCTGAAAATCTGTCTCCATCTCTTCTTTGATTCGGGTGATGTGTTTCTTGTTCTTTAGCTTGCCGAGAACCTGTGCGTAGTTGGTGCCGTGAACTTGAGAGAAGGTATAAAGAATCTCATCCTGCCACTTGCCAAGAACCTTGGCCTCCACCTCTGAGGCTAAGTTCATGGCACTCTGGTGGCGTGTTGAGGTCGGACTGTAGGCGCCAACCACTACCCAATCTGTGTCCGGCTGACCGATCACTTCTTTTTCTAGACGAGGCACCAAAAACAAAATGATGACGGCCAAGAGTCCCATCAGACCGCCAAACGTGCCGAGCGCACGCATCGGTTTGGCCAAGAAGTAAGTCAATGAACGATGATAGGTCCTCTCCAGCCACTGCAGCTGCTTTTCGATGGGAGATCTGACATGAAATTCTTTTTCTGATTTCATCATTTGCCAGCGCACCGTGGGCACCAAAATCAACGCCACAAATGCAGAAAGACCATGAGAGAAAATCACGGCCTGGGCAAGATCACCCAAAATTGAGTTCGTCATACCCTTGGTGGCAATCAGCGGCAAAAACACCACAAGACTTGAAATCGTGGAGGCGATGATCGCCAGCTTCACTTCACTCACGGCCTTCAAAAGCAGAGCAAAGCGATCTTTTGCTAGCTTTAGACCTTTGTTCTGTTCAAAATGGCGAAAGATGTTCTCCATGACAACAACCGAAGCATCGACATTCATTCCTGCCGAGAGCGCCAAGCCTCCCAACGAGATCAAATTCAGATTTAATCCAAAGATCCACATAAAGATAAAGGCCAAAATCAAGCTAAGCGGAATCTCAATTGCCGCCGTGGCCACATTTTTAAAGGAGCCAATAAAAAAGAACAGCACCATCACTGCCAAGAGGCTGGCAATGCCCACTTCGTGAAAGACCGATTCTATTGCGGCATTGATGAATTCAGAAGGATCCACCAAAACCTTCATCTGCACATCTTTTGCAAACAGGCCTCCGGACTCTGCAATCAGAGCCTTGATGTCTTCCGACATTTTTTTAACATTGCCGCCGGGCTTTGGCTCCGCCCAAAGAATGAGGCTGTCCATGCCCGAGGTGCGAAAAGTTCTTTGATTGGAGGGTGCTGGACCAAGTGTCACTTTCGCTAAATCGCGCAATTTTAAATCGGTCCCCTGGCTGCCGCGGCCCACCACAAAGTTTTCAAGCTCGGCCACAGAACCAATGCTTGAGGCCACTTCCAATTCCATCGAAAAGTCCGTGCCATCCTTTGTTAGAGTCCCGCCCGAAAGACTCTCTAACTCTTGAAACAGTGCCGATTGCACCTGTAGGATCGAAACGCCCGTTTGCGCCAAGGCATTGGCATTGAGTTCAATGGTGATCGCCTTGGCTTTGGGGTTCCAAAGTTCAACGCCTTCCGCATCCACAACTGAGGCTCCCCACTGTTTAACAATGGCTTCACTCTCTTTGTATATCTCATCAGGATTTCGATTGTCAGAATAGACAGCAGCCGCAAAAAAACCAGAGTTGCGATTCTCAGAGTACTCCCAAATGCGGTCTCGACTCTCTTCGGGCCAGGACTGAGACTCGGTTTTGATCAGATCGCCAAAATCTTTTTTTGCAGCTTCTGGATGAACTCCCCACTCAAAATCCACCGATACACGAACGCGTTTGGCATCGTATTTGGCCACCACGTTTTTAACACCGAAGCCGTCAACCATAAGACCGCTGATCGCACTCTCAAGCTTTTGACCATGGGTGTTTGCAAATTCGCTAGCAGAAAGTGGCCCATAGGGGACGCTGACACCGAGGCTGACTTGATTTTTTTGCGGAAACAGACTTACAGAAAGTTGATTTGCTGACCACAGGCCAAACCCAGCCATCAAAGCTAAAAGTAAATAGACTCTGAGTGGGCTCTGATACAAAGACTTCATTTTGTTTTGGTCTCAGCTTGAGTATCAGTTTTGGCCGCAGTTTTATTTTCCGCATTCTTTTCTGCACTTTGTTCTGCACTTTGTTCTGGGCTTTTTTCTGCAGCGGGAGGCGCTTCAATCTCCACCACATCGCCTTCGACAACGCGCTTGTTGGAGCGAACGATGAATGTCTTGCCGACAACCTCTTGATTGCTGATCTCGACGCTGTCACTTTCTGAGCGAGCAATGGTCACGGGCACCTTTTTTACAGTGTTGCCAGCTTCCAAAATTTTCAAGAAACTTTCCTCGCCAACAAAAGCGATGCTAGAGAGCGGTACCACAATGGACTGCCGAGGATTCACCGCCAATTGCACCTGACCCAATTGTCCGATCAATAGCTTTTTAGCAAGCGCGGTATCGATGGGAACTAGAGAAGCTTTCACCGTTGAGGTCACGGCATCAATCATCGGCGAAACTGATCTGAGCTTTAGCGGAACTCTCAGCTCACCCAAGACAAAGTCAGCACTCACCAAGCTCACCAAGGCATTTCGATCCTTTGCCGGCACCAAAACTTCAATTTCTAGTTTTTCTGGTGCAACAATCGTCAGGGCCTTTTCGCCCTTGTTGATCACTGTGCCTTCTTGTAGGTTGAGCTCTGCGATCACGCCACCAACGGGGGCAACCTGAGTTCTTGGACGATATTCAAACACAGGATCTAAACTCTTAATTTGAAAAAGCTTCTGCCCGCGGGTGACTGTTTCTCCCAGCTTGACGTTCAGGGCAGCAATCAGTCCCGATTGATCAGCTGGCAGTACGGTCTCCATTTGACTTCTCACCTGCGCAGAATAGATCAACTGGTCTGTTAGACTTTCGGTTGCTGCTTTTGCTACAGTCACAATGGGTTTCGGTTGGGGTTTGTCGTCCTTAGCTTCGGTGGACTTTGCACCTAGGCTGTTTTGGGAAGTTGTGGTCAACAAAAAAATCGCCATCAACGAAACAATGAAAAATATCTTCATTTACAAAGATCTCCTAACGGGCAGCTGCAATTGAAGTGCTTGTAGCATACCCGTAGGGATAGGGTCAAAAATTGCCTATTTTTGCCCTAATTTTTGAATTGATTACATGTCGCCCTGGCTGGTTAGCAATCTTCAAAGTCCTACAATCGAGCTCGCTCCAGGGCCGCAATGCGCGTCTCCAAAGGAGGATGAGTTGAGATCAAGGCCATAATGCCGCGGCCCTTTTTGGTCGAGATCTTCAAGGTCGCCAAAGAAGGATTCGAGTTGTCAGTCGCCTCAATGGTCTGTTGCAAGCGCTTGAGCGCGCCGATCATCGAGCCACGACCAGCCAACTTGGCGCCACCCGCGTCGGCACGAAACTCGCGTTGCCGCGAAAAGTAAGCCACAACAAACATGCCCAAAAACGCGAAAGCAATCTCAAAAACGATCGTGGTAATAAATCTCACCAAGGGCGCTTTCTCTTCGTCCACCGCGTTGCCAGCGGCCCATCCCACAATTCGCGCAAAGAACATAACAAAGGCGTTCACAACACCTTGGATCAAGGTCATGGTCACCATATCGCCGTTCACAATGTGTGCCACCTCGTGAGCCAAAACACCTTCGGCCTCCTCACGACTCATAGCGCGAAGTAGACCCGAGGAAACCGCCACCAAGGAGCGTGCCTGCGTTGGCCCCGTTGCAAAAGCATTGACCTCGGGACTGTCATAATAGCCCACCTCTGGCATGGTTCTCATTCCCGCTTTTTGCGCCAACTGATGCACAGTCTGAATGAGCCAACGCTCCTCAGGTTGATTGGTATTGACCTCAATGATCTGTACACCCATCATCTTTTTTGCCATCCAGCGCGACATCCACAGCGAGATAAATGCGCCGGCAAAACCCCACAGCAAACAGAATAGCGCCAGTCCTGTCATATCAAGGCCTTGACTGGTCACATAGGGCGACAACCCCAGCGCACTGATCACGGTCGTGATCATGATCATTACAAGTATGTTAACAGCGAACATCAAAAAGACTCGTTTCGCTACTTTCATGGCTCAGCTCCTTCTAAAAAGACGAAAAGATACACATAACTTGAGTACTATTAAAAGTTAAATCAATTTAAGCACTCCTTCGAGCATTGTAGTGGTGTTCTATGGTTTTATAAAATAGAAAATTAAAAACTGATAGTTTGTTTTTTTAAAACTATGGAAGATCCTCGTTTTGACTGGGCGCTAAGGAATGGCGATCTTTTTCACATTTTGAAAGTGGCCGGCTGGCAAGATCTGACTGGCCATCTTATCAAACACGGCAGGATCATCGGTGCAAAAGAGTTCCAATGGATTTTGCCCGCCGTCAATGATTGGCTTTGCCGACGCCGGCAGATGGACTGCGGCATCAAAATGGGCGCGAATTGCTCTGCCCAGAGCTTCCCCCGAATCAACAAGCTTTGCTTGAATGCCAACGGCGGCCTGGATGGCCGCTTTTAAAAGGGGATAGTGAGTGCAGCCCAAAACAACGGTGTCAATATGGGCATCACGAACGGGTTGCACGTACTGCGACGCAATCTGCAGTGTGATGGGACTGTCGATCCAGCCCTCTTCGGCCAAGGGCACAAAGAGGGGACAAGCAATGCTTAGGACTTGTGTTTGTGGTGAGATCTTTTGAATGCGCTCTGCGTACGACCGACTAAAGACAGTCGCTCGCGTTCCCAATACCGCTATCGATTGAATGCGCGTGGTCCGCAAGGCCTCTTCACAGCCCGGGTCAATCACATTGTACACGGGTTGGCCGCAAAACTCTCGCTGCGGAAAGTGCGAGGAGGCCGAGTTGCAAGCGATGACAAACATCTTTACATTTTTTTGTAAGAGAAAATGTAAAATCTCTTCGGTGTAACGACCGATGGTATTTGGCGATTTGTTTCCGTAAGGAACTCGAGCGGTGTCGCCAACATATAAAAAACGCTCATTGGGCAGCGCCTCCATGAGCGATTTCAATACGGTGAGTCCACCTATTCCTGAGTCGAAAACGCCAATCGGGCGATTGTCAAAGCCCGTGGGCCCGAGATTCTGCATATCCATTATTAGTAATTTCGACAAATCTGGCGTTTTCTTTAATTTCGGCAATAGACCCGCAATTGAGATAACTCATACCGCTGCGAATTCCCCCGCAGATTTCATGAATGACATCGGTCACGTGACCTTTGATCGCCACTTGAGTAGACTCGCCCTCTGGAGCCATCCCCTCAGGTACGCCACCCCGCCAAGAGACCTGTGCCGCCTTCGAGGCCATCCCGCGATACTGCTTTTTACCACCCTTGATATCGCCCGGAGTCTCAATGGTTCCTGCCAGCATGCTTCCCAGCATCACAACCGAGGCCCCAGCAGCAAATGCTTTCACCATGTCGCCAGAGTTCTTGATGCCGCCATCCGCGATGATGGGCACGCCCGCCTTGGCCGCGACCTTTGCACAGATGGCAATCGCAGTGAGCTGCGGAATTCCACAACCAGTGATAATTCGAGTCGTGCACATCGAGCCTGGACCTATCCCCACCTTAATGGAATCGGCGCCAGCCTCAATCAACTCTGCCGCTGCTTCAGTGGTCGCCACATTGCCAGCGATCACTTGGATGTGCGGAAATTCCTTTTTTACCCAGTGCAGAGTCTCTAGCATCTGCACCGAATGTCCGTGAGCAATATCTATCGTTAAAATATGACAACCCTCTTCGACCAGTTTGCGTGCCCGCTCTTGATAGTCGTCACCGACACCGATGCTGGCGGCCAGCAACTTCACATGTTCCCGTGCCAGGCGCAACTCACGAACCTGATCTTCGATACTCAAAAAGCGATGCAAGATCCCAAGACCACCCATCTTACCCATCGCAATGCTCATGGCGTGCTCGGTAACGGTGTCCATATTGGCACTCACTATGGGAGTTTCGAGTGATATGGATTTCGTCAGCTTTGAAATCAAGGCAGGATCACGGCGCGAACGAATGTCACTGCGCAAGGGCGAGATCAATACATCATCAAAAGTGAGTCCGCGACCGCGAGATTCGATTTCGGATCCAGAAAAAAATAAACTCATACATTTCCTTTTTGCGAATGGGTCACACTGGGCTGAGCCTGTAAAAATTCAACTTGGGCGGCAATACCCACTAGGACTGCCGTACCGAGTATAAAACTTAGCGCTTCGACAAAGGCAATGGCAATCGCGGAGATCGGACTGTCTTGAAAGCTGCGGTACTCAGAGAGTTGACTGCTGATAACAAATGGCACCAACAAATTGAACACGCCAATGACCAACAGAGTCTGCCACCAGAATTTGCGCATGATCTTTGCTGAGGTTTGAAGTGCATCGAGATGTCCTTGTTGATACGCCCTAGAAAAACCGACGATGATGGGCACATAAACCAGCTCAACGATTCGCCACAGACCCGGCAGCACGAAAAGCAAAATTCGGGCAAATACCTGCCCCCAAGCACGCATGGTTTCGATCAATGTGTATTTTAAGATTTGCAAAAAGTCTTGGTCGGCATGCAATATGCGAAAGCGAAAGATCGAAGCATTGGCAATCGCAGGAAACACCAAACTCAATCCTACAG
The DNA here is from genome assembly GCA_964388665.1 of uncultured Pseudobdellovibrionaceae bacterium. GTDB lineage: Bacteria > Bdellovibrionota > Bdellovibrionia > Bdellovibrionales > Bdellovibrionaceae > CALCCV01. Next base: position 32,420 of record CAYMBJ010000025.1, on the reverse strand, counting down.
AAGCTAAGCCAAAGGCGATCAACGCCAAAGTATTCGAGCCGCGCTCTGCATGAATCACGCCTTCTAGCTGCCCCGTCAACTGCTCATCCAAGAGGCTCAAGGCAACAAAAGCCAAAAAGACAAATGCCCAGGCCGCCCACTTTAAAGATTTTAAAAATTGAATGGAGTCACGCATCCCACAAATTGATGTCATTTTTGCCTCTTGGACAAGGTTCAACCGCAATTTTGCTGCATCTCGACGAACAGTTTTCCAATCAGGGCGGCCTCATTGATTTTAGAAAGCAATTCGTCTTTATCAATGGGCTTGGTCACCACGGATTGCATCCCCGCTTCGGTGCATTTAGCGATTGAAGCCGAATCGGCCGCGCCCGTAAGGCCAATCACCAAGACCGCTTGACGATTCTTCGAATCTTCCAGCTCCAGTTTGCGAATTTCTTTTGTTGCCTCAAGACCATCCATTTCTGGCATCTGCATGTCCATCAGGATCAAATCAAATTTGTGTTCCTTGAATTTTTGGAGGGCAATCTTTCCGTTTCGAGCGACGCGCACGCGATGACCGCCAGATTCGAGCATTTTTTTGATCACCAAAATGTTGATTTCATTGTCTTCAGCCAAAAGGACACTCAAGGGCCTGACGGTCTCTGCAGTCGACGCGCTATTGGTAGTGGTACTGGTAGCGGTATTGTTGTCAGCAGTGGCACTGGACCGAAGACCGCGCTTAAAGAGCAATTTAAAACAGGTGCCTTTGCCTTCTTTTGACTCCACAGAAATTTCACCATTTTGGTTCTCTACCAGTTTTTTTGCAATCGAAAGGCCAAGCCCTGTGCTGGCCTCTCCCGAGGTCCCAGCTCTACCGGCCTCGGTAAAGGGGTCAAATATTTTTTCGATCTTGTCTTTGGGAATTCCGATGCCGCTGTCTTTAATGTTGATTTCGAGTGCAGCATCGGTGCGTGGTTCGACGGAAACCTTGATGACTCCATTAGGATGGCTGAACTTGATGGCATTGCTAAAGAGATTGTTAAGCACTCTGGAAAAGGCTACAGCGTTTCCCATGATCGTGCTGCCGACTTTCACATTGTTTTCAAACTCAAAATGAATACCCTTGTCTCTGGCCATGCTTTCAAAAGTCGAAATGCAAGATTCGATCTGTGTCGATACTTCGAGACTTTCGATCTTGAGATCATGAGACAAAAGTGCGTCTTTGCTCACCGAGAGGATGTCGCTGATCAATTCAGATAGCATGGAACCTAGAGATTTGATCTGCTCAATTCCCTCTCTGACCGGACCAGGAGCTAGCTTTTCGCCAAGAAGCAAATCAGCAATTCCAATGATCCCATTGAGAGGGTTTCTCAAATCGTGAGAGCATGCAGCCAAAAATTTATCCTTGATGGCGAGCTGCTGTTCCAATTTTTGGGTTTGACTCTTTAAACTGTTGTTGAGTTTCCTCACCTCTACATGTGCTAGAACTCGGGCGCAGAGCTCTTCTTTCAAGAACGGCTTTGCCAGATAGTCGGTGCCACCTGCTTCGTAAAACTTGAGCGCATCGATACGATGGGGACTGGCACTGATAAATACAATCGGCAGATCTAGTAGCCCAAGGTCAGATCTGATCTTGCGGCAGAGCTCATCACCATTGTAATCAGACATATATTGGTCCGTGACAACAAGATCAATATTGTCTGAATTGGCTTTGAGCATTTCATAGGCTTCGCCTGCGCTGGTTGCCATCAGTACACGCACGCCCTCTTGTTCCAGTGTGTCCGCAGAAATCTGAAGTGCCAATTTTGAATCATCCACCAGGAGCACAGAGACATCTTTTAAACGTTGCTTTGGCCGCAGAATGCGGTTGACCGTTAAAAGCAGATTTCCCAAAGAGTCAGCTTTAGAAATAAAGGCCGTGGCTCCAAGGCTCAATCCTTTTTCGCGATTAGCATCCTGATCTGACGAACTAAAAAAAACCACCGGAAGAACCGACCTAGGGGCACTCGCTGGCAAGGCGGCATTGTTGAGCTTCTCCATCGCTCTGATCTGTTCACACGTCGCAAAGCCATTGGTTCCAGGCATATCTAAATCAAGCACAACAAGATCAACGGACTGCGATTCCAAGACCGCAAGCGCATCAGTGCCATTGATCGCTTCGATGACTTTGTAATTGTTTGCAATCAGTTCGGTTGCAATCATAGTTCTGAAAAATTTCGAGTCGTCGGCGATCAGTATCGTTTTTCCCATCTATTCTCTCATTAGGTTAAGACCAAAATCGGTGTAATTTACTCATAACTTAAGCGCCGCAATGTAGATCAAGTACTGTAAAAGTTTCTTTACAATCGACGACTACCTGCGGATACTCAATTCAGAGTCACCCATGCCCGGGGAAACTTCTCCTATGACGTTCGCGAAGCTCGCTATAGGTCCAGAGCCAATCCTCATTTTGACTGGGCACTGAATTTGGATTTTCAAATGACCATTGATTTAATGAACACTGAACTCAATCGCTTCCCTATCGTCGGAGTTGGTGCCTCTGCCGGCGGCCTCTCTGCATTTTTTGCCTTTCTATCCGGTGTTCCTGTTGATGGTGATCTTGGAATGGCTTTTGTTTTTGTTCAGCATTTGACCGCCAATCACAAGAGCCTTCTCGCAGAACTGATTCAAGGCAAAACAAGATTAAAGGTTTTTGAGATTGAGGACGGCATGCTCATTGAACCCAACTGCGTCTACGTCCTCCCAGCCGGCCGTGATTTGATCTATGCACGCGGGCGACTTCAGCTCTTGGAACCATCCAGTCCAGGTGGACATCACTTGCCCATTGATCTGTTCTTTAAGTCGCTTGCGCACGAGTTGCACGAATGGGCGATTGGCATTGTGCTTTCCGGAACAGGTAGCGACGGCACCCTGGGTTTACGAGCCATCAAGGCAGAGGGTGGATTGGCCATCGCGCAAAATCCGCTTTCGGCGGAGCAGGCGGGAATGCCGCAAAGTGCGATTGCTACGGGACTTGTCGACTATGAACTGGAGCCAGCCGAGATGATTCCAAAACTCATTGGTTACGTTCGCCACTCTTTTGGTCAATTGGCCAAATTCAATCAAACATCTAGTATAAAGGTGGAGAGTGCCATCACCAAAATCTTTTTGCTGGTGAGGGCCCAAACTGGTCATGACTTTTCACAGTACAAAGCCACGACAGCTCTTCGACGCATTGAGCGCAGGATGGCCGTTCATCAAATTGACGATATTTCAGCCTACGTAAAATTTTTGCAACAATCTGCCGAAGAGATCGATGCGATTTTTCATGATTTTTTGATTGGCGTCACCAGTTTTTTTCGTGATCCCGCGGCTTTTGACACCTTGGCCGATACTGCAATTCCTAAGCTGCTAGAAACCAAACCGGATGGCGCGACCATTCGTGCATGGGTTGCGGGTTGCTCCACCGGAGAAGAGGCCTATTCGATTGCTATTCTTTTTTTAGAGGCTTTTCAAAAGATAAAGCGCAACTATCGCTTGCAAATCTTCGCGACGGATCTTGATGAGAGAGCTGTGGCAGTTGCACGGACCGGAAGGTTTCCAGCGAGCATTTCTGCAAATGTAACTCCAGAGCGCCTTGAGCGCTTTTTCACTCGCTCCGCTGATGGCGATAGTGACGGCTATCGCATACGTCAGCCGGTTAGAGAGTGCATCGTTTTCTCGAAGCAAGATTTGTCCAGAGATCCCCCCTTTTCAAAAATGGATTTTATTAGTTGCCGCAACCTTTTGATCTATTTGAATGCTGACATTCAAAAGAAACTCATTCCCCTCTTTCATTATGCTCTCAATTCCAAGGGGCTGCTGTTCCTAGGAACCTCGGAAGGCATTGGTGAGTTCGAAAGACTCTTTTCAGTCGTTGATCGTGTTTCGAAAATCTATCAAAGCAAAGATCATTTTGTGAGCGTAAGGCCAACGACTACAAGTCAGCTCAATTTTCCTCAAACAGAGAGTAAAACTTGCCCCACTCAACCAATTTGGGGTTGCCCGATCACAGAGCGCCAGACCGTGCGCCAAATTGCTGAGCGCGCACTGTTGCAAAACGTCTTTATGGCGGCCGCTCTGATCGATGCCAAAGGAGATATCTTGTATCTGCATGGCCGAAGCGGTTCTTTTCTCGAGCCCGCACCAGGAGTGCCAGGGATCAATAATATTCTTGTCATGGCACGCGAGGGTCTTAGATCACCATTGATCACGGCTCTTCGAAAATGCATTGAAGCCAATGATCTCATACGCCAACCCTTAGTAAAGGTAAAATCGGACAAAGTTCCTATTTATGTCAATCTCTCGATTTGCCCAGTGTCTAAGACCGGAAATGAGACTCGCTTTTATCTAGTAATGCTAGAGGAAGCTCTCTTGCCACAGACCGACGCCACAGGAACGCGGCAGCTCATTCTACCACCGGTTCAGGCTTCGAGTCTTTCGCCATCGCAAACTTCTGGCGAGATCGCCGAGGACTGGCAAAACAAATCCAATCCAGAATTGGTCCAGGTGATTTTGGAACTCAAGGACGAGCTGCTGGCAAAAGAGGAGCTTTTTCAAAGCACAAAAGAAGAGATGTTAAGCTCCAACGAAGAGCTGAGATCCTCAAACGAAGAGATGCAATCCATCAATGAAGAATTGCAATCGAGCAACGAGGAGCTAGAGACCTCTAAAGAAGAGCTGCAGTCCATCAACGAGGAGCTGACGACGCTCAACGCAGAACTTCAGGCTAAGGTGGCCGATCTGGGGCAAGTCACCAGTGACATGAACAATCTCATTGCCGGCACGGGAATTGGAACGGTATTTGTCGACCATCAGATGCGCATCTTGCGATTTACACCCACCGTGTCTGCAATTATCAATTTGATCGAGAGCGACATCGGCAGACCTGTCTGTCATATTGTATCTAACTTGCTCGATTACACCAGCATGCGCTCCGACATCAAGGGAGTTCTGGACACGCTACTGCCCTTCGACCGCGAGGTGCAAACCCTCGAAGGCAAGTGGTACTCCATGCGCATCCGGCCGTACCGAACCACAGAGAATCTGATTGAAGGTGCCGTTATCTTGTTCATCGACATTACAGATTTTGTTCAGGCCAGAGCAAATCTTCAGCGAGCCAATGAATTGGATCGAGCGGCGTCCGTGGTGCGTGATGCACGTGAGGCCATCATCGTTCATGATTTTCAAGGCCAAATCACCGTCTGGAATACTGGTGCAATACGCCTCTATGGTTGGAGCGAAGACGAAGCACTCAAAATGCGACCACTCGATTATGTGCCCAAAGATTTGCAGCCAAAAGAACTGGCGCTATTGGCACATGCAGCAGAAGGGGCGCCCCTGAAGCCCTACGATTCTGAGCGCCTGACAAAAGATGGTAAGCGCATTCCAACTTATATCGTGCCTTGCGTCCTTATTGACAGTGATGGCCTCCCCTACGCAATAGCCACCACGGAACGTCCAAAAACGAAGGAGAAATGAAGTGACTAAAAAGGATCAGCGGATTCAGGAAGAGAGCTCACTCTTGCCCGGTTCATCAGAATCGGGCGCATCTTTAAATTCAGCTTCAGATTCGTCTTCAAATTCGGTGGAGAGTGAAGCCCAAGGTTTGCCTCCAGAACTGCGACGGCGCGCCGAGGATTATCTTGCCAATGTTCACGACATTTCGATTGATCGACTCAAAACAATGCCACCAGAAGAAACCCATCGTGTTTTGCACGAACTGCGAGTGCATCAAATCGAATTGGAGATGCAAAACGAAGAGCTGCGTCGGAGTCAGACGCTCTTGGAGGCTGCCCGCTCACGTTACTTTGATCTCTATGATCTGGCACCTGTTGGCTACTGCGTGGTCAGCGAGGCCGGCCTGATTGAAGAAGCCAACCTTACCCTCTCGGTCCTCTTGCAAGTTTCGCCTGAGAGTCTAAAAAAGACACCTCTTTATCGCTATTTCCTGAGCGAAGACCAAGACATTTACTATTTGCAAAAAAAGCGACTCTTTAATACCTCCGATCCACAATCTTGCGAGCTCCGAATGAAAAGGAGCACCGGTGAAACCTTTTGGGCCCATCTGGCGGCGTCCATCACACAAACAGGAGATGGTCAACCTGCTTGCCGAATCGTTGTCTCTGATATCTCAGTTCGCAAGCACAGCGAGGAGAGACAGGAGGCCCTGCTCCGCGAAGTATTGAATCTAAAGGCGGCCTTGGATGAACACGCCATTGTCGCCTGCACAGACACGAAGGGACTCATCACTTATGTCAATGATCACTTTTGCAAGATATCCAAATACTCGCGCGAAGAGGTCATCGGTCGGGATCATCGGGTTTTAAATTCTGGATTTCACAGCAAAGAGTTTATGACCAACTTGTGGCAAACCATTTTGGCCGGCAAAGTTTGGCGTGGAGAGATTCGCAATCGAGCAAAAGATGGTGCGTTCTACTGGGTCGCGACCACAATCATCCCGTTTTTGGACGGCCACGGAAAGGTCTATCAGTTCGTCGCCATTCGCTTCGATATTAGCGATAAAAAGCGAGCCAAGCAAGTTGCCCTGCAACTTGCCCGAGACGCCTCGATGGCGCAGATTTCTGCCAGCTTAGCTCATGAAATCAATAATCCATTAGCGATCATGGTGGGCGCTGCAAAGAATCTACCAAAATTCATCGGCACACCCGAAAAACTCGCTTCCAAAATTGCAAGCATTATCAATGCCGGCGAGCGGATCGAAAAAATCGTTCGCTCGCTCGAAAAGTACTCATCTGCGGGCGAGGACACACCCGCAAAGGATTGCGATCTGGCAACGATCATCAACTCTGCAGTTGCTCTTAGCTCAAACAAATTAAAAAATAGCGACACAACTCTCGCCATTACCCTTGGCGCCAACGCCGCTGTGCACGGCCACGAGGCCAATCTGGAACAGGCTTTGGTTAACCTCATCAACAACTCGATCGAAGCCGTCAGCAAACACGAAAAGAAATGGGTCAAAATTGAAACCTTCAGTGTCGACGCTCGGTCCATCTCACTGTGGATTTCGGACTCTGGCGCAGGCGTCCCTGAAGTCGTGGCCGAAAAAATGTTTGATCCCTTTTTCACAACAAAGTCCGAGGTTTCAGGCGCAGGCCTAGGTCTTTCAATCGCACGAGGCATCATTGAGTCCCACAAAGGCGCCATTGCTCTCGTGACCAATCACTCGAACACCTGTTTTGAAATTCGCTTACCGGCCCTACAGATCTCGCCCCAACAAAGCTAAAACAGAGTACTTACATCAGCGCCTACCCAAGGCAAAGGTGTGAACAGGCAAGCCTCGCAAAGCAGGCTTCCCAAGTCTGCCAGGTACTTTGCTACGAAAAAAAGTTTTCGCATTTTTCATTACAGTGTGAATCACTTGATTAAGGGACAGGCCACAGTGGGCGGAATAAAAAGGGGTGAGCTCAAGCCTCACAGTTCGCATCAACTTCCCCAAGGAATGTGGCGTGAAGGAGTTGATGTGCTCCAATGGCTCGAAAGAACCTTTAGCAAGCACGGGCTCCCTTACATTGGTTTCAGGAACCGCAACATACAGCCCACCACCGGGCTTCACCTTTGGTAGAATGCTGCTCAAAAGCCGCCTCGGTTCTGGCACATGCTCAAGGACTTGGTTCAAAATCACGAGATCAAAAAAATTGTCTTCAGTCGCGCTAAGAGATTCAATGGCATGAATTCCGCGGCAACGGGCAAACTCCCGCTTTTCTTCGGAGGTCTCCAAAAGATACGCCTCGTATTGGAAAAGCGCGGCCGCCTGTGCAAAGGTAGACCAGCCTCCGCCAAAATCGAGAATCTTTAGATTCTGCCCTCGCAAATTCAAAGCATTGAGAAGGTTATGAAGTATCAGTACTTTATTGAGTTTCTTTTCGCGATTCTTTTGGGCCTGCTTTTCTCTACTGCTCTCAAGATCGATCCACTGATTGTACAAGAGGTTCATGTTCGGCTCCGAAAGAACATTGACCTGCCAATAGAAATCACAATCAGAGCAGTGATCTATTTGAAACAAAGCATCCTTAAAGATGGATAAATCAACACGATTGCCATAATGATTTTTCAGATGACTCTGCATCTTTGGGTCAGAAAACGGCAATCGAAAAAATGTTGCAGAAGGCGAGCCATCGCAGATTGGGCAGATCGGAATTTTTTGAAAATTCATAGACTAAAAAATACTCTCAATCCAAACGTTATACAATCGCCTGTGAAAATTTTTGCCAATCAAGGCTCCAATGATCGCCGCCGCGCAAAACTGGCGCGGCAGCCGACTCACTTTGCTTGCAACTTTCGTTCTTGGCACTAGTGTCCGTAATCAAGCTCTGGATTTGCTCGGAGAGCGCTCAAGAAGCTAACTGTCTCATCCATAGTTCTAAACTCTCCAGCCTTTTTAGCTGTATAATAGTTGCCGACCGTAGAAAGTATCTGCCGTTGTGAATCTTGTTGAGCGAGGACACCCAACTGCACAACCTCAGAAGCGGCACAACCAGTGTCTTTTGTCGCCATAATGTCATACTTTAAAAATACATCTTCACACAGCAGGCCCGCGCAGCGCACAGTGGTCACCACTTTGTAATCGCCAGCTGCAGGAGTTTCTGTAGTGATCTCTTCGTTTCCGGGTACAAGTAAATTGGCATTTACTTGAATAAGCTCTCCATTGAGCTCAATCTGCGAGTCAATATCAAATCTGGCTACATTTTCGTCTTCAACATCTTGGATTCGCGAAATGGACTCAACATGAACTTTCACCTGCGGCATCGCGGCCAACTCGGCTTCGCTAAAGCAAGCTGGAGGAGCCGCAGGCCCATCCGGAGAGTCTTTCTTTTCGTTTTCAAAACATGCGACCATTGATACAGATACAAATGCGATTCCTAATACGTTGATGATTGATTTCATTGTTTTCCCCTTTTGGTTTGTTCAGAATTTCTCTTGATCGAGAATTCAGATCAAAACCAATACAAGGACTGTACCAGCGCTCTATCCTGAACTGAGTTGTCCTAATCTTTGACGGGTCTGAAAGAAGTACAATTGAGTGACAATAAAAGTGCCTATTGCAGCGCGCGTACAGGAAAAAAGCCAATGCTTGAGACATATTGTCCACTACCTTCCCTAAAGAAATGACAATTTTTCTCCTAGAATTACTGGGTTTAATTTTCTACTAAGTCTAACAGCACTTTGAATCAAATTTGATGAAACCTTAATCACGGCACAGGCCTTGCATTTTCTTGTTTCGCATAATGTATTGCACATTGCGACAGTTCTATGAAAGATACTGTCACCAAAAACACCACACGGAAGGAAAGTATTTATGAAAAAGCAAATGCTCACATTTTTGGCCGCAGCGAGTTTGACTCTCGGTATTACAAACACAGCCCTTGCTCAATCCACAGGACCGGAGCTGGTTTCCTCACCCTACACAGAAGCCTATTTGCCAATTGGCTTTGATAGCAATGATCATGTTCAGATTGCCGCAGAGGGAGTGTTTCGCAACACTTGCTACAAACCGGGCCCTGTTTCTTTTGAAATGGCGGACAACAATATTTATCTGACTTCACAAGCCTATTACTACGATGGACCTTGCTTCAAGATGCTCTTGCCTTACCACCAAGTGATTGACATTGGGATCTTGCCACAAGGCAAATACAAGATCTTTAGAAAATCTGGAGGCGTATTTTTAGGTGAACTGGATGTGGCAGAAGCCACCGCCACCGTTGCAGATGACTATCTGTATGCACCGATCTCACAGGCCTTTATCACACAACAAGACGGCAAAAACTTTTTGACTATCGAAGGCAAGTTTAACAATAGCTGCATGCTGATGAAAGAAGTTCGCATCCGCATTCAACCTAAAGTGGTTGTGGTGCAGCCCATCGCAGAGATTGCTGAAGCACAAGGTTGCACCGACGGCGCCTTCCCTTTTTCAGAAACCAGAGAGCTGAAGGGTTTAGAAATGAGCAAATTCTTGCTTCATGTTCGCTCACTCAATGGCAGTGCGATCAATAGCCTGATCGTTCTCTAGATCGCTCAATTGCACTATTTTCTATTGTACACTTTTCAAAGTGGAGACCATCGTTCAGATGGCCTCCACTTTCGTGCTAGTCCGCATTGATGATCTCATTGACCACAATCAGCAAACTGTCTTTTTCGTAGGGCTTGGCAATCCATGCAGTCACACCTAACATTTTCGCGCGACTTCGGGCCTCGAGGCCAGTTTCGGTGGTCAAAATAAATTTGAGCACGGTTTTGTAACGCTCATCTTGATTTAAATTTTCTAACATCGAAAGACCATCCATCACATGCAGGTGCACATCCATGATAATCAAATCAGGCGGATTGGCCAGTGCCTTTAATCGATCGCAAGCCTCCTTGCCATTGGCCGCCTCTTCAACAGAAAATCCAGCCGACTCTAGATCTGCTCGCAACAGGCGGCGCATCAGGTTCGAATTATCAATAATAAATATTCTTTTCATAAATTCCTATTTACTAAAGAAGTCACATCACCTTTACGATGCAATTTTCGAATTGAAGGCGTCAAAAATCTTATTCAATACTTCCTCGTTTGTTTCAAGACCGATCAACGAAACATCTGCTGGCTCTACTGAATTCAAATTTGCAATGGGCAAGCCGAACTTCTTTTGCAAGCGGTGGATTTCTTTGGCAACGACGGACGTATCGGGGTCTTGATTTCGCAAGGCCACTGCCAAATTTGGCAACCTCCTACAGTCGACGATGATATCAAAAGAAATTGTAAAATTATCGTCAGACTCAGCACTGATGTTAACTCCATGCTGTTGCATGATGTCGCCGGCAATCTCTCGCAGAGCAATAAACTGAAAATTGTCAAAACGCGTGTCCATCTGAGTCTGTGTAAAATGAAAGCTGATTCGCCTCTTGGAATCATCCACGCCAATCTTTACCACCACCTTGGAATGGCAGTAGATCTGCCCGGCATAAACATGCAAAGCCAAGACGAGCTTTTCTAAATCTGCATAGATAATCAAACTGTTCAATTCCACCTGATTGGCAAACAAAAAGATTCGTTTGCTCTCGTGATTGAGATCCTCAAATGCTGCCGAAAACTTAGCGTAAGCGACCTCGCCTGGCCAAAGCTTGGAATTCAGTTTCAAAAAGGGAGCTGGCACGTGGGCGAAAAAGCTCGAACCTTCTGCAAACTTTGTATTCACTTCGATCTTGCCCTTTTTGGCCTCCAGCTCTTCTCGTATTGCCGCCAGCCCGATGCCGTGCTCCTTGGCCTTGGTCATTTTCGATTCACCTGGCTTTGCAATCAGGGTAGAGTACTCACGCAAAAACATAAGTTCGAGAGTTTCTTTTTCAGTATAAGTGCGAAGCTTTGTACTCGTGGCCAACTGCAGATCAAGTGCCCGCATTTTTAAAGTTGAGAGCGAAATCCCGCGACCATCATCTATGACTGCCCATTGAAACCGACCCGAACTGTACTCGCATTCAAGACGAATTACACCTCGCTCTGGTTTGCCATTCAGTTTGCGAACCACACTGTCTTCGATTCCATGTATCATTGAATTCTTAATCAGATGCTCCACAGTATCAAAAAACAATGTCTCAATGGAGGGATCAAGATGAAATTCGGAGCCGCTAACCTCAAGGGCCACGGATTTTCCAAGCTCCTTTGACAACTGATTCACCTGCTTCTCAAACAGCGGAACAAAATCAGCAACTCTCTTAAAATTAAACACCATCATGATCATTGCCAAGCGATCTTTGATCAATGAAGCACCCGTGCGTCCCAAAAAGGCATAGGTCTTTCTAAAATCCGCAGCAACAGATTTCAATTTTCCAGCCATGGGATCTGCAGTCGCAACGGTCTCTTGAATTTGATCGGCCGCTGTAAATTGATAAAGGGCTTCAGCCATAGAGCGAACTTGTTCCAACTCATTCTGAATTGCGAGCAGCCGCACTTTGATAAATTCAGTACGCTCCGAAGATGCCACTTTTAGCAACTCTTCTTCTGCCATCATGGCTGCCTGTGATACGGTTTTTAAACCCGTGATTCGCGAGTTGCCCTTTAGGGCATGTAAATTTCTTTTGAGGTCTTGCCAGTCTTGCTTTAGAAAACTGTCTGAGCAGCGCAAAAAGAGATTTTCAACCTCTGGCAAAATGATTTTAATCAAATCAGGACCCACCGATTTGATTTCTATGATCCGCTTCACTTCTCGATCTTCTAAGGCCTTCAGGTTGGCGACTTTTTCTTGCGTCAAAACTAGTTGTGTTTGATCTATAAGAAAAATTGTAATTTCGGGATCAAGCAAATTCGCATCCAATTGAAACTGAATGTCCAGGTGATGGGTGACTCCAGCTTCTTTGGCGCTCTTTATCCGCAATCGTTTCGGAAAATCTTGAATTGCGGCCTCGATTGCTGAGTTTGATATAGGAGATTCGTTGAGTAACTGATCAATGGAGGCTCTTTGCTTTTCAGACAAATCCGTCGAATCCAGGTGAGACCACACCAACTGAATGAAGTGACTTCCTTCTTTAAAATTGGCATCAAAATATCGCCCACATAGAGGTGAAAATCCTGACAGAACTCGCCAAGTACGATCACAACTGACAATGCCCACCGGAAGATGGTTGATGATGTTTTCCATTTTGGATTCGAGCCGCCCCATAGCAGTGGCATCGCTTCCAGCCAAGGAATAGAGCTCTTGAGTTGAATTCCCAGTCGAAGAAAATCTGCTAGCAACAGAAAATCTGGAGACACGCCAATCGATTCTTATAAGTTCAGAGCCTCTTTGGAGATCGGTACGTACCTGGGCAACTGCATGTTCTGAATCTAGACCAACAATCCCGCGCTCAATGGTTTGCCAGGCTGATTCTCCCACCAGCTGACCTAACTTTAGATTCAGAACATCTTCTGGGCTCGAAAAGCCTATCATCGCAAGGTTTTCATTGGCCCTTAGTACGCTCCCTTGACGATCTACGATGCAAAAGTAACCAATGTTCGCATCGAGGATGCTGTTCAGCACTGTATTGGCGCGAATCAGAATCGAACTCACTTGGTGGTTTGCGCTTTGATCCATTTTGCTCATAGAAAATCAATCTTTCCTGTGATGGGAAGGGAATTGAAAAACCTGCGATTTTCAAATGCCACTTCATCCAGAATTTCGAGTGAGACTTCTGTTACAAAAGAACTGCGTCCATTTTTAAGAGACCAAGTATCGTGCTGTAAATTGTCTCTGTCTTTAAAAAAGTAGTTTTCGAAGCCATTCATAACAACGGGCAGACTCACATCGCAGGTCAACCCCGAAGTTTCGATAGAAGACTTGAAGGCTCCAACTTGCAGATTGACCAATTCTTTTACGAAGTCAAAAACTTCAGTGTCGCCAATCATCTCTCTCTCCCCGCCCAGCACTTTGGCGACAACAAGATGGAGATCTTTTGGTCTGAAAAGAATTTTGTAGTGAAACACAAATTCAGAACTCGATAGAGAGGCCAAGCACATCCATGGATAGACCAGTGCTTGATCATGGTCTTCACAGGTCCAAGCACTCATCTTATTGAGAAAATGCTCTAAAGAATCAAGAGAATGGCTCTTAGCCATTTCAAATAAATTTGCAGCATTATTCATCGACCCATCTCCCAATACCCCAACACCATAATGCAATCTGAACACTGCCTTCGCTATTCATTGGCAGTGGCCACTCATTGCAGAACTATCGGAACAATTGAGCCTAAGCTTAATAAACAGGGACCATAGCCTGCTAATCTTAGTCCAGGTCGTCAGCGCATGTTACTCCAGAAGGTCGAGCATGGCCGATGCACTCAGTGATGAATTTCAGGTGGCTTTATCTGTGGAGATGCAGGCTCCTGAGGCTTGGGCGGCGGGCTCTTTGCATCCGCATGACCCCAGGATCCAGAACCAGGCAGAAGCAAAAACATCAACTTGTGAAAGATTCGCATAGGCAAATAGGATCTTAGCAAGTTGAAGAGCACAGCATCCCAAGTCACTGGCAAGCGCAGGGGGGGGTTGTCCTGTTTGATCAGCTTTTCAATTCTCTTGGCGACCTTTTCTGGACTGGCCAAGGTCCTGCGCATCAGCTTCTCAATAAAAGGCGTCATGGATTTATAATATTCCGAATGTGGGCCATTGAGAACAATGCTCAATCCCGCCTTTTTTGAAATCAACACCTTTTTGAATGAGTCCGAATTGATGAAGCCGGGCTCAACCAACGTGACCTTTATTCCAAATGGGCGGGCTTCATACCACAATGACTCAGAAGCTCCCTCCAGCGCATGCTTGGAAGCACTGTATGAAGCCATGGTCGGCATGGAGACCATACCACTGACGGAGGAGACATTTATAATTTGACCGCCCCGCTGCTCGCGCATGATTGGCAAAACCGCGCGGATCAAGCTCATCGGCCCCAAATAGTTGGTTCGCAGTTGAATCATTTCGGCATCAAAATCCATGTGCTCAACAACAGATCGATAGCAAATTCCCGCGTTGTTGACGACGACGTCGACGCGTGACCAAATCCGACATATGTCATTGACGACCCGACTGATACTGGAATCATCAAGCATATCCATTTCGCGAATCAAAACATCGGCACTCTCCGTAAAGACTTCACGAACTCTGAAAAGTGATGATTCCCTCGCAGTCACCACCACTCGGAACTCTTGGCTTTCAATCAGCCTTTCAGCCAAGGCCCGCCCCAGTCCGGAGCTACATCCGGTGATGATCACAACCTTTTTAAAGGCCGGCGGTGACTCTTTCACTCGGCAGTTCCCTTAGACTCATCAATATCCGCGGAATCCAAAAATGACTTGCCAGCCAAACTGTCAAACAGCGCTCTTTCAATCGTAGGAATATTGAGAGGCTTTTTAAGTACAATCAGCCCTGATTCACCAGCATTGCAAAGCTCCTTCAAAGCATTGTCATCGACAGCAGACACGAGCACAATGGGCACACTCTCAAAGTACTGGCGAATGGAGCTGACCATATCCAAGCCTGTCTCAGAACCTGCCAAAAACAAATCCGTAATGATCAGATCGTAGCACTGATCGCGCTGTTGAGAGTCCACGAGACAGCGTTTCGCCTCTTCACCACTGACAGCCCAATCCAAATTGAACTCGCCAAAATTTCGACGCATAACAACTTCCCAAAAAGGACGCTGTCCTAAATCATCTTCAATGATGAGTACACTTTTGATCGCCGCACCTGGCAATCCAGTCAGATTGTTGCTTCTTTGTGCTTCCATGCTTCCCCTCCTTACAAATTTTCTTGCTCCGAGCATCGCCCATTCGTGGACTCGAATCGCTCAATTGAATCAATTGATTCAATCAAACAGATTCTGCAAGTTTCCCGGAACAATGGGCTTAGGAATAAATAACGGATGCGCATGGTACCGATGAATCTCTTTTTCTAGCTTATCATAAGAAAAGCTTGATGTAAGTATTGTCTGGGTTTCAGGGAAGATCTCTTCAATCAATTTGCAAACCCAAATTCCATCCACTTCGCCAACCAGCAGATAATCGACAATAGCAATGTCTGGACCTGGCAAATCGCAGTTCTTGAGCGACAGCAGATAGTCCCAAGCTCGTTCACCAGAAGCAAAGGACTTCACGCGACACTTTGTTTTCAAGGCTTTACAAATCGCAAACTTAATCAAGCTCGCCGTAGCCAAATCATCCTCAACCACCAAAACACTGGTGCTGCGCTTACCCTTGATCGCCTCCTCTTCAAAAAGAATGTCGGCGTCACGCATGGCTCTGAGTTCAATAGACTCAAATTCAATTTCAATTTCGTTTAAGTGAGGCTGCGTCGGTGCTCCCATCGTCCCTCCTGAAGCATCAAGAAACTTTCATAATTCATGATCACAGGGATCGGGTCATCTGAATAATAAATTGAGGTGAGTCAATAAATCACAACCATCAAAAGAATCGCGTCAATAAGTTCAATTTTCCTTAAATTTCAAAACCTAGACTTCAGCATGAGCTGTCCATTTGTTGTGTCTCTGCGGCTCAAAATGGGAACCTCGTAATCGGGTTCATCAGGTCGCTGCTCACAAGATTTTATGTTTCCTCGACTGCCGTTCAATTCGCCTTTGTCAACATGCGCCATTGAGGCAAATCATTGAATCAATTTTTCCCGCACCGACCTCATTGTGCTATATATAGATAACTCAACAATCGCTTAACAATTTGAGCTGAGATGGACTTTCCACTAGCCTAAATACTGTAGCGATGAATGAATAGCAGTTTCAACATTGAAGTACATTTAAAAACAATGAAGAACATCAGGAGAGGTAAAAAGCATGGCAGCGATTTTAACCATAGAAGATAACGTCGAAACCCAATATCTCTTAAAGCAGAGTTTAGAAGGCACACACGAGGTCTATGTCGCCTATACGTTGGAGTCGGCCAAAGAGATCTTGCAAAAACACCCCATTGATCTCATTGTTCTGGACCTGATGCTTCCAGACGGCGAAGGCATCTCTTTGCTCAAAGAGATCAGCACATCCCATAGCGCCGTCCCCATCGCGAGAATCCCCATCATCATTTTATCTTCAATCAATGACACCGATACAATTGTCAATGGCCTTCAGCTTGGCGCTGATGATTATATCTCTAAACCATTTATAGGTGTTGAGCTCAGTGCTCGCATTGATTCAGTGCTAAGACGTGGTCCGGTTCGCCATAAAGAAACTCATCAATTCATTGGTGATATTTCTGTAGATATTGAAAAGCAATCCGCCTCGGTTATGTCCAAAGGGGTCCCCGTTGATCTCTGCCTGACACCCATCGAGCTCAAAATACTGGTGAACTTGAGTCGCAACTTTGGTGTGGCCATGTCACGAGAAGTGCTGCAAGACTCCATCTGGGGCAAAACCTATACTTCAAAACGCAATATTGACTCTCACGTCTGCAACTTGCGTAGAAAACTAGAGATCTCTGAAATTGATGTCTCCAATAAGCGTGGCGAAGGCTACTATCTGGTTAAATCAAAGGATGGAAAATCGAGCACTTCTCCAAGCGTTCAGCCAGAAAAAAAGTCGTCTAGCGAGGAACTGCCCGTGTACGGCATCAACGACCAGGGGCCAACATCCTATTCTTCGCTAAGTTTAGTTGGTCAAAACTGAGGAGACACGATGGATAATCACGCCGACTTTTCTCTTCAATTGGATACTGATCTGGCAGTGGATCCAGCGCAGCTCGAGAGCCGCTATTTAAAAGATCCAACCTTCTTACAAGAAATGTTGGATCGCTTTCAGGGAACATCTCGTGATTGTTTGCTTGCCATGAAAACGGCCATTGAAGAGCAAAGTCCCATAGGGCTTTCGCGCTCGGCCCACAAACTCAAAGGGTCGATCCTGAACTATGTTAAAAGTCCGTTGACAGAGTGTTTGCAAGCAATTGAAAGCGACTCTGCAACCAAGAACCAATTGACCATCGGCTTGGCTGAGCTAGGCGTGATCGAAGGCCAGGTGACTCAGCTCACTGAAGAGCTGTACCAAATTTGCAGATCTTGGACAGACGCTGCAGAACCCAAATGATGGCTCCAGAAACCTGAAAATGCTAAAATAATCAAATTGGGATCTTTGTTTGCGTAAATCTGTGCTACATTGAACAATGCTTATTTATAAACGCAAAAATCACAACTGGGTCAACCTCCTAAAACGCACGGTGGCGGCTCAATCTCACTTTATTGCCTTGATCGCCTCCATCATAGGCACCGTAATCCTAATGAAGTACGCCTCGCTCAGAGATTCGCCCACTCACTTTTGGGCCTGCCTCATCTTTGGTATTTCATCTTCTCTGGTTTTTGCCACCAGCTCTCTCTACCACTTTTTGAGTGATGGATATCGCCTACATCCCGGTCTGATGAAGTGGTTAGAGAATTTTGACCATTTTTCGATTTATATTTTTATAGCTGGCTCCTACACCACCGTTTTGATCAATGCTGTTTATTCCAGTTGGGCGACAATTCTGTTGGTTGCAGTCTGGACAATTGCTGGCATTGGCATTCTCTACACTCATTTTAAACCGCGACTGCCTAGGTGGGCGCAGCACCGCATCACCTACACCAGTCTGTTTTTGATTATGGGATGGCTGGCACTGATTCGCATTGGTGAAATTTTCGAAAATCTGTCTGATACAGGAGCCGCCCTGCTCGTCTTGGGAGGCCTCAGCTACAGCATTGGCGCTGTGATCTATGCAACAAAAAAACCACAGCTTTGGAAAAATGTCTTTGGCTTCCATGAGCTTTGGCATGTCATGGTCATGATTGGATTTGGCTTTCACTATTTTCTAATGCTGGGTTTCTACGCCTAGTGCTTTGTCAGGGAAGCTTTTTCTAGACGCGAGGAGGAAGCTGTATGAATAATACCGCGACGACGAAGCAACAACGAAAAAGCTTTCCGGACAAAGCACTAGTGCTTTGTCCGCCAGCAAATGGCGCGGTCAGTAATTTTGCGAGGAATTTGAAGCTGGCGGTGAGCTATTCCGTTGTGGACTCTTCCTCTGAGTTATGTCGCTGATACTTTTCATCTCCTCTGGATTGCAAGCGCTCGCTTGAGTCATCAGGAACTTGGCAACAGAGCGCTTCGACAGAGTCGGCAATGATGCCACTCAAGTACGCCCTAGGAATGGGAATATTCTCACAGTAAGTCACTGCGCTCTGCATGGGGCAGTACAAAGCATTTCCATCGCCATCCGCACCACCACCGCCTAACTCCGCATCTGTAGTGAGTCCAACAATTGTGATCGCCAGAAGTGAAATTAGAACTCTGACCATAGCGCCTCCGTACTGGAATCATATTATAGCAATAAGATCCAACTAACAGAAAACAGGCCTGTTAAGAATTCAAGATGGTCGCTCAGATTTTGGCAGCACCTTTGCCAATATGACCAGACCCAGTACAGCACTGCCAATGGCACCAATCATCGTTCCCACTTTTCCCTCTCCCAAAAGCTCATCACTGAGAGCAAGACCGGAAAAGCAATCCGACCGCCACTGAAGCAGCTAAGGGATGGGTCACAGCTGCAAAATCCAAATCGCCGCCGGCGTTGGCAACAGGAGTGTGCCAAAAACTCTCATAGAAGTGTGACCACTCCGAACTAGCAAAAAAAAGTGCGATTGCCGTACAGATCAACAAAACAAATCCGCCAGAAGCTTCAATTTGCATAAAGCGGAGAAAGGGCCGCTTGAACTTGTCAATAGGTGCGTTGGGCACTCGTTCTTTGATTTTGCTATCCATCAGTCGTTCAAAACCCCCGCCAGTTAAAAAAATAATTGCAGAAGAAATACGTTATTGTCCATAGCATGAATCAAAGCGATTTGAGGTGATAAAGTAAAAATAAAAATAGCACTATAACAACGACCACAGTCTCTGAGCTCGGTTCAGAAAATCGAGAGCGCTCTTTTTTTCGATACAGTTGCCCCATAACAGCAACACTGGTACCAACAACCACACTCAAAGCCGTAACCGCGTGCAGAGTGCTTACCGAACTGAACAGCACCTCAGGATGCAAAAAATCAAGCGGAACGAAAAGTATCATATTAAAGGCATTGCTACCAAAAATGTTGCCCAAGGCCAAATCGGGAGTACCGATGCGAAAAGCGGTGAGAGTTGAAATGAGTTCAGGCAAAGACGTCGCAAGAGCCACCAGTGTCGTGCCTACGAAAGTTTGACCCAATCCAGTTCTTTTTGCCAGCTCGTCTGCAGCTTCAACCAGATAGGGAGCTACCATCAAAATGGCGCTCGCGGACAAAAAATAACCTGATGAGGCCAAAAACAGCGAACGAAATTTTTCCCACCTGCCAAACGAAGCTTCATCTGCCACATTTCCTGCGGTTTCCTGACTGCCCTTTTCTTCGCTGTCGCCACCTAGTTTAATTCTGCCTTCCAAAAAGATCAGCCTAAGCCCATACAAATACACCAAGACTATGGCCCAAGAAAATGCACTCACTCCCAAAAATTCAAGATTGAATCTCGACACAATGCCAACCCCAACAATTGCCGTGAGCACAATCGTAAGCATGGCCGCCAATGAGTGATGCAAAAATTTTGGCGAAAAAGCTGTGTGGCGAAACTCCGAGGGAAAAGCAAAATCTAGAATTGCTAAAACTAGCAAGTTAAACAGACTGCTCCCCAGCAAATCTCCAACTGCAAGATTAGGCAAACCCAGCGACACTGCCTTTAGATCCACCATTAACTCCGGAAGAGATGTTGCTCCAGCCAAGAGCAGGCCTCCAACAAAGACCCTTCCCCACCCCGTTATGGCTGCAATTCGATCGGCAAACTTTGTTAAAAAGGAACTGGCAACGACAATTCCGGCCGCTGCTCCTACAAACTGAAGTACAATTAAAAGCATGAATCCCTCAACGGACTAGCCTCAACTCGACAATAATTTTTGGTCATAATCGCTAAAGCTCGTACCAGAAGGCCCAAAGCTGTGGGCGCCGCTGCTTTGGGCCTTCTGGCGCATTCTGCCTCAAAAATTATTGTCGAGTTGAGGCAAGTGGGTGTTAAAACAAATCTCAATTTCTGTGTCGAGAATCTTCTTATAGTATCTGATCTTTTCGATTATGGGGTACCAGTCAAACAAAATGAGTTCGATCGGTTTCCAAACTGAAACCCAACCAAAGATTACAATTCCCTCGCGCAAAACTCCCCATGCTCCTGGAGGCTCGGGAACTTGCAAGCCCTGAGCTATGCTCAAACAAGAAACCAAAATCACCAGACCAATTCCTAGAAACAGCTGGGCGCGATTGATATAGTTCTTTAACAGACCTCGCTGCAAATCGATACGATAAGAAAAAAAGCTCTGAATTCCCTCCCGAATCGACTCTTCTGGCAACTCCTTGGGTTCGGGATCCACCGAGTATATGACTATTTTCAGCTTCGTCGCAGACGAAAACTCTTGAACAGATGAAAGTATATATTCCACAAAATCATCATCAAGATCACGCTCGCGAAAAGGTGCAGGATCTCGGGCATCAAAAAGTTGATAAGGACTCTTGATCCGCACTTCGATCCTGCGCTTGCCATTTTCTAATTTGTATCGTTGCTTCCTTTTCACGTGGGCTCCTTACTTTCTCCGCCGCCAAAACAATTTCAATCGTTTTCAACACGGCATCTAGCGTAACAGATATTGAAGTGGCGCCCTCGGCACTGATTAAAAATCTCAATATTTGCAATTGCTAGCTTCACTGCTCCGCTCCATAATGAACCGCGCGGCCAACGCACTAAAATCATGACATCCAACCGGGATGGCAGTAGCATCGAGGCTTCCGTTTGAGCAAAAATGTAAATAAAAAGACAATATTTCTAACTCGAGATGATTAGGGGAGATGAAATGGCACAAATAAAAATTCGTTTTGTAAACTTTGACAGAAGTGAAGCACTAGAAGAGTACACTCAAAAACACATGGAAGGACTCTCACGGCGTTTGGATCGCCGACCTGGCAAGACGAAATCCATTGAGGTTCAATTTAAGTTGGATGCAAAGGCGCCACTGGGCTCGCTGAAAAATAGCGAAGTGATGATCAGTTATCGCTATCCTGGAGTGAAGCAAATTCTCCACGTTAAAAAAACAGGAACTGACTTGCGCAAGGTCCTTATCGAAGCCATCAAGGCCACAGAAACAGTGATTCGCAGAACATCAGAAAAATCAGAGACTGGGCGAAGAACTTTGGGTCACTCCAAGCGCAATGTCCGCAATCTCAAACAAACCATGGCAGCAGAATAAAGTTGCCTACAAACTTCTGACATAACTCAAATTCAAGAAAGGGAGTCTAAGCGAAGGATGCCAATTGCTCCCTTACTCTTGAATGTCTAAAAGCGGAAACCGGTTCCCAAATGAATCTCACCAATAAAGTCGCCTGAAAGATTGTGAGCAAAAACTCCACCTTCTAACAAAAATTTACCCTTTCGCCCCAGTCGTCCTTGCCCGATAGCTGAGAAGGCCAGGCCAGACTGAGTGTCCACATTGACTCTGTCCGCTTCACTGCCAAAAGCCAGGGCTGGAGACAGCAAAAGATCCATCTTTCGATCGTGGCCAAATACGGAATAGCTGCCGCCAATAAAGTACTGTGAGCGACTAACAGCCATCTTCTCATTCTTAGGAAATCCACGTCGTTGATCTTCTTTGTTGGAATATGCGCGCACGGCCATAAGTCCGGAGAAGCGGTCTGTAACATTCCAGCGTCCTTGCGCATTGCCACGCCCTTCTGCCAAACCAACAACATTGGTGACCATTTCAAAATCATAGCTTCCCTTAAAGTTTTCTACCTTGGGATCGCTCATTTTTAGTGTCGTCACTGAGGTTTCGTTTATGTTCTTTGCCGCCTGCGCAAAATTCCCAGTTGCAGCCATTGCCGCAATCGCCAACACTGTTGCCGCCATAAATCTTAAATTCAATTTCACTATGCCTCCATCGTGTGCACAAAAAAGAGTTATCGAAGCAAAACCATTTCGCTTAAAGGTCTAATAGCTAAAAAAGTTACGTCCGTAAAATCTATTCTTTAAACCCCCGGTCCGCTACCTAGATTCTATTTTGATTGTGCAGGCGATTTCGCAAAGTTCTGGCTGTTTTATAGCCAGAATCGTAGGCCCCATTCATATAACCCCAGAAATCCAAACTCGTGTGCTCACCGGCAAATAGCAATCTTCCCTCAAGCTCCGCTTCGCCAGCTGCGCCCCAAATGCTACCGTATTGCCCAGGCAGCAAACAGGTGTACGATCCTTGCTGAAAACCGCCAAACACTCGCGACCAGTTGGCAATGAGAAAACGATCCTTAATGAATTGCTCTTTTGCGAGAGGGCCGAACATCTTTCCAAGATCATCAATGGCAAGACTCACACTTCGCGCACCCTGATCAGGACGTCCCTTATGGTTAAGGCCTGCCGCCAAGCCCTCGCTGCCGCCCAAATAGTTGGTCAATACGCCGCGCCGCTGGTCGCCGCCTTGAAGGCGACTGGACTCCCAATAGCTTGCGCTTCGGAAGTCACCGTAAATTTCACCTTTAGATGCCGGAAAACCATTGAGCAATTCTGGCTTTCGCCAAAATGTGTTTTTAAAACCAAGCAGAACTTTCGAGTTTGTTCCATATCCCATTTGGTCAATGCAACTTCGTTTCACTTTTGAAATTGCCAAGGTGTCCATATCGACATTTTTCAGTGTCGAAAATGGCACCGTACAAATCACGTTTTCAGCAACCAAATTTAGTTCTCCCCCACTGGGGCGACCAAAAGTGCAGCGGAGACTGCCATCGCGAACTTGATGAATCGATGTCAACATATGACCTCTGATAAATTCAGCTTTGTCACGATAAGGATTTGTCAATCCTTCCAAATAAGTTTTGAGCCCGTTGATCAATTGACTGCTGCCGCCCTTGATCCGAAAAGCCTCATCACTGGCGCCATACATTGAAAAACCATCTTCCAAATCGTCATCAAAAAGTTCAGTCAAATTCAGTGCTGACTGTTGATCCGTATCAAGTCCATATTCACCCAAATACGCCACCTCGATCGCCATTCGCATCCATGGTGATCCGGGAGCCGAGGCCAAAAAATCTTTCAGTGTCATTTGATCATATTTGCCAAAATCTGCTGTTAGCTTATTCTTCGCATGATAGGTCAAATAGCCATCATACTCCTCGCCTGCTTTGGTCGTATAAACTTTTGAAACCACATTGCCTACATACTTCACTAAGGGTCGTACTTCTCGAGTGATCTGCTCGTGATCAAACACTCGATTACCAAAATGGTAAAGAGTGTCCGCAAGACCTTCCGTTTCGCCAGTGCTAAACTCTTCGAGCTCCAAACCCAACCACTTGCACAACCTAAAAATCATTTCGTGTTCAGTGTCCACCAATTCCCCGCCCATTTCGACGAATTGACGATCAATAAAATTTTCTTTTGTAAATACTCTTCCGCCCCAGCGCTGTGATCCTTCAATCAATGTAAATGGCACTGGCCTGATCATTTGGCCATTCTGGTCCTTGCGTGGTCTGTGAAGCTGAAAACCCGCCGCGAGTCCCGCAGCGCCACCACCGATAATGAGTGCTCCCTCAATTTTTCGATCCACTCCTCCAGAAAGCTCACTGTCTTCAGTGGCACTGGCGGGTGTCATGCCAAGTGCCGGGACCAAAGGAGCTGCAGCCAACGCCAACGCAGAATTCCTTAACAGCCTCCGTCGGGATATGCGTCCCGGTAAACCGGCCATTCGCTCAGCATACTCGGCATCGCTCATTCCCAGCCTCTCTGCTTGTCGCATGTGTTGAATTGCCCGCTTCAGGGTCCGCATAAGATTGCTTTTTGCCACTGAGAACTCCTCCTGTTAAAGAGACCAGCAGAATCGTTTTTGTGACTTCTGACAACGCCCAACGCAAAGCCTCCACCTCATAGATTAGTTTCTGACTTTTCGTTTGGACAATTCTGATTTCATTGCCGTATCGACGAAGTCGACACACTTGTGTGGCAAAAACTGCGATTGGAGGCGCCGGGTTAGGAGCTGCGGGCTTTTCTTGAGAGCAGCCGAGAAAAGTTGGTCCCGCAGCATAAAAACGAAGATTTTTTGATATTTGGACCTAAAATGACCCTGTGTCTTTTTTTATGCCGCATGCTCTCACTAAGGCTTCGCGACGTGCCTCGATTAAACTCAACTCTGGCTTCCTCGAGGCGAACTCAGTTTTGGGACAAGCTCTAAATATTGCTGACTAGAAAAAATATCCGCCCGAGAGGTATCCGCCCGAACCGCCAAACTCGCCACTGACAACCGACTGCGCACCCACGGCAAACTGAAATCCCGAGTTTGCCTGCAGGTCAAAGCCAGCCGAGGCAAGAACTTGGGTGTTGGACTTATTCATTCCGTACAAAGAATCAAGCTCACTGCCTTCATAGGAGTTTTGCGAAACACTCAAACCAACGCCTGGTCTGAACTTCCAATCCGTAAAAAAATATTCCGCACCCAGGCCAATTGTCTCTACCGAAACACTAGTAAAATTCGCCCCGCTCTCGTTGATCGAAACACTAGCGCCGATTGATGTTTTTCCATGTCCAAGCTGTACACGAATGTCCTCAGTGATGTTGTAGGCAACATTGAGTCCCAACAATTGAGGATAAGGTCGACCAATCGCAATGTAGCCGCCAATGGGGTCTTCGGCTCGTGCTGACACAGAGCTACTTGAAGCTCCAGCGATCGGCACAATCAGAGTGATCGCAAGTCCCGAAATTGCCAATGTAAAATACTGACGCCATCCGCTTTTTCTATTTTCTTTCCTTTTCATGTTTGCTCTCCTTGAAAAATGACTCGAGTGATTTCGAATCTGAGAACAGTATGCAAACCGAAATTTACGGATGGGATCATGCTTTTCTATAATTTTAACGATTTAGTTGTATTGCAGGTACAAGCTTTCAGTCTCTAAACCCATTCGAGCAGGTCCAAAGACATATAGCACACATTGGTGTCTTGGCTTTTCGATGCGATTTTCTCGGCCTTGGCCAAAAGGGCACGAAACTCCTCTTTGAGAGCAGCAAATGTCACAGGGTCAGCATTGAATGTGGAGGTGATGCTGTACTTCTTGTCTTCATCAGTGCGCGAGATCTGATCAATCGCTGCCGTCTTCATAATTCTTTGATGAATCCTCATATAGGGGTGATTGGTTCCCACATGAAAACTCGCATTGAGAGTTCGTCGAATCTTGTAGGGATCATTGGCATCAAGTTCAATCAATCCACATTGATGCATGAGCCGCAATATTTCCTTAAATCGGCAATCCGAAATATTTAATTTTCGCTGTAAACAAATAGGACTCGCGAGGTATTTTGGACAAAACATTGCGACATAGATCACCATCGCCAAAGGGTCCATGAGATAGCGTTGAAAAGCCTCTCCGTCGTCAATATTTACCTTCGCCCTTGCCGACTGCAGTTCATACGCGTTCTTATTCTCTTCTCGCTTTTGACGCCAATAAGCTCTTTGATGTTCATACTGTGAGGCCTGTTCATTTCGCAATATAAGCAAAAATTCGCGCTCAGAATCATTTAGCCCAAGCAGATCAGCAATTTTCAAAACGTGCGCTTCATGCAGATGCTTGCCTGGTTCATTGAGTGTTTTTGAAAGATAGGTGTATTGAATCTCCAACTGCGCCGCTATCCACTTTAATGTGAATGACTTTCTGCTTTCCCAGCCCTTCTTGATGGCCTTCTTGAGAAAGCTCTTATAATCGTCGAATTCAAATACCGAAAAATCATGTGACATTTAATAAATGATATTGTTGGATTCACTCACAAGGCAACAGGTTCACGTTTTTTTAATAGTGGTTGCCATTCATTTTTTTAGGAGGAGGGTTCCTTTGACTCGACGGATTGCGACAGGGATTGTTTTCATGATGGGTCTCTTTATTGCCGCCTGCACAGGAGGTGGCTCAGGCGGAGGGCCAACGCCACCACCCAATTATGAACCTCTCGACACAGAGGGCAAAATGGCCTTTAGCAATGTTGCTAGTAAAAACAAAAAAATTTATCAGAACATCGCAACCTGGAGCGAGAGCTACAGTGAGAAAACCCAATCCAACAGTCAGTATTCCGTAGATCTGGGTATAGGATTTGGCACCTGCAAATGGAAATTCACCCCTGATGATTACGCAGGCGGCAATGTCGGTGGCTCCGTTGGCGGAGACATTGATCCCAATGGATTTGAAGTCACAGTCGAATTCATCGGCGAGGACTGTCCTTTTATCTTAAAAAGCCATGTCAAAGTTGACCCCATGAATTCAAACCAACTGCCGATGATTGTGACAGGCAATATGGAAATGAATTTTTCAATAAAAGACGAAGCCAGGTATGAAGATCTCAAAAAAGAAATGGATGTTGTCAGTTTCTCAATCAGGCAAAATTTGCATTTGGATCTAAACTTTGACCAGGTTGGCGAAGCTTTAAATTTAACAATAAATGGTACAATCAACTACTCCGTAAACGGCCTATCCTATAGTGAGGGAAGCTTTTCTGAAGTGGGCTTGGTCAACGTTGCGGGCGACGGGAGACTTGGTTCCGAAATGAAGAGTCGCTCGTCAGCATTGATAATCGCCAAATTTGCGCGAACGCTTTCACCTCTCAAGCGCTTTGGATTGCCGCATCTTCGCTGGGACTCATCAGGGCCATTTCCTGTTGAAATGGACATTGCAATGAATGAAGATGCAACCGTCCATTTACCAAAAGCTTCGGCTCGTTTTGTCTCTCGAGTTCGCCAAAAATTCTTTGCGGAAAAACCCAGCGAGGCCGTATTTCAGATAAACGGTGAGGATGTTAGTGAAGCAGAGTATGCTCGACTGAGAGCTCAATATAGCGGTTCCCCAGCTGGGATGGGATTGCCGCCGGAGTATTCGCCGCACAGCTGCCATTTTCAAGTGTACAACGACCAACTTTCGGCCGAAGAGGTGCGTAGACTTTTGGCGGCAGATAAAGAGCCCCCACAGGTGAACTTATTAACGAGTGGCAGCGCTTGTTACGAAAACTACAAGTCAGATCGGAAGAAAGAGTTCTACTTCTTTCACAATGGCCGCATGAGAAGTCTGAGCATTATTTTTGCTAAAGACTATATGCAATTGCGAATGACTCTCCCACCTGCTCAATTCGACGAAAAGGAGCAAGAGTTAAAATCCATCTATGCTTTGCCTGACGAGGACGAGGAATTGGTAAGGGGCCATGAGGACACAGTGCTACGTTTTCGCTGCGAGCCCGTTGCCGCCTGTGAAGGTGTGCACCGGTGACAAAAAATACACGTGTGATGAACATTGCTTTTTTTGCAACCGTGCTTTTATGCACAATAATGATCTCAGACCAATGCAAGGCCTATGAGGTGCTTGATCCTAAAGGCCTGCTTGCTCAACACGAAGCGTTTTGGCCGCCAGCAGCACTGACTGAGGCCTTCACCTGCGGAGACGGGCTGAAAATGCTAACAACTTTCGAAAAATGCACAATTGAAAAATGCACAATTGGTAGACTCGATGAAAAGTCGAAGTGCACCTATTCGTTTACACCACCAAGTTCTGAGTCATTGGCAAAATGGTTATGGCGTCCCCTGGCTTGCACAGAGAGCTCCGTTGTTTTGCTGAATCCATTTTTTAGTTTGAATATCACCGCAGATCTTTACAAACAACAAGGCTCGAGCTTAGCTCGCTCTCTCCTGCACCAACTGGGTGCATTCTTTGAACCCATCTTTGCAATTGAGGTGGTCGAACTCCGTACTGTTTCCTATCAGTTTACAGAAAATGGCTCCCAGGAAAATCGACTTGGCGAAGAAATAGTCTTTGTATTGTATTCTCGCGAGAATGGACCGGGCAGCAAGATTTCAATGGTGCTGGACCGCCACGAGAAGGGATTTCGCCAAGTGATCTATGTGTCTACCCCGCTTCAAAATGAGTATATGTTTAGAAAAAAAGGAGTTACCGGTGAAATTCAAAGACCACATCCATAGCCAATTCGTGAAATCAAACATTGTTTCACTCCTGATGACAGTTGCCCTGAGCCCGTTCCTACCACTTTTCACGCACGCTGGTGTGTTTGTCAGCACTGGCGGAGAAGTTTTTGTGACCGCAAAAAACCCTTGGTTCATCAAAGGCAGCCGCGGCGGTGCAGACAAAGTCAATTACTGTGTGAATCTCAGTGAAGACGACATGTCCATCAACAGAGATCGCGCTCGTACAATCATTCGCGAAGCCCTAGACTATTGGAAAGATGAACTTGCGATCAAAGGCCCACCGAAACCAGGTTTCCTGCGTCTAGCAGATCAGGAGTTTATCGAAAACGAGTTCTGCTCTGAAAACACGCCCCTTCAATTCAAATTGGGATATTCACTTTTGGACAAAGACGAGTTGGACCATTTAAAAGATCCACAAAAATACATCGGCGTCAGTATCCGAAAAGAGTATGATAAGAAAACTCTTTCCGCTAGCGGAGTTGTTCTCATTGGCAGCGACAAAGGAAGCGTCACTTATCACAATCCTGGCAATCTTGTTTCAAATGCTTGGAAAAGTGAGCGTCTCTTCAAATATGCTGTTCTTCATGAGCTTGGACATGTGTTCGGCATGCCCCATGGTGGAAGTGGTCTTATGTCAGAAACTTTTTTGGAGCAGATCCTCAACAAGCAGCTAGCTGAGTACTATCAACGAGCCCCATTGATGTCTTTTCGAAAGGCACCACGAAATTTCGAAGTGTGCAGCGAAAATGGCAATTTTCATAGACAGTTTTTTCAAGTCGCAAGCGAAGTCAAATGCCTCCTCTTTGAAGACGACCAATCGGGCAGTGGCATTGGCTGGAATGTATTGGCTCGCACAAAAGGCGAAACCAATGGCAAGCCAGAGCTGGCCATCGGATATCTCCAGCGAGGCCCCGTCATCCAAAGGAACGCCACCAGACCAACCTCAATTCTTCACTTTGATGGTCCACAAGAGATTTTTAGCGAAATTGAAATGGCTTTGTTTCGCTTTATGATTGGACCCTTGACCGAAGAGATGAGTCAAAAGGGTGATTTTGTTGCTTACAACAAAATTAAAAAACCATCTGCAGTCAAAGGCGTTTTTATTGATCTGAAGCCGGAGAGTGTTACCATTTTGGGACAAAACATAGACGGCCAGATAATGAAACCAGTACTCACCTATTCAGTGCCAAGCCTCTTAGGTGGAGGAATCTAACTTCCCTCTTGAAGACAACAATAAGTGCACGAGAGAACGAGAGGGCAAACACCCTCTCTAAAAGCGACGCCACATTTTGAAACGCTTTCGAATGCTGCCACACAATGAAACGCTTTGATAAATTGAATAGGTTATGATCAAGCCGTTACTTCTCGTTCACTCGTCTACACTTTTTTAGACAGTGGAAAAAATATGCTCACTCAAATCTAAAAGAATAAGCAAGCAGGCGGAATCAATTTTGCATAATCTCTCAATGGTACCATTTTTAATGGATACAGTTGGGGGAACCATGAATATTCTAAAAACTTCTTTTTTTGTTCTATTTTTAGCAGGCATGACTCTTACTTTTCAAAACTGCAACAAAGTGCAGAGTACTGATTTGGGAGACTCATCACTGCAAAAGTCCGGTGGCGGTGACGGCTACCTCGTGGCACAAAGTAACGACACTTTACCGGAGGAAGAGATGTCTGCCGAAGAAATGCCTGCGATGGGCGCTGCAGATGCAGCAGATGAAGAGCCGCCAGCAATGGAAGAACCCGCTCCAGGAAACCGACCGACCCGAGAACCACCCATGATGAAACCTCCTGGCGCAAAGCATATGGGCGACATGGGCGAAAGTGATGGCGACAGTGACAAACCCGCCAAAGACGGAAAGAACTGCAAAGACAAAAAGAATATGGCGCAAAATGAGATGGGCCAGCACGGCAAACATGAGCGCATGCCCCACCCTGATTCTGAGGACGATTCCAAAAAGCCAAAATCAGATCGGGGCTCACGCGAATCTAATTCCCAGGTCATCTGCATTTTAGAAGGTCCCGGACAATCACGCCACCTCGCATTGGCTGACGATGATCAACTCGCAAGCCAAAATGCAACTCCGCAAGCGATTTGCATGAGTCGTCCAGCCTGCGAAGAAATGGTATCACGCAAATTCAAAGTCAAAGGCACCAAGGCCACCGGTTATTGCAAAGACAAAGAAAATGGCGGCAATCCAAATGTCATAAAAATGTCAGATGAGCAGATAGCAGAAAAGCTCGGAATCAACTGATTCCTTTCCTTTTCCTCGAATGTTTCAAGAGCTCCCAACGAAGGCCACGACATCCTTTTGAAAATAATGGATGAGTGGCTTTTCAACATTCCCAGAGCTCATTACTCTATTTGCCTCGAGCACACATGCTTTCGGTAGCAATTCTTCCAATTGCATCAATTGCTGCGTTCCTAACTGCCTTTTTGTCGTCGGTTGATGAAATTCTTTTGAGTTTGGCAAGAGCTCTTGTATCCATTAATACCCCGCAGGCCACACAGGCATTCTGCCTTACGTACCACTTGGAATCATCCAATCGTTTGCGAATTTGAGGAAGTACGGATCTGTCTTTAAAAGTCATCAGAGCACAGAGAGCATTGACTCGAACTCCGCCGCTACTATCTTCCAAAAGCCGAGCAATCGCTTTAGCTGACATTAAATACTTCATTCTCTGCAAACCCTTAATTGCATGCAGCCGCACAGTCATGCGATCTTCACTTAATGCCGCCAATAACAGTGGAGCGCCACGCCTATCACCAATGACCCCTAAGGCCTGTATCGACCACTTGCGAATACGGGGATGCCTTTCTTCGCTGGCGGCCTTAATCAACTCAGAGACCGCGGGCGTTCCAATGTTAGCTAGCTTAAGAATGACAGCGTCAGCCTTTCTGTCACTTGAGGTGTCGAGTTGCTGTATCAGTTTTTCAATTCGCATTTTCATATCCACCCCCAAGTGCTTACAAAACAAAAGCAAAAGTTTATCTACATCACCAACTCGTAACTCACAATGACCTCTTCGTTTTGTAAAGGAATCCATTTTCCATAAAACTGAAGAGTTCTCGTTTCAGCGAAATAAATCCAGCCTTCAACATTGCTTTTAGGAACTTTCTCCCCGCGCATTTTTACCTCAATCGTTTCAGGAGACTTGGGTGATTTGTTCAAATGAAAAACTGCGGTTTTGCTCACAATGGAATTTGAATTGAACTTCAAACTCTCGGAAAAATTGGAGCAAAGATCAATCTTAGTTCCGGCTGTCATACCGACCAAATCAAAATACCTTTTGCCAAACTTACGCTTCTTGCCACCCAAGCTTTGCCTGCACGCCTCATCCTCAATAGCGATGGCATGCACACTCACTTTTTCAAGGCCTCCTTTTAACTCTTTCAAAAAAGCTGCGTAATCTTGAACGTTGTGGATATTTGGATCTGCTAAGTAATCCAAACTATGGTTTTCAATCCAGTAGTCTTGATCGTGACTGAGGTCATCTTCATCACTGATGACGATGATGGCCAACTGTGCATCCTTTCGAAGTAAAGCTCCATTTAGAGGATTTCGAAGCACAACTTTCATGGATTGGAATGCCCTTTCATCACTACTCCCCTTATCTCCTTGTAGAATAATTTTCATAAAATTGTCCTGCAAATTGGCCGTTTGTCTTCCCAGTATAGCGCTTGTCGAAGTCCCATAAGCGCTAAAGCTTTTCAACAAACTCCCATCATTTGAACCCGTGAAATATTGATTGCGATAAGCATCAGTCGTTGTTACACCCATTTGAAAATCAATGTTTTGCAATACGAATTGTCTAATGAATGCGTCAAAATTATCTACCAAGCTTTGCTGTGAGGTTTGCATGGATGAGGAACCTGAATTCGCGTATAGAGCCCTCACAAATCTCGCCAATGTCGCTCCAGTATTGAGGCTGGCTGCAGT